>NZ_JBVYOQ010000006.1:0-398392 GCF_056134165.1 Actinoplanes sp. 13 | reverse complement strand
TACGGGCACGGCCACCCGGACCAGTGACACTGCCGCGAGCGTGACGGTGCCGACCGGAGTGACCTCCACGACTGCCAGGCCGACGGCGTACAGCCTCTGCCTGTACAACGGCACCGCCGCCGCCTCCACGCTGATCTCCGGCGCCCAATACTCCGCCGGCCAACTGTCCCTGAGTCAGGGCATTGGTTCGTGGGAGGGCGGCAACAACATCGACATCACTTCGCCGAACCCGTTCCTGGCTGGCATCGACGATCCAGGCGTGCTCTTTGCGCCTACGGCATGCCCGAGCGACTACGACAATGACACCACAACCAACAAGTTGCCTGCCGCTGACAAGATTCGAAAAGTTACCAACACCCGGCTTGCCATCACCGCGCCGACGCTGTTCTACGCCGACCAAGCCGCGATGAACACGGCGGCAACGGCGGCCGGTTCCTCGAGTGTTGGCTGGAACCTCTGTGTCTACAACGGCACCGTGGACACCGGTGACGCCGCGTCGTCGGATCTGATTGCCAGCAACCCGTACCGGGTGACCACGATGCAGACGGCAACGGGAGTCTCCCCCAAAGCCGGGCCGGCACTGGGCGGCAGCCTGATCACGGTTACCGGTACCAACTTCCCGACCGAGCCCGGCGCCATCACCGCCACGCTCGGCGGCACGCCGCTGATCTCGATCACGCCGATCAGCAGTACCGCTTTCAGTGCGCGTACGCCGATGCACGCCCCGGCCAACAACGTCTCACTGACGGTCACCACGGCAGCCGGGTCCTACACGAGGAACGGCGTCTACTCTTACACCAGTGCGGTGGTCGCCAACCCGAAGACGGCACCCAACACACGGCCCGTCGATGTGATCGTCAACGGCGTCGGGTTCGAGAGCGCAGCTTGGAGCAGCAATGTGACCACCGGGGCACACATCTTCCTGGTCGAGGGCAGCTACAGCAGCGCAGCCGTCACGGGCGGCACCGTGCGGGCGAACCCAGCGGTATCCGACTGCGGCAAGGTCCTCGTGCTCAGCGACACTGAACTAGTCTGCAGATTGGATCTAACCAAGCGGTTGAACGCCGCCGGCGATGCGATCCTCAGGGCGGCGCCGAAGTATGGCGTTGGACTCACTCTCGACACGACCGCCGGCAGCCGGCTGCTTACCGCAGCAGCGTCCACGTTCGACCAGACAGATGTCGGCAAGGCTGTCATCGATCTGGCTACGAGCAACCCGAAGATTCCGACGGGAACAGTGATCACTGCCGTGTTCAGCGGCACGGAGGCGATCATGTCCAACCCGGCTACCGACACGGCGGACAACAGCACAACCATCACGATCGCCGCCTCGGACAACAAGGTCGCTTCGGTGACTCTGGGTGCTGATGAGAACATCTCTGGCATTTCACCTGTCCTGGACGGCAATGACGTAGGCAAGTTCATCGGCGGTGTCGGCATCCCCAACTCCCCGACACCCTCGAAGATCAACGCGCAGGGCGGGACGACTGCTGTCATGTTCGACACCGCGGGCACCCCAGCTGCCGTCTCCGCAACGACTCCCGGCACCGTGAACGCAGTAATCAGCAGTGGGTACACCGTCGTTCCCGAGGGGGCCTACAACCTGCAGTTCGTGAGCAACGCTGCGCTCAACGCGGTGCAAACCGACCCCAGCTACGTGCAGAGCACAATTTCCAGCGCCTCAACCTTCACCGTCGCCTCCTTCTGACGACCACGAAGCATTGCAACGGCGGCCCGGAGCGCACGCTCCGGGCCGCCGTTCCAAAGCCCAGCGACGAACGCAAGAACGCCGGCCGCCACATTGGCGGCCGGCGTTCTATCGCGATGACTTAACCGAGTTTGCGCCACTCCCGTTCGATCACCGCCAGACTCTTACTGACTGCGGGCCGCCCGCCGATCTTCGTGTCCGCCACGATCACGCTGCGCTTGGCGCTGGTCCGCCAGCAGACCAGCAGGCTGGGCCGTACCTTGGGTTCCTGTTCGTTGTAAAGCTTGAACCGCTGCGAACATTCGGCTTTGCCGTGCTTCTTGATACCACCGGCCACCCAGCCGATCTCGCGCTGGCCGCTCAAGTCGCCGCGCACCGTGATGATGCGCATGGCCCCGCCCTCTTTGGCTGAACCGACGGTGACCTCCTTCGCCGCGGCCGCGGCGGCGGCGCCGGCCGGGTTGTCGTCCTTGACGGGCAGCGGCCGCGTGATCTTCACGCCGTCCTTGGCGGCCGCCTCGCGAGCCGCGCGGATGCGGTCGGCCGCCGACTCCGGAGTGGGTTCCGCCTTCGTCTTGTCGCTGTCCGCAGCCGGGGATTTCTTCTCGGCTTTCGCGGACACTGGCGTGTCCTGGCCCGTCGAAGCCGGCGTGAGCGGCGCCCGCGCCTGGATCTCCTGGACCGCCGTCTCGTCCTTGTCGGTCGCCCACGTCGTCACGAGGAAGGCGCCGGAGCCGAGGAGCGCGGCCAGTCCGGCCACGCCTGCCACCGTCCGGAGGCGGCGCCGGCCCGGCTGACGCGCGGACGCCGGTGCCTCAGCGGAACTGCCGGCTCGGTCGTCGTCATCAATGGTCATCGTCTGTGCCCCTTGGGTTTCGGCTGTCGATCCGCCGCTCGGGCGGCGGACCCCGAACTTTCATGCTGTCAACGCCAGCGACATATCGGGCTAAATCTCGCCAGACGGCGCCTGAGAGTTTCCCGAGAGGGTTTCGTCATTCGCGCCGGAGGCGGATCAAATGCCCCTTACGCTGCCCTCAAGGACTGCCCGCCACCAGGAGGAACGCATGATTACGCGGTTAGCCGGCCTGTCCACTCTCACGGCTACCGGTGTGCTTCTCGGCCTCACTGCGGTCCCGGCCTTCGCCGCCTCCCTGCCGATGACGCTCAGCAGCGCCAGCGGACCCAGCGGCGGCGGCAACACACTCACCGGGACGGTCATCGCCGGCGCCGCCAACCCGACCCCGTTCGTTGCCGGCAGCCTGCCCACGGTGCAGTTCCAATACACCGGGACCGGTGCCACCACCTGCAGCCCGATGGCGAAAGCGGTCACTCAGATCGCTGCCAGCGGGACCACCTCCACCGCCGGGGTGCTGACCGTCGACCCGGACCTGGTCAAACGCAGCTCGGGCACGAAAATCGCCTTCGAAGTTCCGTCGAAGCCCTACCCCGCCCTGGTCGATGGCAATGCCAGCACGGTCAATCCCAACGGGCTCGTCCTCGCCGGAGCGCAGACCATCGCGAAGTGGAACGTCTGCGTCTATGACAGCCCGTCGACCACGACCAGCACGCTGCTGGCCAACGCGGCGTACACCTTAGCCGTGCGGCCGAAGATCACGGCGGTCATCCCGACCAGCAGCCCGGCGTTCGGCGGACAGTCCATCACGGTGACCGGGGTGGGCTTCGCGACCGCGGCGAACGCGACCGCTGCGTCGGTGGCCGGCGTGCCTCTCACCTCTCTCAAAGTGGCGCCCAACGGCAACAGTTTCACCGCGACGACCCCGGCCCGTGCGGCGGGTACCGGTCTGTCGCTCGTCGTCACCACCCAGGGCGGCATGGTCAGCAGCCTGGACCCGGACAACAACGGCCTCCCGCAGGACTCCGACAACGACACTGCGGACGTCCCAGTCACCTTCACCTATACCAACGGCATCTCGGTCAGCCCGAAGACCGCGGCGCCCGGCTCGAAGGTCGACATCGAGATCAAAGGCATGGGTTTCCAGCAGCTGACCTTCAACCGGGCGGACAATGCTGCCGCCACCGACGCGACAGCGCATGTCTTCCTGGTCAAGGACGCCTACGTGGCGGCCAGCAACCGGGGGGTTCAGGAGTGCAGGAAGGTGCTCGTGGTCAGCAACACGGAGCTGCACTGCACTCTTGATCTCGGGGCGGACCGCCTGGACCCGGCGGACAGCTCGCCGGTGGCGAACACGCCGGTGGCCGAGGGCACGTACACCGTCACCGTGGTGGCGAACGGCGCTGCCAACGCCGCCGAGGCCGCCGCGCCGTCGATCGTCAGCAGCGGCTCCACGTTCACGGTCTCGCCATACTGATCGCCACTCGCTGAGGACGGGCCCCTCCAGTCGGAGGGGCCCGCTCTGCTACCTGGCTGCAACCTCGGAAAGATTCATCACCACCCGCCGTCCCGCCGATGCTCGTCCTCGACCGCCAACGGAGGGACTTCGAGGATGAAGCATCACTTGCGCCGGTATGCCGCCGGTGCTGTCGCCGTGGGCGCACTGGCCGCGGTGTGCGCCGTCGCCCTGCCCACCGGCACGGCGAGCTGGGAGCCCGTCACCTACGGCCTCACCGCCACCCCCGAACAGCTGCTCCCCGCCACCATCTCGGAGACCCGGCCCGCCCGCGTCGTCACCACCACCGTCGACAAGGCCGGCCGCCCGGTCGTCACCGTCAAGGAGGCGACCAGCCGCCGCGCCGCCAACCGGCTGGTCGAGGACGCTCAGGAGACCGACGACGCGGTCAGCGTAGAGATCGACGCCCCGGTGTACGCCCTCGGCGTTCCCACCGGCCCCGACCCGTACCGCAGTCAGCAATGGGACTTCACCAAGCTGAGGATCGCCGATGCCTGGACGAAGTCGACCGGCGCGGGTGTCACCGTCGCCGTGATCGACACCGGCGTCGACGCCAAACACCCGGACCTGGCGCCCAACGTCCTGAGCGGTTACGACGCGATCGCGGACAAGGCCGGTGTCAGCACCGACGGCAACGGGCACGGCACCCACGTCGCCGGCACGATCGCCGCGGTCAGCGGCAACAGCGTCGGGGTCTCCTCGGTCGCGCCGGACGTCAAGATTCTCCCGATCAAGGTTCTCGACGCCAAGGGCAGCGGGAACATGTCGGACACCGCCGAGGGCATCGTCTGGGCCGCCGACAACGGCGCGCGGGTGATCAACATGTCGCTCGGCGCGACGGTGAAGGTGGCTGCGGTGACGAACGCCATCGCGTACGCCCGGAGCAAGGGTGTCACCGTCGTGGCCGCAGCGGGCAACAGCCGTACCTCCGGGAGCCCGGTGTCTTATCCCGGTGCCGACGCCGGCGTGATCGCGGTGGCGGCGACCGACGCCTCGGACAACTACGCGAGCTACTCCAACGCGGGTAGCTACGTCGACGTCGCCGCGCCCGGCAGCGCGATCCTGAGCACCTATCCGACGGCGCTGGGTACCGCGTACGCGAATCTGAACGGCACTTCGATGGCCTCGCCGCATGTCGCGGCGGTGGCCGCGCTGCTGAAGTCCTATGCGCCGCAGTTGACGCCGGACCAGATCGAGGTCGCGCTGGAGAAGACCGCGGTGGACCGGGGCAAGGCCGGGTTCGACAACGACTACGGCTATGGCCGGATCGACCCGGTGGCGGCGCTGGCCTCAGTCACTCCGGCCGCCACCACCGCCCCGACCCAGCCGGCCACGACGCCGCCGACGACCAAGCCGGCCACGACGCCGCCGACAACCGTTCCGGCCACGACGCCGCCGACAACGGCTCCCACCACGACAGCGCCCACGACGCCCCCGACGACCACGCCCAACAGGATCACGCCTCTGTTGACCTCCAACGTCACCACCCGCGACGTCGCGTACGGCACGACGGCCACCACCACCTTCACCGTCCGCGTCTCCGGCCGGCCCTGGGCCGGCAAGCCCGCCGCCCTCTGCGTCGCCGAGGCCGGCGCCGACTTCACCTGCACCGACACCACGACCAGCGCCGCCGGGACCGTCACCCTGAGCCGTCCCAGCGTCGCCTCCTACAAGGCGTACCTGAAGGTCGCCGAGTCCGAGACGACCACCGCCACGGCCTCCCCGACCGCTACGTACCGGGTCCGGGCGATGGCCACCGCCACCCGCACCGCGAAGGGCGTCATGACCGTCCGGCTGACCTGCGCCGCCGGCCAGACGGCCCTGGTCCAGCAGTACCACTCGGGCGTCTGGAAGATCGTGGGCGAGTTCCCCGCCGTCCCGATCACAACGGTGTCCGGCCTGGTCAGCGGCCAGCGTTACCGGGTGGTCGTTCCGGACACCGCCGCCGTCGTGGGCGTCACCACGGGAGCGATCACAGTGTGAGAAGGCGTCCGTCGCGCTGCTCCCGACGCGCAACAGCCTGACAACTGCCTTCACAACTCCCGGACCCGAATCTGATTCCCGTAAGACAAACGGGGGAGAGGGACGCAGTTGATGAAGGTTCAGATCCGCAGGTTCGCTCTTGGCACCGCTGCCGCCGCCGCTTTCGCCGCGGTCGGTGTGGTCGCTCTGCCGGCCGGCACGGCCGACTGGGAGCCCGTGACCTACGGCTTGACCGCCGGCCCGGAGCAGTTGCTCCCGGCCACCGTCTCCGCCGAGAAGCCCGCCCGCATCGTCACCACGACGATCGATGAGGACGGCCGGCCGGTGATCTCGGTCGAAGAGGCCACCGACAAGGCGGCCGCGACCGCGGCGGTCAAGGACGGACAGCAGGCCGACGGCGCGGTGAGCGTCGAGGTCGACGCCAAGGCGTACGCGCTGGGCGTCCCCACCGGCTCGGACCCGAGCCGCGGCCAGCAGTGGGACTTCGCGAAGCTGAAGGTCGCCGAGGCGTGGAAGAAGTCGACCGGTGAGGGCGTCACCGTCGCCGTCATCGACACCGGCGTCGAGGCGAAGCACCCGGACCTGGCCGGTCAGGTGCTGACCGGGTACGACGCGATCGCCAACAAGGCGAACGGCGGCACCGACGGCAACGGGCACGGCACGCACGTGGCCGGCACCATCGCCGCGGCCACCGGCAACGGCGTCGGCGTCTCCGGCATCGCCCCGGACGTCAAGATCATGCCGATCAAGGCGTTGGGCTCGAACGGCAGCGGCAACATGTCGGACACCGCCGAGGGCATCATCTGGGCCGCCGACAACGGCGCGCAGGTGATCAACATGTCGCTCGGCTCCAGCACCAAGGTCGCCGCGGTGACCAACGCGGTCAAGTACGCCCGCAACAAGGGTGTCACCGTGATCGCCGCCGCCGGCAACAGCCGTGCCGAGGGCAACCCGACCAACTACCCGGGTGCCGACGAGGGCGTCGTCGCCGTCGCCTCCACGGACTCCTCGGACCGGTACTCCTCGTTCTCGAACGCCGGCAGCTACGTCGACGTGGCCGCGCCCGGCAGCAGCATCCTGAGCACCCACCCGACCTCGCTCGGCAGCGGTTACAAGTCGATGAGCGGCACCTCGATGGCTTCGCCGCACGTCGCCGCGGTGGCCGCGCTGCTCAAGTCGTTCGCGCCGTCGCTGACGCCGGACCAGATCGAGTCGGCTCTCGAGACGACCTCCGTCGACCTGGGCAAGGCCGGGTTCGACAACGACTACGGTCACGGCCGGATCGACCCGTTGGCCGCGCTCGCCTCGGTCGCCCCGGCGACCACCGCGCCGACCACGCCGGTGACCACCGCGCCGACGACCGCTCCGACCCAGGCTCCCACGACGGCTCCGACCCAGGCTCCCACGACGGCGCCCACGACGGCTCCGACCACCGCGCCGACCACTGCTCCTACTACCGCGCCTGTCACGGGCGCGCCGATCATCACGGCGGACAAGACGTCGGCGGAGGTCGCCTACAACACCGGCACCGTCACCACGTTCACCGTGACCGCGGGCGGCAACGCCTGGGCGCAGCAGTCCGTCTCGGTCTGCGTCGCCGAGGCCGGCGGCCCGGCCAAGTGCACCGACGCCACGACCGACGCGGCCGGCATGATCGCCGTGTCCCGCACCGCCAAGGCGTCCTACCGGGTCCACGTCCAGGCGGGGGAGACCGTCTCGGCGCCGGTCAGCTACCAGGTCCGCGCCTCGGTCAAGGCCGTCCGCAGCGGCGCCGGCACGATGACCGTCACCCTCACCGGCGTGGCCGGTCAGAGCGTGCAGGTGCACCAGCTCGTCGCCGGCAAGTGGAAGACCGTGCTGACCTTCAAGGCACAGGCCAGCGTCCGGGTCGGCGGCCTGAAGAGCGGCCAGCAGTACCGGGTCGTCGTTCCCGACACCGCCGCGCTCCTCGGCGCCACCAGCGCCACGGTCAAGGCCTGACGATCACACGCAACCGCGGCAGGGCTCCGGCCCTGCCGCGGTTTTCTTTTTCACACGTATATCGCCCTTCTTCTAGCGCTCAGTGTTCAGCCTCGCCCATTCCCGGCCGATCACCGCGACGCTGGAGGCCGTGGGCCACTCGCCCCGGGGGACCACGGCCATCGTGATGACGCTGCGGGTCGCCGACGTACGCCAGCACAAGAGCAGAGTCGGCCGCCGCTCGGCCGGCACTCCCGTCGGCAGCCGAACGTCGCCGGTGCAGCGCACTCCACTGCCGACCAGCTGCCCGTCGTCCCCGGCGAGCGCCAGCTCACGGGTGCCGCTCAGGTCCCGCCGGGCGGTCACGATCCGGATGGTCCCGTTCTCCAGCGCCTCGGTGCGCTCGCTGACCCCCACGCTCTCCTGCTCGGCCAGGCCACCGGCGGACGCGGAGCCGCGAGGTTCGCCGGGTGCCGGCTCCGCAGTGCGCGCCGCGCTGGGCACCGGGCTGCGCTCCACCGGCTCCGCCGGTTTGAACCCTTCGGGGGTACGCCTGACGTAAGGGTCGATGCTTTCCGTCGACGGTGTGGTCGCGGTCGTGGCCAGGGTCGTCATCGGCGCCAGGGCCGCAGGTCCGGGGAGGCTGGTTTGTTCCCGGCCGCCCATCAACGCCGTGACCAGGAAGCCCGCGCCGGCCAGCACGGCAGCCGCACCCGCCAGCGCCACACCCGCCTGTTTCCGGCGCTGACTCCGGCGCAGCTGTGCGGCCGCTGTCGAGGCGTACAGGCCGCTCTCGCCCAGCTGCTGTTCGTCGTCGGCCATGTCACCGTCCCGGATCCTCGGTCCACCCCATGCTCCCAAAGAGCAGGACATATCGGGCGATGTTCCGCGAGGTGGCCGCCGTCCGCGACCGGCACTGTCAGATCCTCGTCAATACCCGCCCGCACGCCGTCCTTCACGGCCCCACCACCCGATCGGCCGTTCCCGGAAGGTCGAACGACCACCCCCGAAGGCGCATCAGGCATCACCCGGACAAGGGAGCGGCCGGTCCCGCTGTTGACCGGCGCACCGGGGTCCCGCAATGTTTGGAGCGCGCGGGTGCGATGGCGGCGGACCCGGAGCCCTACCGTCGTGCCCGCCCCGCGCCGGAGGGGGGTGACGTGCGGCAATCCGCTTCCGGGGAGCACCTTCCCGACCGCCCCTCCTGGGTCTGCCGGAGCTGTGGTCTGCCCTGGCCGTGCCGGCCGGCCCGCGAGCGTCTCTCCGCCGAGGTGGGCCGCCTCGACCTGGCTGTCCTGATGTGGAACCACCTGGAGGAGGCGGCCCGCGACATGCCGCACACGCCGGCTTCCGAACTCTTCACCCGTTTCCTGCGCTGGACCGACTGACCTCGGCTGCCGTCCCCGTGGTGGGGTCAGCGGAGACCGGCCACCGCCGCGTCCGTGCCGCCCCGCCAGATCAGGCCCGCCTCGCGGTAACCGGCGGCCCGCAACACCTCCAGGTGCCACGTCGCCGGCGGAAGCCATTCCTGGGCGTGGTCCTTCGCCGGGTAGATCCGCGCCCGCTCGACGGCCTTGGCGGCGAGCTGCTCGTCGGCGGCGGCACGGGCCCACCAGTCCGGCCAGGACGTGGACGCGCCGGACGCGTACCGGGCCTCGCGTTTGATCCGCGCCTGCTCGTTGAGCTGGCCGGAGAGGATGGGCAGGTTCTCCTCCGGCATGTGATCGGCGTTCACGAAGACGCCGCCCGGTCGCAGCACCTCGCGGACCTCCGCGTAGAGCGCGCTCACCCGCTCGGCGGGCAGCCAGTGCAGTGCCGTCGCCGTCAGCACCGCGTCGAACTCGCTGCCGGGCGGCAGCTTCGCCCGCCATCCGGAGTCACCGAGATCCGCGTCCACCAGGGTGGCGCGGTTCCGCAGCGACGACTCGGCGATGGTCAGCAGCACCGGGTCCTGATCCAGGACGGTCACCCGCGCGCCGGGGAAGCGAGCCAGCGTCCGCAGCGAGATCGTGCCGGTCCCGCCGGCGAGATCGAGCAGGCGCGGTGCCCGGTCCTCGGAGACCGCGGCGACGGCGTCGAGCATGGCGGTGATCCGGTGCTCCCGGTCGGGCATGAACGCCTCTTGCTGCCGGTCCCAGCTCTCCTGCCAGACGTCGGGGTCGTTCAAGTAAGCAGTCATGCCTCCTACGGTAGTTACTGCCAAGACTTTGCAACAGCCTCTCTGTCGCAATAGTTGGCTCTGTTTCGATGGCCGTCCCGGCTACTCCCGATCAACTCGCTCCGGTGGCCCGCCGGTCGGTGAGGCGTTCCGCGAACGCTTTCAGGTCCCGGCGCTCGATCGCCGCCGCCATCAGGCCCGGGAACGCGTCCGGTGTGCACGCGAAGGCCGGGACACCCATTGCCGCGAGGGCGGCCGCGTTCTCGTGGTCATATGCGGGAGCCCCTTCGTCGGACAGCGCCAGCAGCACGACCACCTGCACACCCGCCGCGGTCATCTCGGCCACCCGGCGCAGCATCTCGTCCCGCACGCCACCCTCGTAGAGGTCACTGATCAGCACGAAGATGCTGTCCCGGGGCCGCGTGATCAGCTGCTGGCTGTACGCCACCGCCCGGTTGATGTCCGTCCCGCCGCCGAGCTGAGTCCCGAACAGCACCTCGACCGGATCGCTGAGCTGCTCGGTCAGGTCGACCACCGCGGTGTCGAAGACGACCAGCGAGGTGCGCAGCGACCGCATCGACGCCAGCACCGCCGCGAACACTCCGGAGAACACCACCGAGGCGGCCATCGAACCGGACTGGTCCACGCAGAGCACCACGTCCCGCTGCACCGAGGTGGTCCGCCGCCCGTACCCCACCAGCCGCTCGGGGATCACTGTGCGGTGCTCGGGCTGGTAGTGCTTGAGGTTGGCGAGGATCGTCCGGTCCCAGTCGATGTCGGTGTGCCGGGGGCGGCTCACCCGCGCCGCCCGGTTCAGCGCGCCGCTGACGGCCGAACGGGTCTTCTGCTCGATCCGTTGCTCCAGCTGGTCGACCACGGTGCGCACCACCTGCCGCGCGGCCTCCTTGGTCTCGGCCGGCATCACCCGGTTGAGCGAGAGAAGCGTCCCTACCAGGTGCACATCGGGCTCCACCGCGGCGAGCATCTCCGGCTCCAGCAACAGCCGGGTCAGATCCAGCCGCTCGATGGCGTCGGCCTGCATGACCTGCACCACCGTGCTCGGGAAGTACTCCCGGATGTCGCCGAGCCACCGGGCCACCCTGGGGGCGGAGCTCCCCAGCCCGGCAGACCGGCGGCTGGCCGGCCCTTCGCCACCCTCGGCCCCGTCATAGAGCGCCGCGAGCGCGGCATCCATGGACCCGTCCCGTCCCGCCGCCTTGCCCAACGACTCCTCTGCCGCGCCGCCGAGCACCAGTCGCCACCGTCGCGCCCGCTCCCTTCCGGCCAGCGTCTCGTCACTCACCGCATCGCTGCTCACCGTCGCGCCTGCTCTCGTTGGGCCGGCGTCTCATTGCTCACCGCGCGGCCTTCGTCGCGCCCTGTCTCGTTGCGCCGGCGTCTCACTGCTCACCGCGCCGCCTCCGCCCGGCGCGGGTCTGCGGAGCGAGCGATCATCGCGTCTCCAGGGCCGGGCTGGTGAAGACGATCTGAATGCCCGCCGCATGGGGCGTCTCCTCCAGCGCCTCCTCGTCGGGTGGGCTGCTGAACCACACGTCCGGCACCTCCGACCGGGCGTCGATGCTCCGAGCGGCATGCTGCGGATCGGTCCGGGAATCTGTCATTTCTCCTCCGATGTGGGAACAGGACGCAGTTCGCGACCGAGTAGTGCACTGAGAACGGGCAGCACCATTGCAGCCCGTTCACTGTCGACAGCCGCTGCCTCGGGTGTGCCGCGCCGGCGTCCGCCGGCCACCCGCTCCCCGATGGCGCGGCGCTCGCCCGGGTCGAATCCTCCGAAGGTCCGGCGCAACAGCGGCAGCACGTCGTCGAACGCCTCCGCCGGAATCTCTGCCAGCCAGTCGTCGACCAGCGCCAGCAGCTCGTCGTCGTGGACCAGCAGAAGGCCGCCGCCGGAGAGGAAACCCTCCACCCAGGCGGCCGCGTGTGCGGGCGGGGTGCCGATGGTCAGGGGCAGCCGTAGCCGCCGCCGAACCTCGGTCACCTCCAGCCGGCCGGCGTCCAGCAGCAGCCGGGTCAGCCGCCCGGCCGGAAGCCCGTGCAGGTCGGGCCGCCGGGCAAGCGCTGCGATGGTGGTCAGCCACAGCTCTCGCAGCGGCTCGTCGGCGAGCAGGCTGACCGCCTGGTGCACGCCGTCCATGCCGTCGCGAAGTCGTCGGGCGGCCTCGTCGGAGAGGGACCCGGCCGCGGAGGGCAGCCCGGCGCAGATCCGGCTCAGCAGGCCGGCGGTCACGGTGGCGAGCCCGGCCACGTCGGTACGACGGACGTCCCCGTACCGCAGCGTCCGGGCGAGCGCGGGGATCGCGTCCATCAGATGGTGTACGTCGGCGTCGAGCGCCGCACGGGTGTCCAGGGCTGCGAGCACCGGGGGATAGGCGTCCGCCAGATCGGCCAGCAGACAGACCTCCACCAGCGCGGTGACCTCGGCGAGCGTGGATGCCTCCTGAGCACGCCGGGTGATCCGCGCGGTCGCCGCGGCGGCCACCGTGGTGCCCCACATGCTGCCCTCGACCAGCTGGACCGCGAACTCCGGCTGCCAGCCGAGCCGCCACTCCTCCCGGAACGTCCCGGTGCCGCGCCTGGTGGTGGCACGTTCACCCCACGGCACGTGCAGTGTCCGCAAACGGTGCAGGAGGCGGCTGCGGCGCAGGTCGATGTCGCGCCGCAGGTCCAGGTCGAGGACGCGCTCGGTGGGCTCGGGCTTGAGGCGGACCGCCCGTTGCTGCGCGGCGAGGTCACGGGCCAGCGGGAGAGCCGGCATCTCGTCCGGGACCGCACCGAGACGTTCGCCCACCACGAGACGGCGAGCGATCAGCTGGGTCCGGAGCGGTTCGCCGTCGCACATCACCGCCTCGGCGGCCTCGGTCACCTCGGCGAGCCCGGCCAGCGGCCGCCCGCGCAGCGTGGCCAGCGCCTCGGCGAGCCGGGTGGCCTCGATGACGTGTGCCGACGATGTGGGCACGCCCTCGGCCCGCAGCACACCCGCCGCGTCCACCAGCCAGCGCGGCACAACCTCGTCGGCGGAGGTGAAAAGGTGGTGGTACCACCCGGGTGACCGCACCCCGGCGCCGTAGCCCGACCAGGACGCGAGCCGCCCGTACGTCCACGGGACCCAGGTGAACGCGACCTTGCCCTTGCGCCGACCCTTGAGCAGCGCGGTGTCGTCCTTGACCGGCATCTTGCGGAGCAACGCCGGCACGTGCCAGGCCCCGCACACCACGGCGATCTCCTCGTGCCGCCGGCGTTCCTCCCGCAGCACGCCCCGCATGTAGGCCTCGCGCAGCAGGTCGTCCGGATCCTCCGGCGACGTCTCCCGGATCGCCGTCATGGCCTCGGCGATCGCGTCGAACACCGGCACACCGCGATGCTCGACGACGTCCTCCCACCAGCGCTCCGGATCGTCGTATCCCGCTGCTGCCGCCAGCTCCCCGATCGGATCGACCGGCCGCCCCGGCACTCCGCCTTCCCGTGAAACCCGCTCCGCGGGGGACGGTCTCGCGGTGAGCTCAGCTTCTCCCGCGCCCGGCACTGCGTCTGTGGCCGGCGCTTCGTCTGTGGCCGGCGCTTCGTCTGTGGCCGGCACTGCGTCTGTGGCCGGCACTGCGTCTGTGGCCGGCACTGCGCCGGCGGTTGGCGTTTCTCCTGCGGCCGGCGCTCCCACCGATGCGGAACGTCGAGCGCCGGAGGGCGCGACCCTCGGCACGGAGCGGAGGTGAGTCACTGACGACGTTGAGGGTGCGGACGACGACCGGGGCGGGTCCGGCGCGACACGATAGGCGTACGGAAGGTCGAAGAACCGCACCGGCACGTGGTGCCGGACGGCCCATCTGATCGCCTGCCATTCGGGGGAGAAGACGGCGAACGGCCAGAACGCCGCCCGGCCCGGATCGTCCACCGCGTAGCCCAGCAGCGCCACCGGCGGCTCCAGGCCCTCGTCCGCCACCCAGCGCACCAGATCGTCCGCCTCCGGTGGCCCCTCGACCAGCAGGATGCCGGGCGGATGGCGCTCCAGCTCGCGCACCACCGCCCGGGCCGAGCCGGGGCCGTGGTGCCGGACGCCGTAGAACCGCTCAGGCATCGCGGGCGGCCCGGTAGAAATCGCGCCAGCCGTCACGCTCGCGGACAACGGTCTCCAGGTATTCCCGCCAGACGACGCCGTCGGAGACCGGGTCCTTCACCACGGCGCCGACGATGCCGGCCGCGACGTCGCCCGGATGCAGCGTGCCGTCACCGAAGTGCGCGGCGAGCGCCATGCCGCTGGTGACGACCGAGATGGCCTCGGCGGGGGAGAGGGTGCCGGTCGGGGATTTCAGCTTGGTCCGGCCGTCCTCGGTCATGCCGGTCCGCAGCTCGCGGAAAACAGTGACGACCCGGCGGATCTCCTCCATCGCGGCCGGCACCTCGGGCAGGTCCAGCGAGCGGCCGAGCTGGGCGACCCGCCGCGCGACGATCTCGACCTCCTCGTCGGCGCCGGCGGGCATCGGCAGCACCACGGTGTTGAACCGGCGGCGCAGAGCGCTGGAGAGCTCGTTGACACCGCGGTCCCGGTCGTTCGCCGTGGCGATCAGGTTGAAGCCCCGCTGGCCCTGCACCTCGGTGTTCAGCTCGGGGATCGGCAGCGTCTTCTCGGACAGAATGGTGATCAGCGCATCCTGCACATCGGACGGGACGCGGGTCAGCTCCTCCAGCCGGGCGATCGAGCCGGTCCGCATCGCGCGCATGATCGGGCTGGGCACCAGGGCGGCGTCGGTGGGGCCGTCGGCAAGCAGACGGGCATAGTTCCATCCATATCGGATCGCCTCCTCGGGGGTGCCCGCCGTGCCCTGCACGAGCAGCGTCGAGTCGCCGGAGATCGCTGCCGCCAGATGCTCGGAGACCCAGGTCTTCGCGGTGCCGGGGACACCGAGCAGCAGCAACGCCCGGTCGGTGGCGAGCGTCGCGACGGCCACCTCCATCAGGCGGCGGGGCCCCACGTATTTCGGGGTGACCTTCGCCCCGTCACCGAGCAGGTAGGTGACCACTGCCTGCGGCGACAGGCGCCAACCGGGCGGCCGCGGCCGATCGTCGGTGGCGGCCAGGAGGGCCAGCTCCTCAGCGTGCTGATCCTCGGCGTGCGGTCGCAGTGCGGTCACGGAAACTCCTGACGAGTCCGGCGAACGGTGTCGGGTTCGAGAAGCAGGTTACGGCCCGGGTATGACAAAACCAGGCATACGCAAACCGGGTAATCGGGAAGATCATGCGAGCTCCTGCGCCATCTCCTGGCGGAAGGTGAGCGCGCGGGCAAGATCGGCCACCGGGCGGACCCGGGTCATGTCCACCTCCTGATCGAGCTGCGCGGCGAGGCGACCGGCCAGGTCCGCATATTCCGGCGGCATGGCGAGCGAGGCCGTCCGGCAGAGCTCACCCAGCTGCCAGGTGTGCCGATCGGTCCGCGCGCGCGTCGCCACCGTCTCCAGCACGGCGGCCGCCAGATGGTCGGGCCACGGTCCCGGGTGGAGGACGAGAAGCCGATGCGCGGACCCGTCCTCGGCGCGCAGCGCGTCGACGGCCAACCGCGCGAGCAGGTCTGCCGGCAGCACCAGGTGCAGGTCCCACCGCACAGCCTCGCGCAGCATGCCGGAGTCCTGACTCAGCAACGCGGTGGCCCAGTCCGGATCGCGCTGTGTGACCGCCGCCTTGGCCCAGCCGTGCAGCAGCGGATTGCCCCAGTCGTGGCGCCGGCCCAGCTCAACGTAACGGCTCGGGGAGAGCGCGTTCCACGTCGCGAGCGGTGTGCCGGCGACAACCTCCTCGAGCAGCCACGCCCCGGCGCCGATGCCGCGCACCGGAGCGGCCCCGACACCGTCCCGGCGCAGGGCCGGATCGAGTTCCTCCGGCGGCTCCACGACCAGGTCGTCGCCGTCGAGACGCACCACGGCCCGGGCCCGCTCCGCCATCCGCCGGCCGAGCCGTGCTCCCGGAAGGTGCCGCAGCAGGTCCAGGGCCGCCTCGCGCACCTCCTTGCGACGATCGTCGAGCCCCGCCTCCAGCAGCGGCTCGTCGCGGAGCGACAGGCCGATTGCGAAGAGGTTGAGAAAACGGGTGCGGTTCTCCCCGGACTCGCTGCTCCAAGCCTCCTCGACCAACTCTCGTGCGCGATCGGGATCGGTCTGGCGCAGCGCCGCCAGATGACCGAGGCGCTCGGTGCCGGTGGCAGTGTGCCAATCGGTGACGTCCACCTCGATCGCCTCGTCGAGCAGCCATCGCCAGTCGCCGCGCTGCCCGGCCAGCCAGGCGCCGCGCCGCCCCGCCACCCGGGCCAGCTCGGTGCGGATCGTGGTGTTGCGCCGGCCCGCTTCGAGCAGAGCCGGCAACATCACCGGCGGCACCACACCACCGTGAGCGGCGGCCGCGAACAGCCATTGAGCGAGCAACTCCTGCTCCAGGTGACTGCCGCCGGGCGCCGCACCGCCGAGGATGCGCGCCAGTCGCGCCGAGGCCGCCGCGGGCAAAAGCTCGTCGCTCTCCGGCGGCGCGGCCGGAATGGGTTCCCGCCCGGTCGCCGGCATCACGCCCGCACGACGGCAGGTAAGAGCAACCGCCGCCTCCTCCAGCAACGCGGCCGCTGTGACGCCGGCGCGGTGAGGATGAGGAACGTCGGCTCCTGCCTCTGAGGAGCGAACCCCTCCGGCGGCGGCTGTCCGGTCGACAGGCCGAGTTGTGAGAGGCCTGTCGACAGTGGCGTGCGCGGCGGGCGCGCCGGTGGGGTCCGCACCGGGCTGCGCGGAGGGTGTCGCGATGGGGTCCACTTCGTGGTGCGTGGAGGGTGCAGCAGTCGCGTGCGCGGCGGATGACGCCATCACCCCGGCTGACGCGGCGCCTCCGGTCCACGGCCGTCGCGCTGTTCCCACCAGCGCGGCCGCCAGCAGCTCGGCGGGCAGCTCCGGCTGCCGCCGGGCCGCCGGATCAGGCACCGGTGGCCCGGCCGGGACGAACGCTCCGCCCGCCCAGGCGGCCAACGGCCGCAAGCCCGCCGGCGACCACTCCGCCGCCACCGTGGCCGGCCCGCCACCGGAGACGGCGAGCAGCCACCACGGCTCCCGATGCCCCGGGGCCAGCGGCAGGGCGTCACCGTGCGGGTCCACCAGGTAGCCTCCCGCTGCCGCCCGCACCTCCCCCAGCAGCACCCCGATGTCGAACCTCCACGGCTCGCCGGCCAGGACGGACGCCCAGCTGGTGAGTGCGGCCCGCACCGGCCCCGCGCCGTCCGGCGAGGCGAAGGGCTCGGTCGCGGAGACGCGGTCGGCGACCAGCGCGCGCAGTGGCGCCGAGCCCGGATAGAAGCAGAGGTCCCCGCGAAACTCCGTACCCGGCACCAGGTCGGCAGTGAGCACCTGACCCGGCGCGGCGAACGACAGCACGAGCGCGAACCGCCCGGTCGCCGAGCCTCGCAGCCAGGTCCGCCGGGTGGTCAGGGCGCCGTCGTCGGTCTCGGTCTGGCCGAGCACCTGCCAGCGGTCGCTGACCCGGGGGCCGGCCAGCACATCCTCGGTGGAAGTGGGAAAACCGATCCGGGTGCGCACCGTGGCGGCCAGGGCGGGATCGAGCGAGTCGAGCCGGGCGTGCGCACTGACCAGCAGCCGGAGCATGGCCAACTCGCCGAGCACGCGATCGGCCCAGTGCGGGCCCTGACTCGCGGCGCCACCGAGTCGCCGCACGGCGCCGGCCGCGCCCGGTGCCTGCGCGTCGACCAGGCGCGCGGCCATCGGCTCGAACGCCTGCCGGCCGGCCCGCGCGAAGCCGGCCAGGCCCTGCTCGACCTGGTCGTCGAGCCAGCGGCGCAGCTCGGTCATGCCGCCGGCCACCCGGTCGGCGCGCTCCTGCGCCCGTTTCGCCGCCGCCACCGGGTCGGGCGTGGCGGCTGCCCGTGATGTGGCCCGCGCCGCCCGGGCGGTCTGCCAGGCGGTGACGAACTCGGGTGCCGGCCTGTCGGCCACCCCGGACTCCGACCAGCGCAGCAGCAGGCCGAGCACGTGCTTGCAGGGAATCTTGCGGCTCGGGCAGGAGCACTTGAACGCCGGACCGGAGAGGTCGGCGGCGACCTGATAGCCCCGGCAGAGTCCCCAGAGGATCTCGTCGAGCCGGCCCGTGGCGGAGAACTGACCGGTGACGGCCCGCGCGTTCCGCAGCGAACCGGCGTCGGTTGCGAGAGCCTCGACCTGGGCGGTTGACCATTGTTCGACGGGCACGATAGGACCCTAGGCGCAGGGTGTGACGAAAACGGGAGCGAGCATGCGTGTGATCCTCTTCGGGGCGACCGGGATGGTGGGACAGGGCGTGCTGCGGGAGTCCCTGCTGGCCTCGGACGTGACAGAGGTGCTTGTCGTGACGCGCACGCCCACCCGTGTGCGCCATCCCAAACTGCGTGAGATCACTCTCGCCGAATTCACCGATCTCTCCCCGATCGAGGCCGAGCTGGCCGGTTACGACGCATGCTTCTACTGCCTAGGCGTCTCGTCGGTCGGTATGGACGAGGCCGCGTACACCCGCGTCTCCTACGACTTCCCGATGGCCGCCGCCCGGACGCTGCACCGGCAGAACCCGGACCTGACCTTCATCTATGTCTCCGGGGCCGGGACCGACGCGAACAGCCGGCTGATGTGGGCCCGCGTCAAGGGTCGCACCGAGAACGAGGTCCTGGCGCTCTTCCCGAACGGCTACGCCTTCCGGCCGGGGTTCATCCAGCCCACCCACGGAGTGCGCTCGAAGACCCGGCTTTACAACACCATTTACGCCGTCACGGCGCCGCTCGTGCCGCTGCTCCGCCGGATCGCCCCGAAGTTCGTGACCACCACCGAGGCGGTCGGCCGGACCATGGTGCGGGCCGCTCGCACCGGCCTGCCGACCCGGGTGGTGACCAATGCGGACATGACCTGACTGTCCCCACACGACGGCGCTGAAGGCGATCACCATGCCGGTCAGTTGGACCGGCGTCAACGACTGGTCCAGCACAGCCCACCCCACCGCGGTGGCCGTCACCGGCGACAGCAGGCCGAGCAGGGACACGCGCGCGGCCGGCAGCCGCTCCAGGCCACGGAACCAGATCGTGTAAGCCAGGGCGGTGCCGATGAGTGACAAGTAGCCGTACCCCAAGAGGTTGGTGGTCGTCAGCGAGGGCGGCAGGCCCTCCGCGATCAGGGTGACCGGCGCCAGCAGGAGCCCGCCCGCGGTGAGCTGCCATCCGGTCGCGGTGAGCAGGGAGACGCCCGGGCGGCCCCACCGTTTGGTGAGGATCAGGCCGAACGCCATCGAGGCGGTGCCGGCCAGACCCGCCAGGACGCCGATCAGGTCGAGCCGAGCGGTGGCGGTGAGCACGGCGAGGGCGACGCCGGCAGCACCGGCGAGGCCGGCGATCACGGTCCGCAGGGCCACCCGCTCGGCGAGCAGCAGCACGCTGAGCCCGGCCACGAGCAGCGGCTGGACCGCACCGAGCACTGCCGCCATGCCGCCGGGCAGCCGGTAGGCCGTCACGAAGAGCAGGGCGAAGAAGAGCCCGATGTTCAGCGCGCCCAGCACCGTGGACCGCCACCACCAGTCGCCTCTGGGCAGTCGCCGCGTGAGCGCGAGCAGGATCAGCCCGGCGGGCAGCGCGCGCAGCAGACCGCTGAGCAGCGGCCGGCCGGGTGGCAACAGCTCGGTCGTCACCGCGTAGGTCGTCCCCCAGACGGCGGGGGTCAAGGCGGTGATCAGCAGAATCCGCATCGCGTCTCCTCCGGGAGGTACTTCGTCGGGAGGGTTTCCTCGACAGCAAGTATCTTGGCATCAAGATACCCCTTGCCAAGAAGCTTGTCATCAAGAGAATGGAGACATGAACGACGGCGTGGACTGGATCATCGAGCAGTGGGCGCACGAGCGGCCCGATCTGGAGACCGAGGCGATGGGGGTGTTCGGCCGGATCCATCGGCTGGCCCGCATCGCCGGCGACGCCACGGAGCGGGCCTACGCCGCCTACGGCATCGGGCGTCCCGAGTTCGACGTGCTCGCCACGCTGCGCCGCGCCGGCCCGCCGCACCAGCTCTCCCCAGGAGCGCTCGCCGCCTCGATGATGCTCAGCACCGGCGGCACGACCGCCCGTCTCGACCGCCTGGAGAAAGCGGGGCTGGTGGCCCGCTCACCCGCGCCGGACGACCGGCGGGGCGTGCTGGTTCGCCTCACGGAGAAAGGATTCGGCGTCGCCGACGAGGCGGTCGCCGCCGGGCTCACCGAGCAGCAGCGTCTGCTGAGCCACTTGCCTGCCGACAAGCGCACCCAGCTCAACGCGCTGCTCCGGGATCTCCTGTCGCTGGTCGAGCCACAGCGGGCGAGTTAGACAGCGGCGAGTTGGAGCGGCGGGCGGGTCAGAACAGTGGACGAGTCAGAGATGTGCGCTGTGGGCGGGCGAGACAGTTTCCGCCGCGGAGGGCGGGGGCGGAGGAGTGCCGTCACCGAAGGGGCGTCCGCCCAGTTCCTCACGGCCGTGCGGCGTGTGCCAGTCGCGCAGGTCCGGGCCGGCCGGCACGATGCCCGTCGGGTTGATGTCCCGATGAACTTCGTAATAGTGCTGCTTGATGTGCACGAAATCGATGGTGTCGCCGAAGCCCGGCGTCTGGAAGAGGTCGCGCGCATAAGCCCACAGCACCGGCATCTCGCTGAGCTTCGAGCGATTGCACTTGAAGTGCCCGTGATACACCGGGTCGAACCGCACCAGGGTGGTGAAGAGGCGGACGTCGGCCTCGGTGATCGTGTCCCCGACCAGATAGCGCTGCTCCGCCAGCCGCTCGGAGAGCCGGTCCAGCCGCGAGAACAACCGGGCGTACGCCTTTTCGTAAGCCTCCTGAGAACCCGCGAAACCGGCCCGGTAAACGCTGTTGTTCACGTCGGCGAAGACCACCTTGTTCACCGAGTCGATCTCCTCCCGCAACTCTTCGGGATAGAGCTGCGGGGCACCCGGCCGGTGATGCTTCGACCATTCCAGCGACAGGTCGATGGTGATCTGCGCGAAGTCGTTCGTCACCACCTTTCCGCTGGGCACGTCGACGATCGCCGGCACCGTGATCCCTTTGTCGTAATCGGGATACCGCTTGAGGAAGGCCTCCTGCAGCCGCTCGATCCCCAGCACCGGGTCCCGCCCGCCCGGATCCAGGTCGAAGGTCCAGCTGCGCTCGTCGTGCGTCGGGCCGGCGATCCCCATCGACAGCACGGCCTCGAGGCCGAGCAGCCGCCGCACGATGATCGACCGATTCGCCCACGGGCAGGCCCGGCTCACCACCAGGCGATACCGCCCGGGTTCCACCGGAAAACCGTCACGCCCGTCGGCGGTGATCCGCGTCGCGATGTAACGCTGGTCGCGGGAGAACTCTCCCGCCGGATTCACATAAGCCATGCAGACCCTCTTACCCCGAAAGCGAAACCTTTCTTGGTACGCGGTGGTCACAGTCCCGCCGGTGCCCCGCGAGCATCTGCCACACCGGGCCGTGCCGCGCCCGCCGGGCGTGAGCGGGCGGCCGGCCTCACCCCACGACGCGGCCGCCTACCACAAACGCGGTACCTGGCGGACGCCGTCTTTTCGTACGGTGGCGGCATGCCCCGCTGGATGACGGACGTCGGGCCCGCGGTACTGGCCTTCGTACTGGCCGCCGCGCGGGTGGCGGTGGCGCCCGTGCTGCCCGCCGACCGGGCGCCTGACCTTCTGGCCTATGCGCTGGTCGCGGCCATGGCCATGGCGCTGCTGGTGCGACTGCGTCTTCCCGCCGCGACGCTTGCGGTGGTGGCCGCGCTGTTCCTCACCTACCACGTGCTCGGCTATCCCGGCGGAGCACCGGCGGTGCCGGTCTGGATCGCGCTGTACTCGGTTGCGGTCGCGCCCCGGCGTCGCCCCGGCCTGGTGGTCGCCGGAGTGTTGATCTTCATCGACGCGCAGAGCCGGATGATCGTCGCCGGCATCGGGCCCCTGGACGCGGCGCTCGACGGCTCGACCGGCGTCTTCGTCGCGGCGCTGCTGCTCGGCGAGGTGGTCCGTGGCCGGCGCGCCCGGCTCGCCATGGTGGCGGCGGAGCAGGACGCCGAGCGGAAGCGGCTGCTCACCCAGGAGCGCATCCGGATCGCCCGGGAGCTGCACGACGTCACCGCACACACGCTCGCGGTCGTCGCCGTGCAGGCCGGCGTGGCCGCTGACATCCAGCGGGACGATCCAGACGGTGCCCGGGCCGCGCTGGAGACCGTCCGGCAGGCGGCCAAGGACGCGATGGCCGAGCTCCGGGCGGCGGTCGGCGTCCTGCGCGACGGCACCCGGATCGGGGAGCGCGACGAGGTGACCGACTCGGGCGGTGACATGCAGAAGGAGTGGGTGGGCGGCCCGGAGGAGCGTCCGGAGCCCCCGATGCCCACGATCGCGCGCCTGGCGGAGCTGGCCGAGGACACCGGCGCGGTTCTGATCAGCGAGGGGACGCCGCGCCGGCTGTCGCGGGCGGTCGAGGTCACCGCGTACCGGATCGTGCAGGAGGCCGTGGCCAACGCGGTGCGGCACTCCGGCGCCCGGCGCATCGAGGTCCGGGTCCGCTACGTGCCGGACGGCCTGGCCCTGCTGGTCGAGGACGACGGCAGGGGGAGTGGTGTGCCCGGCGCCGGTTGCGAGCCGGGCCAGCCGATGGGTGCCCGGGTCGGCAACGGGCTGCGGGGGATGACGGAGCGGGCCCGTGGCCTGGGCGGTTGGCTGCGTGCCGGCCCCGGCGACAACGGCGGTTTCCGGGTGCAGGGTTGGCTGCCGGATGACCATGCGGGTGCCGGGATGACTGTGCGGGTGGCGGGATGACTGTGCGGGGCGGCGGAATGACTGTGCGGGGCCTGGGATGACTGTGCGGGTGCCGGGATGACTGTGCGGGTGCTGGTCGCCGACGATGAGGCCCTGGTCCGGGCCGGATTCCGGGTGCTGCTGGACCGTGACCCGCAGATCGAGGTGGTGGCCGAGGCAGCCGACGGGGACGAGGCGATCGCGCTGACCCGGGCGCACCGGCCCGACGTGGTGCTGATGGACGTCCGCATGCCGGGCACCGACGGCCTCACCGCCACCCGCCGCATCCTCGCCGACCCGCGTCTACCCGGGGTCCGCGTCATCGTGCTGACGACCTTCGAGCTGGACGAGTACGTCTACAGCGCGTTGCGGGCCGGTGCGGTCGGCTTCCTGCTCAAGGACGTGAGCCCGGACGAACTGCGGCACGCCGTGCGGGTGGTCGCCGCCGGTGGGGCGCTGCTGGCGCCCGCGGTCACGCGGCGGCTGATCGCCACCTTCGCCTCCACCGACGGCCCGCCGCCACCCGCGGTCGGCGCGCTCACCGCCCGGGAACGTGAGGTGGTCGCTCTGGTCGCGGACGGCCTCTCCACCGGGGAGATCGCCGATCGGCTGCGGATGAGCCCGGCCACCGCGAAGACGCACACCAACCGGGCGATGACGAAACTCGGCGCGCGGGACCGGGGCCAGCTGGTGGTGTTCGCGTACCGCTGGGGGCTGGCCCGGGTACCACGAATGCGGTAGCGGGCCTGCCACGCTCGGAGAATTCCGCCGGCGTCGATTCTTCCTAGCGTCGGGGCATGTTTCTCATCCTCGGTCCGGCGTTCAATCTGGCCGCCGGCTTCTTCTTCAGGGGTGACGGCCTGGACACCACCGGCGCCACCCTGGCAACTGTCGGGCTGGCCTGCTGGCTGATCGGCCTCATCGACCTCTATCAGGGACTTCGGTCCCGGGCGCCGCGTTATGTGCGGGTGGCGCTTCCGCTCACCGTCTTCGGCGTGATCGGCGGGACCGCCTTCTCGGTACAGGCGATCCACGAGGTGATCTTCGGGGTCACGCATGCACGTGCCGTCGAGTTGCTGATCGAGTACCCGATTCCGGCCAACGTCCTGTTCTGGATCTGCGGCCCGCTCTTCCCGCTCGCGTTGATGGTTCTGGGTGCCGCGCTGGTCCGGCTGCGGGCCGCGCCGATTCCGGTCGGGGTGCTGATCCTGCTCGGCGGGTTGCTCTTCCCGCTCAGCCGGATCACCCGGGCCGAGGTCCTGATCCACGCCGCCGACCTCGTGCTCCTGTTGCCTTTCCTCTACCTGGGGCTGACAGCGATCGGAGCACACCGGGGAGACGGCGACCGAAGCCCGGCTCCGGTCAGCCGCGGGCGCCGGTGACAGCCGGACGCCGCGCCCGCGGCCGAAGCCCGGATCCGGTCGGTCACGGACGCCGCGCCCGCGGCCGAAGCCCGAACCAGTCGCGGGCGCCGGGCCCGAAGCCTGGATCAGTCGCGGGCGCCGGTGAGTTCGGGGCGCCGGGCCAGGATGAGGCCGAGCACGGTGTAACCGATGAGCAGATGGGCGGCCCCGACGAACCGGCCACCGCTCGCGCCGAAGGCGCCCATCGCCGGGATGGAGACGAAAGCCCAGCTCTCCGCGACCAGCGGCCACCACCGGCCAAGGCCCTTCCACCGGCCGGCCAGAGCGATCTTGATGCTGATCACGAACATGCCGAGCATCGACAGGGGCCAGAAGGCGTCCAGCGCCGCCATCCACGTCTCGCCACGGAGGGCGGGGAACGCACCGTGCAGCACGCTCCACAGGATCGCCATCCCGAGCAGCACGTACTCGGTTCTCAGCATGGCCCGGGCGGCTCGGGTGACGCCGGTGGCGCCGGTTCGCAGCTGCACGGTGACCAGCGCGACGAAGGAGAGCTGGGCCGGCAGCAGCGCCAAGTCGATGACCGTCTGGAGCGCCGGGTCGGTGGTCTGCGGGTTGATCGCGAAGAAGGTCGCCGACCAGAGCGCGGCGCCGCCGGCGACCGCCCAGCCGGTGCGGCGGACGGCCTTCGTGCTGATCGGTGCGGTGCCGGGGTCGTCGGTCCGGGCCGGGGCGGTGCTGGTCGTGATGCTCACGTCGTTCTCCTGACGAGGGGTGACGCAGTGTGGGACTCAGTCGGAACCTCACACGCTGTCCGGTGTCGTTGACGGGGTGAACTCTGTCCGGGACGTGTCCCGGGCGGGCAGGGCCGGGCGCCACCGACGGCGTCCCCGCGGATGTCCCGGGTGAACCGGGACATCCGCCCAGCGACCGCGGGACTCCCTGGCTGCGACGATGTGCCCGTGAAGAGGGCAGCGGTCGCGGTCGTCGCGATATCGGTGGTCGCGCTGGTCGGCGCGAGCCTGCTGGATCTGGCGGTGCCGTCGGCGTACCGGGCGGAGATCGACACCGACACCGCCTGGAACGCGGCGCTGGCCGGGCTGGGTCTCGCCGTTCCGGGCGCGCTGCTGCTGCACACCCGGCCGGGGCATCCGGTCGCCTGGCTGCTCTGCCTGGCCGGCGTGCACTGGAGCCTGGACGCGGCGGCCTGTTCGTGGCTGGCCTACTCGACGCTGAACGGGCTGCCCGGCGCCTCGACCAGCTTCTGGATCTATCAGCGGCTCGGCGCCGCGCTGATGGTCTACATCCCGTTGCTGCTGCTGGTCTTCCCGGCCGGGCGGCTGCCGGACGGCCGGTGGCGGATCGGGGCGTACGCGAGTCTGGCGCTGTCCGGCCTGATGCCGGCCGCGTTGCTGGTGGTGCCGTCCGACATCGCCCAGGCGCGGGCCGGCGTCCCGATGCCCGGGCCGCTGCGCGGGCTCAACCTCGATCCTTTGTCGCTGCGGCTGCCGGACGGCTGGTGGGAGCCGGTGCTCGACGTGGCGTTCGTGGCCCTGCCGCTGGGAATGATCGTGCCGGTCGCGGTGGTGGTCCACCGGTTCCGCCGGGCCGGTGGCGAGGACCGGCTGCGGATGCGCTGGCTGCTCTGGGCGGCGGTGGTGAACCTGCTCGTGGTCGGCAGCGTGCTGGCGGTGCCAGCAGCTCTCCGATCTGGCGCTCGGGCCGGCGGTGGGCTTCACCGGCGCCGCCGTGGTGATCGCGATCGCGCGGCCCACGCTGGTCGACATCGACCGGCTGCTCGGTGGGACGTTCCTGTATGCCGCTCTGGCAGCGACGGTGCTCGTGGTGGACGCGTGCGTGCTCGCGGTGACCGGGCTCCTGCTCGGGCAGAGCCTGCCGGAACGTGATGCCGCGGTGGTCGCGCTGCTGCTGGTGACCGCGGGCTACGGGCCGCTGCGGCACCGGTTGTGGCTGCTGGCGCGGCGGCTGGTGCTGGGGCGGCGGGACGACCCGTACCGGGTGGTGGCCGGGCTCGCGGAGCAGCTGGAGCGCTCCGGCTCCCCGGAGGACGAACTGCTCACGGTGGCTTCGGCGGTTGCGGCAGCGTTCCGGGCCAGGTTCGTGTCGGTCGAGGTGGACCGGCCGGACGGCGGGAAGCTGATCGCCACTGCCGGGACGGTCGCGGGCGGGACCACCGCGTTGCCGATCAGCTATCGCGGGGAGGCGGTGGGCCGGGTGGTGTTGCCGGCGGACGGGCCGCGGGTGGCGCTGTCCGCGCAGGACGAGCGGCTCCTCGGTGACATGGTGCGGCAGGCGGCGATCGCGGCGCGGTCGGCTCACCTGATGCGGGAGTTGCAGCGCAGCCGGGAGCTGATCGTGGCCGCTCGCGAGGAGGAACGCCGCCGGCTGCGCCGTGATCTGCACGACGGGCTGGGACCGGCTCTGGGCGGGGTGGCGTTGCGTATCGACACCGCGCGCAATCTGCTCAGCCGGAGTCCGTCGGAGTCGGACAAGCTGCTCAAGCAGGCCCGGGAGGACGCCACCGCGGCGGTCGCCGACGTGCGCCGCCTGGTGCACGACCTGCGCCCGCCGGCGCTGGACGACGTGGGGCTGCTCGGAGCGATCCGGCAGCAGGCGGCCCGGCTGCGGGCGCCCGGTCTCACCGTGACCGTCGACGGTGGTGACGGCCTGGAGCAGTTGCCGGCTGCCGTGGAGGTGGCGGCGTACCGGATCGTCTCCGAGGCGCTCACCAACGTCGCACGGCATGCTGCCGCCTCGTCGTGCGGGGTCCGCCTCACTCGGGTGGGCGGGGATCTGGTGGTGGAGGTGGCCGACGACGGTGTGGGCATCCCGGCCGGCACACCCACCGGCGTCGGCCTGGTCTCGCTGCGGGAGCGAGTCGCTGAGCTGGGCGGGGAGTGCCGGATAGAGTGCCCGGACGAACGTGGCACGGTGGTCCGGGCCCGGCTGCCGATGGGAGTGCTGGCATGAGGGTTGTGGTCGCGGACGACCACCCGATCTTCCGGGACGGGCTGGCCATGCTGCTGGCGACCGTGGACGGGATCGAGGTGGTCGGCACCGCCTCGGACGGGGTGGAGGCGGTCGCGGTGGCGACCCGGCTGCGGCCGGACGTCGTGGTGATGGACGTGCAGATGCCGCGGCTGAACGGGGTCGAGGCGACCCGGCGGCTCGCGGCCGAGGCGCCGGGTGTGGGGATTCTCGTGCTGACCATGTCGGAGGACGACGGCACGGTGTTCGCGGCGATCCGTGCCGGTGCGCGGGGTTACCTGGTGAAGGGCGCGGAGCAGGAGGAGATCGTCCGGGCGATCACGACGGTGGCGGCCGGGGGAGCGGTGTTCGGCGCGGCGCTCGCGCAGCGGATCGCCGAGTTCTTCGCCGCCGGGCCGCCCGCGCCGACGGACGCGTTCCCGCAACTCACCGCGAGGGAGCGGGAGATCTTGGAGCTGCTGGCGGCGGGCCGGTCGAACGGGCAGATCGCGGCCGCTCTGTACCTGTCGCCGAAGACTGTCCGCAACAACGTGTCGAACGTGTTCACCAAGTTGCAGGTGGCCGACCGGGCCGAGGCGATCGTCCGGGCCAGGGAAGCGGGACTGGGCCGCTGAATCGCGAGGTGGGCGAGGCATCCCCCCGTGTGCGACGCCTCGCCCGGCTCTCGGTAGCGGTGGCACCGTCACGGGACAGGATGTCCGCCAAGACCGACTTTATAGCACGAGGTGGAGAGCGCTTTCCGGTCCTTGGGAGCGTTCCCGGCCTGGAGCGCTTACGTTCCCCGAACGTTCTCGCCCTCCCCGCGGCGGCATGATGAGCGGCGTGACCGACGCGCCCAAGGGACTGGTCCTCGTGGTCGAGGACGAGCGGCCGATCGCCGACCTGGTGCGGCTCTATCTGAGCCGGGAGGGTTTCGGGGTGCAGGTCGAGCACGACGGCGACGCCGGTCTGGACGCCGCCCGCCGGCTCCGCCCGGTCGTCTGCATCCTGGACATCGCGCTGCCCGGGCTGGACGGCACCGAGATCTGCCGCCGGCTGCGTGCCGCCGGTGACTGGGTCCCGGTGATCTTCTTGACGGCGCGGGACGACGAGGTGGACCGGATCCTGGGGCTCGAGCTGGGCGGGGACGACTACGTCACCAAGCCGTTCAGCCCCCGCGAGCTGGTGACCCGGGTCAAGGCGCTGCTGCGGCGAGCGGCCGGTCCGTCCGAAGCGGATCGGGTACGCAGTCTGGGGCCCCTGACGCTCGACCCGGCACGGCGGGCCGCCACCGTCGGCGGCGAGCCGCTGAGCCTGACCGCGACCGAGTTCGACCTGCTCGCCCACCTGCTCGGCCGGCCGGGCCGGGTGTTCACCCGCGAGGAGCTGCTGGCCACGGTCTGGGGGTACGCGTCGCACGCCGGCACCCGGACGGTCGACGTGCACGTGGCACAGGTCCGGGCCAAGCTGGGCGCCGCCGCCACCCTGATCCGGACCGTCCGCGGTGTCGGGTACTCCGCCGATGCGTGACTTCTTCCGTACGCTGACCGGCCGCACCGTCCTGGTGACCGCCGCGACCGCGGTGGTGGCCGTGATCGTCACCGCGCTGGTCGCCGTCCCGGTCGCGGTCCGCTCGGTCAACCTGCAGATCCGCGCCGAGCTGATGGAGAAGACCGCGCTGGCGGTCGAGGTCCTCGCCGACGAGCGCCCGGCCGCCCGGCAGCGCATCGCGCACCGGCTCCGCCGGGAGAACATCGAGATCTATCTGGTCCGGCGCGGCGTCGCGGACCACTCCGGGCTGCCTGACCGGGTGGTACGCCGAGTCGCCGGTGGCACGGTGATCGACACTCGGGGCCCGGTGAACGGCCGTCCGTCCTTCATCGCGGGCCGGCCGCTGTCCGGCCGGGACAGCGGGGTGGTCCTGACCCGCGCGGTCTCCTCCGGCATCGCGGCCCGTGTCCTCGGCAGCATCTGGGTCGCCCTGCTGGCCGGCCTGCTCGGTGGGGTGCTCGCCGGTGCGCTGCTGGCCCGCTTCCTGACCAGGCCGCTCACCCTGGCCGCGGCGGCGGCGGGACGGCTCTCCGCCGGTGACCGTTCGGTGCGTATCGCCCGTTCCGGTCCGGCCGAGGCGGTCCGGCTCGCCGACGCGATCAACCAGCTCGCCTCGGCGTTGCAGACCAGCGAGGGGCGGGAACGCGACTTCCTGCTGTCGGTCTCGCACGAGCTGCGCACGCCGCTGGCCACCATCCGGGGGTACGCCGAGGCGCTCGCGGACGGGGTGGTGGGTGCGCACGGAGCCGCCGCGGCCGGCGCCACGATGCTCGGCGAGGCCGACCGGCTCGACCGGCTGATCTCCGACCTGCTGGTGCTGGCTCGGCTGGAGGCCGCCGACCTGCCGCTGGACGTGGTCCCGGTCGACCTCACCGAGCTGGTCCGCGCCGCCGGGCAGGCGTGGACGGCCCGGTGCGGACCGGACGGCCCGGCGCTGTCCGTGGAGCTGCCGCCGGCGCCGGTCCACGTGGACACCGATGCCGGCCGGATCCGCCAGGTGCTCGACGGCCTGCTGGAGAACGCGTTGCGGGTGGTGCCCGCCGGGGCGCCGCTGGTCCTGGCGGTGCGGGCGGGATCGGACGGCGGGATCGTGGAGGTGCGCGACGGCGGCCCCGGCTTCACCGACGACGATCTGGCGGTGGCCTTCGACCGGGGCGAGCTGAACCGGCGGTACCGCGGGATCCGGGAGGTGGGCAGCGGGCTGGGCCTGGCCCTCGCCGCCCGGCTGGTGGGCCGGCTCGGTGGCCGGATCAGCGCCGGGCACGCGCCGGAGGGCGGGGCCATGTTCACGGTGGAGCTGCCTTACCGAACCCGAACATCGTCCTGACACCCGCCGATCGGGACAGCGCCAGGATCGCTTGCATGACTCGTACCAGAATCGGTTTGATCGTCAGTGTCGTCGCCGCACTCACCGTGCCCGGATGTGGTTCCGGCGGTCCCGCCGCCGCGGAGGCCGAGGTGGCGACCGAAACCGTGGCGCTGCAGGCGGTGGGTTTCGCGGAAGACGCCGCGGAGGCGGAGGACGACGGGGTACGACCTCGGCTCATCCGCAAGAACCTGCGCAAGAACACGCTGCACGGCGAGGTGACCGTGCAGACCCGGGCCGGCGAGCGCACTGTCGTGGTGCAGCGCGGCTCGATCACCGCGGTGACCGACTCCGGTCTCACCCTGAAGTCCACCGACGGCTTCGAGCTGACCTGGACGTACGGCGACCCGCTGCGGGTCGTGCAGGACCGGAAGAAGGTCGAGCGGTCCGTGCTGAAGGCCGGGATGGAGGTCGGCGTGGGCGGCCTGCGCGACGGCGCCGCGACCACGGCCCGGCTGATCAGGGTGAAGTGATCACTGCAGGAAGTCGGCGAACGGCGACAGCAGCAGCTTCCCGAGGCCGGTGGCGGTCCGGTCCAGCCGGCGGCGCTCCTTGTCCAGCGCGATCAGGTCGTGCCGGATCGCCCACACCTTCTGGGCGTTGCGCCAGGCGACGTTGCGGGTGTACTCCACCATCTCGCCCTGCCACCAGTCGTCCAGGTCGCCGTTCATCGTGTCGATGAGCAGCTGCCAGCGGTCCAGGTAACCCCGGCGCAGACCCGGGATCTCCTCCGCGAAGATGTCGTTGACCTGGAGGTAGTCGTGGTGCTGGTCGCTGCCGTCGATCGGGTCACTGCCCAGGTGGTCGAACGTGGTCACCAGCGCGAACGGCAGGTCGAAGTTGATGTGCGCGTTGACGCCGGCGACGGCGGACGGCAGCGGGCGGGCGTCCGGGCCGGGGATGCGGCCGAACAGGCAGGCCCAGACGCCGGGGCAGGCCGGGCTGGCCTCGGTCCAGTACCGCAGGGCCTCGAAGTACCGGCCGGCGAACTCCACGTCCAGCCGGGACAGGAACGCCGGATCCTTGAACTTGCCGGCGTAGAGCCGCTCCAGCACGTTCTCGGTGATGGTCAGGTACAGCTTGTTGAAGTCCGCCAGCGGGTTGCCGCCGAGCAGCGGCGGCACGAGGCACAGGACTTCCTGAAGCCGGGCCAGCTGCTCGACCACGCCGGGGACGTCGTCGGGGTGGTGCCGCAGGATGTCGGACATCTCCTGCTGCACCGGGCCCCAGATGGGCTGGGTCATCGGATCCTCCACGGGTGATGCAGACATGCGGAGGGCCCCCAGCACCGCCCGGTGGAACGAGGCCCACCGGGCGGTGCTCCCCCGTGGTTCCCACCCTTCCACCGGGGGAGCACCGGGGGATCGGTAGAACGACGTATTCCGCACACGTATGTCACAGCGAGATAACGATTGCCTGGTCAGGCGGCAGTCAGATAGACCCGGCTGGCCTGCACCCGGGTCCGCACCTGAAGCTTGTCGAAGATGTGTCCCAGGTGGACGCCGACCGTCCGCTCGCTGATGAAGAGCTTCTCACCGATCTCGCGATTGGTCAGCCCCTCCGCGACGGCGGCCAGCACCTCCCGCTCGCGCCCGGTCAGGACGGCCAGTTCGTCGGCGGGCTCCGGGTCGGGCGCCACCATCGACACGGTCGGTGTGTCGTCGGCCAGGGCGACCCGGTACCGCTGGGCCACGCCGCGGATCTCGTTGGCGAACGGGCGGGCGCCCATGGCGGTCGCGGTCGCGTACGCCTGGCGGAGCCCGTTGACGGCGGCAGCCCGCCGGATCTTGCGTTGCAAGGAGGCCTCGGCGTGGCGCAGCCGTGAGTACGCCGCGGGGTACGGCTGCTGGTGCCGGTCCCAGATGCGGGCGGCGCGTTCCCACGGCGCGGGGTCGTGCCGGTCCTCGATGCGGCTCAGCTCGGCCGCGCAGAGATCGAGATAGCCCTCCACCACCGGCCGGGCCGCGCCCGCGTTGGTCACGCCCTGGAACAGGCGGTCGCGCACCGTCTTCAACCGGCGCAGCGCGCCCGGGTCGACCTGCTTGCCGGCGACGTGGGCCTCGGCCTCGGCCCGCAGCCCGTGCCAGGCCAGCACGCCCAGCAGCACCAGGTCGTCGGAGCGGGTCTCGGTGAGACCACGTTGCACCGCGGCCCGCGCGTCGGCGTGCTCGCCCTGCCAGATGGCCAGGCCGGCCCGCAGGGTGAGCATCGGCAGCACGTGCCGGGCGCCGCCGCCGGCCAGCAGGGTGGCGACCGCGTCCAGGTCCCGGCGGGCGTTGTCCACCTCGCCGAAGCCGACCCAGAGCCGGCAGCGGGCGAGCAGCAGCTCGACCGCGTCGGCGCCGGACGGGCGGTGCCGCATCGCGGTCTCCAGCATGGTGTCCGCCTCGGCCCACTGACCGGTGCGGAACAGGCCGTTGGCGGCGATGGCGAGCAGCCGGGTCTGGTAGGTGCGGCCGACGCCGAGCCGGGCGAGCCGGTCGGCGCCGCGGCGGGCCACCAGGACGCCTTCCTCGATGCTGTTCAGCGGCCCGGCGAGCAGCTCGGCCAGGTGCAGATAGGCCACACCGAGGTCGTCCGGGTGCCCGGAGCGCTCGGCGATGTCGACGGCGTGCCGGATCACCGAGAGGCCGGCCTCGCGGTCCTCGCGCAGCGCGGAGCTGAAGCCGAGGGCGGCGCTGGCCCGGACCAGGTCGGCGGTCGAGCCGTTGACCGCCGCGTGCTCCAGGGCATCCCGGGCGCGCTCGTTGGCATCCGCGTACCGGCCCAGGTGCAGCAGCAGCTCGGCGAGGCAGGCGGCGGCCGTGGCGCGCTGCCGGGGGGTGCAGTCGGCGGCCTCGAGGGCCAGCTCGTACTCCGTCTCGGCGGTGGCGGAGCGCCCGGCGGCGGCCAGGTAACGAGCCCGGCGCAGGTGCAGCTCGCACTGGCCGGGAGCGTCCGCCCGGCCGGCCAGCTCGTCCAGCCGGGAGAGCGCCAGCAGGTGCTCGCCGCACTGGTGCGCCGACTCCGCGGCGTTGCCGAGCAGCTCGGTGCGCTTCGCGTCGTGCTCGGTGGTCAGCTGCAGGGCGATCGTCCAATAGCGGTGGGCCTCGGCGAACCCGTAGAGCCCCTCCGCGGACCGGGCCGCGGCGATCACCGGAGGCAGAGCACGGGCCGGCATCCCGGCCCGCTGCCAGTGGAACGCGAGCCGGGCGTGGTCGGGCTCACCGGCGCGGGACTCGATCGCCTCCGCGTACCTGCGGTGCAGGGAGGCGGCCTCGGCGGGCAGCACCTCCTGCTCCAGGACCTCGGCGACCAGCCGGTGCCGGAGCCGGTAGCCCTCGCCGTCACTGGCCAGGAAGCGCTGGGCGATCGCGGCCCGGATCGCCTCGATCAGCTGGTCCTCGGGCAGCGGCACCACCTTGGACAGCACGGTGTGGTCCACCGGCTCCACGCCGGCGGCCATCGCGTGCACCACGGCATGCGCGTTCGCCGGGAGCTCGTCCACCCGGGACAGGAAGATCTCGCGCAGCGTGTCGGACAGCTCCACCCGGCCGTCGCGCAGGTCACGGGCCAGTTCCTCGGCCACGAACGGGTTGCCGCCGCTGCGCTTGTAGACCCGGTCGGCGTCCTCGTCCGGCACGTCGCTGCCGACGATCGCGGAGACCAGCTCGCGGGTGTCGTCCACGGTGAGCGGCTGCAGGTCGACCACCCGGACCGAACGCAGCCGGCGCAGCTCGGCCAGGACCCGGCGCAGCGGGTGGGTGCCGTGCAGGGCCTCGGCCCGGATCGCGGCGAGCACCGAGACCTGGACGTCGCCGAGACCGGCGAGCAGATAGAGCAGCAGCTGACGGGTGCTCCGGTCGGCCCATTGGAGATCGTCGAGCACCAGCAGCAGACGGCGGCCGCCGGCGAGCGCCCGCAGGTCGCGCGAGACCCGGTCGAGCAGGGCGCCGGCGTCGTCGGCGGTCGCGGACATGGCCGGCGCGTTCTCGTCGTGCCGGCGCAGCGCCTGCAGCACCGGGTGCAGCGGGGAGGCGTCGCCGATGTCCAGGCAGGTGCCGAAGAGGACCGCGAATGCGTCGTCACCCGAGGCGCTGTCGCGTAAGGACTCAGCGGTCTCCCGGAGCAGCCGGCTCTTGCCGACGCCGCTCTCCCCGGTCACGAACACCGCGGCCGTCCCACCCGGACCGACGGCACGCAGGTAGGACTGGATGTCGGCCAGCGTGCCGGTGCGTCCGACAAGCGGCCCGTCGTCCTCCTTGCTGGCCATGAGGGGCAGCCTAATGGGAAATCGCGTACCACCATGTCGGCGGTTCGGACTGTTCTGCGTCACAAAAACGACGGGCGCCGATGCTGTCAGAGATACGTCGTTCTGCGGATCCGCGTATCAGCGCGGGCTGGCACCGTTCTCTCGGTCAACGCAGTGATCCGGGCAAGGGGCGTTCCCGGTCACGCAGCGATCTGGGGGAGCGTGCGACATGACCACCATCACCATGACCGTTCAGGAGCGGCGTCAGGACGTGACCGTGCTGTTCATCGACATCGTCGGGTTCACCGCACTGGTGGACCGGCTGGACTGCGCGGAGGTCCGTGCGTTGCAACGTGACTACTTCTCGACCGTCTCGGGCGTGGTGCGCGAGCACGGCGGCATCGTCGAGAAGTACGTCGGGGACGCGGTGATGGCGGTGTTCGGCTCCGGCGAGGGGGGCTTCGGCCCGGAGGCGGCCGCCTCGGCGGTCAAGGCGGGCCTGTCGGTCCAGGAGACGTTGAGGGGGCGTCTCCTGGCCGGCAGGTTCCCGATCCGGACCCGGGCCGGCCTGGCCACCGGCGAGGTGATCATCGATGAGCCGGCCGCCTTCGACGGCGGCTACGCGATGATCAGCGGCAGCGTGGTGAACACCGCGGCCCGGCTCCAGGCGTACGCGCCGCACGACACGGTGGTGGCCTGCTCGGTGACCCGGCAGGTGACCGACGCGCTGATCGCCTATCAGGAACTGCCACCGGTCGCGGTGCCGGGAAAGGCGCACCCGCTGGAGCTGTCCCGGGCGCTGCACGTGCAGACCATGCCGCGGACCATGCCCCGGATGGCGGGCCGGTCCCTGGTGGGCGTGTCTTAGGGCGCTGTTTCGTACGCTTTATCCTGTTCTCGGCCACGGTATGGGCGGGACCTGGCTCGCCTGGGGCAGAAGTGTCGGAGGCTCCGGGTAGGCTCGCGCCGTCCCTGACCACCCATGGCCCGATCGGGAGTACCGCCTCGTGACCGCACAGCCAGAGACCTTGTACGGGGCTGACGACCTCACGCACCTGGAAGGGCTGGACGCTGTCCGGAAACGCCCTGGGATGTACATCGGGTCCACCGACAGCCGGGGCATCAACCACCTCGCCAACGAGATCATCGACAACTCGACCGACGAGGGCGTCGCGGGTCACGCGACCCGGATCGCGGTCACCCTGCACGCCGACGCCTCGGTGCAGGTCGACGACGACGGCCGGGGCATCCCGACCGACGTGCACGCCAAGTCGGGCCTCAGCGGTGTCGAGCTGGTGCTGACCCGCCTGCACGCCGGCGGCAAGTTCGGCGGCTCGGGCTACAAGACCTCCGGCGGTCTGCACGGCGTCGGCGCCTCCGCGGTCAACGCGCTGGCGCTGCGCTTCGACGTCACGGTGAAGCGCGACGGCAAGGTCCACGAGATCTCGTTCCAGCGGGGCGTGCCCGGCGTCTTCGACGGCCCCGGGCCGGAGGCGTCGTTCCAGCCCCAGGCGGGCCTGCGGGTGGCCCGCCGGATGAAGCGCGGCGAGCCCACCGGCACCTCCATCCGGTACTGGTACGACGCGAGGTACTTCGAGACCGGCGCCCGGCTCGACGTGGACGCGGTTCGCGCCAAACTGCGCAACACCGCCTTCCTGGTCCCCGGGGTTCAATACACCCTCTTCGACGCGGGCGCCGAGGAGCCGGCCACCGAGTCCTTCCACTACCCCAACGGGCTCACCGACATGGTCGAGTTCCTCACGCCGTCCGGGGACAAGCCGGTCTCCGCCGTGCTGATGGTCACCGGCGAGGGGACGTACAAGGAGAACGCCGCGGACGCCAACGGCGTCATGCAGGCGAACGTGCTGCGCACCGCCCAGATCGAGGTCGCGTTCCGCTGGGGCACCGGTTACGAGCGCACCGTCGAGTGCTTCACCAACACCATCCGCAACGTGCACGGCGGCACCCACCGCAAGGGCTTCGAGCGGGCCCTCACCCGGGCCCTCACCGAGGCCATCCGCAGCGCCCGCGGCCTGCTCAAGCCCAAGGAGGAGCCGCCGGTCCTGGAGGACTTCCTGGAGGGCATGACCGCGGTCATCCACGTGCGGGTGCCGGAGCCGCAGTTCACCTCGCAGACCAAGGACGAGCTCTCCACCGCCGGCGTCACCCGGGTGATGCAGAGCCTGGTCGAGGCATATCTGAAAGAGTGGATCGACGGCCGCCGCACCAAGACCGAGGCCCGCACCGTCCTGCAGAAGGTGGTGGACGCGGCCCGCGTCCGGCTCACCCAGAAACAGCAGAAGGACGCGGCCCGCCGCAAGACCGCCCTGGAGGGCGCGTCGATGCCGGCCAAGCTGGTCGACTGCCGGGCCATCGGGATCGACCGCTCCGAGCTGTTCATCGTGGAGGGCGACTCGGCGCTCGGCACCGCCCGGATGGCCCGCTCCTCGGAATACCAGGCGCTGCTGCCGATCCGCGGCAAGATCCTCAACGTGCAGAAGGCCAGCCTCCAGCAGGTGCTCGACAACGCCGAGTGCTCGGCGATCGTGCAGGTGCTCGGCGCCGGCTCCGGCCGGACCTTCGAGATCAACAATCTGCGGTACGGCCGAGTGCTGATCATGGCCGACGCGGACGTCGACGGCTCGCACATCCGGACTCTGCTGATCACCCTGTTCGCCAAGTACATGCGGCCGGTCATCGAGCACGGGCGCCTCTACGCCGCGATGCCGCCCCTGCACAAGGTGGTCACCAAGGGCCGCAACGCCGAGACCATCTTCACCTACACCCAGCAGGAGATGGAGAGCACCGTCGCCCGCATCGAGCGCAACGGCCGCCAGGTGCAGCGACCGGTGCCCCGGTTCAAGGGCCTCGGTGAGATGGACGCCGACGAGCTCTGGGAGACCACCATGAACCCGGCCGCCCGGACCGTCCGGCGGATCACCATCGAGGACGCCGAACGCGCCGAGGCCACCCTCGAGCTGCTGATGGGCGAGCGGGTCGAACCCCGGAAGAACTGGTTGATCGAGGCCGCCGGCCGGATCGACCAAGAGACGATCGACGCCTGAGAGGTTCGCTACCAATGGCACGCCGCAAGTCCGAGAACCGCGTCGACCTGTCCGCGTTCGACCAGGCCGGCGCCCGGGTCATCGACAATCCGCTCACCACCGAGGTCGAGGACTCCTACCTGGAGTACGCGTACTCGGTCATCCACTCCCGCGCGCTGCCGGACGCCCGGGACGGCCTGAAGCCGGTGCACCGGCGGATCCTCTGGTCGATGTCCGAGCAGGGGCACCGCCCCGACCGGGCCTACGTGAAGTCGGCCCGGGTGGTCGGCGACGTGATGGGTAAGTACCACCCGCACGGCGACGTGGCGATCTACGACGCGCTGGTCCGGCTGGCCCAGGACTTCTCGCTCAACACCCCGCTGATCGACGGGCACGGCAACTTCGGCTCGCCCGACGACGGCCCGGCCGCCGCGCGGTACACCGAGGCGCGCATGTCCCGCGAGGCGATGCTGCTGGTCGGCGAGCTGGGCGAGGGCACGGTCGACTTCAAGCCGACGTACGACGGCTCCGAGCTGGAGCCCAAGGTGCTGCCGGCCGCCTTCCCCAACCTGCTGGTCAACGGCACGTCCGGGATCGCCGTCGGGATGGCGACCAACATGATCCCGCACAACCTCGGTGAGGTGGTCGCGGCCGCCCGGCACCTGATCACCGACCCGGAGGCCGATCTCGACACGCTGATGCGCTTCGTGCCCGGCCCGGACCTGCCCACCGGCGGTCAGCTGCTCGGCCTCGACGAGGTGCGCCGGGCGTACGAGACCGGTCGTGGCGTCGTCCGGATCCGGGCCCGTGCCCAGACCGGCCTGCTCGAGGGCGGCCGGGGCCGGCAGGCGATCACGGTGACCGAGCTGCCCTACGGCGTCGGCACCGAGAAGATCATCGAGGCCATCACCGACGAGGTGAAGGGCAAGCTGATCACCTCCGGCCCGCGCCGCGGCCAGCGGCAGGCCGCCCGCCTGCAGGGCATCGCCGACGTCAAGGACCTCACCGACCGCGAGCACGGCACCCGCCTGGTCATCGAGTGCAAGGTGGGCGTCAACCCGCAGGCGCTGCTCGCCGACCTCTACCGGCTCACCCCGCTGGAGAGCTCGTTCGGCATCAACAACCTGGTGCTGGTCGACGGGCAGCCGCAGACCCTCGGCCTCAAGGCGCTGCTGGAGGTCTTCGTCCAGCACCGCTACGAGGTGGTCACCCGGCGCACGACGTTCCGCCGGACCAAGCGCGAGGACCGTCTGCACCTGGTGGACGGCCTGCTCATCGCCCTGATCGACATCGACCGGGTGGTCGCCCTGATCCGGGCCAGCGACGACGCGGCCGCGGCCAAGGCCGGGCTGATGAGCGAGTTCGGGCTCTCCGAGATCCAGGCGACATACATTCTGGACACGCCGCTGCGCCGGCTCACCCGGTTCGACCGCATCGAGCTGGAGACCGAGCAGGAGCGGCTGCGCAACGAGATCGCCGAGCTGAACCGGATCCTCGACAACTCCGACGTCCTCAAGAAGGTCGTCTCCGACGAGCTCGCCGAGGTGGCCACCGAGTTCGGCCGCCCGCGCCACACCACGCTGATCGACGGTGACCTCAAGGAGGTGCTGGCGGCCTCGGTGCCGGCCGGCCCGCTCGAGGTTGCCGACGACCCCTGCCAGGTGATCCTCTCGGCGACCGGCCTGATCGCCCGGACCGCCGCGGAGAGCGAGGAGTCCACCGAGGCCCGCCGGCGCAGCGGCCGGGTCAAGCACGACGCGGTCCGCGCGGTGATCCACTCCACCGCTCGCGGCCGCATCCTGCTGATCACCAACCGCGGTCGCGCGTTCAAGACCGACGTGCTGCCGCTCCCGGTGCTGCCCGAACAGTCCGGCACGGTTTCGCTGCGCGGTGGCATGTCCGCGTCCGAGCTGGTACCGCTGGAGAAGGGCGAGCGGGTCGTCGGCCTGGCGCCGCTGACCCCCGGCACGTCACCCGGCGTCGCCCTCGGCACCAAGTTCGGTGTCGTCAAGGTCTGCGCGCCGGAATGGCCGGTCCGCTCCGACGAGTTCGAGGTGATCACGCTGAAGGAGGGTGACGAGGTCCTCCAGGCCACCTTGCTCACCGACGGCGCGGAATCGCTGGTCTTCGTCACCTCCGACGCCAGCCTGCTGCGGTTCCCGGCCAAGCTGGTCCGCCCGCAGGGTCTCAAGGGTGGCGGCATGGCCGGCGTCAACCTCACCTCCGGGGCCGAGGTGATCTCGTTCAACGCGGTCTCCACCAGCGACCCGGTGCACGGCGAGCCGATGGTGGTGACCTCCACCGGCACGCAGGTCAAGGTGTCACCGTTCGCGTCCTACCCGGCGAAGGGGCGGGCCACCGGCGGGGTCCGCGTGCAGCGCTTCCTCCGGGGGGAGACGCGGCTCACGGTCGCCTGGGTCGGGCCCCGCCCGGTCGGCGCCAGCAACACCGGCGACCCGGTCGAGCTGCCGGAACCCGACGCCCGCCGGGACGGCTCCGGCGCCGCGGTGATCATGGGCCCCCAGCTGGTCGGCCACCTGATCGAGCGCGACTGACCCTCGCCCATCCGCTGCGGCCGCCCGGCCGGCATCCCCCGTGGGTGCCGGCCGGGCGGCTTTCGCGCTCCAAGTTTGGGTTCGCCTGCGGCGGGCTTCGCCTCCGCCGGAAATCTTCAAGCCTCCGGGATGGCTATGGGGGTGCGCCTGGGGTGAGGTGTCCAGGGGACAGCCAGGGTGCCGTCCCCATCCTGTTGGTCAGGGGCTCCCCCGCCGGAGGCAAAATGCCCTAAAGCGCGCTGCGTACCCACATCTCCACACCGGGCGGCGCTCCGTGCAGGACGCGCTCCGCATCTCAACTCCCACGCCCGCCGGGTCTTGCGCTTGCGAATCGAGCCGCAAGTTCACACGCTGAGCTTGTCGTTCGGGGGTGTGTGAAGTTGGGGTGCGGATCGAGCCGCAAGTTCACACGCTGAGCTTGTCGTTCGGGGTGTGTGAAGTAGGAGCCGGGACAGGCGCGAACGGCGCTCGGAGCCAGGGCGTGGAAGCGCCGGGGGTCAGCGGAGGGCGTGGACGGCCCGGAGCTGCTCGGGCGTGAGCGGCCCGCGCGCCTCGGCGGCCAGGCATTCGGCGAGTTCGGCGCGGTTCTTGACGCCCAGGACGACGGTGGCGACGCCCGGAACGCTCAGCGCGTACCGGTGGGCGAGGGCCGCCGGCGTCTCGCCGAACTCGGCCGCCAGCTTGCGGTAGGGCTCGGCCCGCGCGAAGTCGACGGCCGCCGGGTGGCGCGGGTCGAGGTCACGGTCCAGCGCCGACGTCAGCGAACCGGCCGCCACCGCGCGGATGCCGATCACCGGCACGTCGTTCTCGGTCGCGGCCCGGAGGATGTCGCCGGTGGCCGGCGCCTCGTCGCCGTAGACCCAGAGGTCGCCGTTCATGTCGAGCGGGTTCACCACCACCTGCGCGGCGTCCGGCCGGGCCGCGCCGCGCAGCGCGTCCACCACCGTCGCCGGGTGCCCGATCGCGGTGATGCCCCAGGCCCGGACGGCTCCTTCGGTGCGCAGTTTCTCGAACTCCGCGGCCACCACCTCGTAGTCCGGCCAGTCGAGGTCGTCCGGCACGGCGTCCGACGGGGTGCGCGGCCGCAGCTGGGTGTGCAGCAGGAACAGGTCGAGGTGGTCGCGGCCCAGACGCGCCAGGCTGTCCCGCAGGCTGCGGCGGATGCGGCCGGCCCAGTCCGGGGTGCCGGGCAGCTTGGTGAGCTGCACCTTGCTGGTGATCATGACGTCCGGGGCGGGCCGGAGGCGCAGCGCCTCACCGGCGGCGCGCTCCGACTCGAAGTCGGAGCCGTAACTCGGCGCCAGGTCGAGCATGGTGACACCGGCGTCCAGCGCGGCGTGCACAGTGGCCACCGCTTCGGCGCGGTCCGTGCTGCCCCACACGCCGGCGATGCCGCCACCGCCGAGTGTCAGCGCGCTGATCCGGCCGAGGCGTCCGAAGTCTCGCAGTTCCATGATGTTCCCCCTTGGTCGGGCTCTACGGCATCGACCGTACGAGCTGGAGCGCGCTCCAGATCAAGCCCGAAAAGGGGTGTCCTGGCCGTGGTGGCGGGGTGGACGGTGGAGCTGTCGCCAGGACACCCTTCTTCATAGCGGCCGGCCCGGTGCCTTACTTGCTGGGCTCCGGAACGTCGCAGGTGATCTTCGGGTTGACGCCCATCCAGTTCAGCGGTCCGGCGACCGTGGTGACGATGACCGTCCCCGCCTCCGCACAGCTCGCGTCGCCGTCGTCCTTGAAGTAACCGCGCTCGAAGGCGGCGACCACGCCGAGGACCAGCCAGATGACCAAGATGACAGCACCGATTCGCATCGGGGACCTCCTACGCCGGGGAATGGCGGGCAGGTACCCCGTAGCGGCTGATCTTTAAACGGCGGCCGGTCTGCGCGCCTGGAGGGTGTACGTGTGCGGCAGGCGCTCAGGCCGGTCGATGAGCTGCCACTCCGAGCCGTCGATCCGGTGCATCAGGCCGTTGAGCGCCTCCCACGGGACGGACCGGTGCTCCTCGAGGGCGGTCAGGACCAGCCCGGCCTCCAGCACCGCGGTGACGATCTCGCCGAGCCCGTGGTTCCATTCGTGCGTGACGGTGTGCCGGAACTCGTGGTCGGTCTGCACGTACGTGCCGCCCTCGTCGTAGATCTGCGGTTCGGCCTGCTCGAAGTAGGGCTCGGAGAGCACGAGCAGATCGTCGGCGCGGTCCTGCTCGATCGACCAGAGGATCGGGTGGCCCTCGCGGATGAACAGCCGGCCGCCGGGCGCCAGCAGCGACGCGACCGTCCGCGCCCAGCGTTTGATGTCGGGCAGCCAGCCGAGCGCGCCGATCCCGGTGAAGACCAGGTCGAAGTCGCCCTCCAGGACGTCCCGCGCGGCGTAGACGTCGCTCTGCACGAACGGGATGTCCGCCCCGGCCCGGGCCGCGATGGCCCGGGCCTGCTCCAGCGACGCGCCGGAGAAGTCGAGGCCGGTCATCCGGGCGCCGAGCCGGGACAGCGAGACCGTGTCGGTGCCGATGTGACACTGCAGGTGCACCCCGCGCAGCCCGGCGATGTCGCCGAGCCGCGGCAGGTCGAACCGGACGTAATCGGAGAGGTACGCCGGGTCGGTGACGAAGTCCTCGACGTGATAACTCGGGGAGGCGGCGTGCACCGGGGCCCGCTCGTCCCAGTTGGCCCGGTTCAGGTCGAGGTACTCGGTCATGCGCGGGAGAGTATGTGATCCCGGAACCACAGCGCACTCTGTTTAGGCGTACGCATCTGGGTCTCGTAATCGACACGCACCAGGCCGAACCGTTTCGCGTAGCCCTCGGCCCACTCGAAGTTGTCCATCAGGGACCAGGCGAAGTATCCGCGCACGTCCGCGCCCTGCTCGCGGGCGGCGAACACCGCGTCGACGTGCGCCTTCAGGTACGCGGTGCGCTGCACGTCCGCCACGAATCCGGTCGGGTCCGGGTGGTCGTCGAAGACCGCGCCGTTCTCGGTGACCACGAGCGGGAACCCGTAGTCGTGGTGCAGCCGCACCAGCAGCTTGGTGAAGCGATCGGGGGTGATCGGCCAGCCCAGGTCGGTGACCGGCACGTCCGGTTTGATCTCTCGGACCACCGGCCGTCCGAGGGCGTCGGTGGTGTTGCCTTCCAGGTCGGTGCCGGCGAAGTCCTGTCCGAAGTAGAAGTTGACGCCGAGCAGGTCGATCGGTGTCGAGATGATCTTCATGTCGCCGTCGCGTACCGGCAGCGTGTGGCCGCGTGCCGCGAGATCCTCGACCACGTCCGCCGGATAGCGGCCGTGCCGCAGCGGGTCCAGGAAGATCCGTGCCACGTTGCCGTCGGCCCGCCAGGCGGCCGCCACGTCGATCGGGTCGTCCGAGGCCGGTGTCGCTGTGCCGATGTTGAGCGGGATGCTCACCACGTTGTCCGGCGAGCCCGCGCGCAGTTGCTGAGCGGCCAGCCCGTGCCCGAGCAGCAGGTGATGGGTGGCGGCCACGGCGGCGCCCTGGTCACGCCGGCCGGGCGCGAACACGCCGTGCTCGTACCCGAGGTAGGCCACGCACCACGGCTCGTTGACCGTGCCCCAGTTCCGCACCCGATCCTGCAGCCGGTCGATGACCATGGCGGAGAAGTCGGCGAACCGGTACGCGGTGTCGCGGTGCGGCCAGCCGCCGGCGTCCTCCAGCTCCTGCGGCATGTCCCAGTGGTAGAGGGTGAGCCACGGGTCGATCCCGGCGGCCAGCAGCTCGTCCACCAGCCGGTCGTAGAAGTCCAGGCCGGCCTGGTTCGCCGGGCCGCGCCCGTGCGGCTGCACCCGGGTCCAGGAGACCGAGAACCGGTACGCGTTCACGCCCAGGCTCTTGATCAGCTGCACGTCGTCCGGCATCCGGTGGTAGTGGTCGCAGGCCACGTCCCCGGTCTCGCCGACCACGGTGCGGCTGAAGGTGTCCCAGATGGACGGCGTCCGCCCGTCTTCCGCGGCCGCGCCCTCGATCTGGTACGCCGAGGTGGCCACGCCCCATGTGAATGACAACGAACTCTCCCGAAGACGTAGTGAGGGCCGGTCCCGACGGCAGGGGACCGGCCCTCGGCTTGAGAATCGGCGTCAGCCGACCGGTTGCCGGACCGGGTGCAGCCAGCAGGCGACCGATCGCGTGTCGCCGTCCGGGGTGTCCGGGCGGCCGAGCACCGGGATGTTGCCGGCACACGGCTCGAACGCCTTCGGGCACCGTGGGTGGAACGAGCATCCGGTCGGCATGCCCTTGAGGTCCGGCGGCGACCCGGGGATGCCGGTCAGCTCCCGCCGCGGCCCGCGCAGCGCCGGGAACGAGCCCAGCAGGCCGGCCGAGTACGGGTGCAGCGAGTCCTGGTAGATCGCCTTGGCCGGCGCCTCCTCGACGATCCGCCCGCCGTACATGATGGCGATCCGGTTGGAGAACTCGACCAGCAGCGACAGGTCGTGGGTGATGAAGATGACCGAGAAGCCCAGCCGCTCCCGCAGCTCGATGAGCTGGCCGAGGATCTGGCGCTGCATCACCACGTCGAGCGCCGTGGTCGGCTCGTCCATGATGACCACCTGCGGTTGCAGGATCAGCGCCATGCCGATCATCACGCGCTGCCGCATGCCGCCGGAGAGCTGGTGCGGGTACGCGTCCATCCGGTCCGCCGCGATGCCGACCAGCTTCAGCATCTCCCGGGCCCGGGCGATGCGCTCGGACTCGGACATCTTCGGCTCGTGCGCCCGCAGCACGTCGGTGAGCTGGGTGGAGATCTTGTGCACCGGGTTGAGCGAGTTCATCGCGCCCTGGAACACGATCGCGGTCTCGTTCCACCGGAACTTGCGCAGATCGTTGTCGGACAGGGCGAGGACGTCGTACGGGTCGCCCTGCTCGGGGTGGTAGATCACCTCGCCGCCGGTGATCACCCCGGGCGGGGCGAGCAGGCGGGTCATCCCGTACGCCAGGGTGGACTTGCCGGAGCCGCTCTCACCGGCCAGGCCCAGCACCTCGCCGCGGTGCAGGGTGAGGTTGACGTCGCGGACCGCGCGCACGCCCTGGTCACCCAGGCCGTACCCGACGTTGAGGTTGCGGATCTCGATGACCGGCTCGCTCATTTGGCCACCTCCTCTTTCACGACGGGCGTGGCGCCGCCGGTGTTGACCGGGATCGGCCGGGCGTGGGTGATCGGCTCGGCGGTGTTGTTCAGGACCGGGGTGAAGCCGATGCGCATCCGGACGGTACGCCCGCTGACCGTCTTCACCTTGGTCTTGCCGGCGCTGCGCAGCCGCGGGCTGACGAACTCGTCGATGCCGAAGTTGATCAGCGACAGCGCGGTGCCGAGGATCGCGATGGCCAGACCGGCCGGGATGAACCACCACCACGCGTTCTGCGCGAGTGCCTGCTGGCCCTGCGCCCAGAACAGGATGGTGCCCCAGTTCCAGGTGGTGGCCGAGGTGACGCCGATGAACGCCAGGGTGATCTCGGAGAGCACCGCGAAGATGACCGTGCCGACGAAACCGGAGGCGATCACCGCGGTCAGGTTCGGCAGCAGCTCGAAGACGATCACCCGCCAGGTGCGCTCGCCGCTGGCGCGGGACGCCTCGACGAAGTCGCGCCGGCGCAGCGACAGGGTCTGCGCGCGCAGCACCCGGGCGTTCCACGACCACGAGGTGAGGCCGATGACCAGGGCGATCAGCCAGTCCTCGGCGTTCTCCAGGGTGGACGTGATGATGATGATCAGCGGCAGCGCCGGGATGACCAGGAAGACGTTGGAGAGCGCGGAGAGACCCTCGTCGGTCTTGCCGCCGACATAGCCGGCGGTCACCCCGATCAGGACCGAGAGCACGGTCGCGATGATGCCGGCGAAGAAGCCGACGAAGATGACGCTGCGGGTGCCGACCAGCAACTGGCTGAAGACGTCCTGTCCGAGGTGGGTGGTGCCCATCCAGTGCTCGCCGGACGGCGGCTGGACCAGCTGGTTGCCGCGGGCGCCCGGGTCGTACGGCGCCACCCACGGCCCGATGATCGCGATCAGCAGGTAGATGCCGAGGATGACCAGGCCGACCATGGCCTTGTGGTTGGACACGAAGCGGAACCGCCGGCGCTTCGCCCTGGTCGGCTTGCCGGTCTCCGGCTGGGCCATCGACCCCTCGCCGGGGATGACCTGCTCGATGCTCGAGGTAGGGATCGTCATCGGTCAGCCGTCCTTCCGGGTGCGAGGGTCGAGCAGCAGGTAGACGATGTCCGCCAGCAGGTTCGCCACCAGCACCGAGATCGTGATGATCAGGAAGACGCCCTGCATCAGCGGGTAGTCCGAGGCGCCCAGCGCCTGGAACAGCTGGAACCCGACGCCCGGGTAGGAGAAGACGATCTCCACGAGCAGGGTGCCGCCGACGATGAAGCCGAGCGACAGCGCGAAGCCGGAGACGTTTGGCAGCAACGCGTTGCGCGCCGCGTAGCTCATCGCGACCCGGCGGTCGGTGAGGCCCTTGGCGTGCGCGACGGTGATGTAGTCCTCCGAGGCCACGGTCACCATCATGTTGCGCATGCTGAGGATCCAGCCGCTGACCGAGGAGATCAGGATGGTCAGCGCGGGCAGCAGGCTGTGCTGGATCGCGCTCGGGATGAAGTACTGGTCCCAGGCCGGCACCAGGCCGGTGTCGAAGCCGCCGGACGACGGGAAGAAGCTGTCCGGCCCGGTGAGCAGGTAGATCGCGATGATGCCGAGCCAGAAGTACGGCACCGAGGAGAGGAACGTGGTGACCGGTAGCAGGCCGTCGGTCCAGGAGCCGCGCCGCCAGCCGGCGAGCACGCCGAGGCCGGTGCCGAGGAAGAAGCTGATCACCGTGGTGATGCCGACCAGCAGCAGCGTCCAGGGGAGGCTGCTGGCGATGATCTCGGAGACCGGGGTCGGGAAGAAGGTGAACGACAGGCCCAGGTCGCCGGCGAACAGCTGCTTCCAGTAGCTGACGTACTCCTCCCAGATGTTCGCGTCCTTGTCCAGGCCGAACAGCACGTACAGGGCTTCGATCGCCTGGCTGCTCAGCTGGCCCTGGTACTTGGTGACCAGCGCCTGCACCGGGTCGCCGGGGATCATCCGGGGGATGAAGAAGTTCAGCGTGATCGCAGCCCAGGCGGTGAAGAGGTAGAAGGCGACGCGCTGCAGGAAGTACTTCACGCGGTCACCCCCGCGGCCGAGCCGGGCTTCTCCGCGGCGACGGTGGCCTCGTCGTACAGCCAGCACGCCGCCCAGTGCCCGGGCGCGTCACCGATCTCCAGCCGGACCGGCAGGTCGGTGGTGCACCGCGGCATCGCCATCGGGCAGCGCGGGTGGAAGCGGCACCCGCTGGGCGGGCGGATCAGGCTCGGCGGCTCGCCGTTGCCACGATCTTCTTCGTCGATGTCGGCCGCGTTGGCGAGACGGTCCGGGTCCGGCGCGGAATCGATCAGGAGCCGGGTGTACGGGTGGGCCGGCGACTGGGTGACCGTCTCGCTGTCGCCACCCTCCACCATCCGGCCGGCGTACATCACCATCGTCTGGTCGGCGAAGTACCGCGCCGACGCGATGTCGTGGGTGATGTAGAGGATCGCCAGGTTGAAGCGCTCCTTCAGGTCCCGCAGCAGGTTCAGGATGCCGAGCCGGATCGAGACGTCCAGCATGGACACCGGCTCGTCGGCGAGCAGCGCCTCCGGCTCGGCGCCGAGCGCCCGGGCGATCGCCACGCGCTGCCGCTGACCACCGGACAGCTCGTGCGGGAACTTGTCGAGGTACCGCTCCGGCGGCGTGAGCGAGACCCGATCGAGCAGCTTGTGCAGCGCCTGTTCGAGGTCCGCGTCGGTCTTGCCGGCATTGCCGTGGATCTTCAAGGCGCGCGTCAGGTGGTACCGGATCGTGTGCACCGGGTTCAGTGACGCGAACGGGTCCTGGAAGATCATCTGGACCCGGGCGCAGTACCGGCGGAACGCCGAGCCCGACTTGACCTTCGTCGACTCGCCGTGCAGCCGGATGTCACCGGCGGTCCGGGGATAGAGCTGAGCGAGCAGGCGGGCCACCGTGGACTTGCCCGAGCCGGACTCGCCGACGAGGGCGACCACCTGGCCGCGGCGGAGGGTGAGGTTCACATCGTCGACGGCGTGAACCGCGTCGTGCCGGTGGGAGAAGAGGTCGCGCATTCGTCGGCGAACGGGGAAGTGCTTCGTCAGGCCGATCGCCTCGAGCACCACCTCGTCGGCCGGCGCCTTGGCGTCCGGGATCGACGTCATGCCGGTGTCCTTTGAACAAGCGGGAGGCGGGCGCCCCGGTTGCCCGGGGCGCCCGCGAGACGATCAGGAGTTGGCGGGCTGCAGCTTCAGGACGACCATCAGAGAGGCGGCCTGCGTGGGCTGCGCGGGCGCGTACGAGTCCGCGTCCGAGGGCCAGCCGACCCAGTTCTTGGTGCTGTACGCGGCGCCGACGTTGTCGGAGCCGACCGGCAGCATCGGGGCCTGCTCCACGAAGATCTTCTGGATCGTGGCGAGCGCGGTCTTGCGGGCCGCGTCGTCGGTGGCGTTGGAGTACGCCTTCAGCGCCGCGGTGGCCTCCGGGCTCTTGAAGCGGCCGAAGTTGCCCTGCTGGGCGGCGGTGCCGATCGGCTTCATCAGGTCGCCGTCCATGACGGTCTGGTAGATGTCGAACGGCGTCGAACCACCGTTGGTCCACCGCATGGTGGCCTCGAAGTCGCCCTTCTGCACGTTGGCGTCCCAGACGTTCTGGTTCGGCTTCTCCACCGTGGCGGCGATGCCGATCTCGGCCAGGTTGCTCTTGATGATCTCGAGCGAGGTCTGGTAGTCGGACCACGGCGCGGGGTCGGTGAGCTTGATGGTCACCGGCTTGCCGCTCTTGTCCTTCAGCGTGGTGCCCTCCAGCTTGTAGCCGGACTGGGCGAGCAGCGCCTTGGCGCCCTCGACGTCGACCGAGAACGTCTTGCCCTTGTACTCGTCGGCGATGTAGGCGTCACCCGCGCCCTCGGGCAGACCGGTGACGCTCTTGATCTCCGGGTGGAAGTAGCTGGCCTCGGCCTGGACGAAGATGTCGTTCCGGTTGATGACCATGTTCATCGCGCGGCGCAGCGCCGGGTCGTCGAACGGCTTCTTGGTGGTGTTGATGTAGAGGCCGTGGATGCCCAGCACGCCCGGCGCCCAGACCTTGTAGTGCTCCGGGTCCTTGGCGACGAAGGTCTGCTCGTAGTTCGGGATGAACACGAAGCTCCACTCGGACTGACCGTTGGCCAGGGCGGTGGCCTGCGCGTTGTTGTCCGCGAAGGAGGTGTAGCGCAGTTCCTTCACCTTGGGCTGGGTGCCCCAGTAGCCCTCGCGGGCGGTCAGGATGGTGGCCTGCTGGCTGAACGACTTCAGCGTGTACGGGCCACTGCCCACCGGCTCCTTCAGCGTGTCGGTGGCCGGGTCCGAGATCTTCTCCCAGATGTGCTTCGGCACGATCGGGGTCTGGCCGATCACCTTGTGGTGCGTGGTGAACTGCGAGGTCTTGAAGGTCATCTTGACCTTGTTGCCCTCGGCGGTGATCTGGTCGTACGGAATGGCGAAGAGGTTCAGCGCCTCGTTGCCCTTGATCAGGGTGTGGGTGTAGACCACGTCCTCGGCGGTCAGCGGCTTGCCGTCGGACCAGGTCGCGCCGTCCCGGATGACCAGGTCGACGGTCTTGTAGTCGGAGGACCACTTGATCTCGGTGGCCAGCCACGGCGTCAGCGGGTCGGCCGGCTTGGTGTTGTTCCACTGGCCGAGCGGCTCGAAGATCATCCATCGGTAGCCGAGCGAGGCGGCGGCCGAGGTCTGGACGAACGGGTTGTTGCTCTCGGTGACCGTGCCGTTCGGCATACCGATCGAGAGGAACTCGGCCTGCTTCGCGTTGGCGTTGTTCGCGTTCTCGTTCGGCGAGTCACCGCACGCCGCGAGCCCACCGGTGGCGAGCACGCCCGCCAGCGCGGCCGCGAACAGTTTCCTTCTCTGCATCGCTAATACTCCTCGGGATCTTTCGCGTGGTGAGAGGGGTGAGGGGTGCCCGAAGGGCGTGCGGTACCGAGCGATCGGCCCACGGCCGGTCACGAGATATCGCGGGTGGTCCGGCCGCGCGGGCCGGGGAATGCAGTTATGAGCCGGTCGAGGAGCGAACCGTGAAGGTCGCCGGGATGACCGTCGGGCGATTCGGCAGGGGGGTGCCCTCGAAGTGGGCGAGCAGCGTGCGGGCCGCCGCCTCACCCATCTCGCGCATGGGCTGGTGGACCGTGGTCAACGGCGGCGTGGTGTGTGCCGCCATCGGTATGTCGTCGAAGCCGACCACCGCGACGTCCTCCGGGATCCGGCGGCCGGAGTCCTGGATCGCCTGCATGGCGCCGGTGGCGGAGATGTCGTTGTGGCAGAAGACGGCGTCGAAGTCGATGCCGGACTCGATCGCCCGCCGGATGTTGTCGACGCCGGCGGCGAAGGTGAAGTCGCCGAGCAGCACGTTCTCGTCCGGGACAGGGTGACCGGCGTCGGCGTAGACCGAGACGAAGCCGTCCGTGCGCTGCTGGGTGCAGCCGAAGCGGGACGGCCCGGTGATCACGAGCGGCTTGTGGCGCCCGATCTCCAGCAGGTGCCGGGCCGCCGAGGCGGCGCCGGTGTGGTTGGTGGTGCCGACGGTCGGGATCTGGCCGGACACCTGGTCGCGGTCGTCGATGAGCACCATCGGCAGCCCCCGGGAGTGCAGGGTGACGATGTAGTCCAGGGTGCCTTCCGGCTCGATGACCAGGAGCCCGTCGAAGGACTTCGCGGCGACCTGGGCGCTGAACTGGCGCATCGAGTCGTCGCCGCGGTTGCAGGTGAACAGGAGAAGGCCGTAGTGCTCGGCTTCGAGCACGTCGACCGCCCCCTGCAGCACCTCGCCCATCCAGGGCCAGGTGAGCGAGGGGACCAGCATGCCGATCACCCGGGTGCGACCGCGGGCCAGGTTGACGGCTCGGGCGCTCGGCACGTAACCGAGCTCGTCGATGACCGCCCGGACCCGGGCCGCGGTGGACTCGTCGAGCTCGCCCTTGCCGTTCAGCACCCGGGACACCGTCGTCTTGCTGACCTTGGCCCGGGCCGCCACATCGGCGATAGTGATCGGCACAGCTCCTCCGGGGATGTGACTTTGCGGTTGCGTCGGCGTTTCGGAACCGGTTTCGGGACCGGTTCCGGCAGTCAACCGCAGTGAGGGCGGTCACGTCAATGTGCCCATGAGCCTATTTAGATTTCGAGACGGTAACCATGACGGTTACCCTGCGATGAATCGGTACTTATCGGTATCAGCGACGAGGTTCGGCAGGACCACGCCGAGCGGCGCATCGATCATCAGGTCGGCGTACGGCTCACCACGGGTCACGCCGCGGTTGACGATCGCCACCCGGACGCCTTCCCGGACCGCGCGCAGCACGAACCGGCGGCCCGACATGACAGTCAGCGAGGAGCCCAGGACGACAAGCGTGCGCGCCGCCTCCACCAGGGCGAACGTGGTCGCCACCCGGTCCGCCGGCACGGTCTCGCCGAAGTACACGACGTCCGGTTTCAGTGTCCCGTCGCAGGACCGGCACGCGACCACTGTGAACCCGTCCAGCTCGGCGTCGTCCAGCTCCACGTCGCCGTCCGGGTTGATCGACGAGGCGACCGCGGCGAACTCCGGGTTGGCCGCGGTCAGCCGCGCCTCCAGCTCCGCCCGGGAACTCAGCTCGCCGCAGTCCAGGCAGATGATCCGGGCCAGGTTGCCGTGCAGCTCCACCACGTCCCGGGCGCCGGCCTGCTGGTGCAGACCGTCCACGTTCTGCGTGACCACCCCGTCCAGCAGGCCGAGCCGCTGCCAGCGGGCCACCGCCAGGTGCCCGGCGTTCGGCCGGGCGTCGCCGATGGTCCGCCAGCCGAGGTGGCTGCGCGCCCAGTACCGGCGGCGGGCGACCGCGTCCCGGGTGAAGGTTTGATAGGTCATCGGGGTGCTGCGCCGGGCCGAGCCGGACGGGCCGCGGTAGTCCGGGATCCCGGAGTCGGTCGAGAGACCCGCGCCGCTGAGGACCACCACGCCGCCCTCGGCCAGCCACTCGTCCAGCCGCGCGACCTGCTCCACCACCTGTAGTTCCATGCATCCATGGTCCCTCGTGCGGGTGACCGTCGTGGACACCGTTCGGGTGGGCGGGACCGCAACACCTCCTGCGCTCGCGCTCCGTCACTAGTAGGTTGATAACCGTGATCGCGGCGGCTCTGGAGACGCCCCGTCCCTGGGACGGGCGCCGCTTGCTGCGGTTCCTCACCGGCTTGGCGATGCTCGCGCTCGCCGCGACGTTGCAGCTGCCCACTGCGGTCGTGCCCGTCGCACCGGTGACGGTGACAACCGTCACCGCCACCTCGGCCGCGAGCGAGACCGTCGTGGCCCCGGAGAGCGCGGCCACGGAGCAGCTGGCACCGGCGGCCGCGGAGCAGATCACCGAGCAGCCGGCGGCCACCGCGAAGACGGCGGCCGAGCGTCTGCCTGCCGGCGAGTCCCCGCGCAGCACTCTCTCGCGCGCGCCCCCGGCCGTCTGACCCCGGCGGGCCGTCCCGGCCCGTACGGACCCGTCGATACCGGCCGTAGATCCGTTTCTTGGGGGTGTTCCATGGATTCCGCTCTGCAGAGTTTCCTCGACGCGGTGCCGCAGGCTGCCGCGATCTGGTTGATCATCTTGCTGGTCCTCGCCGTCGCGGTCGCCACTGCGAGGGTGCCGCGCCGGCTCACCCCGCCCGCACCGGAACCGGAGCCGGTGGCGGCCACGCTCGCCGCCGAGCTGGAGTCGGCCGCCCGGGAGGCCGCCGAGACCGCCACGCGCCGCCGCGCCGAGTGGCTGGTCGCGCAGGAGACCGTCGAGGCGGCCTGGACGGCGTACGAGGAGGCCGACCACGTGGCCCGGCGCACCTCCGCGGCGACCGCGTTCCCGCTGATGAGCCGCCGCCGCAAACTGGGGGACAACGTCGACCGGCAGCGCTACCTGCACCGCACCGCCACCGAGCTGTGCCGCACGCACGACCTGTCGATCGCCCAGCTCAACGACGTCTTCGCGCACCGCGGCTGGAACCCGCGGCTGCACCCGGTCCAGCAGGAGGCGGTGCTGCGCAACGCGGTCCGCGCCTATCGGCTGGAGGCGTACCGGCGCGCGGTCGAGAAGGAACAGGCGGCGTGGCGGAGCGCCGAGGCCGCCGCGGAGACGGTGCGCGACCTGCGCGCCGAGGCCGCCGCCGCCCGGCTCCGTGATCCGGCCGCCGAGCCCATCGACCGGCATTGGTGGACCGAGCAGTGGACGCCCGCCGAACTCCCGGCTGCCGCCTGATGTCCATCGCGGACCCGCGGACCGTTCACGTTCTCCTCTGACGACAGCCCGGTAACGTGGCCGGTCGGACGGCGGTACGGCGGGCACGCAAGCGGGTAAGGAGGCGATGGTGACGGTTACTCCAGCAGGTGGCGGTGCATCTGCGGCCCGGATACACCGGGCCGCTCTGATCGAGGACGCGGTGCACGAGTTCATCGAGCGCCGGCTCCGTGGACGCGGCTGGAAGCCCTACATCACCGCGTACACCGGGTACGGCGCCCCGGGCTGGGCACGCGTGATGGGCCGGGTGCTGCTGACCCGGCCGGGTCTGAACCGCAAGCAGCGGGAGAAGGTGCGCGGCTGGCGCAGCTTCACCACCACCCCGGCGAGCAGCGTCGTGGTGCGCATCGAGCTCGGCAGCACCGTCACCGAGGCGCGGACCGACCGTAGCGGCTATCTGGACTGCCGGGTCAAGGGCGACCTCGACCCGGGCTGGGGCAGTGCGAAGCTGTCCTGTGAGGGCAGCACGCCGGTGGACGCGCCGATCCGGGTGATCGACCCGGCGGTCAAGATCGGTGTCGTCTCCGACATCGACGACACCGTGATGGTCACCGCGCTGCCGCGTCCGCTGCTGGCCGCCTGGAACACCTTCGTCCTCGACGAGCACGCCCGGACCGCGGTCCCCGGCATGGCCGTCCTCTACGAGCGGCTGGTGAACGCCAACCCCGGCGCACCGGTCATCTATCTCTCCACCGGCGCGTGGAACGTGGCGCCGGCCCTGACCCGGTTCCTCAGCCGGCATCTGTACCCGGCCGGGCCGATCCTGCTCACCGACTGGGGTCCTACCCCGGACCGCTGGTTCCGCAGCGGCCAGGAGCACAAGCGCAAGTCGCTGCGCCGGCTCGCCGAGGAGTTCCCGGACATGAAGTGGCTGCTGATCGGCGACGACGGCCAGCACGACCAGGAGATCTACTCGGAGTTCGCGCGGACCCACCCGGACAACGTGGCAGCCGTGGCGATCCGCCGGCTGTCGCCGACCCAGGCGGTGCTGGCCGGCGCCATCCCCGGACCCTCGGAGACCGAGATCGTGCCGTCCGGCGGCAAGGTGTGGTTCTCCGCGCCGGACGGCGCCGGACTCTGGACACTGCTGCGGGACACCGACCTGGCGTGAGCGGTCACTCCCGCTTCTCGGTAGCCTCGGCGACACGCTCGTGCAGTCTGCTCCGGATCTCGTCCGGCGTGTACGCCCGGCGCCGGCGCTCCTGCCGGGCGATCACCGCACCCGTCGCCGCCACCCCTGCCAGCCCCGCCAGTCCCGCAATCTTCCACCAACGCATCAGCTGAGGATAGACAGTGGTTGCCGAACTCAACCTCGACGAGGCGCTCGACCTGACGCGTACAGGTGATATCTGGATCTTCCGGGGCCGCTCCGCCCCGGACCGTGCCATCCAGACACTCACCAACTCACCCGTCAACCACGTCGGGATGTCGTTGGTGATCGACGACATGCCGCCGCTGATGTGGCATGCCGAACTCGGCAGGTCGCTGCCCGACATGTGGTCGGGCAGCTTCCAGCGCGGCGTCCAGCTGCACGACCTGCGGGACGCGGTGACCGTGTGGGCCCGGCGGTACGGCCAGCGCGGCTGGCTGCGCCAGCTCGAGCCCGGCGTGACCAGGGCGATGGAGGACAAGGCACTCAAGACGGTGGCCCGCCTCGACGGCACGCCGTTCCCCTCCACGTCGCAGCTGGCCTTCCGCTGGCTGCGCGGGCGGGTGCCGCAGGTCCGCCTGCCGTGGCGACAGGGCGAGGTCAGCGACGCCACTCTGGAGAAGGCGTACTGCGCCGAGGTGGTCGCGGTGACCTACGAGGACATGGGCCTGCTGCCCGGCAACCGCAAGGCCAACTGGTACGACCCCGGCCGGTTCTGGAGCGGTGACGAGCTCGAGCTCTGCGACGGGTACGCCCTCGGTGACGAGATCTCCGTGAGCGTGCCCGAAGCCTGACCCCACTTGTGGACCTAGCGGCCGGAGCGGCGGCCACCCGAACGGGAGGAGAACGCCGCCGCGCCGCCGGCTGCCACGGGACGCTGCTGACCCGTACCCCCCGAGCGGTGTCCCGGACCGGAACCACGCACCTGGCCGGACCCGCGCGCCTGGCCCGTGGTGGCGCCCTGAGCGCTGTCCCGGCTTCGTCCGGCACCGGCGGCGCCGGTCGAACTCTTGCCGGCAGCCTGCGCCGGGGTGCCGGTGCCCGCCGACCTCGGCCGGCGGCGCCGCGGGGAACGTGCCCGCCCCGCCGCGGCCTCACCGGTGGCCCGGGCGGGCGACGCCGGACCGGCCGACGGGCCGGACGGCGACGGCGCCACGAACGTACGCTCGCCGGGCGCCAGCTCCGACAGCAGCGCGTCGCCGGGGCGGGCCCGCCGGGTGACCGGACGGATGCCGGCCTTGCGGGTGAGATCCCGCACGTCGGCCTGCTGGTCGTCGGTCATCAGCGTGATCACGGTGCCCCGGGCGCCGGCCCGCGCGGTCCGGCCGGACCGGTGCAGGTACGCCTTGTGCTCCACCGGCGGATCGGCGTGCACGACAAGCGTCACGTCGTCCACGTGGATGCCCCGCGCCGCGATGTCGGTCGCCACCAGCGTCGGCGCGGATCCGTCGGAGAAGGCGGAGAGGTTGCGGTTGCGCGCGTTCTGCGCCAGGTTGCCGTGCAGTTCCACGGCCGGCACACCGGCGGCCACCAACTGGCGGGTCAGCACCTTGGCGCGCCGCTTGGTCCGGGTGAACACCACGGACCGGCCCGGCGCCGCGAGCAGGTCGACGAGAACGCCGAACCGGTCGTCGTGCTGCACGTGCAGGACGTGGTGGTCCATCTCGATCGGCGCCTGCGAGGCGGAGTCGACGTGGTGCGTCACCGGCTTGCGCATGAAGCGCTGCACCAGCACGTCCACCCCGTTGTCCAGGGTGGCCGAGAACAGCATGCGCTGCCCGTTCGGCGGGGTCAGGCTCAGCAGCCGCCGAACCACCGGCAGGAAGCCCAGGTCGGCCATGTGGTCGGCCTCGTCCAGCACGGTGATCTCCACCGCGTCCAGCGCGGCGTGCCCGTTGCGGATGTGGTCGTCGAGCCGGCCCGGGCAGGCCACCAGCACGTCGACGCCCGCCTTCAGCGCCTTGATCTGCGGGGTGGCGCCGACGCCGCCGAAGACGACGAGCGTGCTCAGCCCGGCCGCGTCGGCGAGCGGGCGGAGGGCAGCCTCGATCTGGGTGGCCAGCTCCCGGGTGGGCGCGAGGATCAGCGCGCGGGGGCGGCCGGCCCTGGCCTTGGTCCGCGCCGCGGCGAGGCGGGCGACCAGCGGAATCACGAATGCGTACGTCTTGCCGGAGCCGGTGCGGCCCCGGCCCAGCACGTCCCGGCCCGCGAGGGTGTCGGGAAGCGTCGCCTCCTGGATCGGAAACGGGGAAGTGATGCCGAGCCGGGTGAGTGCCGTGGTGAGGACGGCGGGCACGCCGAGCTCGGTGAAGGTCGTCATGAAGGTGGGAACTCCCAAAAGTCGCGCCGCGGCCGGGAAAGGTGATCAGAGCCGCCGCTCCAGATCATTGTACCGGGCACCCTCCGCAACCAGCTCGCACCCGAAGGCGAACCGGTTTGCACTCAACGCGCCCCATCTTTTTCCTCAGTGCCGGGTCACCCCCAACCCGGCAGGGCTTGAGGAGACCCCTGATGACCGGTGAAACACTGGCCGCGGAGCGCCGTCGCGAGGACATCGTGCGAGCGAACATGCCGCTCGTCGGGCACCTGGTACGGGAGATGCTGGCCCGGGTTCCGGCCCACGTGAACCGCGACGACCTGCTCTCCGCAGGATACGCCGCCCTGGTGGCGGCCGCTCGCGGGTTCGACCCGGACCGTGGCGTCCCGTTCCCCCGATTCGCTGCCGCGCGGGTCCGCGGCGCCCTCCTGGACGAGTTGCGCGGGCTCGACTGGGCCAGCCGCTCGGTGCGCCAGCGGGCCCGCCGCACCGACTCGGCGCGGGAGGAGCTGATCGCCGAACTGGGCCGGACCCCCACCGTCCAGGAGGTGGCGGAACGGCTCGGCTGCACCGTCGAGGACATCGAGCACGCCGAGGACGACGTGCATCGCGCGACCGTCTTCAGCCTCCAGGGCTTCGCCACCGCGACAGCCGACGACATCGTCACCGAGCCGGGCGCCGGCCCCGAGGAGATGCTGATCCGGCGGGAGCGGCTCGGTTACCTGCGGCACGCGGTCGACGCGCTGCCCGATCGGCTGCGGGTGGTGGTCGAGCGGTACTTCTTCGAGGAGCGCCCGATGGCCCAGATCGCCGACGAGCTGGGTGTCAGCGAGTCCCGGGTGTCGCAGCTGCGCGCCGAGGCGCTGGTGCTGCTCCGGGACGGGCTCAACACGCACCTCGACCCCTCCCTGGCCGCGCAGACGCCGCCGAAGGAGGGCTGTGTGGCCCGTCGCCGGGCGGCGTACTACGACCGGATCGCCAGCCGTGGCACGCTGCGGTCCCGGCTCGCCATGACCGGGCTGGACGGCCTGCCCGTGGCTGCCTGAGCTTTTGCGTCCCGAGGGGCCCGTCGCGGTTCGCGGCGGGCCCCGGTACGTTCACCGGCCGTCAGGCGTTGGCGCAGGTGCCGGCTTTCTTCTGCGCGGCGATCGCCTTGTCCGCGCCCAGCTTGTAGAGGGCGAGACCCTCCTTGGCGGGCTCCAGCTTCCAGGCGTCGGCCTCGTAGACCATCGTGTACGACTGCGCCGCGACCAGCTGCTTCGCGATCACGACGGCCCGATCGGTGCCCTCCATGCGTGCGCTGGTGAGCTGGATCGCCAGGCCCTTGCGGGAGCAGGCCTGGTTGAGCTTGACGTAGTCGTCCTTGCTGATCGCCTGCTTGCCGGCAGTGGTGTACATCTCCCACGCCCCGGCGAAGTCGCCACCGCTGAACCGGTCGAACACCGTCTGCGCGGCGGCCTTGGCGCCCTCGAGGGTCTTCTGCTCCGGTCCGCCCGCGGCGGCCGCGGCGGCGTTGCCGGCCGGCTCCTCGGCGTCGTCCGAGCAGGCAGCGGCGAAGGTGATCGTGGCGGCCCCGGCCAGGGCCAAGGCGAACAGACGTCGGCCACCGAGGGTCCGGCGTGGTTGCTGTCCGGCGGCGACCGCGCCGAGGGTGACAGAGCCGGGACGTCGGTGCGGGTGGTTGTTGTCCATGTCCCGGTTAATGAGGCGCGCCGGGTCGGCGTAACGGCCCCGGCGTGTCGAGACGGATTGCTGACAGTCGCACCGCGGGCCGTAACCCGCCGCGGCTCCGCTATTCTGGGCGTTTGCCGAAAGCTTCACCGCAAACACAAAAAGGCAACCATGAAATGGTTGCCAAGCGCCGGAATGATAGCACGAAAAGGGGCGACTTTGTCAAGCTCGAACGCCGACGTGGATTCCGAGCAGGCGTACTTGACCACGCTCTACCAGCGGCTGGACAAACTGCGTGCGCAGGCCGACAGCCGGCTGAAGGCGATTCTGCTGGAGGGTGGCGGCACCCCACAGGGCCGGACCCAGCGCGAGGCCACCCGCAGCCACTACGCCGAGCAGCTCGCCCAGTTCAACTCCGTCGAGAACGGACTGTGCTTCGGCCGCCTCGACTTCACCGCCGAGCGGCCGCGTTACGTCGGCCGGCTCGGGCTCTTCGACGACGACCACAACCCGCTGCTGGTGGACTGGCGCGCACCCGCCTCCCGTCCGTTCTATCTGGCCACCGCGGTCAGCCCGCAGGGTGTGACCCGGCGGCGGCACCTGCGCACCCGGGGCCGGGTGCTGACCGGTGTGGACGACGAGGTGCTCGACCTGGCGGCCGGCGACGGGACCGGGCGCGAGGACGTGACCGGCGAGGCGGCGCTGCTCTCGGCGCTGACCGCGAACCGGACCGGCCGGATGCGCGACATCGTCGAGACCATCCAGGCCGAACAGGACGAGGTGATCCGGTCCGGGCTGCCGGGGGTGCTCGTCGTGCAGGGCGGCCCGGGCACCGGCAAGACCGCGGTCGCGCTGCACCGCGCGGCGTACCTCCTGTACACCTACCGCGAGCAGCTGACCCGCAGCGGTGTGCTGATCCTCGGGCCGAACACGACCTTCCTGCGCTACATCTCCCAGGTGCTGCCGTCGCTGGCCGAGACCGGTGTGCTGCTGGCCACTCTCGGGGACATGTTCCCCGGCGTCCGCGCCCGGGCCGCCGAGTCGTCCGCGGCCGCCGCGCTCAAGGGCCGCCTGCACATGCTCGACGTGCTGGAGAACGCGGTCGCCGACCGGCAGACCGTGCCGGACGACTTCGTCGAGGTCGACCACGACGGCTACCCGGTGCGCATCGAACGCGCGGTGCTGGAGGAGGCCCGCTCGGCGGCCCGCCGGTCCGGCCGGCCGCACAACGTGGCCCGGCAGATCTTCGTGACCGAGGCGATCCACGCCCTGTCGCTGCAGATCGCCGAGCGGATCGGCGCCGACCCGCTCGGCGGCGACAACCTGCTCTCCGAGGCCGACCTCGCCGAGACCCGGCGGGAGCTGCGCGAGGACATCGACGTGCAGCGGGCGCTGTTCGAGTTCTGGCCGGTGCTCACCCCGCGCCAGGTGCTGCGCGACCTGCTCACCGACGACGGGCGCCTGGAGTCGGCGGGCCTGACCGAGCCGGAGCGGGCCCTGCTGCTGCGGGACGCCTCAGCCGGCTGGGCGCCCGCCGACGTGCCGCTGCTCGACGAGCTGGCCGAGCTGCTCGGCGTCGACGACACCCTCAAGGCGCGTGAGCAGGCCCGCCAGCGGCAGGCCGCGATCGAATACGCCGAGGGCGTCCTGGAGATCGTCGAGGGCTCCCGGTCGCTCGACTTCGAGGACGTCGAGGAGGAGATCCTGTCGGCGATCGACGTCGTGGACGCGAGCGCCTTCGTGGAGCGGCACGAGGTGCTCGACACCCGGACCGCCGCCGAGCGGGCCGCCGCCGACCGCACCTGGTCGTTCGGGCACGTCATCGTCGACGAGGCCCAGGAGCTGTCGCCGATGGCCTGGCGCCTGCTGATGCGCCGCTGCCCGAGCCGCTCGATCACCGCGGTCGGCGACGTCGCGCAGACCTCCGAGCTGGCCGGCACCACCACCTGGGACCAGGTCTTCGAGCCCTACGTCGCGCAGCGCTGGCGGCTGGTCGAGCTGAGCGTGAACTACCGCACCCCGGCGGAGATCATGGCGGTCGCGGCCGACGTGCTGGCCGCGGTCGATCCCGGGCTGCGGCCGCCCCGGTCGGTCCGCTCGGCCGGCGTGACGCCGTGGGCGCGCCGGGTGGCGCCCGGCGCTCTCTCCGACGAACTTCTCGCGGCGGTACGCAAGGAGGCGGCGCTGATCGAGGAAGGCCGGCTCGGCGTCCTCGTCCCGGACAGCCTGGAGGCCTCGCTCGGGGCCGACCTCGTCGCCGCCGTCCCGGGCGCGGCCGTCGGTGAGCAGCCCGACCTGCTCAACCACGTGGTGCTGATGACCGTCCGGCAGGCGAAGGGTCTCGAGTTCGACTCCGTGCTGGTGGTGGCCCCGGACGAGATCCTCACCGAGAGCCCGCGCGGCCTGTCCGACCTCTACGTGGCGATCACCCGGGCGACGCGGCGGCTGGGCATCCTGCACACCGCCGACCTCCCCAAGGTCCTCTCCTCCCTCGCCTGACCCGGTGTGTGAAGTTGGGGTGCGCTCCGCACCTCAACTTCACACAGTGCAACGCCCCCACCTAGGTGCGGAGCGCGCCCGAAGTCACCACGCGGAGGGTGGCGGTATCGGGGTCATCCGGGCGTACCCGGCTATACCGTTGGGCGGTGGGGACATTCACGGTCTCGTCGGCTACAGCGGACGACATGCGACTGGTCGCGGAGTGGGCGGCCGCCGAGGGCTGGCATCCCGGGGACGGTGACGAGAACGTCTTCTTCGCCACCGACCCGACCGGCTTCCTGGTCGGGCGGCTCGACGAGCACCCGGTCAGCTCGATCGCCGCGGTCCGGTACGGGACCGGCCACGGCTACATCGGCCTCTACCTGACCGTGCCGGAGCACCGCGGCAAGGGTTACGGCCGGCAGACCTGGCAGGCCGGCATGCAGCGGCTGTCCGGCCGGTCCATCGGGCTCGACAGCGTCATGGCCCAGCTCGGGAACTACCGCAAGTCCGGGTTCCGCGACGTCTGGACCACCACCCGCTACGACGGGGTGCTGGCCGGTGCGGAGGTCGCCGCCGACATCGAGGTGGTGGAGGCGCGCGAGGTCCCGTTCGCCGAACTGGCCGCCTATGACCGGCGGTTCTTCCCGGCCGAGCGGGACGCGCTCCTCGCGCTCTGGATCACCGGGGCCGGGCGGCACGGGGTCGCCGCGATCCGGGACGACCGGGTGGCCGGGTTCGCGGTGCGGCGGCCGGCCGGTGACACCGACCGGGTCGGGCCGGTCTTCGCCGACTCGGTGGAGATCGCCGAGTCGCTGCTGGCCGGGCTGAGCACCGATTACGAGATGCCGGTGCTGATCGACGTGCCGGGGGTCAACCCGGCGGCGGTGAAGCTGGTCGAGCGGCTCGGTCTGCGGCCGGCCTTCGAGACGGTGCGGATGTACACCACCGGGCAACCCGACATCGAGACGTCCGGCGTCTACGCCGTCACCAGCCTGGAACTCGGCTGAGAAACACATCAGCGACGACAGCAGGGCCCGGCGAGTGCCGGGCCCTGCTGTCGTCAGTACGTCACGCCGCCGGGGCCGGCTGCATCTTCCCGCCGCGGCCGAGCGTGGTGTGGCCGTGCGCGTTGGTCATGGCCAGACGGCTGCGCATGGTGGTGTTGCCGGCGATGGTGGCGTAGTAGCTCGCCCGCCGCCGGGCGATGATGCTCTCCGGGTTGTCCGGCACCGGGGCCAGGTCCGGGTTCAGGTGGGTGTTCAGGCCGTCCTTGAGCAGCGACAGCGCCTCGGCGCGCAGCTGGCTGACGCGGCTCTCGGTGACGCCGAGGTCGGCGGCGATGTCGGCCATCGGGCGCTCCCGCAGGAAGTACTCGGTGACGACGGTCTGCAGCCGCTCCGGCAGCGACTCGATGGCGTGGTGCAGATAGCCGATCTGCTCGCGGCGCAGCAGCATCTCCTCCGGGCCCGGGTCGCGCTCGGTGACCAGGTCGTCGGCGGAGCTGGTGGTGAAGCCCTGCAGCGACAGCACGGTGGCGCGCTGCACGTCGGTGTCGGTCTGGTGCAGGTCGGTCGTGGTGGTGCCGAGGGCCTGGGCCAGCTCCTCCGGGGTGGGGGTGCGGCCGAGCGTGGTGGTGAGCTGCTGGCGGGTGACGTCGGTGTTGCGGGCCTTGGACCGCACCGAGCGGGTCGCCCAGTCCAGCGCGCGCAGCTCGTCGAGCAGGGCGCCGCGGATCCGGGTGCCGGCGAAGCGGTGGAACGGCACGCCGCGGGCCGGGTCCCAGCCGCGGACGGCGGTGACCAGGGCGTGCAGCCCGGCGCTGGTCAGGTCGTCACGGTGGATGTGGTTGGGGATGCGGCTGAGCATGTCACGCACCAGGTGGCCGACGAGCGGCATGTGCGTGCGGATCATCTCCTCCTGCTCAGCGGCGGAGAGCACGGGCGTGGCGGTGGTGTCGGCGGTGAGGTCGGCAGCGGTCGTCACGGTGCTGGTCATTTCGTTTCCCCCGGTTTCGTCGGCGCCCCGGTTGGTGGGCGTCGGCTGACAGGGAGAACTTTCCGGCGCGCAGGGTGCACGCTCCGGTCACGCTCAGTTGCGTACTGGTTGCTTGCGAACCCCGTACCCGGCGTTGGTCATCCATCGGCGGCCGGTGGGCCGGGTTGAGGGTTCCGCCGGCGGTGGTGCAGGGTGGGCCGCATGGATCTGAGTGACACCGGCGGCCTCGTCGCCCTGCTGTCCGGAGTGCTGATCGCGACCGGGGTGGTCGGCGTGCTGCTGCCGGTGGTGCCCGGCCTGCTGCTCAGCTGGTCAGGTGTGCTGCTCTGGACGCTGCTCGGCGAAGGCACGGCGAGCGTCCGCTGGCTGGTGCTCCTGGCCGCCACGCTGATCGCCGGCACCGGCCTCGTGATCAAGTTCCTCTGGCCCGGCCAGCGCCTGAAGCGCACCGGCGTCCCCAGCTCGGCCATCCTGGCCGGTGGCGTCCTCGGCCTGATCGGGTTCTTCGTGATCCCGGTGGTCGGCCTGGTGCTGGGCTTCCTGCTCGGCGTCTACCTGGTCGAACTCAACCGCGTCGGCCAGGAGCGCGCCTGGCCCTCGACCCGCGCCGCCTTCGCCGCGGTCGGCCTGTCCCTGCTGGTCGAGTTCGCCGCGTCCCTCGCGATCGCCGTCGTCTGGGTGTTCGGCCTGATCATCGCCTGACGGTCACCCCGGGCGACCCTCTCACCCATCCTGGCCCGCCCGTAGTTTCCAGCCCAAAAACAACTACAGCTCTGGTCAGAGCCCTTATAGCGCCGGGCGATCGCCGCCCCTGCCTAACGCGGTTGGCTAGCGGTGCCGTTGATTCCGGGCTGGAAGCTACGGCTACGCCGGCCGGCGTAGCCGGTGCTGGCCGGCGACGTCGTCCGGGTGCTGTATCAGCACCGGGTCGCCACGACCGGCCAGCTGCAGCAGCTGCTCGTCCCGCACACCGCCGACGCGTCGTATCTGCGTCGCGTGCTGCGCGCCGCGGCCGGGGCCGGGCTCGTCGACGCCGCGGCGTACGGGTCGGCCGGGCACCGGGTCTGGTACCTCACGCTCGGCGGGTACGCGGCCGTGGAGGCCTCCGGCGAGGTGGAGACCCGCGCCCACCGCATGACGCCGGCGTTGGTCGCCGGTGGGCTGCTCGCGCACCGCCCGGCCGTCGTCTCCACGGCCGGCGTCGCCGGCAGGGCCGTCACCACGGCGCCGGCCGGGAGCAGGCCGTTCCGGGCGCTGGCGCGTGTCAGCGCCCGGCCGACGAGAGCCATCATCGCCACCGCCTCAGCCCCGTGCCGCACACCGGTGTGGCTGAACCCTTCCGCGACGGCGGAAGCGCCCGCGGCCAGGCCGAAGACCCACATCCGACGATCCTCGCAGCCGGTGTGGCGGCCCGAGGGGGCATCGGGCGATCCGGCCACGGGGTCTTGTTTGTAAGTGGTTACTGCTGTAAGGCTGCGGGCATGGCAACACAGCGCAGCACCGCGCCGCGGCGGCGTTCCGATGCGGTGTCGATCGCCATGCGGGTGATCGCGGATCATGGGGCCACCACCGCGTCGGTGCAGAAGGTCGCCGACGGGATGGGCGTCTCCCAGCCGTACGTCTTCCGGCTCTTCGGCAGCAAGCGGGGCCTGTTCCTGGCCTGCCTGGACGAGATGGAGTCGCGCATCCGGACGGCGATGCGCCAGGCCACCGGCGGTGACCCGGAGCCGTTGCCGGCGATCCGGGCCGGTTACCGGGAGTTGATCGCCGACGGTGTGATCACCGGGCTGTGGCTGCAGGCATGCGCCGCGGCCCGCGCGGACGAGGTGATCGCGGCCCGCTGCCGGGCGATGATCGCCGCCGTCCTCGACGAGGCGCAGACCCTGTCCGGGGCCGGGCCGGAGGCGGTGACCGCGTCCCTGGCACGCGGCACGCTCGTCGTGATGATGCAGGCGGTCGGCATGGACATCAGCGCCGGGATTCAGCCTGCCCTGGACGTGCTCCGAGAAGAAAGCGTGCCTCGAGACGAGAGCGCGCTCCGATACGACAGCGAAGGAGCGGACCATGGAACTGTTCGGAACGGTGGCTGACCTCTATGACAGCGCCCGGCCCGGCTATCCGCCGGAGATCGCCTACGCGATTCTGGCGTACCACGGCGGCGGCCCCGGCTCGGTGACCGAGGTGGGCGCCGGGACCGGCAAGGCGACCGAGGTCCTGGCCCGCCTCGACGTCCCGCTCACCTGTGTCGAACCGGATCAGCGGATGGCGGATCTGCTGGCCGGGCGGTTCCCGCGGGCGCGGATCCACGTCGGCACGTTCGAGGAGTGGACGCCGCCGGCGGGTGGGACCGATGTGCTGGCGTGCGCGATGGCCTGGCACTGGCTGGACCCGGCGACCCGCAACGACCTGGCACACGACGCACTCGCGCCGGGCGGGACACTCGCGGTGTTCGGGCATCACTACGGATACGCCGACCCGGAGCAGGGCGCGGCGATCCGGGCGGCTCTGCGGGCGGTCGATCCGAGCGTACGGGAGCGGCCCGCCGGATGGTTCGGCGACGACATCCGGGGCGGTGGGCGCTTCACGAACGTACGCGAAAAGGTCTGGAACCACCGCTTGCCGCTGGAGAAGGCCGGATATTTGGACCTCATGCGGACCTTCGGGCCCTACCTGGAAAGGCCAGCGGACATGCGGCGGCGTGGCCTGACCGCACTCGGTGAGCTGCTCGACGGCTTCGGCGGATCCGTCGTCATGGAGCTGCGGACCACCCTCGTCCTCGCCGCCCGCCCGCCCGCCCGCGATGATCACCGCAGCCGGGCGGATCACGGCCCCGAGGCGAAGGAGACGATCGTGTCGAGGGACGGCCGGTAGCCGTCGGTGGTGTCCACCTTGTCGTCGTGCCGGGTCGCCACCAGCCGCGCCAGGTACCAGATGTTGATCACCGCCAGGACCTGATGCGCGGCTGCTGCGCACGGCGCCGGTCACCTTGTACGTATTCGATCTGCTCGTCCTCGACGAGCAGGAGATCCTGGCCGCGCCCTACGCCGAACGCCGGGAGCTGCTGGAGGACTTGCGACTTCGCGGTGACGGCATAGACACGCCGCCGTTCTTCGTCGACGCGGCCGATGATTTGTATGCCGCGGTGCAGGTGATCATTCGAGAGAGCGGCGAGCGTAAAGATCGACGGAACGTCGCATCAAGGAACTCGATGGGGAGGCACTGTGGCCAGTCCGCGCCTGGAGCTCGACACCCGCTCACCCGACGCCATCGATGGCCGCCATCTGCGTGCTGTCGCCTTCCAGGAGGTCCGCCTCCAGTACGTACGAAAGATCCCCAATTTGGTACGGCCAGGAGCCCGCACTCTGATCGTCGGCGGTGGCCGCGGTGTCCTGCCCGCCGGGCTCGCCGGGCTCGGCCTCGACGTCATCAGCGTCGACCCGTCACCGGTCGCGACCGAACTGGCCCACGATTCCGTCCCGGAGGTCACCTTCGCGACCGCTCCGGCCGAGGACCTGCCGTTCGCGGATGCATCCTTCGACGTCGTCTACTGCGCCGACACCTTCGAGATTGCCGGCGACCTCGACGCAGTGGTCCGCGAGGCGGCCCGTGTGCTGCGGCAGGGCGGCATTCTCGTCTACGACACAGTGAATCGGACGGTGCCCGGTCGCGCTGTATACCTCGGCGCCTTCCAGGGCGTCTCGTTTACCCGCATCATGCCGCCCGGCCGGTACGCGGTCGCGCGCCTGCGTCCCCCGGCCGAGGTCGACGCCGCTATGGCCGCACACGGTCTGCATGGCGAGGACGTGTGCAGTTTCAAGCCTGCGAGCATCGGCCGTCTGGTTCTCGCGGTACTGCGCCGCCGCCGCGGCCGGCTCACCGACGATGAGGTCGGCCCGCTGACCGGTTTCGTCCTGGACCCGAACGGGAAGCCGATCGTCACGTATCTGGGATGGGCGTCAAAACCCGGTGCATAGGCAAGTGCCTGACGCCCATCAGCCTGGGATTCCCGCCGAAGAGCGGTGAGGTGAGCTCATCAGCCGGCTGGCCGCGGGTCGAGGTGCATCGGAGAATGGCCGTCCGGCGGCTACATCCGTGAGGTGATCTCCCCAGGTCCAGACCTAGATCAACTGCTTAGCGTTGTTTTTGGTCTGGAAACTACTTCTGACGCCTGTCTGCGGGGCAGGTGTGGTGCGGAGGGGTGATGCGAATCCGCTGGTGCGATCGGTGGAGGCTTGGCTACGCTGCGCCGCAATGGCGAACCTGGTGCACCTGACTCCCGAGGGCCGGGCGCGGCGAATTGTCCGTTCCGGCGTTGCAGCGCGCAGTCTCGGCGGGGCCGGTGAATGGGGCGTCTACTGCATGCCCGTGCTCACCTCCTACATGCTCACCCACCAGTGGGTACGCGAGCTGCGGCGCTGGCACCCGGGCGTGCTCGCCGCCATGGACCTGCGCATCTCCGACGACGAGCCGGTCCTGATCGGCCGGTACAACCGGGAGCCGGAGCGCTGCCCGGCTGCAAGGGCCGTTGCCTTGGTGCGCGAGGCGGCCGATCCACGTGGCTTTGAGATCTTCGTGCCCCGTGCGGTCTCGGCCGGCGAAGTGCGTCGAGTCCGAAGCGTGGCGCAGGGCATCGGGTGGCGGCACAAGCCGGACGCGCACGGCGTCCGGCCCTGTACCTGTCCGGCCTGCATTCAACCCGGCACCCCCAAGGTGGCCCGATTGCGTCGCCGTCTGCCGAACGAGGACTTCCGGCCCCGGAGGACCAAGCCGGAGCTGATGGCGCAGCTGCGCGGCGCGGCGACGGTGGAGGACGTCTGTGACGCGCTGTGGGGTCTTGGCGCGCGCAGCCGGGGCGGTGCCGAAGAGCTCGAGTTCCTTGCCGATCATCCCGACCCGGACGTACGCGAGCTGCTCTACGAGGTGCTGGAGTCCTATCGCGGCAAGGCCGCCCGCGAGTTGCGGGCCCGGCTGCTAAGTAAGGCCGACTGGCTCTGACCCACCACGACGTCCGCGTCGGCGACCAAGCGCAGCGCAGCACTGTCGCGACGCTGAAGTGGCGCCACTGCGATCGCCTCCGCGACTCGATTTCGGTCACACAAAGTAATCAGCTCGGCCTCGCGCAGACGAGAATCCGCGACAGTTGAATAGGCGCTCTCACCAGTCGGGCGGCCCATCCTGCCGTGGTACGACCGATGTCCGGTCCCGTGGCCATGCGCGACCCGGCTGCGGCTCCGGGCCGGAGCGCGACCGCCGGGCTGAAGCGGTGGCCGGCCTTCAGGCAGCCCCGGGCGGGCGCGCCGCCCCGACGGCGCGCGGATCAGCCGGGGTGACGGGAGAGGCGGCGCCGCCGGCGCTGGGTGAGCAACAGCAGGAGGGGCGCGGCGGCCAGCACCACCGCGACCGACGCGGCGGCCGCGATGGAGAGGCCGCGCGGCGGTTGCGGCTTGGCGTTGTTCGCCGGCGCACCAGGCGCACCAGGCGCACCCTGCGCACCGGGTGCTCCCGGCGCCGCTGCCGCGGTGCCGGCGGCTTCGGCGGCGGCTCGGGCGCTCGCCACCTCTTCCGGCGTCACCAGATTGCCGACCGAGGCGCCCTTCGGCAGCGAGAAGCCCCAGTCGAGGAGCTCGGCGCCCTGCTCCCAGCCACGCAGCGGGCGGGCCTCGGCGCCGAGCAGGGTGGCGACCAGGCGGCGGCCGTCGCGCTCGGCGCCGCCGACGTAGCTGTGCCGGGCGAGCGTGGTGAAGCCGGTCTTGCCGCCGAGCGCGCCCGGGTAGTTGTAAATCAGCTTGTTCTCGTTCTGGAACTGGAAGGCGCCGGCCTTGCGAGCCTTCTGTGCCGGCATCTGCGCGGAACGCGTCAGCGCGTACTTGCGGAAGTCGCCGCTGGCGAAGCACACCCGGGCGATCAGCGCGAGGTCGTACGCGCTGGTGAACTGCCCTTTGCCGTCGAGACCGGAGGGGGTGACCGCGTGCGTCTGGCGCGCGCCCAGCGAGGCGGCCTTGGCGTTCATCGCGGCGACGGTCTTGGCGAGGCCGTCCCGGCCGCCGCCACCGGCCATCCGGGCGAGGGCGTTCGCGGCGTCGTTGCCGGAGTTCAGCAGCAGGCCGAGCCAGAGGGTCGAGACCGGGTACCGGCCGCCGAGGACCAGGCCCACCGCCGAGCTGCCGGGTTCGATGTTCAGATCGTCCCGGGTGATCGTGACCTGCTGTCCCGGGTCGAGCCGGTCGATCGCGGTGGCGGCCAGCAGCATCTTCTGCACGCTCGCCGGCGTCTGGTAGCCGTGCGGGTCGCAGGCACCCAGCACCTCGCCGGTGTCCAGGTCGGCGACCAGCCAGGTGGTGGCCGTGATCGCCGGGGGGCGGGGGCTTCCTGCGGGCGTGACGAGGCCGTGGGTGGCGAGCGCGTCACCGCCGAGCGCCATGTCCGCGGGGTTGTCGGCCGGGGGCACCGGGCGGGGTGGCCGGCTGGGCGCGGCGACCTTCGGCTTCGGGCACGGGATGTCGGCCCTGGCAGCGGCTTTCACCGCCGCCGCCGGCTTCATCGTCGCGGCTTTCACCGCCGCCGCAGGCTTCCCGGCGGGCGCCGGCTTTCCGGCCGGGACAGGTGTTGCCGTCGCCCGCGCGGGCAGCAGGGGAGTCGACGGCGCGGGCAGCAGGGGAAGGGACAGGACCGTGGCGGTCAGCGCCGCGAGGGGTCGGCGGAGTGACGTCACGGCCAGCGGGCTCCCGCCTCCAGCCGCCGCTCGAGCAGCTGCCCGAGCGGCATGGGCTCGCCGTCCCCGCCGCCCGCGCCCACGATCATCCGGGGCATGCTGGGGGAGAGGTCGGCGCCGGCGAACCGGGCACGCAGGGACGACGGAACAGTGAGGATGTAGTACTCCGCGTCCTCGCCGACCGCCACCGAGCGGTCGGACTTGAGGTACCACCCGCGGACGTTCGTCCGGTAGGTGGAGCGGCCGTCGAGCGTACGCGCGCTGAGGGTGTGCGGCTCGAGTCCCGCTTCGCCGGCCCGGCGGACGAAGTCGTCCAGCAGTGCGGCCGCCTTGCGTGCCTCCGCGACCCGGTCGGCCTCCAGCGCCGCGGCGCGGCCGGCCACCGCCCGCCTCTGCTGCTCCCGCCAGGCGACCTGCTCGTCCTGCATGGCGCCGACCCTAACGTGAACACCGGCCCGGCGGCCAACCGGGCTTTCCCGGATTCGGCGCTAATACCGGCTACCGCTATTCTGATAACGGCGGGCCGCCCCGTGGAAAGAATTGCCGGATCGCGCCGGGGAGTTGCGCGGTGGACCGGTGGGGAGCGAGACTGGGCGCGGTTGATTAATTTTCTTCGGGAGTCGTTATGGCGCGGCAGGTAATCACCACCCTGATCGACGATCTGGACGGCAAGAAGGCGGATCGGACCGTTGAGTTCAGCCTCGACGGCGTCGCCTACACGATCGACCTTTCCGAGACGAATGCCGGAAAGTTGCGCAAGGCTCTCGACCCGTACATCAGCGCGGGCACCCGGCTGGGCCGCTCCACCGCGGGGCGTATCCCGTCGCGGGGCGCTGCGCCGGCCCGGACCGCCGGTTCCCGTGACGAGAACCGGCTGATCCGTGAGTGGGCGATCCGCAACGGGCACAAAATCTCCGAGCGGGGCCGCATTCCGCAGGAGGTCAGCAACGCGTACCGGGAGGCGCACGCCCGCTGAATCCCGGCCCGGGGCACAGCCGGCGCCGCGCGGGCGCCGGCTCTGCGATCAACTCATAACTGTCGGTAAACCTGTGCCGAAATTCCGCCCGGCCGATCGTCCGAATTGGATGGAAGCGTAAAGAAAAGGCTCAGCGGCGGAGCCGGGGAAGTTCTCCGGCCACGGCTTCGAGGACCTTCTCGTCGCCGGTGTACCAACTGGACTCCCGCGGCCAGTGCGTGATGACGTCGGTGAAGCCGAGCTCATTCGCCCGGCCGACCGCGTCGGTGAACGCATCCACGCTGGTCATCGAGTACAACGGCGCCGAGTCCAGATTGAGGTAACGGTCCATCGCGTCGTGCGGGCGGCCCGTGGAGGCCAGCGCCGCGTCGAATCGATCCTTGGCGGCGGCCACCGAATTCCACCAGTCCTGAGCGGTTTCCACGCCTTGGTCGCCGGTCGTCACCCAGCCGTCCCCGTGGCGCGCGGCGAGCCGCATCGCCCGCGGCCCGTTGGCGGCGACCACGAACGGCGGCCGGGGGTGCTGGACCGGGCCGGGCGTGCTGCGGGCGTCCACCGCACGGAACCACTCGCCGGACCACGTGGTGGCCGGTGTGCGCAGCACGGTGTCGAACAGCTCGAGGAACTCGGCGAAGCGGTCCACCCGCTGCCGTGGTGTGAGTTCCGGAGCGCCGAGCACGGCCGAGTCGAAGCCGATGCCGCCCGCGCCCAGGCCGAGGATCAGCCGGCCGCCGGAGATGTCGTCCAGCGCGGTGGCCTCCCGGGCGAAATGCACCGGGTGCCGGAAGTTCGGCGAGGCCACGTAGGTTCCGAGGCGGATCCGGGACGTGACCGTGGCGGCCGCGGTCAGCGTCGGCACCGCGTCGAACCACGGGCCGTCCACCAGGTCGCGCCAGCCGAGATGGTCGTACGTCCAGGCGTGGTCGAAGCCGTACTCCTCGGCGAGACGCCAGCGGCGGCTCGCCTCGGACCAGCGCTGGTCGGGCAGGATCACGATGCCGATACGCATCCGGGCAGCGTATCCGCCGCCGGCCAGGGTCTGTCCCACTAGGCGGTGCGGAGGCCGGTCTCCGGGGAATCGGTGGCCGCGACCTCGAAGGCCTGCAGCGCCCGGACCAGATCCTGCCGGGCCTCCGGCGTCATCCGGCCCAGCACCTCGGCGAGGGCGTCCTGCCGGCTCTCCCGGAGGTCGGCGAGCAGTCGCCGGGACGTCGAGGTGAGCAGCAGCCGCACCTCTCGGCGGTCCCGCGGGTCGGCGACGCGGCGCAGCAGCCCGGTCGCCTCGAGACGGTCGCAGAGCCGGCTGGCCGAGGACGGGACCACCTCGAGCGCCTCGGCGAGGCGGCTCATGTTGGTGTGCCGGTTGCCCGCCACGATGGTGAGCACGCGGAGCTGCGCCGGCGGGATCGCCGGGTGGTGCGCGAGGCGGGGCCGATCGAGGACGGCCATCAGTGCCTCCACCGATGTCTCGACCGCCGCGGCCACCTCGATCGGTCGCTCCATGCCGTTCCCCGTTGCTTGAGTCGCGGACTGCTGAGCCTGTACCCCTACCCCGTACGGCGGCGTTCACGCATACCGATACGGACTCAGCGCCGCCAGTCCAGGCAGACCGTGACGGCGTCGTCTTCCGGCTCGGCGCCGGCATGGTAGTCGCGCAGACTACGCATCACGGTACCCACCGCCTCGGTGGCGGGCTGCAACCGTGTCCGCCGCAACGCGCTGAGCAGGGCGGATTCTCCGAACGGGGCTCGCTTCGCGGGCACCGCGGCGTGAACGCCGTCGCTGACGACGAGCATCCGGTCGCCCGGTTCGAGCTGGAACCGCTGGATCTCGTAGCTCGCCTCGCCGAACATGCCGAGCGGCAGCTGCTGTTCCAGATCGACCGGCGTGATGTCGCCGCCGCGGGCGATCAGACAGTGCGGCGAGCCGGCGTCGACCGCCGACACCCCGCCGCCGACCAGGTCGATCTCCAACAGCAGGGTGGCCGCGTGCGAGGCGCCGTGGAACTGCGCATTCACGGCGTCGGAGGCGAGTTCGGCCTGCTCGACGATGTCGGCGCCGCACCGCCGGGCGTTGCGCATCGCGTTGACCGCCACCGCGGTGAGCAGTGACGCCTCCAACCCGTCGCCGGAGCCGTTGAGCACGGTGAGGGTCAGCCGGTCGTCGTCGAGGGACCAGTCGAAGTGGTCGCCGTGCACGGCGTACGCCGGCTCCAGCTGCCCGGCCACCAGGAAGCGGTCATCGCCGAGGGACCGGCCGGGCAGCAGCTCCCACTGCAGCTCGGCCGCCATGGTGAGCCGGGCGCGGCGCTGCGCCCGCCGGTACCGGTCGGTGACCCCGGCGACCGCGCGCAGGGCGATGGCCAGGTCGTCGGCGTGCGCGGCCAGTTGCTCGGTGAGTTCCGGCTCGGGTCGCTGGGGGAGGTCCAGGCGCAGCACCCCGACCCGTTCGCCCCAGGAGTTGAGCGGCAGATGCAGCCGGGTGGCGCCGGTGGCGGTGGCCTGGGTGTCCGGGCGCTGGCTGCCGAAACAGCGCAGCACTGCTGGTTCGGCGGCGGCCCCGTCGTCGTCCAGCATCGGGCAGAGGGTGGACAGCGTCAGGTCGGGCATGAAGACCTCGACCCGGTCGGCCCCGTAGTGCCGGCGCAGATGGTCGGAGGCCACCTCCGGCAGACGATCGGGGGGCGAGGCACGCAGCAGGACGCCTAGCGGGACCGGACGGTCGGACAATTTTCTCGACTCCTCTCGTCCATCGCTCCCGCCCCACGCGAAGTATTTGTTATGGGGCAAGCGTTTGCGCCGGACAGACCTTACTGGTCCGTCCGGCGTCAGGTGGAACGAGGTGCTTGGTGCTCAGGCGAAGGACTTCTCGAAGTGGATCAGACTTCCCATCCGCGGGCTCGACTGCATGCGTACGTTCTCGCCGAGCGCCTTGATCAGGAAGAGGCCGCGTCCGCGTTCGCTGGATGCGGAGGGCGAGGTGCCCGCCTCGCTCGGGTCGAAGCCGGCGCCCTCGTCGACCACGTCGATCGAGCAGCGGTCGTCACCGACGTCGAGACGGACTTCGAAACTTTCCGTCCCGCCGGCGTGCTTGACCACGTTGGCACAGGCTTCGGTGAGCGCGATCTCCAGATCGGCGCCCGCCTGGCGATCCACACACAGGACCGACAGGGCGGCACGCAACAGCCGGCGCACGGCCGGGACGCTGTCCACCTCTCGTGGCAGGTTGAGCCGGACCGACATGCGCATGCCACCTCTGTTGCCCGATCGGCCCGCCGGCTAACCAAGCCGGTCGCCCGACGGGGGACAAGTAGCTGAGAAGACGTGCTCGCGGATTCGTGTTATCCATGGTCACCCTGACCGTCTCCCTATCCGGTACGACGGGCAGGCCTGGAGAGGTGGACCATGACGAGACAACCCGACACCGCCACGGTGCTGGCGGCCCGCGCCGGTGATCCGGCCGCGGTCGACCGTCTGGTCGCGGGGTACCTCCCGCTGGTCTACACGATCGTCGGCCGGGCCCTGGAGGGCCACGCGGACGTTGACGACGTGGTGCAGGAGGTCATGCTCCGGGTGCTGCGCAGCCTCGGCGAGCTGCGGGAGCCGGAGGCGTTCCGGTCGTGGCTGGTGGCGATCACCGTCCGCCAGGTGCGCGAGCGCTTCCGCACCCGGCGGACCGCTCCGGAGGCGTTGCTGGACGAGGACCTGCGGGACCCCGGCGCCGATTTCACCGACCTGGCGATCACCCGGCTGGAGCTCTCCGGCCAGCGCCGGGAGACCGCCGAGGCGACCCGCTGGCTCGACGAGGAATACCGCGAGCTGCTCTCGCTCTGGTGGCTGGAGGCCTCCGGCGAGCTGACCCGCGACGAGATCGTCGAGGCCACCGGGGTGGGCCGCCAGCACGCCGCGGTCCGGATCCAGCGGATGAAGGCGCAGCTCGAGACGGCCCGTGCGGTGGTCCGGGCGCTGAACCGGGCGCCGCGCTGCCCGGAGCTGATGGACCTGACGGCGACCTGGGACGGCCGGCCGGGCTCGCTGTGGCGCAAGCGGATCGCCCGGCACACCCGCGAGTGCCGGTTCTGCGGGCCGGCCTGGGACAACCTGGTGGCGGCGGAGCGCCTGCTGGCCGGGATGGCGCTGGTGCCGCTGTCGCCCGGCGTCATCGGGGCCGCCGGCTCCCTGCCCGCCTTCACCGCCGGCACCGCGGGTGCGGGCAAGGCAGCCGCGGGCAATGCGGCGGCGGGCAAGGCCGCGGCCGGAAAGGCCGCCGTGGGCAAGGCCGCGGCCGGGAAGCTGGCGGCGAAGGCCGGCGCCGGCGTGGCCAACAAGGTGCTCGCCGGGGTGCTGGCCGTCGGTGCCGTCGGCGGCGGGACCGCGGCCGTCATGGCCACCCGGGACGAACCCGCACCGCTCTCGCCCGTCGCGGTGGCGACCCTCGCGCCGTCACCCCCTTCGACCACGCCGGCGGCCGTGCCGATCACGCCGCCGGCGTCCCCCTCCCCGGCCACCTCGAAACCGCCGGCGCGGCCGTCCACGTCGCCGTCCGCGAAGCCGAAACCCGTGGTCCCCGCCGCCGAGTCGTCGAAGAAGGGCGCCGCGGTCTGGAAGTTCGCCGGCTCCAAGGGCGCGCTCGCCGACGTCGGCGCCTCCTGGTACTACAGCTGGGGCCCGAACGACAACGACGTGCCCGGGCCGGCCGGCGTCGACTTCGTGCCGATGATCTGGGGTGCGGCGAACGTCACCGACGCCACCCTGAAGGAGGCGAAGGCCGAGGGCGACGGCGTGCTGCTCGGCTTCAACGAGCCCGATCTGCCCGAGCAGTCGAACATGTCCGTCGAGGCCGCGCTGGACGCCTGGCCCCGCCTGGAGTCGACCGGGATGAAGCTGGTCAGCCCCGCGGTGGCGTTCGGCGGTGACACCCCCGGCGGGTGGCTGGACCGCTTCATGAAGGGCGCCGCGGACCGGAACCTGCGGGTCGACGCGATCGCCCTGCACTGGTACGGCTCCGACTTCAGCGCCGCGGCCGTCGAGCAGTTCCTCGGTTACGTCGACGCCGTGCACCGGCGGTACGGCAAGCCGATCTGGATCACCGAGTTCGGGCTGATCAACTTCGGCGGATCGCCGAAGTACGCGAGCGACGCGCAGAAGGTCCGGTTCATCAAGGGCGCCACCGCAGGCCTGGAGAAGCGGTCCTTCGTCGAGCGGTACGCCTATTTCGGCCTGCCCGCGGTCGGGGACAGCGTCGACTTCGGGTTGTACAAGGACGGCCGGACGCCCACCGAGGCGGGGAAGGCGTACCGCGCCGCGGGGTAGCCCGCGCCGTGCGGCCGGACGGCGGCCGGGCCACGCCGTAGCCCGGCCATCCCTGACGCGCCGCGGGCTAGGGTGGGTTTCATGATTCGGTTCGGGTACAAGGCGTCGGCGGAGCAGTTCGCGCCGGCTGAACTGCTCAGGTACGGGGTCCTCGCCGAAGAGCTGGGCTTCGACTCGGTCTTCGTCAGCGACCACCTCCAGCCGTGGCGGCACGACGGCGGGCACGCTCCGGCCGCGCTGCCGTGGCTGGGTGCGCTCGCCGCGCGTACCGAACGCGTGTTGATCGGCACGAGCGTGCTCACGCCGACGTTCCGTTACCACCCCGCGGTGGTCGCGCAGGCGTTCGCCACGCTCGGCTGCCTCGCGCCGGGCCGCGCCGTCCTCGGCGTCGGCTCCGGCGAGTCCCTCAACGAGGTCCCGCTCGGCGCCGAGTGGCCGGACGGCAAGGAGCGGTTCGCCCGGCTCAAGGAGGCCGTGCTGCTGATCAAGCAGTTGTGGGCCGAGGACCGGGTCACCCACGAGGGGCAGTTCTACCGCACCGCGAACGCCACCATCTATGACAAGCCGGAGACCCCGGTGCCGATCTACATCGGCGCCTCCGGCCCGGCCGCGACCCGGCTCGCCGGGCGGATCGCCGACGGCTTCATCACCACCAGCGGCAAGGGCCACGCGCTCTACACCGACACGCTGCTCCCGGCGGTCACCGAGGGCGCCGAGAAGGCCGGCCGCAAGGTCGACGATCTGGACCTGCTGATCGAGGTCAAGGTCTCGTTCGACGACGACCTGGAGCGGGCCCGCAACGACACCCACTACTGGGGTGCGCTGGCCCTGTCGCCGGAGGAGAAGACCGGCGTCGAGGACCCGGTGGAGATGCAGCGGCTCGCCGATGCCCTCTCGGTCGAACGGACCGCGACCCGGTGGATCGTCTCGTCGGACCCGGAGGAGCACGTCGCCAAGGTCGCCGAGTACCTCGACATGGGCTTCAAGCACCTGGTCTTCCACGCGCCCGGGCCGGACCAGGAGCGGTTCCTGCGGCTCTACTCGTCGGAGATCCTGCCGCGCCTGCGGGCCCGCTGAGTCAGACCGACCGCAGATGGCCGCGGTCGCCGTCGGCGCCGCGGCCCTCACCGTTGATGACCCGCAGGTTCGGCCGGTCCTGAGCGCGGCGGCGCACCGCTTCGGCCTCGACCCGGCTGTCCCGCCAGCGCCGCCGGGTGAACGCGTCGCCGTGCGGGGCACTGCCGCCGGCACGGCGGTCGAGGGCCGGGAAGTCGGCACGCCGGCGGTCGCCGTTGCGGCGTTCGCCCCGGCGGCGGTCGACGATCTGCGGGCTGCCCGGCAGGGGTCCGGCGTTCTGGCGATCGCGCGCGGCCGGGACGCGGGGCTGGTTCGGGGCCGGCCAGGTCCGGGCCGGGTTGCCGGGATACCGGTTCGGCGGCTGCGGGTCGTTGATCAGCGGATCGGCCGGCTCGGGGGTGGCGCCGGTCATCACGACGATGCTCTCCCCGGCGCTCTCGCCGGCCGGCAGGCGGCGGTCGCGGTACTCGGCGACGAGCGCCCGGACGGCCGGGAGCAAAGTCGGTGCGGTCCGGTCGAGGGCCGGGCGGGACGCGGTGGCGAGCTCGGTCACGCGCAGGCCGGCGCGGGTGGCCCGCACGGTCAGCAGCGCGCCGCACTCCGGGCCGTCCCCGCGGGCGGGCTCGGAGCCGGCGACCCGGGGGAGTCCCTGCCGGACGGCGGTGTCCCGCCAGAACGCGCGATAGCCGGAGCCGGGGTCGGTCACCCGGCAGCCGAACAGCACGCCCATCACCCAGAGCAGGATCAGGTCGGCGAAGCGGGCCCGGGCGGTGAGATAACGCGAGCCGTGGACGACGTCGGCGCCGGCCCGCAGGGCCGTGACGAACCGGGGCAGGTCGGCCGGGTCGCAGGAGCCGTCCATCGTCACCACGACGTCGCCACCGGCGGCGGCGGTCCCGCAGGCGACGGCGTTGCCGTGCCCGGCCCGGGTCTGCTTGATCACCCGGGCGGATCGGGGGAGCTCCAGACCGGTGTCCTCGTCGGGGCCGACGACGACGATCACCTCGTGCACCGGCGGCAGGGCGCCGATCATCAGGGGCAGGGCGGCCGTGGTGGCTCCGGCGGGGATCACCACGCTCACGGAGGGTGAGGTGGGGCGGCTGCCAGGTGCTGTTCGTCGCGTCGTCGGAACTGGCATCTGGAGCGGCTCCCGGGTTCGGATTCGGTGCACTGCCGAAGCTACCGGGCGGCAACCGTACGACAACCGGCCGGACGGTCGAGGGTGATCATCTATGCGGACCGAACCGTGGTCACTGTGCGTACAAGCCCAGACCGGTCCGAGTAGGGTGATCGATGTGAAAAGCGGACTGCGAGACGATGTGGCCGGGATCAAGGCGGTCGTCTTCGACCTGGACGGCGTGATCATCGACACCGAGGAGGTCTGGGAGGAGGTCCGCCGGGGCTACGTGGCCGAGTTCGGCCGCGAGTTCCTCCCCGACACCCAGGACCGGATGATGGGCATGAGCACCGGCGAGTGGTCCGCGCACCTGGCCGACGAGGTGGGTGTGCCGCGCACCGCCGAGCAGGTGGCCGCCGACGTGCTGGGCCGGATGGCCGAGCGGTACAGGCAGGCGCTGCCGCTGATCCCCGGCTCGGTCGGGACGGTCCGCGCGCTCGGCGCCCGTTACCGGCTGGCGCTGGCCAGTTCCTCGGCCCGGGTCCTGATCGATCAGGTGCTGGAGACCGCCGGCCTGACCGGTGAGTTCGAGGTGACCCTCTCCACCGAAGAGGTGCCGCGGGGCAAGCCGGCGCCGGACGTCTATCTGACCGCGGTCGAGCGGCTCGGCCTCACACCGGCCGACTGCGCCGCGATCGAGGACTCCAGCAACGGCCTGCGCTCGGCCGGCGCGGCCGGGCTCACCGTGATCGCGGTGCCGCACGGCGTCTACCCGCCCGCCCCGGACGCGCTCGAACAGGCGAAACTCGTGGTCGACAGCATCACGGAGGTGACTCCGGAGGCGATCGCCGCCTGGTAAGGACCGCCAAGTGTGAACGATCTTCAATGCGGGTATCCGCCGTCCGACTTTTTCTCGGAGGTGGGCCTGTGGACGGACTTCGACTCGACGTCGGCCTCGTCGATTATCTGATTCTGGCGATCTATTTCTTCACCGTGCTGGGCGTCGGCTTCGCCGCCCGCCGGGCCATCAGGAGCAGTTCGGACTTTTTTCTGTCCGGTCGCTCGATGCCGGCCTGGGTCACCGGCCTGGCGTTCATCTCGGCCAACCTGGGAGCCCTGGAAATCATCGGGATGTCCGCCAACGGCGCCCAGTACGGGATGATGACCGCGCACTACTTCTGGATCGGCGCCGTCCCGGCGATGGTCTTCCTCGGCATCGTGATGATGCCGTTCTACTACGGCTCCAAGGTCCGCAGCGTCCCGGAGTTCCTGCGGCTGCGGTTCAACCGGCCGACCCACCTGTTCAACGCGGTCAGTTTCGCGGTGGCGCAGGTCCTGATCGCCGGCGTCAACCTGTACGCCCTGGCCCTGATCCTGCAGGCGCTGCTGGGCTGGCCGCTCTGGACGTCGATCGTGATCGGCGCCGCGATCGTGCTGATCTACATCACGCTCGGCGGCCTCTCCTCGGCGATCTACAACGAGGTGCTCCAGTTCTTCGTGATCCTGGCCGGCCTGATCCCGCTGACCATCATCGGCCTGGTCAAGGTCGGCGGCATCGACGGCCTGTTCGAGAAGGTCCGGCAGTCCCCGCTCGGTGAGCCCGGCCTGCACACCTGGGCGGACACCGGCGGCACCGACAACCCGCTCGGAGCCAGCTGGATCGGCATCGTGTTCGGCCTGGGTTTCGTGCTCTCCTTCGGGTACTGGACGACCAACTTCGCCGAGGTGCAGCGGGCCCTGAGCGCCAAGGACATGAACGCCGCCCGCCGTACCTCGATCATCGGCGCCTTCCCGAAGCTGCTGGTCCCGGCGATCACCGTGATTCCCGGCCTGATCGCCCTGGTGACCATCCAGGGTCTCGGCGCCGAGGAGGGCGACCTGATCTACAACAACGTGATCCCGCTGCTGATGCGCGACCTGCTGCCGAACGGCGTGCTCGGCGTCGCGGTCACCGGCCTGATCGCCGCCTTCATGGCCGGTATGGCAGCCAACGTCAGCGGCTTCAACACGGTCTTCACGTACGACATCTGGCAGACCTACATCCGTAAGGACCGCAGCGACGCCTATTACCTGAAGGTGGGCCGGATCGCCACGTTCGGCGGCATCGTCGTCGGCATCGGCACCGCGTTCATCGCGGCCGGCTTCGACAACATCATGAACTACATCCAGGCGCTGTTCTCGCTCTTCAACGCGCCACTGTTCGCCACCTTCATCGTCGGCATGTTCTGGAAGCGGATGTCGGCCTGGGCCGGTTTCTGGTCGCTGCTGCTCGGCTTCCTGGCCTCGCTGACGCTCTACATCCTGCACCTGACCGAGACGCTGCACTTCAACTCCGACCTGGAGGAGAGTTTCTGGGGCGCGGGCCTGGCCTTCGTCACCGCGGTCCTGGTGGCGCTGGCGGTCACCCCGTTCACGCCGGGCAAGAGCGACGACGAGCTGCGCGGCCTGGTGTACGGCCTGGGCGGCCCGACCACCTCCGGCGAGGTGATCATCACCGGCGAGAAGGTGTGGTGGCGCAACCCGGTCCTGCTCGGCACCATCGCGCTGGTGCTGGCCGTCGCCCTGTACATCCCGGTCTGGTGAGGAGGAGGTTCTCGTGAGCGACAAGGACCAGGAGAAGGTGGCGGCCAAGGCCCGGCTGTTCGACGTGCGCAGCGTGATCGGCGGCCTGTTCGTGCTCTACGGCCTGATCGTCACGGTGATCGGCCTGCTCGACGACCAGGCGCAGATCGACAAGGCACAGGGTGTCCGGATCAACCTGTGGATGGGTCTCGGCATGCTGGCGCTGGGGCTTCTCATGCTGCTCTGGCTGCGGCTCAACCCGCCGCCTCCGCCGCCGGTGAACGACGACGGCGACGAGCTTCCGCCGGATCAGCGCCCCGCGGCAGGCGACGATCGGCCGCGATCCTGAGGTCCGGATGGTCGCACCGGTGCGTCCGGGGTGCTGATTCGTAGCGCAGCACCCCGGAACCTTCAAGACCGGCTCCCCGCCGACCGATTACCGGGGCATGAATCCCCTCGCATCAATCAGCAGCGTCGCCACCGGTGGCCGCCGGGACCCGGGGTGGCAGGTGCAACTCCGTGTCGACTACGTCGTCAACAAGGTCATGCAAACGCATCGTGGACAGACCGAGGAGGTCGTCAAGCAGGCGATCCAGGATCAGCTCCGCGTCTACGGGGTGGTGCCGAACAAGCGTCAGGTGGCCCAGTACGCCACCGCGATCTCGGCACTGCCCCAGCTGCCGCCGGTGTCGTAATCGTCATCGAGCGGGAAAGCGGAGGATCCGATCGTCGTCGTCGCGCGGGTCGCCGCGGCCGTCGCGGTTCGAGGTGGTCACCCACAGCGAGCCGTCCGGGGCCACGGCGACCGTGCGCAGCCGGCCGTACTCCCCGCTGAACCGCGCCTGGGCTGTTCCGCCGCCGAGCGGCACGGTCCACAGTCGTTCGCCGCGCAGCGCGGCCACGTAGAGAGTGTCTCCGGCGACCGCGGCACCGCTGGGTGACGCCTCGTCGGTGCTCCACTGGACGAGCGGCTCCGCGTACTCCGAGCCGCCCTCGCGACCCTCCGCCTCGGGCCAGCCGTAGTTCTTGCCGGCCTCGATCATGTTCACCTCGTCCCACCGGTTCTGCCCGAACTCGATGCCGTACATCCGTCCCTGCTCGTCCCAGGCCAGGCCCTGCACGTTGCGGTGCCCGAGGCTGTAGACCGGTGAGCCGGGCCACGGGTTGCCCGGCGCCGGCTTCCCGTCCGGGGTGAGCCGCAGAATCTTGCCGCTCGGATCGTCCCGGTCCTGCGACCGCGCCTCGTCGCCGGCGTCACCGGTCCCGACGTAGAGCATCTTGTCCGGCCCGAACGCGATCCGGCCGCCGTTGTGGTTGCCGGCCTTGGCGATGCCGTCGAAGATCACTTCCGGGGCGCCACCGCCGTCGAGCTCGAACCGCACGATCCGGTTGTCGTCGGCCGCGGTGAAGTAGGCGTACACCTGGTCACCGTCGACCGCCAGGCCGAGCAGGCCGCCCTCCCCGCCCGCGTCCACGCCGGGCACCTGATACACCTCACGCGGCTGCGACCCAGGGGTGACCTGGAGGATCCGGCCGCTGTCGCGTTCGGCCACCAGCGCGCTGCCGTCCGGCCGGAAGGCGAGACCCCACGGCACGTCGAGCCCGGTCGCGACGATCTCCGGCGCGGAGAGGTCCGGTGTCCCGGTGGTGGCCGGCGCCGCCTCGCTCGCCGACGGGCGGACGGAGGCCGGGGGGACCGGCGGCACGGTCGGCGGCGCGGCGGCGCCGTTGTCGGAACAGGCCGCGAGCAGGGCGACACTCGTCGCCGCCGCGGCCAAGCGGGTGAAGGTCATCTCTTAACCGTGCCACGTTCGGCTGGGAACAACCTGGCTCGTCTGCGGTAAATGTAGCTGTTCGCCTGATTCGTTCGCGGGGCTCGGCCCAAGATGGTGCCGCGTGGCGCGGCGTCCGCGCAGGGCGGAGAAGGGATCTTGCGAGCTTTGGATTTGCCGGCCCTGCGACGGCCGCTCACGGCCGCGATCCTCACCCTCACGACCCTGTTGTCGTACGGGCCACAGCCGGCCGTCGCGGACCGGGGCGTCGGCGTCCCGCCGCGGATCCGTTTCGACAGCGCCGCGACGATCGACTGGGAGCCCTGCCCCGAGGACGACGCCGTCCAGTGCGGAACCATGCGGGTGCCGGCCGACTGGACGACGCCGTACGGCACGAAGATCGACATCGCGCTGGCCCGCCGCCCGGCCACCGACCCGGCGCACCGGCTCGGCGTCCTGATGGTCAACCCCGGCGGGCCGGGCGCCTCGGCGGTGACCATGGCGCTGGACGCGGAACTCTTCGGTGCCGACGTGAGCCGGCGCTTCGACATCGTGGGCATCGACCCGCGCGGGGTCGGCCGCAGCTCGCCGGTCCTCTGTGATCAAGCCCTGGTGGACGCGAAACCGTCGCCGCTGCCCGCCGACGAAGCCGAGTTCGCCGAGATCGCCGCGTTCAACCAGCGGCTCGCCGCGGACTGCTCGTCCCGCACCGGGCCGTCCTACCAGCACGCCGACACGATCAGCGTGGTCCGCGACATGGAGGCGGTCCGCGTCGCCCTCGGCGAGCCGCGGATCAACTTCTACGGCGCCTCGTACGGCACGCTGATGGGGCAGCTCTACGGCGAGTACTACCCGCATCGGATGCGCGCGCTGGTGCTGGACAGCGTGATGGACCACAGTGTCGGGGTCGGCGACTTCCTCGGCCAGGCCGCCGAGGCCGCACAGGACTCGTTCGACGAGTTCGTCGCCTGGTGCGCCCGCGACACCCGGTGCGTGCTGCGCGGCCGCGACGTCAAGGCGATCTGGGCGCGGCTGATGGACCGGGCCGAGGCCGGGACGCTGCTCGACCCGTACGACCCACCGAGCCGGTTGCGTGTCTGGGACCTGGTGACGGCGGCGTTCAGCGCCTTCTACGACCCGCAGTGGTACTCGTTCGCCCACTACCTGCGCGACGCGTACGAGCCGTCGCCCGCGGCCCGCCGGGCCCCCGTGCCGCTCGACCTGACCCCGTACAGCTTCCCGGCCGTGGTCTGTCAGGACTGGTCGCTGCCGGTCAGCGGGTTCGCCGACTACCGCCGACGGCTGCGGGACCTCGCCGGGCGCGCGCCGCAGATGCTGACCTCGTCGCTCGCCCTCACCGCCGTCGCCGGGTGCCTGGGCCGCGAGACGCGACCGGTCAACCCGCAGCGGGCCGTCCAGCCGGCCCGGGGACCGGTCCTGCTGGTCAACTCCCGGCACGACCCGGCCACCGCGTACACCTGGGCGCGGCAGGTGGCCCGGCAGCTCGGCCCGTCCGCCCGGCTGCTCACCTACGAAGGGTGGGGACACGTCGCGTACGGCAGCAGTGAATGCGTGAGCGGGGCGGTGGATCGTTATCTGATCGACCTGCGACTGCCGGCGCCGGCGGCGAGCTGCCCGGCGATCGAGCCGGAGCCGTACGGCATCGGCTGAGGCCCGCCGCCGGCGGAAACCGATGACATCGCGCCCTCCGGTTGTGCACCGCCTCGTCAACCGGTAGGCAGATGATTGACAACCGACTCTGTCCTACCTGGAGGGCGAATGCGGTTCCTGCCCGCGCTGACAGCGCTGTCACTGACCACCCTGGGGATCGCGGTCGCGTCCCCACCCGCCGCCGCGGGCGGGAGCACAGCCCTCGGGCCGACCGCCACCGGTTACGGCGGCGCGGTCGCCACCGTCGACGCCACCGCCACCGCGGTCGGCCTGGACGTGCTGCGGCGCGGCGGCAACGCGGTCGACGCCGCCATCGCAGCCGCCGCCACGCTCGGCGTGACCGAGCCGTTCTCGGCCGGCATCGGCGGCGGCGGCTTCTTCGTCTACTACGACGCGAAGCGCCGCTCCGTCTCGACCATCGACGGCCGCGAGACCGCTCCCGCCACGGCGACCGAGAGACTCTTCATCGATCCGGCCGACGGGCTGCCGTACGACTTCGCCGAGGCGCGCGTCTCCGGCCTCTCGGTCGGCGCCCCCGGCACGCTCGCCACCTGGGAGTCGGCCGCCCGCAAGTGGGGCACCCGGTCGCTGTCCACGCTGCTGCAGCCGGCCGCCGGGGTCGCCGACCGCGGGTTCACCGTCGACGCCACGTTCCGTCAGCAGGTGGCCGACAACGCCGCCGCGTTCGGCCAGTTCACCTCGAGCCGCGAGCTCTACCTGCCCGGCGGCGCGCCGCCCGCGGTCGGCTCCGTCCAGCGGAACCCGGACCTCGCCGACACCTACCGGCAGATCGCCCGGAAGGGCACCGGGGAGTTCTACCGCGGCGCCATCGCCGACGACCTGGTGGAGACGGTGCAGAACCCGCCGGTCGCCGACGACCCGACCGGCGCCTGGGCGTACCCCATCCGCCCCGGCGCGCTCACCAAGGCCGACCTGGCCCGTTACCGGCTGCGTCACCCGGACCCGATCCGGTCCGACTACCGCGGGCTGACCGTCTACGGCATGAACACGCCGTCCAGCGGCGGTGTCGCGGTCGCCGAGGCTCTCAACATCATCGAGAAGGGCCTGCCGAGGCCGGCCACCACCACCGACAAGCTGCACTACTACCTGGAAGCGTCGGCCCTGGCCTTCGCCGACCGGAATCGGTACGTCGGGGCGTACACCGAGAAGCCGGTCCTCCAAAAGTTGATCTCCGACCGCTGGGCCGCGCAGCGCGCCTGCACGATCGACCGCGACACGGCGCTCACCAAGCCGGTGCCGCCGGGTGACATCAACGCCCGCGGCTGCACCCCGGCGCCCGCCGGCGGTCCCACCGAGCAGGGGCAGAGCACGACCAACCTCACCGTCGCCGACCGGTGGGGCAACATCGTCGAGTACACGTTCACCATCGAGGCCACCGGCGGCAACACCATGGTGGTGCCGGGTCGCGGCTTCCTGCTCAACAACGAGCTGACCGACTTCAACTTCGCACCCACCCAGGGCACCGCGCCCGACCCCAACCTGCCCGGCCCCGGCAAGCGGCCGCGCAGCTCGATGTCCCCGACGATCGTGCTCGCCGACGGCAAGCCGTTCCTCGCCCTCGGCTCGCCCGGCGGCGCGACCATCATCACCACCGTCCTGCAGCTCCTGCTCAACCGCGTCGACCTGGGCATGACGCTGCCGCAGGCGATGGCGGCGCCCCGCGCCTCCCAGCGCAACACCGCCGGCATCCAGGCCGAACCCGCGTTCCGGGCGCAGTACGGTCCGGCGCTCACCGCGCTCGGCCACTCGTTCGCCACCGACGTCCCGGAGCTGGGCGCGGCGACCGCCATCGAGTTCACCCGGGGCGGCGGCTTCATCGCCTCCTCCGAGCCGTCCCGCCGCGGCGGCGGCGCTGCGGGGGTGGTCCGGCCCCGCCGCTGACGCTCCTGCTCCTGCCCGGCCCGTTCCCCGCTGTGGGAGCGGGCCGGTTCGTCACACCGTGACCGCGCCGGAGTCGTGTCAGCCGACTTCCAGGGGCAGGCGGATCAGCACCGTGGTCCCCGAGTCGCCGCCGGTCAACTCGATGCTGCCCTGGTGCTTCTCGACCACCGCGCGGCTCAGGGTCAGGCCGAGCCCGCTGCCCGGCAGCGTCCGGTCGTGCCCGCGAGCCGTCCGGTAAAGACCGGTGAACATCTGCTCCCGCTCGATGTGCGGCACGTCGCCGGCGGCGTCCGAGACGGCCAGTTCGGCGGCGCGGCCGGTGCTGCGCAGCGTCACCTCGACGTGCCCGCCGTCCGGGCTGTACCGGACTGCGCTGCCCAGCAGGTTCTCCACGATGTGCCGCAGCCGGTCGCGGTCACCCGGGACGATCAGCTCACCCGGCAGGTCCGCGTCGATCACCACCGGGGCGCCGTCGATCGCCGTGCGGGTCCGATCGACCACGTCGCGGACCACTGCGGCCAGGTCCATCGGGGTACGGCGTACGTCCGCGTGCCCGGCGTCCAGCGCGGAGAGCTCCAGCAGCTCGTTGATGATCTCCCGAAGCTGGTTGGTGTTCCGTTCGATCACCCGGATCAGCCGCGGGCCGTCCCGCACCAGCGTCGGTTCGTCGGCCTCGCGCAGCAACTCGGTGTACGCGCTGATCGACGTCAACGGGGTGCGCAACTCGTGCCCGATCAGCGCCAGATATTCGTTCTTGCTCCGGGTCAGCTGCCGCTGCAGGTCCTCGACCCGGCGACGCTCGACGAACTGCCCGAGGTGGGCGGCGATCCCGGACATCAGGGCGAGCAGCTCGTCCTCCGGATCCTCCACCGAGTCGGCGAACACGGTCAGCACGCCGATCGGGCCGGAGCCGTCGTGCACCGGGATGGCCAGCGCGGTGTGCAGCCGCTCGGCCGCGGTCTCCGGCGAGATCAGGCTCTGCGGGCGGCCGACGTCGCGGATCCACAACGGCTTGTCGACCTGCCAGGCCCGTCCGGCGAGGCCCTGCCCGTACGCCAGCTCCTCGGGCACCGGGATGCCGCCCGGCCAGCCCGGCGCACTCCAGCGCGCCGCCGCCCGGATCATGTCCTGGTCCACCATCCACAGCTCGGCGTGCACCCAGTCCAGCGTCGTGACCACGGCCTCGAGGACCCGCGGACCGGCCGCCTCGATGCAGGGCGCCTCGGCCAGCGCCGTGGTCACCGCCAGCTCGCAGCTGCGGAACCGTTCGGCCCGGCGCTGCCGGGTGACGTCCTGCACCGCCTGCACGGCGCCGACCACCCGGCCGTCCACCCCGCGGATCGGTTGCGCGTCCATCAGGAAGTACCGGGTGCGCCGGCTGAGCCCCTCCGCGGCAATCGGCTCGTCCCGCACACGTTCCCCGCGCAGTGCCCGGAACAGGCCCAGGTCTTCGCGGTCCATCGGCGCCCCGGCCGCGTCGGCGAGCCCGCGCACCTCGGCGATCGGATGCTCGCCCCAGAGCCGGCGCATCCGGTCGTTGGCGAACACCACCCGGCCGGCGGCGTCACAGGCGGCCACCCCGTCGTGCAGGCTGTCCAGCACCGCGTCGAGGAAGCGGTGCTGCTGCTCCAGCTCGTACCGGGCCAGCTGTTCACCGATCAGCAGCGTGGCCACCTCGGCCGCCTCCGCCACCGCGGTGATCTGCTCCGCGGTCCACTCCCGCGGCCGGTGGTCGTACGCGCAGCACACGCCGAGCACCATCCCGAGCCGGTCGTGCACCGGATGCCCCAGATAGGCGCCGCCCTCGGTGCGCAGGACGCCGTCGGGGACCCGGTCGTCGCGCCGGACGTCGCCGATCACCACCGTGTCGCCGGTGCGCACCACCAGGCCGCCGAGCGATTTCTCCAACCCGGTCTCGGCGACCACCTGCCAGTCGGCGGAGATGCCCCAACTGCCGTAGAGCCGCAGCCGGTCACCCTCGACGAACTGGATGCTGGCACTGGGCACCCGGGCGGCGCGGGCCATCAGGGCGGCCAGCTGGTCCGCCGAGCCGCTGGTCAGTACGCCGCGGTGCAGACCCGGCCCGTCGGCCGTCGCCTCGGCGAGCGCGTCCCGCAGCGCTTGCGAGTGGTGCCCGCCCCGCGCCCCCGCCGGCCTGTCCGCCCGCTCGCTCCCGTTGGGAGACGCCGGCTCGCTCCCGGTGGCGGACGCCGGCCCGGTGCCGGTCGCGTTCGCCGGCTCGCTCCCGATCGCGCGCGCCGGTGTGCCCGGGTGCTCCTCGACGGCCGTCCCCCCGTGCGGCGCGGCCGGGCGTGCGGGTGCCGCGGCTTCCGCCGCAGGCGCCCGGTCGGGCCGCCCGGCGCCGACGCCGGGGTCCTCTCGCCGCATGGCCTTGACCTCCACACCTCAGGGTAGAGGCGCGAAAGGGCTAAAAGCGGCAAATTGCCGGACCGTGACCGCGCACAGGGCCCGATCTCCGTGATCGCACGAAGCGGTCAGCCTCGCGCGTACCGCAGATCCGTGATCGGCCGGCCCGCCGCCGCGCCGCGCCGTTCGAACTTGGTCTCGGGCCGATCGTGCGGCGTCGCCGGCAGGCGCGTCAGCCCCGGATCCGCGTCCAGCGTCTCCGCCATCGCCACCGCGTAGTCCGGCCAGTCCGTCGCGCAGTGCAGCACCCCGCCCGGGCGCAGGCGGTCCCGCAGCAGCGCGACGTTCGCCGGCTGGATCAGCCGCCGCTTGTGGTGCCGCGCCTTCGGCCACGGATCGGGGAAGAAGACGTGCACGGCGTCCAGCGTGCCCGGTGCGATCCGGTGCACCAGCTGCATCGCGTCGCCGTGCGCCACCCGAACGTTGGTCAGGCCCAGCTCACCGACCACAGCCAGCAGGTTGCCGATGCCGGGTGTGTGCACCTCGACCCCGAGAAAATTCCGGCCCGGATCTGCCGCGGCCATCGCCGCGGTCGCGTCGCCCATGCCGAAACCGATTTCGAGTACGACCGGAGCACGGCGCCCGAACAACTCGCCCAGGTCGAGACGGCTCCGATCGCCGTCGGTGACGGTCAGGCCGAACCGCGGCCACAGCGCCTCGTGCGCCTCGAAGTGGCGGGCGCTCATCCGGCCGCGTCGCGGATGGAACGTGCGAATGGGGCGATGTCCGGCAGTCTCGGTCTCACTCATGGCGGCCCCAACGATAGAGCCGCCCTCCACCCTGACGAAATCCACCGCCCCGCCCCGCCCCGCCCCGCCGCCGGCCGCACTGGCTCGCCGCCCCGCGCGGCCGCACTGCTCCGCCGCCCCGCCCGGCCGCACTGCCCTCGCCCGGCTGCACTACCCCGTCGCCTCGCCCACCGTCCGCCGGACCGCCCCGCCACCCACCGTCCGCCGGACCCGCCCGGCCGCGCCGCCCGGCTCAACGGCAACCGCTCGATCACATCCAGCCGGCTCCCAGCGCTGTCTCGCCCGAGACAGCGCTGGGAGCCGGCTGGGTCAGCGGGTGACGGGCTGGACGCTGGGCTGCGAGCCGGAGCGGAACGGAGTGCGGGCCCCGTCGGCCAGCCCGACCACGGTGACCCACGAGCCGCCCGCGTTGTGGCTGGTGACCACGGCCCGGCTCGCGTCGACGTAGGAGAGCTCCCGGTCCAGCGCGCCACCGATGGTGCGCTTCGCCCCGGTCACGGTGTCGTACTCGACCAGGTGCACCGGCTTGCTCTCGGCCGCGGTCTCACCCTCCTGGTACGCCGTGAACGCCAGTTTCGCCCCGTCCGAACGCCAGCTCGGCACCACCGCGAAACCGCTGTTCTGGACGCCACCTCCGCCGTACGCCGCGACGGTCTTCTCCGCGCCGGAGGCGATCGTCCCGATGCTCAGGCAGGCGTCGTAGATCGACTCGCAGTCCCCGCCGCGGAAGGCCAGCCGGGTGCCGTCCGGTGACCACGCCACCGCGTCGTCCACCCGCAGCCGGTCGTTCAGTGACGTCGACCCGCTCCGCGCGCTGACCGCTGTCTCGGCGGGCAGGGGTTCCGTGCGGCAGTCCCGCGGGAAGAGCACCTGCGGCGCGGCGGTCGTGGACGTCGCCGAGATCCGGTACACCCCGGGCCCGCCCGAGCAGGAGAGCGACCCGAACGCGAGCCACTTCCCGTCCGGTGACCAGGACGGCCCGGCCGCCGTGCGGGTGGTGAGCCGCCGTCGGCTGGTGCCGTCCGCCTTCATGGTCCACAACTGGCCGGACTTGAGGAAGGCGAGTTGCTGCCCGTTCGGCGACCACTGCGGCCGGGCGTGACCGCCGCCGGTGGTCAGGCGCTTCTCGGCGGCGCCCCGGCTGACGTAGATGTCGCCGCCCCGGACGTACGCCACCATGCTCGGCAGCGTGACCGCCGCCGTCCCGGCAGCCGTCCCCGCCGTCCCGGCGACCGTCCCCGCCGTCTCGGCAACCGTCGTCCCGGCGAGCGCCGTTCCGGCCGCCTGCGCCGCCCCCGGCTGAACGACCGAGCCGGCCAGACCCACCGCCGCCGCCAGCGTGACCCATCCCGCGATCTTCTTCATGGCCGAACGCCCCCCGAGGTTCTGCCTGTGCCTTCCACCGGGGTAATCGTCGCAACCGGCCCGCACCTAAGAAGTTCCCGCGCCGATACCCAGAAAAATCCTGCCGTTCCGGTCACCGTCGCTCCTCCGTTTGTCGCCGGCCCGATCGGGCACGCACCTTCACGCCGGCTCGGCGGTCATCACGTGCGTGCCCGAGCCCGCCGGGAACTCAGCCAGGCCTGTCCTCGGTTCGCAGGTACAGGCTTGCCACGGCGCCCAGCAGCAACGCCCCGCCGGCGATCGTGGCGCCGCCCAGTGGTTCGCCGATCAGGAGGACGGCGAGCAGCGCGGCGGTCAGCGGTTCCAGCAAGGTCACGACGACGGCGACGCTGCCGGAGGTGCGGCGCAGGCCGGAGTAGAACAGCGCATAGGCCAGCGCCGTGGTGACGGCCCCGGCGTAGATCAGCAGGGCGACCGGCGCCGGCTCCGGGCTGAAGGTCAGACCCTCCACCGCGGCGATCGGCGCCAGGCCGGCGGCGCCGATCACGCAGGACAGGGTGGTCAGGGTCAACGGGGGTACGCCCTGGGCAGTGTGCCTGCTGATCGCAGTGGACGCCGCATAGACGACTCCGGACGCGACCGCCGCGAGCAGGCCCCACCCGGCGGTGGCCGCGCCGGGCTCGACGGTGGCGCCGCCGATCAGCCCGAGCCCGAGGATTGCCGCGGCCGAGGCGGCGAGCGTGGCAGCGCTCGGGCGCTGCCGGCTGCGCAGCGTCTCCCAGGCACTCAGCAGCACCGGCGCCAGGCCGAGGCTGACCACCGTGGCGACGCTGACGCCGCCCAGCCGGACGGCGACGAAGTACAGCGCCTGGTAGGTCGCCAGGCCGGCACCGGCGGCGGCGGTGGCCGCCGGTGCCGCCCGGAACGCCGCCAGGATCCGCCGCCGGGCCGGGAAGCCGATGGCGAGGAGCACCACGGCGGCGACGGCGAGCCGGTAGAAGCCGATGGCCAAAGCGCCCAGTCCGGTGCGTTCGGCGACCACCTGGACGACGACGCCGGTGGTGCCCCAGAGGATCCCGGCGATGGACAGGTGCAGAAGGCTCAGCCGGATGCCGGCCGAGGTGTGACGAGAGACGGAAGTTGACACGCGCGCTCCGCGGAGAAAAGTGAGTCGGTCAGGGCCGGCGCCGGGAGCGCAGCGCGACGTCACCGACCGAGCGTTGGCCGATCGGGTCACCGACCGGGCCCGGCCCGATCGGCGCGGCAGGCGCTCCCGTCAGGAGCGCGGCGGCGGCAGAACGCCGGGAAACGGACTCACGCCAGGCAGCCTAGCCGTTCAGCGGCAGACGTCGGCCCCCGGCGCCACGAACAGCGCCGGGGGCCGACGATTGCCCCGCGAAGGAGCCGGCTCTCAAGCCGCCGGGATCGCGGCGGCGGGCGGCGGGTTGTCGGGCCGCCGTGATCGCAGCGGCTGCCGCCGGGTTGTCGGGCCGCCGTGATCGCAGCGGCTGCCGCCGGGTTGTCAGGCCGCCGCGATCGTGGTGGCTGCCGCTGGGTTGTCAGGCCGCAGAGGTCGCGGTGGCGGCCCACATCGCGGTGAAGGCGGCCGCCTCGCCGGCCAGCCAGCTTTCGACGTCGCCCGGCTTGGCTGCCGGGTCGATGCGGTGGGTGACGCCGCGCCGCAGGTCGACCAGGACCGGCTCGGCGTTGGGCAGGATCTGGTCCATGTGGCGGGCCATCAGGTGCAGCATCGCGGTGGTGATCTCCGCGCTCGGCGGCTCCTCGTCGAAGTGCAGCCGGACGGCCTCCCGGCGCCCGTCGGCGAAGCGCAGGCCGAAGTGCGGGTTGATCTTCACGGCGAGCGGGCCGACGGTGGCGATGGCGTCCCGGGTCTGCGCGAGGCTGACCTGCTCCGGGTCACCGAGGGAGGCCAGATAGGTGCGGGCGCCGGCGCGCAGCGACTCGTAGAGCGGCTTCCACCGGTCCTTCACCAGGTCGGTCACGCCACGGAGGTAGCTGCCGCCGGTGCGGAAGGCGATGTCCGCCTTCAACGCCTTGACCAGCTGGCCGTGCGGGTTGAACCCGCTGCGCCGCTCCCGCTGGCGGCGGAGACCGCCGACGAACGTCGCCTTGGCGGGGCCGGTGCGAGACACGTACCGCGTGAAGCCGAGCATGGTCGCATAGGGAGGGATCACGGGCACGGGGTTGGTCGAGATCGTGGACAGGCTGGACGTGGTCACGTCGGTCTCCTCACTCGCGCTGCGCATGCTCCCGCACTCGATCAAGGGCTGAAGATCCGCAGCTCAGGGCCCCTCTTTCGTACATACATACTAATCGACGGGTACGACATTCCCAACCGCCCGATGCCACACTGGGCGGCATGACGGAGGAGCTCGGAACACGGATCGCGGCGGTGCGCCGGCGGCTCGCGCAGGACGGTCCGGTGTGGACCCGCGGCCCGGAGCTGGACTTCGAGACGGTCACCCTGCCGGAGCGCGACTGCGATCTGCTCCGGGACCTCCTGATCGCCGAGGGCGCCACGACGGTCGTGGAGATCGGCCTCGCCTACGGCAGCTCGGCACTGGCGATCGGCGAGGCACTGGCCACGAAGAAGAGGGCTGGGGAGAAGGGCGCACGGCACATCGTGATCGACCCCTTCCAGCAGGAGGCCTACCACAACGTCGGCTGGGACGCCCTGCGCGAGGCCGGCCTGGAGGGGATCACCACGCTCCGCACCGAGCCGTCCTCACTCGCCCTGCCGAAGCTGATCGCCGAGGGGTTGCGGGCCGACGCCGCGTTCGTCGACGGCAGCCACCGCTTCCACGAGGTCTTCGTCGACTTCTACTTCCTCCGCAAGATCGTTCGGCCGGGCGGCCTCATCGTGCTCGACGACTACGCCGCGCCCTCGGTGCGCACCGCAGTGCACTACTACGAGCGGAACCTCGGCTGGACGCCGATCCCCGGTGCCGGGCAGCGCTGCCGGGCGGTGCGGCTTCCGGATCCGCCGTTCGAGCCGGCGTTCGAGGACTTCAAGCAGTTCAACGGGGAGGGGTTCCACGCCTAGGGACGGCGCCGGACCGGCCGGCGTGACGCCGCTGCCATCGCCCAGACTGGCGGGATGGCCCTGATCCGTTGTGACTTCGACTCCGAGGCGCTGGAGCTGAGCACCTCGATGACGGTGCTGCTGCCGCAGGGCGACGCCGCGGACCCGCCACCGGTGCTCTACCTGTTGCACGGTCTCACCGACGACCACACCGGCTGGACCCGCTTCACCTCGGTGGAGCGCTATGCGGAGGAGCACGGACTGGCCGTGGTCATGCCGCAGGTGCACCGCAGTTTCTACGCCAACGAGGCGTACGGCATGCGGTTCTGGGACTTCCTCTCGGCGGAGCTGCCGGAGAAGGTCAGCCGGTTCTTCCGGGTGTCGACGCGGCGCGAGGACACGTTCGTCGCCGGGTTGTCGATGGGCGGTTACGGCGCGATCAAGTGGGCGCTGCGGGAGCCGGAGCGGTTCGCAGCCGCCGCGACGCTGTCCGGTGCGCTCGATCTCGCGTACATCCAGGAACATGATCAGAGGCCGCACATGCGCGCCCTGGTGGCCCGGGTCTTCGCCGACCGGCACGTCGCCGGCGGCGACGAGGATCTGATGCACCTGATCCGGGTCGCCGACCGGCCGGCGCTGCCGCGGCTGACGCTGCGCTGCGGTACCGAGGATCACCTGCTGGCGCAGAACCGCCGGTTCGTCCAGGCCTGCGCGACGGCCGGCGTCGAGCTCGACGCCGGCTTCGGCCCGGGCGGTCACACCTGGGACTACTGGGACGCCCAGCTCCCCGGCGTGCTGGAGAAGATGATCAGGGGCTAGCCGTCGTCCCGGCTCTGCTCGGCGAGGAAGCGCTCCAGCTCGGCGCCGAGCTCCTCGGCGGTCGGCAGCGGCGTGTCCGAGTCGGCCAGCAGGTTGCCCTGCCGCCCGCGGACGAACGCGTCGTACTGCGCCTCCAGCGAGGTGACCAGCCGGCCGGCCTGCTCGTCGTCGGCGATCTGCTTGTCGACCTCCTCGCGGACCAGCTTGCCCGCCTCGCGCAGCCCGCCGGTCGGCAGGGCCAGGCCGGTGCTGGTGGAGACCGAGTCGAGCAGCACCTCGGCGGCGGCCGGATAGCCGGTCTGGGCCAGATAGTGCGGGACGTGCGCCGCGTACCCGAGGGCGTCGTGGCCGGAGTTGCCGAGCCGGAACTCCAGGAGGTTGCCGACGCTGGCCGGCACCTGCACCCGCTGCAGCCAGGACTCGTGGTCGCCGAGCAGGCGCTTGTCGGTGGCGTGCGCGGTGACGCCGACCGGGCGGGTGTGCGGCACGGCCATCGGGATGGCGTTGAGGCCGACGGTGACCCGGACGCCGAGCCGGTCGATCAGCTCGGTGACGGCCTTGATGAACCGCTCCCACTGCAGGTCCGGCTCGGGACCGGCGAGCAGCAGGAACTGGGCGCCGAGCTGGTCGGTGACCAGGTGCAGGGCGAGGCTGGGCTCCTCGTAGCTCTCGAAGTGGTCGGCCACGAAGATCATCGGCGGACGCCGCGAGCGGTAGTCGAGGAGCTGGTCCAGGTCGAAGGTCGCGACGACTTCGCTCTCCAGGTGCTCCAGCAGGTTCTCCCGGGCCAGCTGGATCGCGCTGCCCGCGTCGACGAAGCCGGTGAGTGCCTGGACGAGCACCGGGCCGTCCAGGTCGGGCAGGTCGCCGGCCACCTCGTAGAGCCCGTGTGGGTCGAGCACTCTGCGGTCCTCCTATTAGCGATGCCCGCGTCCGCGGGTTCTTCTGCCAACCATGCACCGGCGCCGTTCATTCCGGCCAGTACCCCACTGATGATCGACTACGTGCGCCCACCGGTCACACTGGGATGCAGACCCCCTTGGAGTGATCTGTGACGCATCCCATCACCACCGCGGACGACACCACGACCCCTCCCGGCACGCTGTGGGCCCGGATGAAGGCCGACCCGCAGTACGCCCCTGAGCACCTCGCCCTGGAAGCGGTCCGCCGGATCGGCCCGGAAGCGGCCGCCTGGGCCGAGCGCACCCGGGCCGAGCGCCCCGACCTGGACCCCGACGAACTGGCGATCCTCGCCGTCAAACGCTTCACCACGCTGGCCAAGGTGTCGGGGGCGGTGTCCGGTGCGGCCGGCCTGCCCGGCGCGGTGCTCGACGTCGGCGTGCTCGCCTGGACGCAGGCCCGGATGATCCTGCACATCGCCGCCGCGTACGGCGCCGACCCGGCCGCCCCGGAACGCGCCACCGACCTGCTGATCCTGCAGCGCGTGCACCGGGTCGCCGAGACCGCCCGGATCGCGCTGGGCGTCGCGGCCGGCCGGGAACGCGCCGGGCGCCTGTTCACCGGGGCGTCGCAGCGCCCACTGGCCCGGGTGATGGTCTCGCTCGGTGTGCGGCTGGCACAGATGGCCGGCGTCCGCGCGGCCCGCAAGGTGTTCGCCAAGATGATTCCCGGCGCCGGCATGATCCTCGGTTACTGGGTCAACTCGTCGGCCACCAGGGACCTCGCCGACCGCGCCCGGATCCGCTTCCGAAAGGGCTAAGCATCGTCGGGCCCGGCCCGAACGTGACTGACGTGCTGGGATATCGGAAGGCCATCGTCATCGCGTTGCCGCTGCTGCTCGCGGGCTGCGGCGCCGGGTCCTCCTCCGGCGGGGCGGCCGAGGAGGACGCCGCGCGCGGCGGCGCCGACTGGATCATGGTGGATGAGGGCAAGGCCACACCGTCGCCCACCGTCAAGCGCGGCACCGCCTCGCCGACCCCGGCGGAGGCCCTGCCCACGTTCCCCGCCGGGTCCAGGCCGCCGGCCGCGACGCCCGGCCCGACGTGCACCCCGGTGCAGAGCATGGCCGGGATCGAGGGCCTCGCCGTCGTGCCGGGCAGCACCACCGCCGTGGTCACCTGGTATCACCCCGGCGGTGGCAACATCATCGACTACCGGGTGACCGCCATGAGCCAGGACCTCGAGGTGGGCGCTCAGCGGGAGGTCGGCTGGACGCGGGCCGCCCCGGCGAAGTGCGGTGAGGTGAGCGCCACAGTCACCGGGCTGGAGCCCGGCACCCCCTACGTCTTCTCGGTCGACGTTGTGAAGACCCGCGCGGGCGTGGACGGCACCATCACCGCGACGATTGCCCGCTCAGAGGTGGTAAGCACCACGTAGGGGAAGACGTAGACGACTCTCTAAGCTTCCCGGCATGGAGAGCATCGACGACACTGTCGTCCTCGTGGCGATCTCGGTCGTCGGCGCGGCACTGGCCCGCCGGCTGGGCTTCGTGGCGCCCCTGGTTCTGCTCGTCGCCGGGCTCGCCCTGTCCTATGTCCCCGGCTTCCCGCAGGCGCACCTCGAGCCGGAACTGGTGCTGATCGGGATCCTGCCGCCGCTGCTCTACGTGGCCGCGCTGCAGACCTCGGTGCCCGCGTTCCGCCTCGCGCTTCGGCCGATCCTGCTGCTCGCGGTCGGTCTGGTGGTGCTGACCGCGCTGGTGATCGGGTACGCCGTACACCTGCTTCTGCCCGAAGTTCCGCTCGCGGCGTGCGTGGCGCTCGGCGCGATCGTCGCGCCGCCGGACGCGGTCTCCGCCACCGCGATCGCCCGCCGGGTCGGCCTGCCGCGCCGCGTCGTCACGATCCTCGAGGGCGAGAGCCTGCTGAACGACGCCACCGCGCTGGTCATGGTCCGGGTGGCAGTGGCCGCGCTGTCCGGCGCCGCGATCGGGTTCTGGGAGATCACCCTGGACGTGCTGGAGACGGCCGGCGGTGGCCTGGTGATCGGCCTGGTCTTCGCAGTCGTGGCGGCCCGGCTGCACAAGAAGATCGAGGACCCGCTGCTGGACGACGCGGTGTCGCTGCTCACCCCGTTCGTGGTGGTGATCGTCGCGGAGAGCCTGCACATGTCCGGCATCGTGGCCGTCGTGATCGCCGGGCTCTATCTGGGTCACCGGATCCCCTACCTGCTCTCGGCCACCTCCCGACTGCAGATGGACGCGGTCTGGCGACTGATCGTCTTCCTGCTCGAGGGTGTCGTCTTCCTGCTGGTCGGCCTGCAGCTGCGGGCGGTGGTCGGCGCCATCGAGACGGATCTCCGGACCACCGTGCTGATCACCGGCACCGTCTTCGTCCTGCTGGTGGGCATCCGGTTCGCCTGGATGTACCCGGCGACCTATCTGGCCAGGCTCGTCCCGCGGATCCGCAACCGGGAGGCCCGGCCGCCGGCGACGGTGCCGACCGTGGTGGCCTGGGCCGGCATGCGCGGCGTGGTGACGCTCGCGGCGGCGCAGACCCTGCCGATGCCGGGTGCCGACGGCGTCCCGATCTATCCTCGTGACCTGTTCGTCTTCGTGGCGTTCGCTATCATCGTGCTCACCCTGCTGGTGCAGGGGACCACGCTTCCGGTTCTCGCGAAGAAACTGGACGTCCGGGAGGACACCACCACCGAGGACGCGCTGGCCGAGGCCGGGGTGCAGCACTCCGCGGGCCAGGCCGCTCTCGAGGCGCTGGAGGAGCACGCCGGCGACGCGCCGCCCGAGGTGGTGGACCGGCTGCGGGCGCGGGTGGCGAACCGGTCGAACAACGCCTGGGAACGTCTGGGCAGCCAGACGCGGGAGACCCCGTCGGCGGCGTACGGGCGGTTGCGACGCGAGATGATCAAGGCCGAACGGCACGTCTTCAAGATCGCCCGGAACGAGGGGCGGATCCCCGAGGAGGTGCTGGTCCGCGCCCAGCGTGAGCTAGACCTGGAAGAGTCCCAGCTGCAACGGAGTGAGCATTGAGCTGTGAGCACCTGAAAGAGGCCGGCGACCCGGCGCCGCGCGCGCCGTACGAGGGCGGCTGCCCGGAGTGCGTGCACGCCGGCTTCACCGACTGGGTGCACCTGCGGCGCTGTCTGACCTGTGGGTACGTCGGGTGCTGCGACTCCTCACCGCGGCGGCACATGTCGTACCACCACGACGAGACCGACCACCCGGTGATGCGCTCCTACGAGCCGGGTGAGTCGTGGCGCTGGTGCTTCCCGCACCAGGCGCTAGGCTGACCCGGCCGGCTCCCGCACCAGCACACCGTCGACGTAGCAGTACTGCCAGCCGTCGCCGTCCTGCAGCGATCGGATGATCGGGTGCTGGGTGTCCTGGAAGTGCGCGTCCGCGTGCCTGTTCACCGAGTCGTTGCAACAGCCCACCTCGCCGCAGCTGAGACACATCCGCAGCTGCACCCAGGTGTCGCCGGTCTCGACGCACTGCTCGCACACGTCGGTGTCGGTCTCGGTGATCTGGATCCGGTCCATGTGGGTGCAGGCCGTGCTGATCGTCTCCTCCCGCACGTACCGCCAGCGGTCGTGCAGCAGCCGGTCCGGCAGGATCCGGGCGAGCATCTGCGAGTTGGCCGCCAGGATCGGTGCCAGCACGGCCAGCACCAGCACGTAGAGGGCGATGAACGGGCCGATCCGCTCATCCAGCCCGGCGCCGAGCGCGAGGGTGGCCAGGATCAGCGAGAACTCGCCGCGGCCGAGCACGGTGAGGCCGACGTTCGCCGCGCCGCGCTGGTTGAGGCCGAACAGCCGGGCGGTGATCAGGCCGGCGGTGATGTTGGTGACCACCGTGATGCCGACCGCGATCAGCACCGGCACGGCCACCGAGCCGATCGCGCCGACGTCGATGCTCATCCCGAACGCCACGAAGAAGATCGCCGCGAAGACGTCCCGCAGCGGCAGCACCAGCCGTTCCGCCCGCTCCTTGACCGAGGTGCGGGCCACCACCAGGCCGATCATCAGGGCGCCGATCGCGTCCGAGACGCCGACCTCGGCGGAGAGCCCGGCGACCAGCACGACCAGGCCGACCATCAGGATCGCCAGCAGCTCGTCCTCGCGGCTGTCGATCACCTTGCCGACCAGCCGGGCGCCCCAGCGGGCCACCGCGAACAGCAGCGCGAGGTAGCCGAAGCTGATCCCGATGCGCAGCGCCAGCTCGCCGGCCGAGTCGGCGCCGGACAGGATCGGGGTGAGCAGCGCGAGGTAGAGCGCGAGGAACAGGTCCTCGATGACGATCACGCCGAGGATGACCGGGGTCTCCGCGTTGGCCAGCCGGCGCAACTCGATGAGAAGCTTGGTGGCGATCGCGGACGACGAGATGCCCACCGCGCCGGCGATCACGAACGCCTCTTCGGTGCCCCAGCCGAGCGCGAATCCCAGGCCCAGGCCGGCCCCGATGTTGATGCCGATGTAGGCGCCGGCCGCCGCGAACAGCCGCTTGCCGCTGCCCAGCACCTGCTGGACGGGGAATTCGACACCGAGGTGGAACAGCAGCAGCACCAGCCCGAGCAGGGCCAGCATGTCCAGGTCCTCGGGGTGCTCGAAGAGCGTCGGGCCGGGCGTGTACGGGCCGAGCAGGATGCCGGCGAGCATGAAGAACGGCACGGTCGGCAGGCGGAAGCGCCGGCCGAGGCGGGCCAGCAGCCCGGCGATGAGGATCAGAGCGCCCAGGCCGACCAGATTGGCGTGCATCGGCGGTTCCTAGTCGACGAAATAGGTGCCGGACAGCACCGCGCCGACCTTACGCGCCTGCTCCTCGGTGAGCTCCAGGACCGCGTCCGGCTCGTCCCCGCTGTCCTCGAAGACGTAGAGATGTCGCTTTCCGTCCCGCGACACCACGACGGACACCCGCTGCCCACCGCTGCCGAGCCCGATGTCATAGCGCGTGCCGACGCCGGGCAGCTCCTGGATGTGTACGCCTTTGCCCATGCCCGGGGATCCTACGGGCCGGCTTCCGCAACGCGAACCCGTTGTATGTGAACACTCGATCGGCCTGCGGTCAGACGTGGGTGGGGTAGCGGGTGGTGGGGACGTGGGCGAGCACGCTCTCCGCCTCGCGGGAGACCCGGCCGGCGTCCGAGGCGCGGGCCCGGTCGTAGACGGCGGCGGTCTGCGCGGCGATCCCCGGCCAGTTGAAGTCCTCCCGCACCCGCTGGTGTGCGCGCAGGGCGACGGCCCGGGCGTAGTCGCGGTCGGCGAGTACGCGGGCGGTCGCCGCGGCCAGCGCGTGCGGGTCGCCGGGCGCGAACTTCACGCCGTTCACACCGTGCTCGACGATCTCGGCCAGGCCGCCGGTGTCGGCGACCGCCACCGGGGTGCCGGCCGCGGCCGCCTCCAGCGCGACCATGCCGAACGGCTCGTAGATGCTCGGCACCACGTAGCAGTCGGAGGCGCCCATCAGTGCGGTCAGGTCGTGCCCGCCGAGGAAGCCGGCGAACGTCACCCCGGGCGTCGCCATCGCTTCCAGCTCGCGCCGGTACGGGCCGTCGCCGGCGATCACCACGCGCAGCCCCGGGTACCGGTCCCGCAGCAGCGGCGTCGCGGCCAGCAGATGCTGCACGCCCTTCTCGTAGACCAGGCGCCCGGCGAAGCTGACCAGCGGGCCGTCCCCGGCATACTCCGCGCGGGCGATCGCCACCGCGCGCGGCCGGGCCCGCCAGCGCAGCGCGTCGACGCCGTTGTAGACCACGTCGGTCCGCGACGCGGGCACCGCGAAGAGCCGGCCGACCTCCTGCTTCATGTACTCCGAGCAGACGATCACCCGGACCGCCTCGGCGGTCAGCCAGCGCTCGACGTCGTCGATGGTCCGGTTGTGGTCGTGCGGCAGGTAACCCTGGTGACGGCCGGACTCGGTGGCGTGGACGGTGGCCACGAGCGGGATGTCGAGGTGGTCGCGCAGGGTCACCGCGGAGTGCGCGACCAGCCAGTCGTGCGCGTGCACCACGTCGTACCGCCCGGTGCGGGCGGCGCGCAGGGCGGCCCGGGTGAGGGTGTGGTTGAACGCCATCGCCCAGCCCAGGTAGTTGCCGCCGGCGGTGTCGAACGCGGGCGGGTCGTCCGGGGTGCGGATCACCCGGACGCCCTCGGTGTACTCCTCGCGCAGCGCGCCGGGGGCGTGCCGGGTGACCACGGTGACCTCGTGCCCGGCGGCGACCAGCGACGTCGCCAGCGCGTGCACGTGCCGCCCCAGGCCTCCCACCAGCAGCGGCGGGTACTCCCAGGAGAGCATCAGGATCCGGGTCATGAGGTGTACCTCTGTTTCACTCGCAGAACCTCGGCGACGGCCAGGGCCGAGAAGGGGTTGCCGGTCGACTCGTACGGGGCCTCGCCGTCGGCGCTCTCGCTGATCGAGCCGGCCCCCCACTCGGACAGGTGCGCCTCGAGGCCGGTGAGCAGGCCGTCGACCGGCCGGCCGACCGCGGCGCAGGCGTCGGCGTACGGGCCGATCAGCCACGGGCGGACCAGGCCGTCCCGGCGGCCCTGATATCCGTATTCGCTCGGGGCCAGCGTGCGCAGCCCGAGCGGGGTGAGCAGGTGCTCGCCGGCCGCGCGGACCGCGGCGCCGTCGTACCGGCCGCGCATCGGTGCGTGCGGCAACGACCAGGCCAGCAGCTGGTGCGGGCGCAGCGACGGGTCGTCGTGGTGGGTGCCGGCGCCGAGCGGGTAGATGGCGGCCGGGCCCTGCACCACGTCGTAGAGCCAGCCCTCGGGAGCCGGGAAGCGCCGCAGGAAGGAGTCGCGGGCGAGGGCGTGCCGGGTGCGCGGCTCGGTGTCGTCCAGGCCCGCCTCGGCGAGCAGCTCGCACATCGCGGCGAGCGCGTTCACCCAGAGCGCGTTGACGTCGACCGGCTTGCCGATCCGGGGCGCGGCCACGATCTCCCGGCGGCCGCCGGCCGGGGCGGTGAGGCGCAGCAGCCCGTCCTCCGGGTCCACCGCGAGCGGGCCCGGCTCACCGAGGCGGCGCCGCAGCACCCGGGCCAGCGGGGTGGCGAGCTGCGCGGCCAGGTCGGTGTCCCGGGTCCGGGTGACATGCCGGTCCACCGCGTGCACCAGCCACAGCGGCGCCTCCGCCGGCTCCGGGGCGGCCGGCGCTTCAGTGGCCCGGGTGGCCGCGCGGGTCCAGTTGATCAGTAGTTCCCGGCCCTCGTCGGCGCGGCCGGTGTCGAGGAACAGGCCTTCGTAGGCGGCCATCGCCTCGGCCGGGTCGCGGCCGGCCCATGGATATCCGGTCACCACGGCGGGCCCGTCCGGGCCGGTGATCACGAACTTGTCGGCCGCCACGGTGAGCTGTTCCGCGTACCCCTCCGTCTTGGCATGGGTGACCAGGCGATGAGCCCGCTCGCGCTCCGCCGCGATGACCACCGACGCGGCCGGCGGTCGTTCGCCCAGCGTGCCGCCCCAGGCGGAGATCTCCATCAGCTCGCCGGGGCCGGCCTGCTGGAAGAAGGTGCCGGCCAGCCAGAGATCCTCGGTGTGGTGGCCGGCCCGGGAGCGCACGCCTAGGTGCCAGAGGCCGCCGGGCTGCCAGCCCGGACCGGCGAGCCGGTAGGAATCCGCCACCACGACGCCGTCGGCGACCGGCTCGATGCTCAGCGGCGGACCGCCGGCGTGCCGTGCCGCGTCCACCGGCCGCCAGGTGCACATGGCCGTGACAGCGAGCCCGACCGGGCCGGGCGCGCTGACCACCCGGTGCACGACGGCGAGCGAGGGGTGCCCGTGCCGCAGGGCGATCTCCCGCTCGATGACCACGTCGCCGATCCGCCAGCGCCAGCGGGGCAGGCCGTCCTGGAGGGTGAAGGTTTCCAGGTGCCGGTGCCCGTCCGGGTCGATCGCGCCGGACTCCCACTCGTGGGTGTACAGCGCGACCTTGGCCCCGGAGGGTAACGAGACCGTCAGGTCCAGCGCCGCGAGCGCGACCTGACCGTCGACAGTGAGCAGGGCGTGCTGCTGTCGTGTCCGCAAACCGCTGACCGTCCCCGAGGCGTACCCGCCCGTTCCGTCGGTGACCAGCCATTCCCGGCCGGTTCCCGCCTCGGAGCTGAGCGAGCCACAGATCTGCGGCCCGAAAACGATGTGATCAGTTCGCGGCACGGCGGCTTCATGCTCACAAACCGGCCCGGTTAAACCCCAGGAGAGGGAGATATCAGGGCTAACCGGCGGTCGGGCCGACGACGGCGGATGCGTCCGCAACAATGGCGAAGACGTGGCCGCGAAGGATTAACCCGTCCCTTGGATGGGCATACGTCCGCCCGCTGGCCGTGATCACAGGGGACGGCCGAGGGGTAGGAGCACGATTATGCAGGTCTGGCCTGGCCATAGGTACCCGCTGGGCGCTACGTACGACGGGACGGGGACGAACTTCGCGATCTTCTCCGAGGTGGCCGAGGCGGTCGAGCTCTGTCTGTTCGACCCTTCCGGCAACGAGCGGAAGGTCCAGCTCCACGAGCAGGACGCGTTCGTCTGGCACGCCTACCTACCGGGCGTCGAGCCGGGACAGCGGTACGGCTACCGCGTCTACGGGCCGTACGAGCCGCACCGCGGACTGCGCTGCAACCCGCACAAGCTGCTGCTGGACCCGTACGCGCGGGCCGTCGACTCGGACATCGACTGGCATCCGTCGCTGTACGCGTACGACTTCGCGAACCCGGACCAGATGTCGGATCTGGACTCGGCGGCGTACATGCCGAAGGGCGTGGTGGTCAACCCGTACTTCGACTGGGGCAACGACCGGCGGCCGGACATCCCGTACCACCACTCGGTGATCTACGAGACCCACGTCAAGGGGCTCACCCAGCGGCACCCCGAGATCCCCAAGGACATGCGGGGGACGTACTCGGCGATCGGCCACCCGGCGATCATCGAGCACCTGAAGGGCCTCGGCGTGACCGCTGTCGAGCTGATGCCGGTGCACCAGTTCGTGCACGACAACCGGCTGCACGACCTGGGGCTGCGCAACTACTGGGGTTACAACACCCTCGGCTTCTTCGCGCCGTACCACGGCTATTCGGCGATGGGCTCGCTGGGACAGCAGACCCAGGAGTTCCGCGGCATGGTGAAGGCGCTGCACGCGGCCGGCATGGAAGTCATCCTCGACGTGGTCTACAACCACACCGCGGAGGGCAACCACCTGGGCCCCACGCTCAGCCTCAAGGGCATCGACAACCGGACCTACTACCGGCTCGTCGACGATCAACCGCAGTTCTACATGGACTACACCGGTACGGGTAACAGCCTGAACGTGCGCAGTCCGCAGAGCCTCCAGCTGATCATGGACTCGCTGCGGTACTGGGTCACCGAGATGCACGTCGACGGGTTCCGCTTCGACCTCGCCTCGACCCTGGCCCGCGAGTTCTACGACGTCGACCGGCTGTCGACGTTCTTCGAGGTGGTGCAGCAGGACCCGGTGGTCGGCCAGGTGAAGCTGATCGCCGAGCCCTGGGACGTCGGGCCCGGCGGTTATCAGGTGGGCAACTTCCCGCCGAACTGGACCGAGTGGAACGGGAAGTACCGGGACACCGTCCGCGACTTCTGGCGCGGCGAGCCGGCCACCCTGGCGGAGTTCGCCTCCCGGATCACCGGGTCGGCCGACCTCTATCAGGACGACGGCCGCAAGCCGTTCCACTCGATCAACTTCGTGACGGCGCACGACGGGTTCACGCTCAACGACCTGGTCACCTACAACGACAAGCACAACGAGGCCAACGGCGAGGAGAACCGGGACGGCGAGAGCCACAACCGGTCCTGGAACTGCGGCATCGAGGGACCCACCGACGACGAGGGTGTGCTCGCGCTGCGGGCCCGCCAGCGCCGCAACTTCCTGGCCACGCTGATGCTCAGCCAGGGCGTGCCGATGATCTCGCACGGCGACGAGCTGGCCCGCACCCAGCACGGCAACAACAACGCGTACTGCCAGGACGACGAGATCAGCTGGATCGACTGGGAGAACGCCGACGAGCAGCTGCTGGAGTTCGCCCGCAAGCTGACCGCGTTCCGCCACCGGCACCAGGTGTTCCAGCGCCGTCGCTTCTTCACCGGCCTGCCGGTGACCGCCCGCGGCGGCGGCGACCCGCTGCCCGACCTGGAATGGTTCACCCCGGACGGCCGGCAGATGGCCGGCGACGACTGGGGCAACGACTTCGGCCGGGCGGTGGCGCTGTTCGTCAACGGCGAGGGCATCCGCGAGCGCGGTCAGTACGGCCAGCGGCACGTGGACAGCTCGTTCCTGCTCTTCTTCAACGCGCACGACGCGCCGCTCGAGTTCACCACTCCGCCCGCGGAGTACGGGGAGAAGTGGGAGAAAGTCATCGAAACCGCTGATCCGTCCCCTGATCGACCGTCCGTCGTCGAAGCCGGACAGAAGCTCTGGGTGCCGGACCGGTCCCTCATCGTGCTGGACAGGACGGTCTAAATGCCCCCCAGCAGTACTTATCGAGTCCAGGTCCGTCCCGACTTCCCGCTCGCCGACACCGCACGGATAGCCGACTACCTGGCCGATCTCGGGGTGAGCCACCTCTATTCCGCGCCGCTGCTGACCGCCACGCCCGGCTCCGAGCACGGTTACGACGTCGTCGACCACTCGCAGGTGAGCCCGGCGCTGGGCGGCGCGGACGGCCTGCGGGAACTGCACCGCGCGCTGCAGGCCGCCGGCCTCGGGCTGGTCGTCGACATCGTGCCCAACCACGCCGGGATCGCGGCGCCGGCGGTCAACCCCACCTGGTGGGACGTCCTCAAGAACGGGCAGAAGTCCGAGTTCGCGGGCTTCTACGACATCGACTGGTCGCGCGGGCGGCTGCTGGTCCCGGTGCTGGCCGACAGCGCCGACGCGCTCGACGACCTGCGCGTCGAGGACGGCGAACTGCGCTACTTCGACAAGCGGTTCCCGATCGCCGACGGCACCGGCGAGGGCAGCCCGCGGGAGGTGCACGACCGGCAGCACTACGAGCTGATCAACTGGACCCGGGGCGACAGCGAGCTGAACTACCGCCGGTTCTTCGCCATCACCGACCTGGCCGGTCTGCGGGTGGAGGCGCCGGAGGTCTTCGACGCCACCCACGCCGAGATCCTGCGCTGGGTCCGGGAGGGCATCGCGCAGGGCATCCGGGTCGACCACCCGGACGGGCTGCGCGACCCGGGCGAATACTTCGCCCGGCTGCGCGAGGCCGCGCCGGAGGCTTGGCTGGTGGTGGAGAAGATTCTGGAGCCGGGGGAGAAGCTGCCGGCCTGGCCGGTCGCCGGGACCACCGGGTACGACGCGATGGCCGAGGTCTGCGGCGTCTTCGTCGACTCCGGCACCGAGGCGTTCTTCGACACCCTCGACCACCACCTCACCGGCGCCACCACGTCCTGGCAGAACCTCGTGCACGACTGCAAGCACGCGGTCGCGACCGGCCAGCTCGCCGCCGAGCTGGCCCGGCTGGCCCGGCTGGTCCCCGAGGTCGAGGCCGCGCCCCGCGCGCTGGCCGAGCTGGCTGCCTGCTTCCCGGTCTACCGTTCTTACCTGCCGTTCGGCGGGCGCTACCTGGCCCAGGCGCGCTCCGAGGCGGGCCGTCGCCGGCCGCAGCTGATCGGCGCGCTGGACCAGCTCACCGCCCGGCTGCGCAACCCGAACGACGAGCTGGCGATCCGGTTCCAGCAGTTCACCGGCGCGGTGATGGCCAAGGGCGTGGAGGACGCGGCGTTCTACCGCTGGACCCGGTTCGTGGCCCGCAACGAGGTCGGCAACGACCCGGCGAAGTTCGGCGTCACCCCGGACGAGTTCCACGAGGCCGCCGAGCAGCGCCAGGCCGACTGGCCGACCGGGATGACCTCGCTCGCCACCCACGACACCAAGCGCAGCGAGGACGTCCGGGCCCGGCTCGCGGTGCTCTCCGAGGTGCCCGGCGACTGGACCGAGGTGGTGCGCCGGTGGTCCCGGCTCGCGCCGCTCCCGGACCCGGCGCTGGCCCATCTGATCTGGCAGGTCGCGGTGGGTGCGTGGCCGATCTCGCGGGAGAGACTGCAGGCGTACGCGGTGAAGGCTGCCCGCGAGGCCGGGACCGGCACCACCTGGCTGGCGCCCGACGAGTCCTTCGAGACGGCCCTGCGCGAGATGGTCGACAAGATCTACGACGATCCGGCCCTGCACCGTGAGGTCGGCGACTTCGCCGCGTCGATCACGCCGCCCGGCTGGTCGAACTCGCTCGGCCAGAAGCTCGTGCAGCTCGCCATGCCCGGCGTTCCCGACGTCTACCAGGGCACCGAGCTGTGGGACTACTCGCTGGTCGACCCGGACAACCGGCGGCCGGTCGACTTCGCCGAGCGCCGGGAGCTGCTGAGCCGGACCGACGACGGCTGGCTGCCGCCGGTGGACGACACCGGCGCCGCCAAGCTGCTGCTCACCAGCCGGCTGCTGCGCCTGCGCCGGCAGCGCCCGGAACTGTTCACCGGGTACCGCCCGGTCTTCGCCGACGGCCGGGTGGGCGAGCACGTGCTGGCCTTCGACCGCGGCGGCGTGGTGGCGGTGGCCACCCGGCTCCCGGTCGGATTGTCACGGCACGGCGGCTGGCACGACACCACGCTGTCACTGGACGGCCACAACTGGACGGAAGTCTTCACGAACACCGCTTACGGCGGCAACCGCCTGTCGGTGGCCGAACTGCTGCGCACCTATCCCGTCGCTCTCCTGGTGAAAGAATGACGATCTTCGAGGTCTGGGCGCCGGAAAAGCCGGTGCGACTGCTGTACGGCGGTCAGGAACGCGAGATGGAGTCCGGCGAGGACGGCTGGTGGCGGCTGGAGGTCGCCGAGGCCGCGCACGGCAGCGACTACGCCTACCGGCTGCCCGGCGAGGAGAACCCGCTGCCCGACCCGCGCTCGGCCTGGCAGCCGGACGGGGTGCACGGGCCCAGCCGGGTCTACGACCACGACGCGTTCACCTGGACCGACCAGGCCTGGCCCGGGCGCCAGCTGCCCGGTTCGGTGCTGTACGAGCTGCACATCGGCACGTTCACGACCGACGGCACGTTCGACGCCGCGATCGAGAAGCTGGACCACCTCGTCGACCTCGGCGTCGACCTGGTCGAGCTGCTGCCGGTCAACGCGTTCAACGGCACCTACAACTGGGGGTACGACGGCGTCTGCTGGTACGCGCCGCACGAGGCGTACGGCGGCCCGGACGGCCTGAAGCGGTTCGTCGACGCGGCGCACGCCAAGGGCCTCGGCGTGGTGCTGGACGTGGTCTACAACCACTTCGGCCCGAGCGGGGCGTACGCGCCGATGTTCGCGCCGTACCTCAGCAGCGGCAGCAACTCCTGGGGCAGCTCGCTCAACCTGGACGGTCCCGACTCGGACCAGGTGCGGCGCTACATCCTCGACAGTGTGCTGATGTGGCTGCGCGACTACCACGTCGACGGCCTGCGGCTCGACGCCGTGCACGCGCTGCACGACGAGGGCGCGGTGCACCTGCTGGAACAGATGGCGGTCGAGGTGGAGACGCTCTCCACCCGGCTGCGCCGCCCGCTCACGCTGATCGCCGAGTCCGACCTCAACGACGCCAAGCTGATCACCCCACGCGAGGGCGGCGGGTACGGCCTGCACGCCCAGTGGGACGACGACGTGCACCACGCCCTGCACGCGCTGCTGACCGGCGAGCGGCAGGGCTACTACGGCGACTTCGGGTCGCTGGACTGCCTGCGGACCGTCCTGGAAGGCGCCTTCTTCCACGCCGGCACCTGGTCCAGCTTCCGCGGCCGGCGGCACGGCCGGCCGGTGGACCGGCAGCGGATCCCCGGCCACCGCTTCGTGACCTTCCTGCAGAACCACGACCAGATCGGCAACCGGGCGATCGGCGACCGGCTCACCGCCACGCTCTCGCCCGGCCTGCTCAAGGTCGGCGCCACCCTGCTGCTCACCTCGCCGTTCACCCCGATGCTGTTCATGGGTGAGGAATGGGCGGCGAGCAGCCCGTGGCAGTTCTTCACCAGCCACCCCGAGCCGGAACTGGCCCAGGCGGTGCAGACCGGCCGGCGCAAGGAGTTCGCCCGGCACGGCTGGGACGAGGCCGAGGTGCCCGACCCGCAGGACCCGGCCACCTTCGAACGCTCCAAGCTCGACTGGTCCGAGCTGGACAAGGCCGGGCACGCCGAGATCCTGGACCTCCACAAGAAGCTGATCCGGCTGCGCCGCACGGTGCCCGGGCTCACCGACCCCTGGCTGCACGACGTCGAGGTCTGGCACGGCGACCAGCACGTGGTGATCAGGCGCGGCTCGCACGTGGTGGCGGCCAACCTGGCCGACCGGCCGCAGACCGTCAGCGTGCGGTCCACGGTCCGGTCGGTGCTGCTGGCCACCGCACCCGGGGTGGTCGTGGAGCGGGACCGGCTGGTGCTGCCACCGGAGACCGCGGCGGTGGTCGCGGTCCGCTAGCTTTCGGTGCGTGAGCGCGCGGAAGAAGAAAAAGAAGAAGTCCGGCTCGTGCGACGCCTGCGACTGCGGGCTGGTCGGGTGCGACCTCTTCTCGCTCAGCACGATGCTGCGGCTGACGGCGGCGCTCACCCGGACCCCGGCGCACCGGGGCCGGGCCGAGCGCGCCGTCACCGGCGCGATAAAGGGTTATCGCAAGGTCTCGCCGCATCTGCCGACCCGCTGCCGCTACACACCCACATGCAGCGCGTACGCACTGGAGGCGATCGACAAGCACGGACTGGGGGCGGGGTTGCGCCTCGCGGCGCGCCGGCTGGCGCGGTGCCGCCCGGGTGTCCCGTTCGGTACCGTCGACCCCGTTCCGTGACCTGTCTGGTGCACCATGACTCCTTCGGGGGAGGGAGACGGGTGCATGTCCGAGACGAACGAGAGCCCGCGGCCGCAGCCGGGCGGTGAGCCGCCGCGCGATCCCGCGCCACCGGTGACGCCCGCGGACCGCGGGCTGCGTTGGCCCCGGCAGTGGAACCCGGAACGCATCTGGCCGCCGCTGCGCAACGGCGAGCTGGGCTTCCTGCGCCGCCGCCCGCCCGAGCCGGACGCGACCGTGGAGGAGATCGCCTCCCGCGACATCGCCGAGCACGAGGTGATCGAGGAGGTCATCTCCGAGGTCGAGCGCCGCTCCATCGTCGACGGCGAATACCGTTTCAAGGCCTGGCGCCTGGCCGCGCTCGGCGTGCTGATCGTGCTCACCCTGGTGGTGACCATGGGTCAGCTGCTGGTGGCCGGGCCGCCGTCCGTCGACGAGCTGCGCGAGCAGGCCGGCGTCGACACCTGGAGCGAGCTCGCCGTCGGCGTGAAGGACGATCAGCACGGCACGGCCTACTACGATCCGGACACCAAGGTTTGGTCCGGGTTCGACATCGACATGGCATACATGATCGCCGAGGACCTCGGGTTCCGGCGCGACGACGTCCGGTTCTACGGCCTGGAGAGCGAGGACCGGGCCCGGATGCAAGCCACCGATCCGGAGGACGGTGAACGGGTCTCGGTGCAACTGGTGATCGCCAGTTTCAGCATCACGCCGACCCGTGAGGCCATGGCCGGAGTCACCTTCTCCCAGGGCTACCTCGACACCGAGCAGTCCGTGGCCACGCTCGCGGGACATCCACCGGTGTCGGCGCTGGAGGATCTCAGCGGCAGGAAGGTCTGCACGCTCTCCACCGCCACCAGCCAGAGCGCCCTGGCCCGGTTCGGGGCGAAGGTGACCCAGAAGAACCGGGTCTCGGAGTGCTTCCGGCTGCTCGACTCCCGCGACGTCGAGGCGGTCAGCACCGACGCCGCCATCCTGGCCGGCTACAAGTACGAGTTCGAGGACAAGTACGAGCACTGGGACCTCGGCCTGGACGCGACCGAGCGCTGGGGCGTCAACGTCGGGGAGAACCCGGCCCTCAAGACCCTCGTCGACCTCACGCTGTACCGGTCGTACATCGACCCCAAGGACGACCGCTGGGAGCAGGCCTGGCAGAAGAACTTCCAGGTGGAGTTGAAGGCGAACAAGAAGACGCCGATCGCGATCGCCCAGCAGCCCCGCGTCGAGCGGCCGGACGTGCGCCGGCTGCCCTGGGAGGACCCGCTGGGATGAGCGAGATCCACACCGGCGCGGTCAGCAAGGAGCGCGTGCTGCCCCGCACCAGCTACCGGGCCGAGCTCAACTGGCTGCTCGCCGTGCTCCCCGGTTTCCCGCTGCTGCTGCTCGTCCTGCGCCTGTGGTACCTGAGCCGCCAGGACATGCCGACCATGCTGCTGCTGGTGCAGTACATCAACCCGCTCGGCATGCTCGGCGCGCTGTTCATCACGCTGAGCTGGACCATCCCGGCGGTCATCCTGGTGGTCCGGGTGCTCGGCGGCATCCTGCTGGTCAGCGTCCCGGAACGGACCGCGACGTCGTTCCTGGCGGTCGCCGCGCTGCGGATGCCGGGCTGGGTGGTGGCGATCGCCGCGGGCATCGCCGCCTTCACCTGGCAGCTGCGCCTGCTGCCGCTGCTGATGATGATGATCGTGGCCATCCTCGGGCTCACCGCGGTGCAGAGCGTGCAGGGGGAGCCGTGGCTGCTGTGGTGGATCACGATCGGTGTGCCGGTGCTCACCGGTGTGCTGGTCTGGATCTTCTGCTGGCCGGGGGTGGTGGCCGCCGTCCGTGCGGGGGAGTACACGACGGCGCTCCTGCTCGGCCTGCCCCCGCTGCTCGGCCCGCTGCTGACCGGCCCGGTGCCGGAGCGGTGGGCCCGGATCGCGACGCACTGGCCGGCGGTCGCGGCGGCGTTCGCGATGCCGTTCGTGGTCGGCGTGGTCTTCCTCCGCGCGCCGGTCCTGCCGAACAGCGCCATCGAGGTGGCGACGGCGGGCGAGCCGGTCCGCGTCATCCGTGGCCAGCTGATCTCGGTGGACGACACCTCGACGACGATGCTGGAGCCCACCGGCGACGTGACGTTCGTACCCAACGGCGAAGTCCGGTCGAAGACGCTCTGCCCGGAGCCGTCCCGCCCGCCGGACAGCGCGGTCGCCGTCCGCGGCTGGCCCGTCGAGGCGTCGGCGTTGCAGTGGATCGCCCCGGCCCGGCAGGTCATCGAGGTCGATCCGAGGTGCCTCGGCCGCCCACTGGACCGGGGATGAGTGTATTTTCTGCAACGACATGAACGACGCGCCGCCTCCCACGTGCAGACAGCCTGGCATCGACCTGGCAGGCTGCACGCCATGACCTTGCACCTCCGGTGGGCAGCAGTCACCGACCAAGGACACGTCCGCAGCAACAACGAGGACGGTCACTACGCCGGTGACCGGCTGCTCGTTGTCGCGGACGGCATGGGTGGCATGGCCGCCGGCGACCTGGCGAGCCGGATCGCCATCGACGCCATGGTCGGGCTCGACGTGCCGATCGACACCGAGCACCAGATGGACGCGCTGCACAAGGCCCTCGAGGTGGCCAACGGCCGGATCGCCGAGCAGGTCGCCGCCGACCCGTCGCTGCAGGGCATGGGCACCACGCTGACCGCTGTCGTGTTCAACGGGAAGCGGGCCGCGATGGCCCACGTCGGTGACTCCCGCGCCTACCTGCTGCGTGACGGCCGGCTGAACCAGCTCACCAAGGACGACACGTACGTTCAGATGCTCATCGACCAGGGTCTGCTCAAGCCCGAGGAAGCGGCCGGGCACCCGCGCCGGGCAGTGGTCACCCGGGTGCTGCAGGGCGAGCCGGTCAGCCCGGCGTACGTGATCGTCGAACCGCTGCCGGGCGACCGGTGGCTGCTGTGCAGCGACGGCCTCACCGGTGTGGTGCCCGACCCGATCATCGAGCAGGAGATGCAGAGCGTCACCGACCCGAAGGCCTGCGCCGAGCGCCTGGTCGACCTGGCTCTGCGCGGCGGCGGACCGGACAACGTGACTGTGATCGTCGCCGACGTGACCAGCGGGGACTGAGGCAGGTACCGTACTCCGGCCACGATGATCGTGGCCCGGACTCTGGTGGTGATCGTGCGACTGCTCGGCGCGTCGGTGCCCGCCCTGGTGGCGGTGGTCGCTGCGAGCGAGCTGCTGCCCGGGCCCTCCGCCCTCTACAGCGAGACGGCGCAGATGATCGCCGGCCTGCTCGCCGCGGCCGTCTGCTCCACCGCGGCCCGGCGCCGGACCGGTGTCCCCCGCTGCTGGCGCCTGCTCGCCGCCGGTGGCCTGGTCGTCTGGTCGCTGACCCGGCTCTGGTGCGTGGCGCTGATGCTGTGGGGCGCCGGCGGCACCACCCCGCGGCTGATCGCCGGCATCGGTTTCCTGGTGCTGCCGGCCTGCATGCTGCTCGGCCTGCTCAGCGCGACGCACACCCGGCCCCGGCCGGTGCCCACGTCACCGCTGCGCGACCAGGTGGCCCTGATCATCGACAGCCTGCTGATCACCGGTTCGGTGCTGGCGCTGCTCTGGACCGTCTTTCCCGGTGAGCCGCTGGACGGGCTGCGCGACCCGGGGTGGCTCGTCTATCCGATCGCGGACCTGGTGCTGCTCACGATGGCGGGACTGCTGCTGACCACGCGACCCGACTCGCCGGCCGGGCGGCGGCCGCTGCGGCTGATCGCGGTCGGCCTGGTCGCCTTCGGGACCGCGGACACGCTGCGGCTGCTCGGCACCGGCCCCGACTGGCTGGAGACCACCGGGCACCTGCTGGGGCCGGCCTTCGTCGCGCTGGCGGCGCTCAGCCCGGCCCGTCCCACCCCGGTGCCCGCCGACGACGCGCTGCTGCAACGGGACTGGTTCCACCTGCTGATCCCGTACGGCCCGGTGGTGGTGACCGGACTGGTGCTGGTCACCCAGCCGTTCACCGCGTTCGAGGCGTACCTCGGCTGGCTCGGCCTGGCCCTGGTGGTGACCCGGCAGATGCTCACCATCATGGACAACAACGTGCTGCTGGACCGGGTCGCCGAGATCCAGCGGCGGCTGCACCACCAGGCGTACCACGATCCGCTCACCGGCCTGGCGAACCGGGCGTTCTTCCGCGAGCGGCTGGTGCGGGCGCTGGAGGCGCACGAGCGGCACGGCGCCCCGGTCGCGGTGATCTTCGCGGACCTGGACGACTTCAAGCTGATCAACGACACGTTCGGGCACGCCATGGGCGACCGGGTGCTGGACGCCGTCGGCGAGCGGATGCGGGCCTGCGTACGCTCCACCGACCTGGTGGCCCGGCTGGGCGGTGACGAGTTCGCCGTGGTGATCGACCCCGGCATGCTCGAGCCGCCACCGCAGCGCCCCGGTCGCGACCGGTTGCGCAGCGTGGTCCGGCAGCGGATCGGCGGGCGCCGGTACGTGCTCTCCGCCGCCGGGGTGCGGGTCTCCGAGAACGTGGACTGGACCACCGGTCCGGGAGCCGAACCCGAGGAGCTGCCGCCCCGGCCCGGTGGGTGGGCCGCCGAGGCGGAGGCGGTCGGGCAGCGGGTGCTGGCGGCGCTGCGCGAGCCGTACGTCATCGACGGCCGTTCGGTCGGCGTCGGCGTCAGCATCGGCCTGGTCGCCGCCGAACCGGGCGACGAGCTCACCGCCGACGTCCTGCTGCGCCGCGCCGACGCCGCGATGTACGCGGTGAAACGGCACGGCAAGGGCGCGCTGATCCGGTACACCGGCCCCCGCGACGCCGTGCCGCACGCCGACCTGCCCCAGCTGCTGGCCGGCGCGCTGGCCGGCGGCGGCAGCCCGGCGGCGGCCGGCTTCGAGGTCCACTACCAGCCGATCGTCCGGCTCACCGACGACGTGACAGTGGCCGTGGAGGCCCTCGCCCGGTGGACCGACCCGGTGGCCGGGCGGGTGCACCCGGACGTCTTCGTCACGATGGCCGAGCGCACCGGGCTGGTCGCCGCGCTCGACGACTTCGTGCTGGACCGGGCCTGCGCCGACGCCGCCTGCCTGGCCGAGCGTTTCGGCCGCCCGATCGACCTGCACGTCAACGTCTCGGCGGGACGGCTCGGGCAGGAAGGCCTGGAGCAGGCCGTGGCCGCCGCCGTCGAGCGGTACGCGGTGCCACCCGGGCGGCTGGTCATCGAGATCACCGAGACGCTGCGGATCTCCGACCTGCCCCGGGCGGCCGAGGTGGTCGGGCGGCTGCGGGATCTGGGCGTGCGCGTCGCGCTGGACGACTTCGGCAGCGGGTACAACGCGCTCGCCCAGCTGCACTCGATCCCGGTCGACATCGTCAAGCTGGACTCCACGCTGACCGACTTCGGCAAGGAGCCGGACCGGGGTGGGGCGCTCTGCCGGTCGGTCCTGGCGATCTGCGGCGAGCTGGGCATCGCGGTGGTGGCTGAGGGGCTGGAGACGCCGGAGCGGGCCCGGGCGCTGGCGGATCTGGGCTGTCCGCTCGGTCAGGGCTACCTGTTCGGCCCGCCGGCCCCCCTCGACGATCTCTGACCACCGTGCCCCGCATAGCGACCCGAACTTCACACGCGCCCACAGCCTGTGTGTGAAGTTGCGCCCGCATAGCGACCCGAACTTCACACGCACCAATCTGTGTGTGAAGTTGCGCCCACCACGGGACCCGAACTTCACACACTGGGGTGGGGCCGGGACGGCAGGTCAGCCCGGCGGTCGCGGCAGAGCCGTGACCCGGCAGCGTGGCCGCGTCGTAGCCCCGGGACCGGTCCAGGTCGTACCGCACAGGTCATCGGGAGCGAGGGTTCGCCCGCCTGGTGGGTACCGCTGAGGCCGGGTCCGCCGGCCAGGGATGACGCGGATAGCGTCCCCGCATCTCCGCCCTGACCTGCGGATATCCCTGCACCCAGAAGGAGGCCAGATCGCGGGTCACCGCGACCGGCCGGCCCGCCGGGGAGAGCAGGTGCAGCAGTACCGGGACACGTCCGCCGGCCAGCCGCGGCGCGTCCTGCCAGCCGAACGCCTCCTGCACCTTGACCGCGAGGACCGGCGCCTGCGGATCGGTGTAGTCCACCCGGATCTGGGAGCCGCTCGGCACCGGCAGCCGTTCCGGGGCGATCTCGTCCAGGCGGCCGGCCACCGACCAGGGGAGCAGGCGGCGCAGCGCGGCGGTCACGTCGATCCTGGCCAGGTCGGCGCGGCGGCGCGCGGCACCGAGGTCGAGCCAGTCGGCCTCCTGGAGGGCTGTGTCCGAGACGTCCGGCCAGGGGGCGCCGAGCGCGGCGTGCGCGAAGGCCAGCCGGCGGCGGAGTTCTTCGGCCGGGCGGGACCAGGTCAGCAGGCCGAGGCCCTCCTCGCGGAGGCCGGTGCGCAGTGCCTCGCGGAGCCGCCGCGGGTCCGGGTCGGTGAGGCGGGTGCTGGCGAGGGTGATCGCGCCGAGCCGGCGGACCCGGCGGGCGACCACGTCACCGTCGCTCCAGCCGATCTCGGTGGTGTCGCTGAGCAGGGCGGCGGCGACTTCGCGGGCGGTGGGCTCGTCGAGCGGGGCGGCGCTGCGGATGCGGGCGGCGCGGGATCCGGCGGCGCGGTCCGCACCGGCGACGGCGAGCCAGGGGACGCCGGCGAGCGGGCTGCCGTCCGGCAGGTCGGCAGCGGTGCCACCGGCCATCAGGTACGCGCGACCGCCGGGTTCGCGGAGCTTGGCGACGCGTTCGGGGTAGGCGAGACCGATGACGAGCCCGGCCGCGAGGTCGTCGGGAAGTGATGGGCCGGCGTCGCGGGCCGGCCGGTCCAGGGCTGCGCTCAACCGGCGCACCTCGGCCTTCCACGCCGGATCGGGGCCGGTGCGGGCGCGGCGCCAGGCCGCGACGACGTCGTCCGAGCCGGAGCGGTCGTCGTCGAGCACCGCGACGATCTCCGCGGCCCGCCGCGCGCCCACCAGCGGCGCGCCGTCCAGCAGGGCGCGGGCCAGCCGGGGGTGCAGCCCGGCGCCGGAGAGCGCGCGGCCCCGCGCCGTGACCCGGCCGTCGTCGCCCACCGCCCCGAGGTCGTGCAGCGTGGACACCGCCGCGCGCAGCGCGCCGGCCGGCGGTGGATCCGGCAGAGCCAGCCCGGCGCCGTCCGGGTGTCCCCAGATCGCCAGGTCGAGGGCGAAGCCGGTCAGGTCGGCGGCCGAGATCTCCGGTTCGGGCTGGGCCGGCAGCCGGTCGTGCGCCGCCTGCGCCCAGCAGCGGTAGACGCGTCCGGGCGCCTCCCGCCCGGCCCGTCCGGCGCGTTGTTCGGCGCTCGACCGGGAGACCGGGACGGTGGCGAGCGCGCCGAGACCGCGCGCGTGGTCCATCCGCGGCACCCGGCTGAGGCCGGCGTCGACCACGGCGCGCACGCCCGGCACGGTCAGGCTGCTCTCGGCGACCGCGGTGGCCAGCACGACCCGCCGGCGTGACCCGGGACGCAGCGCGGCGTCCTGGTCCGCGCCGCTCTGCCGGCCGTGCAGGGTGACCACGTCCTCGTGGCGGAGGAGCCGGGCGACCGTGTCGATCTCGCGGGCGCCGGGAAGGAAGACCAGCACGTCGCCGTCGCCCTCGGCCAGTGCGCGCCGGGTGGTGGCCGCGACGTGGTCGAGCAGGCGGGGGTCCACGCGCAGGCCGTGCGGCGGCGCGACCGGGCCGGACGGTGGCGCCCAGATCACGTCGACCGGATGGGTGCGGGCCTGCGCGGTCAGGACCGGGGCGCCGCCCAGCACCTCGGCGAGCCGTTCCGCGTCCGCGGTGGCCGACGTGGCCAGCAGGTTCAGCTCCGGGCGCAGCGCGGCGCGCACCTCGACCAGGAAGGCGAGCGCCAGATCGGAGTCGAGGTGCCGCTCGTGGCACTCGTCCAGGATCACCGTCGCGGTCCCGGCCAGTTCGGGATCGTTCTGCAGGCGGCGGACGAGCAGGCCGGTCGTCACCACCTCGACCACGGTCTCGCGGGAGGTCCGCCGGTCGCCGCGCACGGCGTAACCGACCCGGCCGCCGACCTGTTCACCGAGCAGCGCCGCCATCCGCCGGGCGGCCGCCCGCGCGGCGACCCGGCGCGGCTCGGCGACGATCACCTTCCGGCCGGTGCCGGCCAGCGCGAGCGGGACCAGGGTGGTCTTGCCGGTGCCGGGCGGTGCCACCAGCACCGCCGTGCCCGTGCGCGCGAGGGTGCCGGCCACGTCGGCGAGAACGGGGCGGACCGGGAGGTCGGGCAGGGCACCGGCGGGGATGAGCACGGTGCCAGTCTCGCCCATCGCCGGACGGCGAGATTTCCGCCCGGGGTCGTGGCAGGGTGCGTGTTAAATCTTCGCTCCGCCGGTGCCCGCCGCGGACTCCGGCTGCTTGACTGATCGACATCGAGAAGGGGGTGACCGCGGTGGAGGGGTTCAACGCGTTGCCCGCCGAGCGTCTCCGGGCCGACCTGCTCGCCTGCCTGGCCGCGCCGGCCTGGGCCGACCGGGTGATCGCCGGGCGGCCCTATCCGGACCGGGCCGGGCTGCTCGCCGCGGCCGGCGCCGCAGTGGACGGCCTGAGCTGGGAGGACGTGCTGCTGGGCCTGTCCGCGCACCCGCGCATCGGGGAACGCGCGGCCGGCGCCTCCCAGGAGGCTTCCTGGTCGCGGACCGAGCAGTCGGCCGCCGCCGCGAGCGCCGACGACACCACCCGGGCGGCGCTGATCGCGGCCAACCGGGAGTACGAGGAGCGGTTCGGTCACGTCTTCCTGATCTTCGCGAGCGGCCGCGGCCAGACGGAGATCCTGGCCGCGGCGCGGGACCGGCTCGGCAACGACGAGGCGACCGAACGCGCGGTGGTGCGGGGTGAGCTGCGCCGGATCGCGCTGCTCCGGCTGGAGCGGGTGCTCGATGCCCTCTGACGGCGGCACGGCGGCCGGGGTCCACGCCAGGATCTCGACGCACATCCTGGACACCGTCACCGGCGAGCCGGCCCGTGACGTCTATGTGCGGCTGGAGCGCCGCGACTCGGACGGCTGGCGGACGATCGCGGAGGGGCGCACCGACGACGACGGGCGGTTGCGCCACGAGGTGCCGCTGCGCGACTGGCAGGCCGGGGGTTACCGGCTCTTCTTCTACGTGGAGCCGTACCTGGGCGGGGACTGCTTCTTCCCGGAGATCACGGTGGCCTTCCACGTGCACGACCCGGACCGCCACTACCACGTGCCGCTGCTGCTGAGCAGGTATGGCTACACCACCTACCGAGGGAGTTGAGCCGTGGCGATCGTGCTGGGCCCGAACCGGTACGGCAAGGCGGAGACCCGGCTCGTCCGGGTGTCCCGCGACGGCGAGACGCACTCGCTGGCCGATCTCAACGTCAGCGTGGCGCTCGCCGGCGACCTGACCGCGACGCACCTGACCGGTGACAACTCCGGCGTGCTGCCCACCGACACGATGAAGAACACGGTGTACGCGTTCGCCCGGCAGCACGGCGTCGGCGAGCCCGAGGAGTTCGCCCTGCTGCTGGGCCGGCACTTCGTCGCCGGTCAGCCGCAGGTGCACAGCGCGACGGTGTCGATCGAGTCGTTCGGCTGGGACCGGCTGGGCCCGCACTCGTTCCAGCGGCGCGGCGACCACACCCGGACGACTGTGGTTACGGTGACCGGGCAGGCGGCGCAGGTGGTCTCCGGCGTCTCCGGCCTGGTGCTGCTGAACTCGACGGACTCCGAGTTCCACGGGTTCGTGAAGGACGAGTGGACCACGCTGCCGGAGACGACGGACCGGATCCTGGCCACGGCGGTGGACGCCCGGTGGCGGCATGCCGGTGACCCGCCGGACTGGGGTGAGTCGTTCGCCGGGGCCCTGGACGCGCTGCGGGCTGCCTTCGTGGGGACCTACAGCTATTCGCTGCAGCAGACGCTCTACGCGATGGGCAGCGCGGTGCTGGCGCAACGGCCGGAGATAGCGGAGGTGCGGCTGGCGCTGCCGAACAAGCATCACTATCTGGTCGACCTGGCGCCGTTCGGGCTGTCGAACCCGAACGAGGTGTTCATCGCCGGGGACCGGCCGTACGGGCTGATCGAGGGCTCGGTGCGGCGGGACGACGCGCCCGCGGCGATCGCGGAGTGGTGGCTGTGATCGTCATCGAGAACGCCGCGGTGGCGACTGTGGATGATGCGGGCACCGAGTACACGACTGGTTACGTCGTGGTGGGGGATGACGGGCGGATCGCGGCGGTCGGTGGCGGGCGCACATCCGATATATCCGGGCAAAGGATTGACGGGCGGGGCTGTCTGGTGACGCCTGGGCTCGTCAACACCCATCATCACCTCTACCAATGGGCGACCCGCGGGCTGGCCCTGGACGAGACGCTCTTCGGCTGGCTGACCAAGCTCTACCCGGTCTGGGGCCGGCTGGACGCCGAGATCGTCGGCGCGGCCGCCGGCGCCGGCCTCGGCTGGCTGGCCCTCTCCGGCTGCACCACCTCGATGGACCACCACTACGTCTTCCCGCGCGACGGCGGCGACGTGCTGGAGGCCGAGATCCTCGCCGCCCGCAGGATCGGCCTGCGGTTCCACCCCACCCGCGGCTCGATGGACCTGAGCCGCAAGGACGGCGGCCTCCCGCCGGACCACCTGGTCGAGGACACCGACGAGGCCCTCGCCGCCACCGAGGCCGCCATCGACCGCTGGCACGATCCCGCGCCGGACGCGATGCTGCGGATCGCGGTAGCGCCCTGCTCGCCGTTCTCGGTCACCACCCGGCTGATGGAGGAGGCGGCGGTGCTGGCCCGGCGCAAGGGCGTGCGCCTGCACACCCACCTGGCCGAGACCGACGACGAGGAGGAGTTCTGCCGCAAGCAGTTCGGCTGCACCCCGGTGGAGTACGCGGAACGCGTCGGCTGGCTCGGCGACGACGTGTGGCTCGCGCACGGCGTGCACCTGGACGACACGGCGATCGCCCGGCTCGGCGCCACCGGCACCGGGGTCGCGCACTGTCCCAGTTCGAACGCCCGGCTGGGGGCCGGTGCCGCCCGGGTGCGGGAGCTGCTGGATCACCGGGTGCCGGTCGGGCTGGGCGTGGACGGTGCCGCCTCGCAGGAGGTCTCCCATCTCGGGGCCGAGCTGCGTCAGGCGCTCTACACCGCACGGTTGCGGGGCGGGCCGAAGGCGATGGACGCCCGGGAGGCGCTGCGGCTGGGCACCATCGGCGGCGCCCGCTGCCTGGGCCGGCAGGACGACCTCGGCTCGATCGAGGTGGGCAAGCTGGCCGACCTGGTGCTGTGGCGGCTCGACGGACTCGGCCACGAGGGAATCGACGACAAGGTCGCCGCGCTGGTCTTCGGCCCGCCCACCCCGGTCGAGCTGGCGCTGGTCGGCGGGAAGCCGGTGGTCGAGCGGGGCGAACTCGTGAACGCCGACGCGGAGACGCTGACTGCCGAGGCCCGGCGCGCCCAGCGAAGGCTTCATGAATAATGCTCGATTACGGTACGGGGGAGTAACCACACCGAGAGGAACCGTCAACGATGACTGAGATCCTGTCCGACGAGGCTGTGGCGTTCGTCGCCGATCTGAACCGGCGATTCCGGGCCCGCCGCAACGAGCTGCTCGAGGCACGTGCCGCCCGGCGCGCCGAGATCGCGGCCGGCGCCACCCTCGGCTTCCTCGCCGAGACGGCGGACATCCGCGCGGCCGAGTGGCAGGCCCCGCCCGCACCGGCCGACCTCCAGGACCGGCGGGTGGAGATCACCGGGCCGACCGAGCGGAAGATGACGATCAACGCGCTCAACTCCGGCGCCAAGGTGTGGCTGGCCGACCTGGAGGACGCGAACACCCCGCACTGGGAGAACGTCGTCGACGGGCAGCGCAACCTCTACGACGCGATCCGCCGGACGATCTCGCTGCGGACCGACAAGAAGACCTATGAGCTGAACGGCGGGCCGTACCCGACGATCGTGATGCGCCCGCGCGGCTGGCACCTGGACGAGCGGCACCTGCCGGTGGACGGCGAGCCGGCCGTCGGCGCCCTGGTCGACTTCGGTCTCTACTTCTTCCACAACGCGGCCGAGCTGCTGGAGCGCGGCAGTGGGCCGTACTTCTATCTGCCCAAGATGGAATCCCACAAAGAGGCCGCGCTCTGGAACGACGTCTTCACGTACGCCCAGGAGCAGCTGGGCATCCCGGTCGGCACCATCCGTGCCACCGTGCTGATCGAGACGATCCCGGCCGCGTTCGAGATGGAGGAGATTCTCTACTGCCTCAGGCCGCACCTCTCGGGACTCAACGCCGGCCGCTGGGACTACCTGTTCAGCATCATCAAGTACTTCCGTGACAACCCGACCATGATCCTGCCGGACCGGGCCTCGGTCACCATGACGGCGCCGTTCATGCGGGCGTACACCGAACTGCTCGTCTCCACCTGCCACCGCCGCGGCGCGTTCGCGATGGGCGGCATGGCCGCGTTCATCCCCAGCCGCCGCGACCCGCAGGTCAACGAGGTGGCCCTCGCCAAGGTCCGGGAGGACAAGGAGCGGGAGGCCGCCGACGGCTTCGACGGCTCCTGGGTGGCCCACCCCGACCTGGTGCCGGTCTGTGCGGAGATCTTCGGCCGGGTGCTCGGCGACCAGCCGAACCAGCTCGCCAAGAAACGCCCGGACGTCGCGGTGGACGCCGCCGACCTGCTGCACGTGGCCGGCACCGGCGGCGCGGTCACCCGGGCCGGGCTGCACAACAACGTCAACGTGGCGCTGCAATATCTGGAGGCGTGGCTGCGCGGCAACGGCGCGGTGGCGATCCACAACCTGATGGAGGACGCGGCCACCGCCGAGATCTCCCGCTCCCAGGTCTGGCAGTGGATCCACAACGGGGTGCGCCTGGAGGACGGCACCCCGATCACCGCTGAACTGGTCGGCCGGATCGAGGACGAGGAACTCGCCAGGATCCGCGAGACGGTCGGCGACGAGGCGTGGACCTCCGGCCGTTACGACGACGCCCGCAAGCTGTTCGAGCGGGTCGCCCTCGCCGACGACTTCGCCGACTTCCTGACCAGCGCGGCCTACGACTCGATCGACTGACCTGCCGGGGGAACGCATGCGCCTGTCCGATCAGGACTATGCCGAGATCGACGGGCGCCTCGCCGCCCACGACGCGTTCCTCCGGGCCCGCTACCCGGGGGAACGCGCCGGCCGGCAACCCGTGCACACCGTTTACGTCCCCGCCGACCGCCTCGACGGCTTCCGCGGCTGGGGCCCGCTCGCGCTGGCCACGATGCGCGAGAACGACTTCCCGTGGCCCGATCCGGCGGTCCGCGACAAACTGGCCCGCGAACCGATCGAGGATCTGCGCGTCGACTTCGAGGACGGTTACGGCGTCCGCGACGACGACCAGGAGGACGCGGCGGTGCGCAAGGCCGCGACGATCCTCGCCGACGGCCCGAGACCGCCGTTCGTCGGCCTGCGGATCAAGTCGCTGGAGGCGGCCACCCGGCGTCGCTCGTTGCGCACGCTGGACCTCTTCCTCTCCGTCTACCAAGACCTTTTCACCATCACGCTGCCCAAGGTGAGCGGCGCCGACCAGGTCGCTGCGATGGTCACCCTCTGCGAGAGACTCGAGCGGTCGTACGGCCTGAGCACCGGCGCCCTCACCTTCGAGATCCAGATCGAGCTGCCGTCGGCGGTGCTCGCCGCCGACGGCACCGCCACCGTGGCGCGCCTGATCACCGTGGCCGGCGGCCGGTGCACCGGGTTGCACTACGGCACCTACGACTACAGCGCGGCCGCCGGTGTCGCCGCCGCGTACCAGTCGATGGAGCACCCGGCCGCCGATTACGCCAAGGCCGTGATGCAGGCGGCCGCCGCCCAGACCGGCGTGCGCGTCTGCGACGGCTCCACCAACATCCTCCCGGTCGGTGACCGGTCCCAGGTGCGGGCCGGCTGGGAACTGCACCACCGGCTGGTCCGCCGCTCCCTGGAACGGGGCTTTTATCAGGGGTGGGACCTGCACCCGGCGCAACTGCCCAGCCGGTACGCCGCGACCTACGCGTTCTTCCGCGACGGGCGCGACGCCGCGGTCGACCGGCTGCGCCGCTACCTCGACCGGCAGGAGAGCGGCGTCGCCGACGAGCCGGCGACCGCCCGTGCGCTCGCCGGTTACCTGCTGCGCGGCCTGGACTGCGGTGCGCTGACCGACGCCGGCTTCCCCCGCGAACAACTCACCGCCCTGACCTGACCCCTGCGTGTGAAGTTGTGGTGCGCTCCGCACCCGAACTTCACACGCGAGGGGCCGCCCGGGTGTGTGAAGTTGTGGTGCGTTGCGAGCCTGAACTTCACACGCGAGGGGCCGCCCGGGTGTGTGAAGTTGTGGTGCGTTGCGAGCCTGAACTTCACACGCGAGCGGGTGGCCGGCCGGGTGTGTGAAGTTGGGGTACGCGGCGAGCCCACAATCGGCACGCAAGAGGGGTGAGATCGACTTGAACTGATGGCTGCCGGCGCGAGTACCCCTGTGCGGATTCGATCGGCGGGAGGCAAAGTCGTGCGGTACATCTCGTTCAAGCCGTGGAAGCGGGGCGCCACGGCGGTGGAGCACACGTGGCAGCGGCCATCCTGGCACTGCCGGGCCTGCGGGCGTGCGTGGCCGTGCGCGCCGGCGCGGGCGACGCTCATCGACGGCGCGGACCGGGTGTCGCTGGCCATGTACATGTGGGGCAACCTCGACCAGGCGGTCACCGACCTCCCGCGGCGTTCACCGGCCGAGTTGTTCGACCAGTTCATGGGCTGGACACACACCCACGAACGCATCCAGGACGCGGCCTGAAACCCCTCAGGGAACCGCGGCGAGCCGCTCCCGCACCCACGCCGGGTCGGGATTGACGTGACCCTCACCGTCGAGGACCACGGTGGGCACCGTTTCGTCACCACCGGTGATGGCGCGTACCGCAGCCGCACCGTCCGGGTCGCGCCAGATGTCCACCCAGTGCAGCCGGCGCGCGTCCGGCCCGAGCCGGGCCCGCAGCCGGATGCAGAACGGGCAGCCGGGCCGCCAGTAGACCACCGGCTGCCCGTCCGCCTGCGCCTCGGCGGCGGTCTCCGGACGGGGGAAGAGCTGCGGCGACACGGCGAACGCCAGACCCGCGAAGATCAGCAGCAGCGCGGCTCCCGCGACCGGCGAGCCTTCCCGGATCTTGACCGCGGCGATCAACGCTCCACAGATCAGCGTGAGCGTGGCCGGACCCCACCGTCGCACCATGGAGCGGTACGGTACTCCGCTACCGCCCGTAGCGATATCCCCGCCCGCGCGGATGGGCGCCCGGTGAAACAAACCGCGGATAGGGTCGGCTCATGGTCGATCTCGTGGTGCGGTCCCGGCGCACGGTGACACCGGACGGCGAACAGGCCGCGGCGGTCGCGGTGGACGGCGGCCGGATCGTGGCGCTCCTGGGTTACGACACTGTCGCCGAGGCCGCCGAGCAGGTCGATCTCGGTGACGTGCCGCTGCTGCCCGGCCTGGTGGACACACATGTGCACGTGAACGAGCCGGGCCGCACCGAGTGGGAGGGCTTCGCGACCGCGACCCGGGCGGCGGCGGCCGGCGGGGTCACCACGATCGTCGACATGCCGCTGAACAGCCTGCCGCCGACGGTGGACGCACCGGCGCTGGCGGTCAAGCGGGCCGCAGCGGCCGGGCAGTGCCATGTGGACGTCGGCTTCTGGGGCGGGGCGATCCCGGGGAACGCCGGCCGGCTGCCCGCCCTGCACGACGACGGCGTGTTCGGCTTCAAGGCGTTCCTCGCCGATTCCGGGGTGCCGGAGTTCCCGCCGGTCGGCGCGGAGCAGCTGGCGGAGGCGATGCGGGCGGTGGACGCGCTGTTCGTGGTGCACGCCGAGGACCCGGATCATCTGCACGCGGCGCCCAGCTCCGCGGCGTACGCCGACTTCCTCGCCTCCCGCCCGGCCGAGGCCGAGCACGCCGCGGTCGCCACCGCGATCGCCGTGGCGCGGACCACGGGCAGACGCCTGCACATCCTGCATCTCTCCGCGGCCTCGGCGCTGCCGCTGATCGCCCGGGCCCGGGCCGACGGGGTCCGGGTGACCGCCGAGACCTGCCCGCACTACCTCACGCTGGACGCCGCCGCGATCCCGGACGGCGCCACCGAGTTCAAGTGCTGCCCACCGATCCGGGACACCGCCAACGCCGGCCTGCTCTGGGCGGCGCTCGCCGACGGGCTGATCACCTGCGTGGTGAGCGACCACTCGCCGTGCACCCCGGACCTGAAACGGCGCGACACCGGCGACTTCGCGGCGGCCTGGGGCGGCATCGCGAGCGTGCAGCTCGGCCTGCCGGTGATCTGGTCGGCCGCCCGGGAACGCGGACACACGCTCGCGGACGTGGTGAACTGGATGGCACGCCGGCCCGCCGACCTGGTCGGCCTGCGCGGGAAGGGGCGGATCGCGGTGGGCGCCGACGCGGACCTGGTGGCTTTCGCACCGGACGAGCGGTTCACCGTCGACCCGGCTTTGCTGCACCACCGGAACCCCGTCACGCCGTACGCCCGCATGGCTCTGTGGGGTGTGGTGCGCACGACCTGGCTGCGCGGCCGCCGGGTGACCGGCGACGCACCGGGCGGCTCGCTGCTGACACGGGAGGGGTTGTGACGCAGGACTTCACCGCGCAGCCCGACCTCGCGTCGCGTGCCTTCGGCGGCGGCGTGGTGGCCGCCAACGACGAGTTCTTCGCCGGCGCCGACCACCTGGTCCTGGCGCACCCGCCGGGGCACGCGCCGCGGACGTTCGACCACAAAGGACAGGTGTACGACGGCTGGGAGACGCGCCGCCGCCGGGAGCCGGGTGACGACTTCGCGATCGTCCGGCTCGGCGCGCCCGGGGTGATACACGGCGTCGACGTCGACACCGCGTTCTTCACCGGCAACTATCCGCCGTTCGCGTCGGTGGAGGCGGTCGAGCTGCCCGGCCATCCGGGCCCGGCCGAGCTGGCCGCGGCGCGGTGGACCGAAGTGGTGCCGCGTTCGCCCCTGGCCGGCGACAGCAGCAACCTGTTCGCGGTCACCGAGCGGCGCCGGTTCACCCACGTCCGGCTGCGGATCTTCCCGGACGGCGGGGTGGCCCGGCTGCGTGTGCACGGCGAGGTGGTCCCCGACCCGGAGCTGCTGCCGAAGGTGTTCGACGTGGCCGCGGCCGAGCACGGTGCCACGGTGACCGACTGCAGCAACATGTTCTACGGCAAGCCGCAGCGGATGCTGATGCCCGGCCTGGCGCAGAACATGGGTGACGGCTGGGAGACGTCGCGCCGCCGCGACGACGGCAACGACTGGGTCGTGGTGCGGCTCGCCGCCCCGGCCCGGATCCGCTTCGCCGATCTGGACACCCGCCACTTCAAGGGCAACGCGCCGGGCGCGGCGTCCCTCACCGGCATGGACGGGACCGGGACCTGGGTCGAGCTGCTGCCCCGGGTGGCGCTGCGGCCGGACACCCCGCACCGGTTCCGGGTCGCCGGCTCGCCGGAGGTCACGCACGTGCGGCTGGACATCTTCCCGGACGGCGGGATGGCCCGGCTGCGCCTGTTCGGCCGGGCCGACCGCAAGGTCCTGAAGGCGAGACTGCGCCGGGTACGACCGTGACCCGAACCGTCTCCCTGGTGCTGGTGAGTCCGGCCGGCGAGGTGCTCGGCGCGCTGCCACCGTTCCCGGTGCCGACGCCGTGGTGGCAGGAGATGCCGGAGGTGGTCGCCGGGGCCGGTGCCGACGTGACAGTGCTCCGGCTGCTGCATGCCGACCGGAGCCGGCCGCACGGTGGCCATGTCACCTATCTCGCGGAGACCTCGCAGCGACCGGCCGGGCTGAGTCCGGTCGGGGTGGACCTGAGCGCGTCCCCGCATCGCGCGCCGTACGCGGAGATCGGCGGACCGGCGGCGTCGCTGGCCTGGGCGGCGGGTGCCCTCGACCGGATCGGCATCTCCGGGACCACCGCGCATCAGCAGCGGACGTGGAACCTGTCGGCGATCTGGCGGCTGGACCTGCCGGACGGCACGCCGGCCGCGTGGCTCAAGCAGGTGCCAAGTTTCTTCCGGCACGAGCCGGCGGTGCTGCGGCTGGTCGGTGAGCCGGCGCCTTATCTGCTCGCGGCCGGGGAGCAGGGGCGGATGCTGCTGGAGCACGTTCCCGGTGCGGACCAGTACGAGGCCGGGCCGGAGCTGTGCGACGAGATCGCGGCGGCGTTCCATCCGGTGCACGAGCGTTTCGCCGGCCGCGTCGCAGAGCTGTTGGCCGCTGGGGTGCCCGACAGGCGGCCGGATCCGCAGCGTTTCATCGACGTGGCGGCGCCCTTCGTCGGCGATATCTCAGGTTTGTCGCGATTGCTCGACGCGCTGCCGGAGCGGCTCACGCAAATCGCTGCCTGCGGACTCCCGGACACCCTGATCCACGGCGACCTCCACGGCGGCAACGTCCGGATGAATGACGACAAGCTGACGATCCTCGACTGGGGCGACTCGGCAGTCGGCAACCCGGCCTCCGACATCCTCCGGCTCAGCGACGACCCGACCGTCCGCGCCAACTGGGCCCGGCGCTGGCCGGGATGCGACGCACTGCGCGCGGTGGAGCTCCTCCGGCCGGTCGCCGCGCTGGAACAGGCCGCCGTCTACGCCGGTTTCCTCACCGGGATCGAGCCGGCCGAGTGGCCGTACCACGCCGCCGACGTGCCGGAATGCCTGGCCAGGGCAGTCGAGCAAGCCTGACGGCGGAAAACTCCGTACCGTGGCACTCATGGAGGACGCCCGGCGGCACTACCTCGACCAGATTCGGCACGACGGCGTCGCGCTGTCGCCCGCGCTGTCCGCGGCGTTCGCCGCCGTGCCCCGCGAGGTGTTCGTCCCGGACGGCTTCCACCGGCGCGACGGCCGGCGGGTGCTGCCCGCCGACCCGGACTTTCTGCCCACCGTCTACAGCAACGACGTGCTGATCACCAAGATGAACGGCGATCTGCCGGTCAGTTCGTCCAGTCAGCCCTCGCTGATGGCCGTCATGATCGAGGCGATGGACGTGCGGCCCGGCCACCGGGTCCTGGAGATCGGCGCCGGGACGGGATACAACGCGGCGCTGCTCGCCCACCTCGGCGCCGAGGTGACCACGGTGGACGTTCAGGCCGACGTGGCCGACCGGGCCCGTGCCGCGCTGGCCCGGGCCGGGGTCGACGGCGTGCGCGTGGAGACCGCCGACGGATACGCTCCCGACCTCGACGGGCTGTACGACCGGATCGTGGTGACCGTCGGCGTGGCCGGCGTCTCCCCGCACTGGCTGGACGGCCTGCGACCGGACGGTGTGATCATCGTGCCGGTCGAGCACGCCGGCACCCATCCGGTGCTGGCGGTGCGCCGGGAGCCGGACGACCGGGTGACCGCCACGGTGGTCTGCCCGGCCGGCTTCATGTCGGCGGCCGGCCCGCTCACCGCCCGGCACCGCGGCAGCCACCCGCTGCCCGTCCCGGCCCTCGCCGACCTGACCGAGACGGCGCCGGCCCGATGGCAGCCGTCCCTGGAGGCGCTCGCCTACCGCGACCTCTGGTACGCGGCCGGCGCCTGGCACAACCGCGCGACGCACGCTTCGGTCCCCGGCCGCGAGCACAGTTACCTGGCCCTGGTCGACGACAGCGGCGAGACGGGCGCGGTCGTCCTGCCGGACGGCGCGGTGCTCGCCTCCGGGGCGCAGGCCGAGCGTTACACCGCCGTCGCCACGGCGCTGATCGACCGCTGGTGGGGTCTCGGGCGGCCGCCGATGCGGGCGTGGGAGGTCGACCTGTGGCCGGACGGCCCGATCTGGGTTCCGCACGCGTGGCGGCTCCGAAAGCTGCGGTGATGGACGGCATCACCGTGGTGCCGGCCGGTGAGGCGTCCCGGGACGACCTGCGGGCGATCTTCGGCACGCGCGGGGAGCCGGCCCGCTGCCAGTGCCAATGGTTCAAGATCACGGCGGCGGAGTGGCGGTCGGTGCCGCCGGCGGAGCGGGCGCGGCGGCTGCACGAGCAGACCTCGGCAGCCGGCTCCACCAGCGGGCTGGTGGCGTTCCTGGACGGCGAGCCCGCCGGGTGGTGTGCGGTCGAGCCGCGGACCGCCTATCCGCGGCTGGCCACCGCCCGGGTGCCGTGGGCGGGGCGGGACGAGAGCCGGACCGATCCGGACGTGTGGGCGGTGACCTGCTTCGTGACCCGCACCGGGTTCCGCCGGCGGGGTGTCAGCCGGGCGCTCGCCGCGGCCACCGTGCCGTTCGCCCGCGACCGGGGCGCCCGTGCCCTGGAGGCGTACCCGATGGTCACCACGGACGGCGGGGACCACAGCGGGGGCGAGCTGTACGTGGGCACCCGGAAGATCTTCGAAGCGGCCGGGTTCACCGAGGTGAGCCGGCCGACCCCGCGGCGCGTGGTGATGCGGGTCGACCTCGTCCGGTGAGGGCGGCCCTCACCAGTTGGCCGCGCGGCGCTCCCGCCACGGGCGCCCGTCCGGGTCGTACACCAGCCGGTACGCCGGGATCGCCCACCACCGCTGGTACCACGGCAGCCGGCGCGTCTCGTGCGGTACCAGCCGTCCCGGCGGACGCGGGCCCTGTCGCCCGCCGTCGATCCACTCCCGCAGCCGGTCGGCGGCCTCGGTGATCACCTCGATCGCCGAGGCCGGGTCCAGCAGGTCCTCGTCGTCGTCCTCGTCGCGGTCCAGATGCTCCCGCATCAGGGCCAGCCGCAGTTCCCGGGCGAACCGGCGGGCGCCGTCGCCGAGCCCGGCCGGGTCCGCCGGCTCCCGTTCGTCGCGGGTGTCGTCGAGCACCGCGCAGGACAGCTCGCTGTCGTGCGTCCACGAGCGACGGTTGAAGTTGTCGCTGCCGACGCTGCACCAGACGTCGTCGATCACGCAGACCTTCGCGTGCACATAGATCGGGGTGCCCGCGTGGTTCTCCAGGTCGAAGACGTGCACCCGATCACCGGCGGCCTTGCGGCACAGCTCGATGGCCTCCTCCCGGCCCACCTGGTTCGGTGGCAGCGCGAACGCGCCGTCCACGTCCGGATGGCGCGGGACCACCGCGATCAGATGCAGGTCCGGGTTCTCCCGCATCGCCTCGGCGAACAACTGCGCCACCTCCTTGGACCACAGATATTGGTCCTCGAGGTAGACCAGCCGCCGGGCCCGCTTGATCGCCTTGGTGTAGCCGCGGGCCACGGTGCGCTCGCCCAGCCGGGCGAACGAATACGCCGGGCGCATCGCCGGATAGGTGCGCAGCACCTGCACGGTCATCGGGCCGCACGCGGGCGGTTCCGGTGGCTGCTCCGGGAGCCGGTCGGCGCGCATGTCCTCGTGCCGCAGCGTGTCGACCAGCGTGGAGATCGGCCCGTGCTGGTCCAGCGGCGCCGGGTCGTTCCACCGCTCCCGGAACGACGTGTCCAGCGCGCCCACGACCGGGCCGCGCAACGCCAGCTGAATGTCGTGCCAGGGCGGGTTCGGCCCGTACGCCTTCGACATCCGGACCGCCTGCGGATCACCGTGATGGTCCTGGCCGTCGCGCCGGCTGTGGCACAGGTCGATGCCGCCGGCGAACGCGATGTCCCGCTCCGGGTGTTTCGGGTGCCGCAGGATCACCACCTTCTGGTGGTGGGAGCCGCCCCGGCGGACCCGCTGGTCGAGCAGCACCTCGCCACCGCCGGCCTCGATGTCGTCGCTGAGGTCCCGGTTCTCCTCCTGGCTGTAGGCCATCCTGTCCAGATGGGACCGCCAGAGCAGGCCCTTGACCACCACACCCCGCTTGGCCGCCGTGGCGAACAGGTCGGCGATGGTCGGCCCGTCGTCGCGCAGCCGCTCGTCCGGATCGCCCCGCCAGTCGGTGAAGAAAAGATGATCACCGGCTTCCAGAGTTTCGACCTCGGACACCAACCGATCGAAGTAATTTCGCCCGTGGATAAGAGGCTCGACCGTGTTTCCGGTGTTCCATGTGGGTATGGAGGTGTCCGGGTTGCCGCGCTCAGCAGCGGTGAGAAGCCATTCCTGCGGCGGCACAGCAACCCCTTCGAGGTCGACGACGCCCTCACCGTAAGCCTCCTGACCGCCGCTTGCACGCTTGACGGCGCCCCCCATCCCGCGGAGGAGTGGAACCATGAGCAGTGAGCCGCTCGTTTCGACCCCTGTCCCCGAGACCACCGCCGACTCCGCCGAGAAAGGCCTGCTCATCGCGGTGCTGCTCCTCGTGCTGCTGGGCACCACCGCGATGCTGATGATGGTTTAGTGATCTAGAGGACCCACTCGTCCTCCCGAATGATCTCCACCACACCCTTCGGCCCGGTGCCGGTCACGGTCACGCCGTCGCCACCGATCACCACATCGGTGTGCACGCCCGACGCGTTCAGCCCCAGACCGGCGCGTTCCTCCTCGCTCATCGCCAAGCCTCCCGGCACCGCGAACGGGAAGCTCTGCCCCCACGCGACGTGACACCCGGCGTTCTCGTCGAACAGCGTGTTGTGGAAGACGATGCCGGCCCGGGCGATCCGGCTGTCCCGGTCGACCAGCGACACCTCGCCGAGGTGGCGGGCGCCCGGGTCGGACGCCAGCTGCGCCTCGACGGCGTCCGCCCCGGACTCCGCCGAGACCCGCACGATCCGGCCGCCCGCGAACTCCGCGCGCAGCCCGGTGACCAGCCGGCCGTTGAGCACCAGCGGCTTGGTCACCCGGATCACGCCGTCCGCACGGCGCCGGTCCGGGCTGGTGAACACCTCCTCGGTAGGGATGTTCGGCAGATAGGCGATGCCGTTGTCGTCGACCATGCCGCCACCGGTCCAGTGGCACCCCGGGATCAGTCCCACGGTCAGGTCGGTGCCGTCACCCACATAGCGGATCTCGGTCAGCTCCAGGCTGTCCAGCAGCGCCCCGCGCTCGGCCAGCGTCGCCGCCCGCCGCTGCCACTCGGCCGCCGGGTCCGCGGCGTCCAGGCGCATCGCCACCCCCACCGCCTCCCACAGCCGATCCACATCCGGCTCGCCGAAGACCTGCGCCGCCCACCCCGGATTGGGCGCGCCCACCGCCGTCCACCGCAGCTTCCCCAGCACCGCGTCCCGCCGCGCCCGCGCCTCCTCGATCGGGAACGCCGCCGCCCGCTCCGGATCGGCCCCGTCCAGCAGATGCGGATCCGCGTCACCGAACAGCGTCACGAACGCCGCCCCCTGCTCGCTCCACTCCCTGATCCGCTGCAACGCCCACGGCCGGCTCCGCCGCAACATCGCCGGCTCCGCATGATCGACGGCCGAGCGCCGCATCGGCCCATCCGTCCACACCGGCTCCACCCACCCGGCGCCCGCCGCATAGGCCGCCTCCACCACCGCACGGGCCACCTCCAGGTGCGCGGTGTCCGTGCTCAACACAAGCCCCTGTCCCCGCTGGAGATTTACCCCCGCGCGGACCACGACCTCGGCAAATTGCTTCATCCGGTCCATAGTGGCCAGCCTAGAAGCCCCGGACCAGCGAGCGCTCATCCTCGATGCCCCATACCGGCTGATCATCCGGCCGCCGCCGGCCCTTCCCGCAGCGTTCCGGGCCGTCGCCACCCACGCTTCTCCCGAGCATCGCTCCGGGCCGTCGCACTCAGCCTTCACCCCGAGCATCGCTGCGGGCCGTCGCCGCCCACTCTTCTTCCGTTCTGGTACGAGCGAACAACCGCCAGCCTTCCGCCGTGGCGCACCGCCGTTCCCCGCGATCTGCCCGACGGCTTCCGCCTTTGCCGCGGCCGCCGGGCTGAGCTGCCCACTCAAGCTTTCCCAGCGCTGCCCCACCCGTGCACGGCAACGCCGGCGACCAGCCGCGAGTGCTGTCTACGGGCGTGCAAGACAGCGCGCAGAGCCGGCCGCGCTCATGCCCGGCCACCCCGCAGTGCGCCGGCCGCCCGGCAGTGCGCCGGCCGCCCGGCAGTGCGCCGGCCGCCCGGCAGTGCGCCGGCCGCCCGGCAGTGCGCGCAGCGACCGGCACGCGCACCGGCCGGGGTCAGTCGGTGTGGGGGAGACGGCTCGCCGGGATGACGCCCAGCCGCCCCTTCTGGAAGTCCTCGAAGGCCTGCTTGAGTTCGGCCCGGGTGTTCATGACGAACGGCCCGTAATGCGCGATCGGCTCACGGATCGGCCGGCCGCCCATGATGAAGAGGTCGAGCTCGCTCTTGGCCTCGACCCGGACGGCGTCGCCGGGACCGTGGGTGGCGAGCTGACCGAGCTGGAAGGGCCGCAGGTCGGCGCCGATCCAGCCGTCGCCGGAGAGGGCGTAGACCAGCGCGTTGTAGTCAGGCTGCCAGGGCAGGTCGAGGCGGGCGCCGGGCTGGAGCGTCACGTGCGCCAGGTTGATCGGCGTGAAGGTGGAGCCGGGCCCCTGGTGGCCGCCGATCTCACCGGCGATCACCCGGATCAGCGCGCCGCCGTCGGGGGTGGTCAGCAGGGCGGCGGAGCTGCCGCGGATGTCCTGGTACTTCGGGTCGATCATCTTGGCGGCGCGGGGCAGGTTGACCCAGAGCTGGAGGCCGTGGAAGAGGCCGCCGCTCATGACGAGGTGCTCGGGCGGCGTCTCGATGTGCAGGATGCCGGAGCCGGCGGTCATCCACTGGGTGTCGCTGTTGGCGATGGAGCCGCCGCTGCCGAGCGAGTCCTGGTGGTCCATGATGCCGTCGATCATGTAGGTGACCGTCTCGAAACCGCGGTGCGGGTGCCACGGCGTGCCCTTCGGTTCGCCCGGCGCATAGTCCACCTCGCCCATCTGGTCGAGGTGGATGAACGGGTCGAGGTCGGTGAGGGAGACGCCGGCGAAGGCGCGGCGGACCGGGAAGCCCTCACCCTCGTAACCGCGGGGCGCGGTGGTGACGGTGCGGACCGGCCGGTATTCGGTCATCGGGTCGAGCCGCGGCAGGCGCGGCAGGACGAGGACGTCGTCGACGGTGATGGCGGGCATGGCTACCCCTTCCGGATTTTGGCGAAGACGCGACCGATGACGGCCAGCTCCTCGTCGTCGAGAAGATCGATGAAGGCTTTGCGTACGGTGCTGAGGTGGGCCGGTGCGGCGGCGCGGAGCGTCTCCAGACCCTCGTCGGTGAGCACGGCCTCGTAACCGCGCTTGTCGTCGGGGCAGCTCTCCTTCCGGACCAGGCCGCGCTTGATCATGGAGGAGATCTGATAGGTGATCCGGCTGGGCGACAGCACCAGCCGGTTCGCCAGCTCGCCCATCCGGATCCGCCGGCCGGGCGTCTCGGCGAGGGCGACCAGCACGTGGTAGTCGTTCATGCTCAGGCCGGTGTCCGCGCGCAGCTCGTCCTCGAGGGTGGTGTGCAGCGCCCAGGAGCTCTCGATGAACGTCTGCCAGTGCACGAGCTGGGTCGGCGTGAGCGGTTCGGCCATGCTCGAACCGTACTCCTTAAAATCTGAAATTCTGTCCCGGGCGGCTAAGGTCACAGCGTGGGAGCTCGCCGAGCCGTGCCGTCCGACGCTGCCGAACTCGTCCGCCTGCGTGCGGTCATGCTGCGGACGTTCGCCGGGGCGAACTGGAACGAGGCCTGGTGCGAGCCGGCGCGCGTGTCGTTGGCGCGCCGGCTCGCCGAACCGGAGTCGTCCCTGGCGGCGTTCGTGGTCGACCGGCCGGACGGCACCGGGCTGGCCGCCTGCGTGGTCGGCCTCCTGGAGGAGCGCCTGGGCGGGCCGGGCAATCCGGGCGGCCTCGCCGGTTACGTCTTCAGCGTCGCGACCGACGAGGACATGCGGCGCCGTGGGTTCTCCCGGGCGTGCATGACCGAGCTGCTGGAGTGGTTCCGGTCGCGGGGCGCCGGAGTGGTCGACCTGAGTGCCTCGGTGGAGGGTGAGCCGCTCTACGAGTCGCTCGGGTTCCGGCGCACCCCCGACCCGGCGATGCGCCTGAGGTTCTGAAGTCCGTCCCGCGGACCGGTCTATGCCCCGGCGTGATCTTTGAGCGAGTGCTCCAGGCGGCGGCGGACGGCGTCGACGTCGACCTCGCGCTCGGCGAGGATCAGCGACGCGAGTCCCTGGCCCTCGCGCAGCACGCCCAGCATGATGTGCTCCGGCGCGATGAAGTTCTGCTTGAGCCGGATCGCCTCGCGCAGCGACAGCTCGAGCACCTTCTTGTTGCGGGGTGAGAACGGCACGTGCCCCGAGGTGGTTGTGAACCGGCCCAGGAGGCCCTTCTTCTTCGGCGCGGGGCGCGGCAGGCGTAGCGAGCCGGCCCCGAAGTTCTCCTCGATGGCGGCGCGCACCGCGTCCAGGTCGATGCCGATGGACTTGAGCGCGGCGGCGTCCTCGGCGTCCCGGTCGGCGATGACGGCGGTCTCGCTCCGGTCGCCGACGTGCCTGATGATCGCGGCCAGCACGTGGTCCACGTCGATGTGGGCCTCGCTGAGCGCCTGCCGGGTCGAGTCGTTCTCGCCGGAGAGCAGCGCGAGCAGGGTGTGCTCGGTGCCGATGGTGGTGTGGCCCAGCGTGCGGGCGTGCTTCTGCGCGTCGACCACGACGGCGCGGGCGGCCTTGGTGAATCGCTCGAACATCTAGCCCTCCCGTGGATCCTGCATCGGCATCAGCTTTGCGTGCTTCTTGTGCACGCCCTGACGGGTCACCTCGAGTGCGTCGGCGATCTCCTGCCAGGACCAGCCCTTGTCACGGGCGTTGGCCACCTGGAGGTGCTCCAGGCCCTCCAGGAGGCGGCGCAGCGCCACGACCGCGCGCAACCCGACACGTGGGTCGGTGCTGCCGGCGGCGGCCGCGAGGTCGGTCGCTTCTGTCATGCTGTCAACGTACGTTGACGTCCCCACCGTGTCAACCCAAGTTGACGCCCACCGTGAGGAGTTGAGGTGCATATCGAGCCCGACCCCACACATGCCCGCAAAACCGAGTGTGTGAAGTTGAGGTGCGTATCGAGCCCGAACTTCACACACGTCAGCGAAACCGAGTGTGTGAAGTTGAGGTGCGTATCGAGCCTGAAGTTCACACGCTGCACGGGGATGCAGAGAAGGACCGGCCCGAAAGGGCCGGTCCTGCGGGTCGGGGGAGGTCAGCGCCCCCGGCCGGTCTTCTCCTGCAGCTCGTCGATCTTGCGGGAGGCGTCCGCCTTGGTCAGGTCGTCCGGAATCTCCTCTTGCGCCTCGGAGGCGAGAGTGCGCAGGTAGGACTCCTGCGCGCCGGTCGCCGGCTCCTCGCCCGTGGTCCAGTCGGCGGGGTCCTTGATCGTGTTGCCGTTGTCGGCGCTCGTCTGGTCGGCCATGACGCCGTCCTTCCGCTCGTGGTGTCGAACGCCTGTTCCATTACCCCTCGAAGGTCACTCCCATGCCGGAAGATTGCCCAGAGAAACAGTCAACTCGACCGGGTGAAGCACCGGCGCCGCCACCGTGAACCGGGCGCCGAACGGGTCGGCCAGCTCGGCGAACGCGGTCAGGCCGGCCTCGGCGGGCTGGCTGACGATCGTGCCGCCGAGCCGCTCGCAGTAATCGGCGGCGGCCTCGATGTCCTCCACCTGGAACGCGGCCCGCCACCACGCGCCGCGGTGACCCGTCGCCAGCCCGGCGATCGCGTCGTGCGCCTGGTTGAGCCACTCGCCGGTGCCGAAGTCGTGGCGCAGCAGCCAGCCGAACGCGGAGCCGTAGAAACGCGCGGCGGTGTGCGGGTCGTCGGTGATGAGCTCCGGCCACGACATCGTGCCCGGTTCGCCGCCGGCCTGCGCGCCGGCGAAGTCGTACCCCTGCCAGAGGGCGATGATCGCGCCGGACGGGTCCGCGATGATCGCGCGACGCCCGCCGTGCGCCTCGGCCGGGTGGCTCAGGCAGTGGCCGCCGGAGAGGGCGACCTGCTCGAGCGTCTCCTCGAGGTCCGGCGTGCTGAGATGGGTGAGCCAGCCGTCCGGCCGGTCCAGGCGGCTGCGGGTCAGGCCCGCGACGGCTCGCCCGCCGAGCTTGAACCGATCACCCGCCGACTCCCAACCGAACAACTCTCCGTAGAACTCTGCCGCGCGTGCGGGGTCCGCACTCGCCAGCTCCACCCAGCATGGTGTCAAGGGTGCATAGCCTCTGATCCGCATGAGCCGCTCCGTTGTGGACATCCCCAGTTGCTTGAGCACTCTACGGCACTGATAACGCTTCGTCACCACCGCACGGTTCATTGTCCGGTTTAGAGCAGAAAAACACTACGTACTGTGAGCGGGCGAGTGATCCAGGTGACGCATGACCGGAGTTGCGGCGATTCCGTGCAGGACGACGGAGACGATGACCACGAATCCCGCGGTGGCCCAGACGAGCTCCTTGCCGGGGAAATCGGCGTGCGTCGTTGCATACGCAAGGTAATAGAACGAGCCGATCCCACGGATCCCGAACACCGCGATCACCCAGTGTTCCGCGGTGGTGCCCGGAGCCCCGCGCAGCGCCAGGAACGCGGACAGCGGACGGATCAGGAAGATCAGCAACAGGCCGGCCAGGGCGGCGGGCCAGGTGAGCGGCGCCAGCAGGCCACCGACCACGGCACCACCGAGAAGCAACAGCAGGAGTACGGTGAGCAGCCGCTCCGTCTGCTCGGCGAAGTTGTGGAGCACCTGGTGGTAATCGTGGGACCGCTCGGCGGCGCGGATCGCGCGGGCCGCCACGAACACGGCGAGGAACCCGTAACCGCCGGCCACCTCGACCACGCCGTACGCCAGGAAGGTCGCGGCCAGCGCCAGGAAGCCCTCGGAGTGCCGGGCGAGCCGCAACTCGTCCCGCTTCGCCCGGAAGAACAGCTTGCCCAGCATCCGTCCGATCAGGATGCCGCCGACGACTCCGACGACACCCTTGTAAAGGACGTCCTCCAGGACCCAGGTCCCGAACCAGGCGCCGTGGCCCGCCATCGCGATCGCGGCGTAGACGAACGGGAAGGCCAGCCCGTCGTTGAGCCCCGCCTCGGAGGTCAGCGCGAAACGTACCTCGTCCTCCGAGTCCTCCTCGTCGGTCGGCTCGCCGACCTGCACGTCCGAGGCGAGCACCGGGTCGGTCGGCGCCATGGCGGCCCCGAGCAGCAGCGCGGAAGCCGGCACCAGGCCCGCCCACCACCAGCCGAGAAACGCCGTCGCGGCGATCGTGACCGGCATCGCGATGATCAGCAGACGGCCGGTCGAGGCCCACCGCCGGAAACCGAACGGGCGGTCGATCTTCAGGCCGGCGCCCATCAGCGCGACGATCACGCCCACCTCGGTGAGGTGCTCGGTGAGCTTGGCGTGGGTGAGGGGGTCAGCGTCCGGCAGGCCCAGCGGCAGGCCGAAGACCAGGAGGCCGAGTGCCAGGAAGGCGATCGGCATGGAGAGCGGGCGGCGCTCCACGAGGCGCGGGAGGATTCCGGCGAGCAGGGCGCCCACCCCGATCAGGGCGAACACCAGGTCGGACAGTTGCATCGGCGCCGGTCAGCAGGGGGGAGCGGGGAAGGTGGATCTCATGCCCTCGCATTACCCGGAAGCAAAATCTCGAACCAGACCGTCGACCCGCGCACCGTCGGGTCGGTGCCCCACGAGTCGCTGAGCTCCTCGATCAGGCCCAGCCCGCGGCCCCGGCTGGCGAGGGTGTCGGTCTGTGCGCGGATCACGCTGCCCCGGGTGCCGGTGTCGGCCACCGACACCAGCAGCCGCTCCGAGTTCAGGTCGATGTGCACCTGCGCCGGGGTGCCGGCGTGCAACAGCGCGTTGGTGGTCAGCTCGCTGGTGCAGAGGATCGCCGCGCTGATCACCGCCTCGGGCACCGCCCACTCGCGCAGCCGGCTGCTCATCCACTGGCGGACCCGGCTGGGCCCGGTCGGCTCGGCCGGCACCTGGGTCGTCGCCGACCGGCTCATCGCCATCGCGTGTTCCACGGCGAGCACCGCGACGTCGTCGTCGGTGGTGCCCTCGACCGCGGCGGTGGCCAGCGAGCAGAGGTTGCGCGGATCGCCGCTCTTCGACGCCGCGGCGGCGGCGACCAGGGCGTCCAGCCCGTCGTTGAGCGGATGGCCGCGTCGCTCCACCACGCCGTCGCTGAACATCAGGATGCTGTCACCCGGCTCCAGCCGCAGCGTGCCGGTCTGCCAGCGGCCGCCCAGACCCAGCGGCGCGCCCGGCGGAACCTTGATCAGCTCGGCGGTGGCCGGCTCGCCGTTGTGCCCGGCGCGGCGCAGCACCGGTGGCGGGTGACCCGCGCTGGCCATCGTGATGGTGCCGTCCGCGGGATCGAGCACCGCGTACACCACCGTTACGAAGATCTCCTCGTTGCGCGACTCGGCGCCCAGCGAGCCGACCAGCCGGTCCAGCCCGGCCAGCACGCCCGGCGGGGCCGGGTCGGTCAGGGCCAGCGCGCGCAGGGCGGCCCGGACCTGCCCCATCACGGCGGCCGCCCGCACGTCGTGCCCGGCGACGTCGCCCAGCACCATGGCGAGCCGGCCGTCCAGCAGATAGAACGCGTCGTAGAAGTCGCCGCCGGCCGCGTTGCCGTCGACACCGACGTCGTAACGGGCGGCGATCCGGAACGTGTCCAGCTCGGGGAGGTGCTCGGGAAGCATGCTGCGCTGCAGCAGTTGCGCCGTGCCGTGCTGCGCCTCGAACCGCCGGGCCCGCTCGGCGGCCTGCGCGACCAGCTCGGTGGTGGCTTTCAGCAGCGCGCGCTCGGCGGGAAGCCAGGCGTGCGCCCGGCGGAAGCCCATGGTCAGCGCGCCGCGCACCGATGGGGTGCGCAGCGGCAGGGCGGCGAGCGCCCGGATCCGCTGCTCGTGCCGGTCGGAGGCGACCGCCCGCAGCGGTTCGCCGTCGGCGACGAACGACGCATGGCCGGTCTCCGCCGCGGCCACCAGCGGCGCCGCCGGGTCGGCGCTGACGCGCCGCCACACCGGCGGAAGACGTTCGTCGGCCTCGTCCAGCATCTCGCCGCGGATCCGGCGGACATAGCGGTACGCGACGCCGTCGTCCACGGCGAACACGCAGTGATCCAGGTCGAAGGAGGCCATCGCGTACGTCAGGACGACGCGCGTGACGTCGTCGATGGTGAGGGCGCCGGCCAGCCGTGCGGTCAACTCGCCGAGGCTCTGCAGGCGGTGTATCACCTGCGTGGTCTCGGCGGCCACGGTCAGCACGCCGGCGATGGCGCCACGGGAGTCGCGCACCGCGGAGTGGCCCTGCGTGTAGAAGGCCGGCTCGGTGCCGCCCGGGGTGATCGGCACCTGGCTCTCCGGCTCGAGCACCGCGTGACCGGTCCGCAGCACCCGGGAGATCACGTCGCCCATCCCGGGCTGCCGCCAGGCCTCGCCGAACGCCTCCGCGGCGGGCCGGCCGAGCGCGGTCGGGTGCAGGGCGTGGAGCACGTCCGCGTAGGCGTCGTTGTAGAGCACGACGAAGTCGTCGCCATAGGTAAGCATCATCGGCACCGGGGAGCCGAGCATCAGCTCGACCGCCGCCCGGACCGCCGGGTCCCAGCGCGTGATCGGGCCGAGTGACGTGCCGGACCAGTCGAACGCATGCACCAGCGCCGCGCAGCCCTTGCCGGTGTGTTCTGCCCCGACCGTCTGCACGGGCAATGTCGAGATCGCTGCCGGGCGGAGTCCACCCGATCCGACCCCTCCCGAGCCGACCATGCGGAAAGCGTATCCCGGAGTGGTCCGTTTGGACGATGTCCCCCCGGCCGTCCGTCCGATATTTGACGGTGCGAGAGGTTGGCGAAGGTCTGGGGAACCGGGTATTTCGCCCAGATTCCCCCGGGGTCCTCCGCAGCGGGAGAAGTTGTCGCAGGGGCGTGGTACTCCTGAGGCTCGTGATCCGGTGGGGACCCGCCCCGCCGGGCTCTCGCCGGCGCCTGACTCGTCGCCGAGGCGCCGGGATCGAGGAGGACGGATGACCCAGGACGGGCTGAGCCGTGGACTGAGCGACCTGTGGCGGTCGGTGGTGTTGTTCCTGCCGTCCGCGCTGGCGTTCCTGGCGATCCTGATCGTCGGTTACCTGCTGGCCCGGCTGGCGCGCACGGTCACCCGCAAGGCGCTGCGGCGCGTCGGGTTCGACCGGGCGGTGTCGCGTGGCCCGGCCGGACGGATCTTCCGGGACGGCACGCCGAGTGCGACCGAGGTCTGCGCGCGGCTGGCGTTCTTCCTGGTGCTGCTGATCGCGGTGCAGCTGGCGTTCGGGCTGTGGGGGCCCAACCCGGTCAGCGACCTGCTGAACTCGTTGATCTCGTGGCTGCCGCAGGTGTTCGTCGGGATCGTCATCGTGGTGGTCGCGGCCGCGGTGGCCGGCGCCGCCCACGACCTGATCGTCACGGCGCTCGGCGGCCTGGGCTACGCGCGGGTGCTCGCCAAGGCGGTCGCCGCGATCATCGTGACGCTGGGCGTGATCGCGGCGCTGGACCAGGTGGGGATCGCCACCTCGGTGACGCGTCCGCTCCTCATCGCGATCCTGGCCACCGTGGCCGGCGTGATCGTGGTGGGCGTCGGCGGCGGACTGATCCGGCCGATGCAGCAGCGCTGGGAGGGCTGGCTCGACCGGGCGGCCACCGAGTCGGCGGCGATCCGGCAGCAGGCCAGGGCCTACACGGACGAGCGCGCCCGGCAGGCCGCCGAGGAGGAGGCCCGTAAGGCGGCCGAGGAGGCGCGCAAGGCCGAGGAGGCCCGGCTCGCCGAAGAGGCCCGCCTCGCCGAGGAGAAGCGCCGTGCCGAGGAGGCCCGCCTCGAAGAGGAGAGGCGCAAGGCCGAGGAGGCCCGTCGTGCGCAGGAGGCCCGGCAGGCCGAGGAGGCCCGCCTCGCCGAGGAGAAGCGCCGCGCGGAGGAGGCCCGCCTGGCCGAGGAGGCGCGGGTCGCCGAGGAACGCCGCGTCGAGGAGGAGCGCCGGGCCGAGCTCGAGCGCCGGGACGAGGCGGAGAAGTGGGCACAGGCGGCCCGGCGGGCGGCCGACGAGCGGCGGGCCCGGGAGCTGGCGGACGATCAGACGCAGGTGATCGCGGTGCCCGTGGACGACCTGCCGCATCTGGTGCCGGGCTTCGACCGCGACGACGAGCCGGCGGTGAGCGAGGCGGACGACGATACGGCGGACACCAGTGGCCGGCCGGGCGTGGATGACACAGCGCACATCGTCGGCCGGCCGGACGCGGGCGAGACCGTCGGCCGGCCGGGCACGGACGACACGGCGGTGATGACTGCCGGGGGCGGGCGGTCGGCATCGGGTGACGACACCGCGGTGGTTGCCGCTGAGGGCGGGCGCGCGGCTGCCGGCTCGGAGGACGACACGGTGGACACCGGGGTGCGGCGGGACCGGGAGGTCGAGGCGGACACGACGGTCATCATGGGCGCCGGCGAGGACGACGAGACGCGGGTGATCACGTCGGGCTCCGACGTGAAGCGGTCCAGCCTGGTGCGGATCCCGGGGGCGGAACGCACCGTGGCGATCGAGCCCACGGACGACGGCGACCGGACGCAGGTGGTGCCGCTGCCGGGGCCGGAGGAGACGCAGATCATCGGTGCGGCGGCCGAGGAGGACGACCAGGGCGGTGACAAGCGCAAGCGCCCGGGTGGGAGCTGATCGACTTGTGGTTCGCTCCCGGGGACGCCTCCGGTTGGTGGGCTCGCTCCGGGCCGGTTGCGGTGGTGGGCTCGTTCCGGGACCGGTTGCGGTGGTGGGCCCGTTCCGGGACCGGCTCCGGTGGTGGGCTCGCTCTCGCGCGGCGAGGCCAGTGACGTGAAACGGGGCCGGCTCCGGATGTCCGGTGCCGGCCCCGTGCGGGCGGTCTTCGGGTGCTGAGCGGCCGAGGACCGGCCGGGACGATCAGGTGGGAGCGGGACGGTCAGGCGGCAGCGCGGATCGGGTCAGCGCAGGGTTGGTCCGCACGGATCTGGTCGGTGCGGGACCTGCTTGGCGCGGATCTGGTCAGCGCGAGGCGGGCAGGGTGCGCGCCAGTACGCAGACGGCGAGGAGGCGGCGCAGGACCCAGTCGTTCTGGGTCCAGTCGATCCCGTCCTCGGGGGCGGTCCAGCCGTGCTGGAAGGCTGCGTCGCGGACGCCCTCCGCGTACGCGGCGAGCAGGATCGCGGTCAGCGGCCGGTTGTCGGCGTCGAGGCTGTCCCGCACGCCGGCGGCGTGCTGGTCGATCACCGACATGAGGCCGGGGTTGCCCTCGGCGGCGGCGAGACCACTGACCCCGACAGCGGCGGTGAGGTCGGCGAGCGAGGTGTGGGCGGAGCGCTGAGCAGCGCGAGCGGCGGCGTTGCTGAACAGGCCATTCATGAGAAGAAACGTTAGGCAGCCACGGGTGACCGACGGTTCCCCTCGAGGTGCAGGTCGGTTGAACCCGCTCCGGGTGGCAGATCAGCCGAACCCGTTCTGGTGAGAGATCGGTTGAACCCGCTCCGGCGGGGAAAGAGCGAAGGGCGCCGGGACGGCCGGCGCGAATGGGAGCGGCAGGGGGCAGCGGTGGCGGGTGCGGGGCCGGACGGCGGGCACGGGCAGGCCGGGCAGCAGCCTGACGGCGGGCACGGGCAGGCCGGGCAGCAGCCTGACGGCGGGCACGGGCAGGCCGGGCAGCAGCCTGACGGTGGGCGCGGACAAATCGGGCAGCAGCCGGACGGTGCGCGCGGGCGGGCCGGGCAGCAGCCGGAAGGGCTCCAGGACGGGCCCGATTCGCGGCACCGCCGTCCGGACGGGCTGGACGACGTCACGGTAGAAGCGCTGGGCAAGCTCAGCGAGGCCCTGGAGACGGTGGAGCGGGTGCGCGGGCACCTTTACTCCATGCACCAGCTGACCGGAACCGCCGATTTCCAGCTGGACGAGGCCGTCTCGCTGTTGCGGCAGGCCGGGCACGCCAAGATCGCCGAGCGGATCGAGCGTGAGCTGATCGGGCGCAACGTGATCCCGGGGCACTGGACGTTCCAGATCGTCGAGGAGTACGACGACGGGTATTACGCCGAGTTCCGGAACCTGGAACGCGACGCCCGGGAGCAGTTGGCTCAGGGGCGCCGGCACCTTTACGAAGCGGAGTTGAAGGAACGCCGTCGCAGCCACGGGCGAGCGGGGCACGAGGCGAGGCCCGGTTACTCCACGTAGTCGACGGTTTCCGGGCGACGGCGTTGCGCGTCGTCCGCGATGATCACGGTTGCGACGAGGAGGGCCACCACAACAGCGAAGAACCAGGACGCGTCGTCGACCAGCCTGGCGGCTAGCGGAGCCTGGAACGCGGCGAGCAGAAAGCCCACCCAGGCGTAGCGGCGCTGACGGTCGGAAAGGAAACCGGTAGATCGCACTCGGACAGTGTGGCGCGATATGTGCCGATCGCCGTCACCCGTTCGGCCGATTCTCCGTTGACCGATGGTGCCCCCCGCGTTGCGTCGCCGTCACTCAAGCGTCTGGCTCACCAGCCTGTTTCTGCTGGCCGGAATGGTTGCTGTAACCGCCTGTTCCGGTTCCGAACCGCGGCCGCCGCACCCCGTGCCGTCGGCGCCCGATCGGGTTCAGGCCGGGCCGCTGCAGGATCGGACCGGTGCTTGGCTCACTCTGGGTGACGCTGCGAGCAGGGTGCGCGTTCATCTGGCGAAGCTGCCGGGCCAGCTGTACAGGGTCAGCACCGGGCCGGACTCGGGTGTCGCCCCGGTGGTGAGCCGCAACGGCGGGCGGGTGGTGGTGCGCCTGCGCGGCACCGGCCGGGACGGGCCCGACGAGGTGCGAATCGTGTTGAACCGGGACGTCCGGTGGGACATCCGGCTCCCGGCCGGTGCGGGGGAGCAGCAACTGCACCTGCGGAACGGCCGGATCACCCGGGTGGAGATGGGCACGTCCGGGCTGGCCGAGGTGTGGCTGTCCGACCCGGAGGGGACCGTGCCGGTGACGTTCACCGGCGGGATCGGCACCGCGGTGCTCACGGCGGACACGGGCGCGCCGTTCAAGGTCCGGTTCCGGGAGGGCGCGGGAGCGGTCAAGACGCCGTGGGCCGCCAACAACGGGACGGCCGCGGGGACGGTGCTGCGGGAGCGCGGGTACGCCCGGGCCGAGGACCGCTATCTCATCCACGCCGAGAAGGGCCTGGGCAAGCTCGTCCTGCGCCGCGTCCACTCCGGCATCAGCTGAACGATTGTGTTGTGTGGGGATTCGGGGCGCGGAGCGCACCCTGAATCCCCACACGAAGGCGCACGGGAGCCGGCGGCCGGGCGGTGGAGCCTGAGTGGCAGCAGGCCGCCGCGGGAGCTCGAGTGGGCAGGTCAGCCCGGAAGCCGGGCGACAAGCTCGCGTCGCAGCGAGCGGGCCGGCGAACCGGCGGGACTCTTACTGGGTCGTACCGAACCGGGAAGATCTTTCAGTGCGGCCCGGTGTGCCCCGTCGTGCTCGGACGCGAATCGGTCGCGACGTCCTGGCCGGCGTCGTTGTCCGTGGCGTCGTTCTGGCCGTCGGTGTCCCAGGTGGCCATCGCCTTGTTGAGCTCGTCGAGCGGGAGGCGCTCCTCGTCGCGCCAGGCGGCTTCGTTATCGCGATCAGTCATGGTCGTCGGGTACCCCGTTGCCGCAACGAGAAACGGCCGCCCGCAGGCGGCCGTTCCGAGAGCTGGTGGATCACGCGCCGGGGCGGTCCACCTGGCCGCGCCAGGCGCCCGTCTCGATGCCGCCGCGACCCTCGATGAACTCCTTGAACCGCGCCAGGTCGCCCTTCACCCGGCGGTCGATGATGCCGAGCTTGTCGCCGGCGGTCTCGACGATGCCCTGCGGGTCGAAGTCCATCTGGACGGTGACCCGGGTGTGGGTGTCGTCGAGGCGGTGGAAGGTGACCACACCGGCCTGCTTCTCACCGCCGGTCGCGTGCCACGCGACCCGCTCGTCCGGCAGCTGCTCGGTGATCTCGGCGTCGAACTCGCGCCGGATGCCACCGATCGCGGTCTTCCAGTGGGTGTGGGTGTCGTCGATCTGCTTGATCTCCTCGACACCCTCCATGAACCGAGGGAACTCCTCGAACTGGGTCCACTGGTTGTAGGCCGTGCGTACCGGGACGTCGACGTCAACGAATTCGGTAACCGTGCTCACGCGGTGCTCCCTTCACTGTTCCCCGCCGTTCTTTTCGCTTGATCCAAGGGGTGCCCGGCCGCGGCGGGCCTAAACAACGGCGTCGTGGGTAGCGTCTGTTCGTGGAGAATGTGGATGCGATCGTGATCGGCGCCGGCCACAACGGGCTGGTGGCCGCGAATCTGCTGGCCGACGCCGGCTGGTCGGTACGGGTCCTGGAGGCGACGGCGCAGCCCGGCGGCGCGGTGCGCTCCGGGTTCGTGACCGCGCCGGGATATCTCTCCGACCTGTTCAGCTCGTTCTATCCGCTGGGCTACGCGTCGCCGGTGATGCGCGCGCTGCGCCTGGACGACCAGGGGTTGCGCTGGACGCACGCCCCGGACGTGCTCACCCACCTGCTGCCGGACGGCCGCGCGGCCACGATCAACCTCGATCTGGAACGCACGATGGCGTCGATGGAGCGGTTCGCGCCGGGCGACGGCGAGCGGTGGAAGCATGCGTACGACGACTGGCGCGCCGTCTCCGCGCAGATGCTGGGCACGCTGTTCACCCCGTTCCCGCCGGTGCGCGGCGGTCTGGGCCTGGCCCGGAAACTGCGCGTGAGCGGTTCGCTGCGGCTGGCCCGGCGGCTGGTGCTCTCCGCCCGCGAGCTCGGCTCGGAGCTGTTCCAGGGCGAGGGCGCGCAGATCGCCCTGGCCGGGTGCGCGCTGCACACCGACCTGTCACCGGAGGAAGCGGGCGGCGGCGTGTTCGGCTGGCTGCTCACCATGCTCGGCCAGGAGGTCGGCTGGCCGGTGCCGGTCGGCGGCGCCCAGCAGATCACCGACGCCCTGGTGCGGCGGCTCATCGAGCGGGGCGGCGAGATCGTGTACGACGCACCGGTGTCCCGCGTCCTGGTGGCCCGCGGACGGGCGATGGGCGCCCGGACCGCCGACGGCCGTGACTGGCGGGCGCGGCGCGCCGTGATCGCCGACGTGACCGCTCCGGCGCTCTTCCTGGACCTGGTCGGTGAGCGCTGGCTGCCGTCCCGCTTCGTCGAGGACCTCGAGCACTTCCGCTGGGACGGTGCGACGCTGAAGGTGGACTGGGCGGTGCGGACGAAGATGCCGTGGAAGAACCCGGCCGCCGCCGGCGCGGGCACCGTTCACCTGGGCGCCGACCTGAACGGCCTGACGCATTACGCCGCGCATCTCGCCGCCGGTGAGCTGCCGCCGAAACCGTTCGTGCTGTTGGGGCAGATGACGACCGCGGACCCGGCGCACTCGCCGGAGGGGACCGAGTCGTTGTGGGCGTACACGCACCTGCCGCACCGGAAGTCGTGGACGGCCGACGAGATCAGCATGCAGGTGGAACGGCTGGAGTCGGTGATCGAGGAGCAGGCGCCCGGGTTCCGCAACGAGGTGGTCGGGCGGAACGTGTTCTCCCCGGCGGACATGGAGCGGGAGGACCCGTCCCTGGTCGGCGGTGCGCTGGGCGGCGGGACGTCGGCGGCCTACCAGCAGCTGTTCCTGCGGCCGATCCCCGGCCTGGGGCGGCCGGACACGCCGGTGGACCGGTTGTTCATGGGTAGCGCGTCGGCGCATCCGGGTGGGGGCGTGCACGGGGCGCCGGGGGCCAATGCGGCGCGGGCGGCGCTGGCACGGGACCGGGCGGTGGCGGGTGAGGCGTACCGAGCGGTGATCGGGGCGGCGCACCGGGCGATCTACCGCTGAGCCGGCGGGCGTGGACGGCGGCGCGCAGGGCGCGCCAGAGCCGGAGCCGCCGCGAGCTGTCGGCGGCGGCGAGCACTTGGGCGAGGCTGTCGCGTTCAGCCGGCGGCACGAGATAGATCACGATGAGGATCGGGAGGGCGGCGGCAGCCAGCTCGGTGAGGACCACGAACACGACGAGCGCGGCGACGGCGGCGGCGACGATGATCGACTCCACGGCGATCACCCGCTGACCAGCGCCGTGAGCGTCAGCACCAGCGCGGCGCTGACTGCCAGCCCGAAGACCGCCAGCGCTGCGGCGACCCTGATGATCAAGCCGGCCGGGGCCAGGATGCCCTTGAGGGCACGCATCGCCATGAGAAGGCAGAGGCCGGCGAGCAACAGGTAGAGCGGCTGGGCGAGCACGGCGGGTTCCATGGTCGTCTCCCGGGTCAGTCGATGGGCGGCTGTTGCGGGGAGTGAGGTCATAACTCCTTAGAGCGAATATCCGAGATCCCTGACTGCATATCAATGAATATTCACCAGATGGCAAAAGGGAGGTACGTCCGAGATGACCAGCTAGTTGGCAGGTGGATATGATGCGATCTGCTAGGTGGCTAGCGCTATTCGATCAAAGATGGTGGGATGGCGGTCGTTCTTCACCTGTTGGAGTGACCGACACTTTGTCCGATGAGGGTGCATAAAATGTCATATTCTCATGCCATGAGCAAACCACCTAAATCGGACATGTCTCTTCAGGTCATCGCGGGGGTGTGTTCCACCGGCAGCTGTCCCACGGTGTACCGGACCGACCGCGGGTCGCTTGTCGTCCAGGGCTACGCCGTCTCCCCCTCCGCGGCGGGGGTCGATGTGCCGGAAGGGGAGTCGCTTGTCGAGATTCCGCTGGAACTGCTGCTGGACGCTGCTCGTCAAGCATCCTGACCGGAGGCCGGGCGGTGGCTGAGATCCTCCTCCCGCCCGGCTCCGGCGGGCCGCCCATCGGCGCGGCGCTGCGGGCGGCACGCAAACGCTCAGGTCTTACCGGAGCGGAGCTCGCGGCTCGCGCCGGCATGAGCCAGGCCAAGGTGTCCCGCCTCGAGACCGGGGCCTCCGCTGCGGACCCGTCCGATGTGGAGACGCTCGCGGAAGCGATGGGTCTCCTGCCCGCCGAGATCGCCGACCTGACGGCGCTGGCCCGGCAGAACCGGGACCAGATGCGGGACTGGGGGGTCGAGCCGCAGGACCTGCCCCGGCGGCAGGTGGAGATCGCCGCTCTGGAACGCGAGAGCAGAGAGATCTGGGTGTTCAATCCCGCGATCGTTCCCGGCCTCGCGCAGACCAGCTCCTATGCCGAGGCGCTGTTGCTGTCGCTGACCCGCATGCACCGTCCGGACGACGAGACCCGGGGGTTGCGTTCCGACGTGATGGCTGTGGTCGCGAAGCGGATCGAACGGCAGCAGTCGCTGGCGTCCACCCGGAAGTCGTTCTCCTTCGTCATCACCGAATCGGTCCTCGGCACCGGGATCGGGTCGCCCGAGGACATGCTCGGGCAGATCAAGCGGCTGCGGGAGCTGTCACGTCTGCCGAACGTCTCATTCCGGATCATCCCGTCCCGGACGTTCATCACGGACGCGCCACTGCACTCGTTCGAACTGCTCGGCACTCAGGCGGTCATCATCGACCTGTTCAGCACCTCGGTCACGTCGCAGGGCAGGGCCGTCGTCAAGCTGTACCGGGAGCTGTTCGGCCGCCTCGAAGCCGCCGCCGTCGCCGACGTCGACACCGCCCTCGACGAGTACGCCGGGCACTACCGCCGCTTGCTCGGCGCCTGAGCCCGCTCCGCGATGTCCGCCAGCCGCCGCAGCGTCTCGACGTTCCGGCGGTGCAGGATCAGGTCGTTGACCTTGTTCTGCACCCACCGCAACGGCCCCGCCGCGAAGTCCTCATGGATGATCACCCGGGTCGCGCCGTCGCCGGCCGGTTCCAGCCGGATGTCGACCAGCGCCGCCCCGAGCGGCCACAGCCCGGCGTTCAGCCGCAACCGCCGGCCCGGCTCGCAGGAGAGCACCGTCGACGCGTCGTGCAGGGAAAGGGGCCACGGCCCGGCCTTGTGATGAAGTTTGCTGCCGGGCGTCGGCCAGTTGTCGTCCACGTCCCGGACGTGCACGGTGCCCACCACCCAGTCGCTGTAGGTCCAGCCGTCGGCGAGGACGGCGAAGACTCGGTCCGGTGAGGCCTTTACGATTCGCGCAACTGTCGCCACGGCCCTGGGATTACCCTGCTTACGACGCCCGTAACGATCCAGCCATGTTTACGCCCGAAGCCCCTGGGCAACTGGCACCGCGTATCCGATTCCGGCTGGAGGAGACCCCGTGCGAATTGCGATGATCTCCGAGCACGCCAGCCCGCTCGGCGCTGGCGCGCAGAACGCTCATGTCGCCGAGCTCTCCGACGCGTTGGCGGACCTCGGTAACGACGTGCGTGTCTACACCCGGCGCGAGGACACCGACACCGCCGAGGTGGTGCTCGCCCCGAGCGGTGTGCACGTCGTCCACGTCCCGGCCGGCCCGCCCGAGCCGATCCCGGCCGACCTGCTGCTGCCGCACATGGGCGAGTTCGCGCGGGTGCTCGGCGAGATGTGGACCCGGGGCGGCTGGACGCCGGACGTGGCGCACGCCCACTTCTGGACCAGTGGCCTGGCCGCGGTGACCGCGGCACGCCAGGTCGGCATCCCGGTCGTGCAGTCGTTCCACGAGATCGGCGCGGTGGAGCCCGGCCGGACCGGCGGGCCGTCGCGCGCCGGTTACGAGCGTGCTCTCGGCCGGGCGGTGGACCGGGTCGTCGCGCAGACCCAGGACGAGCTGAGCGGCCTGGTCCGCATCGGCGTCCCGCGGTCGCGTCTCACGGTCGTGCCGGCCGGTGTCGACAGCATCCGGTTCACCCCGGAGGGCCCGGTCGCCCCGCGCGACCCGGAGCGCCCCCGCATCCTCTCCGTCGGCAAGCTGGTCGAGCGCAAGGGCTTCGGCGACGTCCTGCAGGCGATGCAATACGTTCCGGGCGCCGAGGTGGTCGTGGTGGGCGGGCCGTCGCCGGAGCAGCTGCCCGCCGACCCCGGCGCGAAGAAGCTGCGGGCGATGGCCGAGCAGCTGCGGATCTCCGACCGGCTGCGGCTGGTCGGCGCCGTGCCGTACAAGGACCTGCCCAGCTGGTACCGCTCCGCCGACCTGCTGGTCGCCTCGCCGTGGGAGGAGCGGTCCGCGCTGGAGGCGATGGCCTGCGGCGTGCCCGTGGTGGGCACCGCGGAGGGCGCCCTGACCGAGACCGTGGTGGACGGGCTGACCGGCGACCTGGTCGCGGGGCGTGACCCGCGGGCGATGGGCGGGGCGCTGCGGCGGCTGGTCAACGACAAGGTGCGCCGTTTCACGTACGCGACGGCGGCTCTGGATCGGGCCCGCCAGGCGTACTCGTGGAAGCGTGTCGCCGCCCAGATCGGCTCGGTCTACTCGGCCGTGACCGGCCTGCGGCGTACTCCCGAGACGAGCCCGGAGGCCGCGGCGTAGGACCCGGTGCAGGCGGTCATCCACCGATCGGTTGACCGCCGTCATCGCTCGCTGTTCGATTCGGGCACCCCGGTGCTCGGGCGACGCTGGGTGCATGACAGTCATCGAGGTCAGAAACCTGGCGAAGAGGTACGGCGACACCGTCGCCGTACGGGACGTCTCGTTCGCGGTCGAGGCCGGTGAGATCTTCGGGATCCTCGGGCCGAACGGGGCCGGAAAGACCACGACCGTCGAGTGCATCTCCGGTCTGCGTACCCCGGAGTCCGGCACGATCACGGTGCTCGGCCGGCCGTCCGGCGACCGCTCGCTTCGCGCCGCGGTCGGGGTGCAGCTGCAGGAGGCCGAACTCCAGGAGAAGCTGACCGTCCGGGAGGCGCTGGAGCTGTACAGCTCCTTCTACCCGGACCCGGCCGACTGGCGGAAGCTGGTCGCCGACCTGGGTCTCGACGCCAAGGTGAACACCCGGTTCGGCAAGCTCTCCGGCGGGCAGAAGCAGCGCCTGTCGATCGCGCTGGCGCTGATCGGCAACCCGCGGATCGCCATCCTCGACGAGCTCACCACCGGTCTGGACCCGCAGGCGCGGCGCGACACCTGGGAGCTGATCTCCTCGATCCGCGACCGCGGCGTCACGCTGCTGCTGGTCACCCATTTCATGGAGGAGGCCGAGCGCCTCTGCGACCGGATCGCGGTGATCGACAAGGGTGAGGTCGTCGCCCTGGACACCCCGGCCGGTCTCGTCTCGCGGACCGGCGACGAGCAGCGGATCCGGTTCCGCCCCTCCACCCCGATGGACGACGCCCTGCTCACCGGCCTGCCCGAGGTTCGCGAGGTGAGCCGGCAGGGTGACCGGATCGAGGTGATCGGTGACGGCAACCTGCTGCACGCGGTCGTCTCGGTGCTCGCCCGCAACGGCATCGTCGCCGCCGAGCTGCGGATGGAACAGAACACTCTGGACGACGCTTTCGTCCACCTGACCGGCCGCACCATGAGCTCCGAGGAGTCACCCCGATGAACGTCTTCGTCAAGCTCACCGTGAACGAGTTCCGGATCTCGCTGCGCGAGCCGTTGTACGTCTTCTTCACGCTGCTGTTCCCGCTGCTGCTCCTCGTGATCCTGGGCAACGTGCCCGCGATGCAGGAGACCATCCCGGAGGCCGGCGGACTTCGGGTCCTCGACCTCTACGCCGGCATCGTGATCGGGATGACGATCGCGATCATCGGGTTCCAGGGGATGCCCGCGGTGCTCGCCACCTATCGCGAACGGGGGATCCTGCGGCGGCTCGCCACCACCCCGGTCCGGCCGACCGTGCTGCTCGGCGCCCAGCTCACGATGAACCTGATCACCGTGCTGGTCGCCGGTGCGCTGGTGCTGACCGTGGCCACCCTCGCGTTCGACGTGCCACTCCCGCAGGCGCCGTTCACCTTCCTGCTCGCGATCCTGCTCAGCTGCGCCGGGGCGTTCGCCCTGGGCCTGTTGCTCGCCGCGCTCGCGCCGTCCGCCAAGACCGCCAACGCCATCGGCACCGTGCTGTTCTTCCCGTTCATGTTCCTCGCCGGGTTGTGGGCGCCCCGCGAGGTGATGCCCGAGGTGCTGCAGCGGATCGGCGACTACACGCCGATCGCGGCCGGTCAGGATCTGATCGTCGGCTCGCTCACCGGACAGTCGCCGGGCCTGCTCCCGGTTATCGTGCTCCTGGGATACCTGGCCGTCTGCGGCGCGGTAGCGGTGAAGCTCTTCCGCTGGGAGTGATGGGGTGACGGACATGCTGGACGCGGAGGAGTCGGAAGGCTCGCAGCAGGTCCGCGAGTGGTGGCTGATCTGGCTGACGAACGGCACACTGGTCGGCTCGACGGTCCTGGCGCTGCTCACCCGCGATCTCCTCCCCGGCCGGCCGATCCCCCTGATCCTCGGGCTGAGCGTCGCGGTGGCCGGCTGGATGTTCTGGTGGGTCACCCTGCATCCGCAGTGGCACGACCGCCGTGGGCTGATGATGGTGTTCCTGACCGGACAGATCCTGCTCAGCGCGGGTCTGGTCTATTGCAGCCCGTTCTTCGGCGTCTTCAGCTGGACCGGATACCTCTTCGTCGGTTACACGTTGCCTCCGGGCCGGTTGCGGATCCTCGGCGCCGTCCCGGTGGCCGCCGTTTCGGCGGTGTCGCACATCGGTGGCTTCCAGAACATCCAGGGGCTGGACGGGTCGTTCATCTATCTCGCCATCTTCGCCTGCAACGCATTGATCGCCCTGGTGATGCTGTCGGTGGAGAACCGCAGCGAGGAGAACGCCCTCCGGCGGACCCGGATGATCGACGAGCTGGCCGAGGCGAACGCGAAGCTGGAAACCGCCATGAAGGAGAACGCCGGTCTGCACGCCCAACTGGTGTCGCAGGCCCGGGAGGCGGGCGTCCTCGACGAGCGGCAGCGGATGGCCGGTGAGATCCACGACGTGCTCGCCCAGGGGTTCACCGGCATCGTCACCCAGCTGGAGGCGGCCGAGGCCCACCCGGGCGAACGCGACCGGCATCTGGCGACGGCGAAACGGCTGGCCCGGGAGAGTCTCGCCGAGGCGCGCAGGTCGGTGCAGGCGCTGCGCCCGCAGCATCTGGAGGCGGCACGGCTGCCCGAGGCGCTGGACGAGGTGGTGCGCGGCTGGGCCGACCTGCACGGGATCCGCGCCGACCTGACCACCACCGGCGCGGCGCGGCCGCTGCTCCCGGAGATCGAGGCGACGTTGTTGCGCACCGCTCAGGAGGCCCTGGCGAACGTGGCCAAGCATGCCGCCGCCGGCCGGGTCGGCCTGACGTTGTCCTACATGGAGGATGTGGTGAGGTTGGACGTGCGCGACGACGGCACCGGTTTCGACCCGGCCGAGCCGCAGGAGACCACCGCGGACGGCGGTTTCGGGTTGCGGGCGATGCGGGAGCGCCTGTCCCGCATCGCCGGAACGCTGGAGGTGGAGTCGGAGCCGGGTGCGGGGACGGCCGTCTCGGCGTGTGTGCCGGCGATAGCGGTCGGAAGTGCGGCGTGATCAGACTGGTCATCGTCGACGACCACCCGGTGGTCCGGGACGGCCTGCGCGGCATGTTCGCCGGCGACGACCGGTTCACGGTGGCGGGGGAGGCCGGCGACGGCCGGGAGGCGCTCGCCGTCGCCGAAGCCGTCACGCCGGACGTGGTGCTGATGGACCTGCGGATGCCGGTGATGGACGGGGTCACCACGATCCGCGAGTTGAAGGCCCGCGGCTCCCGCGCCCGGGTACTGGTGCTGACCACCTACGACACCGACAGCGACGTGCTTCCGGCGATCAAGGCGGGGGCCACCGGCTACCTGCTCAAGGACACCCCGCGCGAGGACCTGTTCCGGGCCGTGGAGGCCGCGCACCGGGGCGAGTCGGTGTTGTCCCCGGCGGTCGCCGGCCGGCTGATGGGTGAGCTGCGCTCCCCGGCGAAGGAGCCGCTGAGTCAGCGCGAGCTGGAGGTGCTGACGCTGATCTCGCAGGGTTGCACCAACCGGGAGACGGCGGGCCGCCTGTTCATCAGCGAGGCGACGGTCAAGACGCACCTGCTGCACGCGTACGCCAAGCTCGGCGTCCGCGACCGGGCCTCCGCGGTGGCCACGGCCTTCGAACGGGGCCTTCTCGGCGGCCGCGAATAACCGGCGTGGGGGTACGACCCAGCAGAGTCCCACGCTCCGGCCCGGACCGCCCCGGGCGGCACACCGGGCCGTCCCCGGCCCCCGCTCATGAGCCCGGGCGCGGTTCACCCCGGTAGGTCCCGAACGACCACAGGTTGCCCTCGGGATCCTTGACGATGAAGTCACGCGACCCGTAAGCGGTGTCGACGGGCTCCTTGACAACCGTCGCACCGGCCTTGACCGCACGTTCGTAGAGCGCGTCCGGCTCGTCGGTGACCACGTACGCCCCGAACGTCCCCGGCCGCAGCCGCCACGCCCGCTCCGGGTCGTCGTGCACCGAGCCGAGCATGATCCCGCCACCCGCCGGCCAGCTCAGCTCGCAGTGCTCGACCCGGTCACCTTCGCCGTGCACCGCGGTCTCGACGAAGCCGAACGCGTCGACCAGGAACCGGATCAGCCCGCGGGCGTCGTTCGCCGCCAGCGTCGGCCACACCTGCGGCGGTGGAGTCCTCGCATCAGTCATGCCACCCATCCTGGGCGCCCCCGCCGGCCAGGGCTTGGACAAAACCGAACTCGTCGGCCAGCCATCGACTCGGTGAGCAGCCCGCGAACGCCTGAAAGTCGCGGACCAGGTGCGACTGGTCGGCATATCCGTGCGCGGCGGCCACGTCCGCGAGCCGGACGTCCGGCCGCACCGCCCGCCGGGCCCGGTCGAACCGCGCGACCCGGGCCGCCTCCTTCGGGCGCAACCCCAGCTCGGCACGGAACCGGTCGGTCAGGTGCCGTCCGCTCCAGCCGACCTCGTCGGCGAGATCGGCGATCGTCACGCCGCCACGCACGAGCCGGCTGAAGGCGTACCGCACCTGGGTGGAAGGGTGACCGTCACGCAGCAGCCCGCCCAGCATGGTGTCGAGGACCGCGAAGCGGGCCGGCCAGTCCGGCGCCGCGCACAGCCGCTCCCGGACCTCGTCCACGAACCGGTCACCGAGCACGGCCGCCGCCGGCACGTCCAGGTTCGCCAGCTCGCCGGCGGGCAGCCCGAGCAGGTCCCGGCAGCCGACCGGATGCACCGCCACCTGCACCCCGGACTGGCTGCCCCGGTGGGTGATCAGCGCCGGCCGCAGATGCAGTCCACCGGCCAGCGCGGCGTATCTTCCCGGAGCCTGCCGCGGGTCCGGATGCGCGGCGACCACCAGCGGATCGTCCAACGTGAAGATCAACGTGAGGTACGGCGACGGCAGCCCCCGGTGTCGCGCCGGCGCCAGCCCTCGCTGGCGATATCCGGAGTAGCCCACGACGCAGTGCCGCAGCCCCGCTGCCGGGCGCCCCATCGCGTACTCGTCGACCACGCACCCAGTATCGGCGACGTTCCCGCTGCGTGGCCGGGTCACGTGAGCGGTTGATCGTGCGTGGTGATTTCGGGTGCGCAGCGCACCCGAAACCACCACGCAGAACTGGTCAGACGGTGAGGGCCTGGGCGAGGTCGTCGCGGAAGGAACGCTCGCTCTCGGTCACCGTCTCCGCGCCGAGGCCCAGCAGACCACCGGTGGAGGCCGCTCCCACGACCGCGTCGGCGATCTCCAGCAGCCAGTGCCGGTACGTCTCGGCGTCGGCGAGCGAAGCCTTCGCCGCCAGCAGCGTCGCCGCCTCACCGGCCCGCCCGAGCACGTCACTCGCGTACCCCATCGGGTCGCTCGGCTCGATGACCGGCGGATCCTCGCCGATCTCCGGGTCACCGGCCTCGGCCACCGCGGCCGAAGCGATCGCGGACACCAGCCGGCTCGCCGACGCCCGCGCGTCCGAGATCCGGTCCAGCCCGGCAGCGCTCTCCTGCCTGGTCTTGCGCGCGCTGTCCGGGGTGGCGGCGCTGGCCGCGGTGAGCACCGACTGCGGCAGGCCGGCGAGCAGCCCCCACTCGGCGTCGGTGTAGCCCAGCTGGGCGTAAAGCGGTTCGTCCGTCACGCGTGGATCCTCTTTCCTGTACGGATGGCCGACAGCATTCTTACCTACCCCGTTCCACCGGCCACGCCACCGTGCGCGGATCAAATCCGTGTTACGTCCGCGCGGCGGCCGACAGCTCGAACCAGTAGCGGCGCAGATCGCCCCGGACGCCCTCGAACACGCCGCCGCACCGTTCGATGGTCTTCACCGAGGCGACGTTGTCGACCGCGCAGACGGCCAGCACCCGCCGCAGACCCTGCCGCCGCGCCTGGCCGAGGACCTCGCCCAGCGCCCAGGCACCCAGTCCCCGCCCGCGCGCGGACGGCCTGATCCCGTAACCGACGTGCCCGGCCCACCGCACGTAGTCGTCGTCGCCGTGCCGCAGAGCGATCCCCCCGAGCACCCGGCCGTCCTCGAAGATCCACCGATAGGTGCACCGGTGCGTCGCGGCCGATGGGTGCTCGGCGAGCCGGGTGACCCAGTTCCTGAAGCCTTCCGCCGTGTGCACGTCGTCGGACGCCCGCAACCCGAAACCGTCCTCGTGCGGTCCCGGCCCCCACTCCGTATGAGCCTGCAGCCAGGCCACGTGCAGCCTCGCGTCCGGTGCGATCAACTCAGGCATCGAACGACCGTACAGCTCCGCACGCGGCAGCGCTTGCCGATTCGCCGGGCGACCGGTCCAGCTACGACACTCGGGCCGCCGGGCCGTTTCCGCAGGCTGTTCGCGATCTTGCGCAGGTCGAACTACGACCGTTCGTGATTGCAGGCCGTACCGATGGGGAGGAAGAATCGTCCCAATCGCGAGAAACGTGCCTCGGTGGGACCAGGGTGATCGTTCCGTGCGGCGTGGACGAGATCAATGACCGGAGGAGTGCATGCCATGAGCGGGCTCAGCGATCAGCACCACGTCGGGCGACCAATTGCGCCGGCAGGTGCGGTAGTGGCGATCTGGTCGACCGGTGGGCGAGAGTCATCGTGGCGGTACTGTTCGACCGGGACGCCGCCTTCCGTCGTGCTGCCGAGACGCGGGCGCGGCTGGCGGCGCGCAAGACCTGGGCCGGCACGGCCCGGACTCTTCTGGGTGCCGTCGGTCTGCCGCCCTCCGCGAGGGTCCGGCCGGCGCTGGAACTGCTGGCGTAGCAGCGGCAGGCTCTGGCGGACCGGCTCGGCCGGGTGCCGCCGGCCATGCCGGCCGCCGCCCATCGCGAGGTGGTGCCGGACACCGCAGAGGCGATCGACTGGGACGACCCGTCGCGGGCTGTTCTTCGGCTCGAGCTTCTTCCGATGTCTTCCGAAAGAGTTCCAGGGATTTCGTATTCGTCGAGCATCTCGCTCATATGTGCGACCGGGGCGAGTGCAGGGCACTGCATGAATGGATAGATCGAGCTGGCGGCACGATCGGACTCGGTCAATCGGTGATCCGGGCGATCGGCCGGCAGGAGAGAAATGGATCCGCTAACATCAGCCCGCAAAATTCCGGCGCAATCAGGTCCTCCACCGGCGACTTGATCTTAAGCGATGGAGATCCCGTGGCGAAGACGGATATTCTTGAGAAGAGGACGACCGACCAGTTGGATATTGTTGAGGGCCGACACCGTATTCGCGGGAACATCCCGATTCGGAATCCGGACTTCACCGGCCGGGAGGATCTTCTGCAATCATTGCGGACCGCCCTGGTGGAGAGCAGTAAGGCATCGGTGCTGCCTCGCACCCTGCACGGCCTGGGTGGCGGGGGAAAGACGCAACTCGCCTTGGAATATGTGTACAGGTATGCCGAGCATTACGATTTGATCTGGTGGATTCCGGCCGAGCAGAAGTCGCTCGCGCTGACCTCATTGGCGAGCCTCTGCGAGGAACTGGGCCTCACCCAGAACCTCGACCAGCGGCAGACCGCCGACGCCGTCCTGCGCGCGCTCAGCAGGGGCGGCCTGAGCTGGCTGCTGGTCTTCGACAACGCCGACGAGCCGGACGAGATCCTCCCGCTGGTGCCCTCCTCAGGCGGTCACGTCATCATCACCTCACGCAACCAGGAGTGGTCGAGTTCGAGTGACGCCGTCGAGGTGAACGTCTTCACTCGCGGCGAGAGCATTGCCCTTCTGCGGAAGCGTATCGAGGCCGTCTCGGTTGAGGACGCCGACCGGCTCGCCGCCACGCTGGGCGACCTGCCTCTCGCTCTGGACCAGGCGCGTTACTGGCAGCAGGCGACCGGGATGCCGGTCGGTGAGTACCTCGACCTGTTTGCCACCCACGCGCGCGAGCTGATGTCCGAGGGTAGACCGCCGCTGTACCCCACGACGGTGGCCGCTTTCGTGCGCCTCGCGTTCGAGCGCCTGCGGTCCGACAATCCCGCGGTGGCCCAGCTCCTCGAACTGTTCGCCTTCCTCGGCGCCGAACCGCTGTCGGTGGGCATGCTGCGGCGGGCCCGCGAGGCGGCGGTGTCCGAGCCGCTGCGACCGGTGCTCCGGGACCCGATCAGGTTGAACCGGACGATCCGCGACCTCCGCAAGTACGGCCTGGCCAGGGTCGACCCGGACCAGCGCATCCAGGTGCACCGTCTGGTGCAGACGGTGCTGCGTGCGGACCTCAGCGCGGAGCTGCTCGAAAAGAGCAAGGAGAACGTGCAGCGGATCTTCGCGGCGGCCAATCCGGCGCAGCCCGACGACACCCGCCGCTACGGCGTCGTCTACCAGGAGATCGGGCCGCACATCACCGCCGCCGGACTGGTCGACTCCGAGATCCACGGCGCCCGCCAGGTGGTCCTCGATCAGATCCGCTACATGTACGTGGTCGGTGACTACGAAGGCAGCCGGCGTCTCGGCGAGCTCGCGGTGAAGGTCTGGAACAGGGGCAACGGCGAGGGGGCCGGGCCGATGGGTGAGCTCACGTTGATCGCCGAACGGCACCTGGCGAACGCCCTGCGCGACCTGGGCGAGCGGGAGGCCGCCCGCACACTCGACGAGGACGTGTACCGGCGGCTGAAGGCCAGCCCGGAGTTCGGGCCCGAGCATGAGCACACGCTGGCAGCGGCCATGAGCGTCGCGGTCGACCTGCGGATCGCCGGCCAGTACCGCGAGGCGCTCGAGATCGACGAGCAGAACGTGGAACGCCACCGCCGGGTGTTCGGCGAGGAGGACGAGCAGACGCTGCGCGCACTGAGTAACAGCGCGGTGAATCAGCGCATCCTCGGCGACTTCGCGGGTGCGCTGGAGGTCGACGAGTACTTGACCGACGAGTGGCGTAAGGCAGTCGGCGAGGACGATTCGCGCTACATCTTCTGCTTGGTGAACCGGGCCATCGACCTGAACGGCCGGGGTCGTTACGCGGAGGCGCTGGAGTCCCTTAACAGGGTCTACACGCGGTACCGCACGCTGCTCGGCAGCGGGCACACCTACGTGCTGCGGGCGGCGCGCGCCCTCGGCGTGGCGCTGCGCAAGACCGGCCAGTACCCGGATGCCCTCGTCTGGACCGAGGAGAACTGTCTGGAGCATGAGTCGCGGCTCGGGCCCAACCACGAGCGGACCCTGGCCGCGGCGATGACCTATGCCAACACACTCCGGGTGAACGGGCGGCTCCCTGAGGCGCGCGAGCATGCGGTGAACGCGGTCCACCGCTACCGCAGCATGTTCGGGGCCAGGCACCCGCTGGCGCTGGTCGCCCGATCGAATCTGGCGATCATCTACCGGGCCCTCGGCGAGAGCCGGGAAGCCCGCGAGATCGGTCGAACGGTGCTGGACGACCTGACCGCACTCCTGGGCGCGAGGCACGGATACACGCTGTGCGCCGCCGTCGGGGTGGCCAGCGACCTGGTTCTCGCGCACGACGTCAAGGGCGCCCGCGAGCTGTCGGCCCGAACACTGGAGATTTCGCGCGACGTGCACGGCGACCGGCACCCGTACACGTTGGCCTGTGCCGTGAACGCGTCGCTGGATCTGCAGGCCACCGGCCAGGAGGCGACCGGCCTGGCGCTGTATGACGAAACGCTCGCCCTGTTCACCGAGGTGCTCGGCCCGAACCATCCGGAGACCATCGACGCCGGCCGGTTCAAGCGCGCCGAGTGTGACATCGAGCCGCCGCCCACATAGGCCCCGGACTGGTCGCCGCCGACGGCCGGGCGGAGTCACTCCACGCGACCGTCGGCGTGCCTCGTTCTCCCGGCGATGTCGGCGGCCACCCGCCGTCGCACGTGCGTGATGATGCGGCTGAGGTCGTGGCAGTAGACGGACGGGTTGCGGAAGCCGCTGCCGGGCGCGTAGCGGTGCGCGTAGTGCCCGGCGCCGCACCACTGGTGGATGGGACAGGCCGTGCACTCGGCGGAGAGCGCCGCCGGGCCGAGCTGGCGGGCCACGATGCCGGGGTGACGCAGCGCCTGGTCGAAGGAGTCCAGGGCCACGTTCAACCCGGTGACGCCTGCGCCGGGATAGGCCGATTTCAGGGAGTCCACCTGTTCGATGGCGCCGTCGGACTCGACGACGGCCACCGTGACCGGGCTGAGCCCGACCTGCTCGGACCGGCTGGCGCCGCCCAGCACGAGGCTGAGGACGTCTTCGAGGATCCGGACCCGTACCTCCTGGACGGGCGCGTCGTACCAGCGGTCGAAGACGGCGACCAGCCAGTCGCCGTACTCGTCGGCGAGGTCGGTCGTCCGTCGTGGCGGGCGGGCCCAGGTGGCGTGCGGCAGCAAGAAATCGATCACCGGGGGGCGGTGCCGTAGCAGCGCTTCGTAGGTGCGGACCGGGTCGGACGTGACGTCGACCGTACCGAGGATGCCGGCGAAGATCGGCCGGTACCGTTCGCCGGCCAGCAGGCCGAGGGCCCGTTCCACGGCGGCGGCGCTCCCTCTGCCGTCCGCGTACCGGCGGTGGCGGTCGTTGTCGGCGCCAAGGCCGTCCAGGCTGACGCCGACCCGCACCTCGTAAGCCTGGAGCAGGTCGAGCATCGCCTCGTCGAGCAGCACGCCGTTGGTCTGTACAGCGAGGTGCAGACGGCGGTGGGCTCCGATCGTCCCGCGCAGCTCCTCGAGCAGGATGCCGAGGTGGTCGCGACCGGTCAACAGCGGCTCGCCGCCGTGCAGCACCACCCGGATCGACTTCAGGCCGTGCGTGCCGGCGTGCTCGGCGATGCGTGCGGCTGTCGCCCGCAGCACCGCGACGGACATGACCGCGGGACGATCACGCCAGCTGTGATCGCCCATCGTGTAGATGTAGCAGTAGTCGCAGGCCAGATTGCAGCGCTGATGGATTTTGAGGACGAACTCCCGGAAGGCGTACGGGCGGAAGCCGGCCGGAATGTCGAGATCCGCCGGCCACTCGCGCCCGCGGATCATGGGATGTTGCCGAAGCCGGCCGTGATCTCGCGTTCTTCGACGGCATCCTCGCTCAGCCGCCTGATCGCCGCGTCCAAGACGCTGCCCTCGCAGAACAGCTGGATAAGGGGAATCTGTGTGACGTCCGGAATGGGCTTGTCGTCGCTCGAGAAGCCCTCCGGCTCACCGGTTGCAGCGTTCATGCACCAGCCCTCCGCGTCCGCGCCCCGGGGCGAGTCCCGGTTGTCTCCATGATGCCGGGTCCAACAGCGCTGTTCCGGTATTCGGCGGGAAGACGGCGTGGACGCCGGCTTCCCGCCCATCGGCGTTACGGGCGCGCCTCGTACACGATGTTGAAAGGGGTCTCCGCGACCCGGCGGAAGCGGGTGAAGCCCGCGTCCGTCACCAGCCGCCGGATCGGCTCCTCACCGGCCTGGGCACCGAGTGAGTAACCGCCCTCCTGGGACAGCGCGCTGGGCACGCACAGGAACGCCGAGAACGAGTAGTACACCCGCCCGACCGGGTTGAGGTTGTCGTCGACCGAGGCGCCGGCCGCCGGCTCCACGATCATCCAGGTGCCGTCCGGCGTGAGCTGCCCGAGCACGTGCCGGGCGGCGCCCAGTGGGTCGCCCATGTCGTGCAGGCAGTCGAACGAGGTGACCAGGTCGTACGGACCGCCGGAGAATCCCTGTGCGCCGGCCGCCTCGAACCGCACCCGGCCGTCCACCCCGGCCGTGGCCGCCCGCTTGCGGGCCTGGTCCACCGAGTCGTGGTGGTAGTCCGACCCGGTGAACACCGAGTCGGGATAAGCCGCGGCCATCAGCACGGTCGACGCCCCGTGCCCGCAGCCGACGTCGGCGACCCGTGCCCCGCGCTGCAGCTTCGGCACCACCCCGTCCAGGGCCGGCAGCCACTCGGCCACCAGGTGCGCGCTGTACCCGGGCCGGAAGAACCGCTCGCAGCCGGCGAACACGTCCTCGTCGTGCTGGTGCCAGCCGATGCCCGAACCGGTGCGGAACGCCTCGGCGATCCGGGGTTCGGCCTTCAGTGCGCCCAGCGCCAGCTGGAACGCGCCGGGCGCGAAGATCGGGCCGTCCGGGTCGGTCAGCGCGAAGGCCTGCTCCTCGGTGAGGAAGTACCGCCCGGTCGAGGCGTCGTACTCGACGTAGCCGCCGGCCGCCTGCCCGCGCAGCCACTCCTCGACGTAACGCGGGGCGGTGTTGGTGAGTTGCGCCAGCTCGGAGGGAAGGGCGGGCGCGGTGGCGAGGGCGCGGTACAACCCCAGCCGGTCGCCGATGACGATGCCGCCGGCGGCCATCGTGGCGCCCAGATCGCCGATGAACCTGTGCACGAACTCCATGAGTTTCTGCTCGTTGACTGTCATGGGTTCCGTTCTACGGAGCGCGCGGCGACGGGGAATCCGTGTCAACTACCTAGCTCGGCGACCTGCACCACCTAGCTCGCTACCTAGAATCTGCGGCATGGCCCGCTCCCTGCTGGAACGCCACCACGAGCTGGCCGAGCTCGGCGCGGCCGCGCGGCGGGCCCGGGACGGCCGGGGCTCGGTCGTGCTCGTCACCGGGGAGGCCGGCATCGGCAAGTCCAGTGTGGTCGAGGCGGTCCGTTCGGTGCTGCCGGCCGAGGGGCGGCTGCTGATCGGGTACTGCGACGACCTGGCCACCCCGCGGGTGCTGGGCCCGCTGCGCGATCTGATCGGGAAGGTCGGCACCACCCTGACCGATGCGCTCGGCTCCGGCGACCGGGCGGCCGTGTTCGAGGCGTTCCGGTCCGAGCTGGACCGGCCCGGCCACCCCACCGTGCTGGTGGTGGAGGATCTGCACTGGGCCGACGAGGCCACGCTGGACGTGCTGCGGTTCCTGGTGCGGCGGATCGGGGCGCTGCCGGCGGTGCTGGTGGCGACCTACCGGGACGACGAGATCGGGCCGGACCACCCGGTGCGCGGCCTGCTCGGGGTGGCGGCGAGCGGCGCGGTGTCCCGGTTGCCGCTGGCCCGGCTCTCCCGGACGGCGGTGCGCAGCCTGGTCGGCGACGGGGACGCCGACCGGGTCTACACGATCACCTCGGGCAATCCGTTCTTCGTCACCGAGCTGCTGGGCGATGCCCGGGCCGGAGGCGACGCCCGGGCCGGAGGCGACACCGACCACACCAGCGGCGTGCCGGCCACCGTGACCGAGGCGGTGCACGCCCGTCTGCGGCACCTCGACCCGGCCTGCCGCGACGCCCTGAGCCGGCTCGCGGTGGTCCCGTCCACCGTGGAGCGCTGGCTGGTCGACGCGATCATCCCCGGCGGCCTGGACACGCTCGCCCCGGCCGAGCAGCGCGGGATGCTGCACGTCCGGCCCTCCCGGGTCGGTTTCCGGCACGAGCTGATGCGGCGCGCGGTGGAGGCCTCGCTGACCGCCTCCGGGCGGATCGCGGCCAACCGGGATGTGCTCGCCGCGCTGCTGGAACGTGGTGGCGCGGACCTGTCCCGGCTGGTGCACCACGCCGCCGAGGCGGGTGACACCGAGCTGATCGTGCGGTTCGCGCCGGCCGCCGCGGCGGAGGCGGTCGCGGCCGGCTCACACCGGGAGGCGGCCGCCCACTACCGGCTCGTGCTGGAGCATCAGGGCGCCTTTCCGCCGGCCGAGCGGGCGGACCTGCTGGAGGCGTACGCCGAGGAGTGCTACACCCTGGGACTGGACGGCCCGGCAATCAGTGCCCAGCGGGACGCCGTGGCGCTGCGCCGCCGCCTGCCCGGCCCGGTGGCACTCGGCCTCGCGCTGCGCCGCCTCTCCCGGGTCCACTGGTACGGCGCCGACCGGCCGGCCGCCGAGGTCACCGCGGCCGAGGCGGTGGATGTCCTGGAGGGCGCCGGCGACGACGCGGCACTGGCGTTCGGCCTCAGCAACCTGGCGCAGCTGCACGCGCTCGGCGGGCAGAGCGCGGCGGCCGTGGAGGTGGGGGAGCGGGCGGTCGCCCTGGCCCGGGCCGCCGGCACGCCCGGGGTGCTGTCCCACGCGCTGAACAACGTCGCTTACGCCCTCTGGGACCAGGATGATCCGCGCGGGCGGAAGCTGATGGAGGAGAGCCTCGCGGTCGCCCTCGCCGCCCGGGAGGACGACCATGCGTGCCGCGCCTACACGAACCATGCCTGGCACCTCATCGACCGGCTGCGGCTCGCCGAGGCGGGCGAGTTGCTGGACGCCGGGATGGCGTTCGCCGAGCGGACCGAGGTCCTGGGCTTCCTGCGTTACCTGCACATCACCCGGTCGGTGGTGTGCCTGCAGGCCGGCGAGTGGGACGAGGCGGAGCGGCACGCCCGGTGGGAGGAGGGCGCGCCGACGATGATGCGCACCCCGGCGCTGGTGGTGCGCGGTCTGACCCGGGTGCGGCGTGGGTTGCCGGGTGGCGAGCCGATGATCGCGGAGGCCTGGGAGATCGCCCGGGCCATCGGCGAGGCGCAGCGGATCGGCCCGGCGGGCGCGGCGATGGCCGAGCTGGCGTGGCTGCGCGGTGACACCGCGGTCGCGGATCGGCTGACGCCGGTCTTCCGGGACCGGCTGGCCGCGGAGGGCGGCCGCCGGCTGGGTGCGTTCAGTTTCTGGTTGCATCGGCTGGGTGCGGACGTCCCGCTCTTCTTTCCGTACGCGCCGAGCACGACCGCCGGCTTTTTCGGGCAGGCCGGTTGCCGCTATGACCAGGCCGTGTTCCTGAGCCGGAGCGACGACCCGGACGACCTGTTGACAGCGGTCCGCCTGTTCGACGGCCTGGGCGCCGACCCGCTCGCCCGCCGGGTCCGGTCCCGGCTGCGGGAACTCGGTGTGGCCCGGATCCCGCGCGGGCCGCAACCGGCGACCCGGGACAACGCGGCCGGGCTGACCGGGCGTCAGGCCGAGGTGCTGCGGTTGCTCGCCGACGGTCTGAGCAACCCGGAGATCGCCGCCCGCCTGGTCCTGTCGGTCCGCACGGTGGACGCCCACGTCGCGGCCGTGCTCGCCAAGCTGTCCGCCCGGTCCCGCCGCGAAGCCGTGTCGCGGGCCAGGCAACGGGGAATGCTGACACAATCCTGATGTGCGGGAAGTGGTCGACGGGGTCTTCGAGCTCCGCCTGGGTTACGTCAATGTGCATCTGGTCGTCACCGATGACGGTGTGGTGCTGGTCGACACCGGTCTGCCCGGCCGGGCGCCGCTGATCGAGCGGGGCCTGCGCGGCATCCGCCGGTCGATCGGCGAGGTGACCACGATCCTGGTCACCCATCACCACCCCGACCATGTCGGCAGCCTCGCCGAGGTGCGCGGGCGCAGCGGCGCCCGGGTGATCGCGCACGCCGCCGACGCGCCGAACATCACCGGGGCGATCCCGCCGGCCGCGCCGACCGGCCTGGTCGGCAGGCTGCTGAGCCGTGTGGTCGGCACGGTGGAGCCGACGAAGATCGATCAGCTGATCACCACGGACGGCTCCGAGCCGCTGCCCGGGTTCACCGCGCTGCACACTCCCGGGCACACCCGCGGCCACGTGTCGTACCTGCTCGACCGGGCCGGCGGTGTGCTGTTCGCCGGGGATGCCGCGGCTGCCCGGCGGGGCGTGGTGTCCGCGCCGCCCCGGATGGTGACCGCTGACCCGGTGCGCGCCGGGCACAGCCTCGCGCGGCTGGCCGAGCTGGAGTTCGAGCACGCCGTGTTCGGCCATGGCCGGGCCGTCTCCGGGATGGCGGTGGAGGCCTTCCGGAAGGCGGTCAGCTGAACGCCCTCTGCGGGACTGCATGGGGACTCCGGGTCGGATTGCAACGGGAGTCCACATGCGACTTTGCCGGCGGGCTGACCGGCTGTCCGGTTCGTCCGTTCGCTCAGAGCCTGCGCTGGAACGGTTCAAGTTCAGTTGACATCGAGACTCGTCGATTGCGAGTCTCTCGTGGCGACACTGGGTGATCACGGGGGATCTTCAGAGTAGCGTTCCGGTGTCGATGACGCCTGCTCTGGCCTGAGCTCCCCCGAAATGTCCACATGACACGGGGGAACGCACATGGGTCATCCCATCGCGGACGCAACCCAAGTCCTACTGGTGCTGGCGATCTTCTCGCTGGCCTTCTTCCGGGCCGGGCGGCGCCGCACCCCGATCGGCAAGGCGGTCCTCGCCGTCGGTGCCGGTCTCTGGCTCTCGCTGGCCGGTGGCGCGATCTGGATGGTCGCGAACGCCACCGCGGCAGCCCTGCCCGCGCCACCACCGGCCACCGGTCCCGGCAATCCCTGCACGACCGGGCAGGCGACCAAGACGTTCAACATCTCGTTGATCAACATCCCGCTCTTCCTGAACCGCTTCGGCGACGTCGTTCCCGAGGGCCGGATGTACGTGCTCGACGAGAACATCACCAAGGTGCGGCAGAGCTTCACCCAGGCGGCCAACCCGGCGAAGGCGGCCGAGAACGACCTGATCGAGCCGCTGGCCGTCCGGGTCAACCAGGGTGACTGCGTCGAGGTGCGCTTCACCAACCGGCTCAACGAGGCGGCGCCCTCCTACACCCGCAACTCGTCGATCTTCACGCTGCCCGGTGAGGTCCTGCGGGCGGCCGGGACCGTGACGCCGAACCCGCGCGAGTTCGCGCCGGCGCTCACCCAGCCGAACAACGACTTCGACCCGTCCACCGCGCCGAACGCGTCCATGCACTTCGACGGGCTGGACTACGACGTCAAGGGCTCCGACGGCGCGGCGGTCGGCAACAACCCGGACTCCACCGCGAAGCCGGGCGCGTCCATCACCTACCGGCTCTCGGCCCGGACCGAGGGCGAGTTCCAGTTCAAGGACGGTGCCGACTTCACTTCGCAGGACACCCGGCCGACGGACGCCAACGGCAAGGTCCGCTTCATCGGCTCGCACTCGTTCGGCGCGTTCGGCGCGATCGTGGTGGAGGCGCCCGGGGCGACCTGGGTCGACGCGCGGACCGGCGGCCCGCTGGCCTCCGGCAGCCGGGCGGTCATCAAGCACCCGAGCCAGCCGGACTTCCGGGAGCACGTGCTCTTCATCCACGACGAGGTGGAGGCGGAGCCGGGCATCCTGACCCGGTTCTGCCGCAACAGCGGCGGCGACGATGACGACGACGCCGGCAACGAGTGCGTGGAACCCACCGCGGCGCAGCTCGACCTGCTGAAGAGAGGCACCCTGCCCGGTCTGGGCGGCGGCGACGCCGACGCCCTGGTGCAGGGCGAGATCCCGGTGAAGCTCGAGTGGTTCGCGTTCAACTACCGCGCCGAGCCGGGCTTCAACCGCGAGGAGGTGGGCTGTCCCGCCGCCACCGCGTCGGGACAGGGCTTCGCTGCGGAGGCCTGCATCGGTGAGGAGACCAGCCTCTCGTCGTGGGCGTTCGGCGACCCGGGCGGCGGTGACCTGGTCTGGGCGAACTACCGCGGTGAGCCGATGCAGATCCGGCTGCTGCACCCGGCCGAGTTCGAGACCCACACGTTCCACTGGCACGTGAACCGGTGGCCGTTCGACCCGAAGGACGAGGGCGGCCTCGCCGAGGTGTCCAAGCCGACGAACATCACCCGCACGACGAACATCCTCGACGTGCAGTCGGTCAGCCCGGGCGCGCACTACAGCCTGATCGCGCAGGGCGGTGCCGGCTCGGCGCACAAGGACAAGCAGGCCACCTTCGGCGACATCATCTTCCACTGCCACCTCTATCCGCACTTCGCCACCGGCATGTGGGGGCTGAACCGGACGCTGGACAAACGGGAGACCGGCAACCGGACGAACCCGGACGGCACGCCGATCCCGGCGCTGGTCCCGCTGGAGGACTTCGACTATCAACCCACCGTCTCCGGGCGGCAGGACCCGCCCGCGGTCAGCGCGACCACGCCCGGATTCCCGCTGTTCATCCCGGGCAAGTTCGGCTTCAAGGCACCCAAGCCGCCGCTCGGCGTGAGCAGCCGCCAGGCTACCGGTGCGTTCCCGCCCACCACGCTGGAGAAGGCCGCGACCGACGCCGGGGCGCAGGTACCCGGCGGCTTCTTCCAGAACCCCTGCCCGGCCGGCCGGCCGGTGAAGACCTTCGACATCGCGGCCATCGAGATAGCGCAGACGTACAACCCCGAACTCCAGTGGAAGAACCCACAGAGCCGGGTGTACGTGCTGGAGTCACAACGCGCCGCGGTGCAGGCCGGCGCCAAGCCGGAACCGTTCGCACCGCTGCTCAACGTCGGTGACTGTGTGGTCTACAACCTGACGAACCGGCTGCCACGCGAGTTCGGCGGCACCGTCTTCGACCGGGCGCAGGAGACCAACGAGGTGGGCCTGCATCAACACATGGTGCAGTTCGACGTGCTCTCCTCGGACGGCGCGGCCAACGGCTGGAACTACGACCAGGGCGCCGACGTCGGCCAGACGATCACGTACCGGAACTTCGTGCACGAGGACACCGCCACCAACAGCTTCCACGACCACTTCTTCCCGAACGTCCATCAGGACAACGGGCTGTTCGGCGGGTCGACGATCCACCCGGCGGGCTGTTCGTACTTCAACCCGGCCACCGGGGCGGCGGTGCAGATCGGCACCATCGTGGACGTCCGGTGCACGGCGACCACCGACTACAACGGACAGGCCACCGACGGGGAGGACTACCGCAACTTCGCGCTGTTCATCGAGGACCACGTCCCGATGTTCCAGCCGGCCAGCTCGTCGACCTCGAACGACGACCAGTTCGTCACGCCGGAGGGTGTGCCGATCTACCCGGCGAAGTTCCCGTCGACCACCGACGACTCCGGCGTGATGGGCGTCAATTACCGGCTGGAACCGTTCGAGGCCCGAAGAGACAAGGATCCGTCGAAACTCTTCGACACCGCGGCGCACGGCTTGCCGTTCACGCCCTATCTCAAGGCGTACGCCGGGGACCGAATAAAACTGAGGCTGTTCCAACTGTCGCAGGAGGAGTCGCACGGCTTCACCATGGACGGCTTCCGATGGGGCTTCGAACCGGCCGACCCGGAGAGCAACATCGTCCAGGCCCAGCACATCGGCATGCTGGAGTACATCGACATCAGGGCCAAGACCGAACATCAGGGCGGTGATCCGTCCTACTACCCACCGAGCCGCTACTACAGCTACAACTACACCGGCTCGGACGACTACTTCCTGGGCGCCTGGGGGATCACCGAGGTCCGGGGCTGCGACCCCTATCACAACCTCAACCCGGAGCAGAGACTGCAGCTGCTGCCGGACAACTCGGTCGGGCCGTGTGAGCTCAGCGAGGCGCTGGACTACGACGACCCCGGGACTCCCTGCGCGACCGGCGCGCCGCGCAAGGACTTCTTCATCTCGGCGATCAACCGGGACATCACCTACAACAAGGCCGGCGATCACGACCCCAACGGCCTGATGTACGCGCTGGACGCCGACCTCCCGGCGATCCAGAACGGCACGAAGCAACCGGAGCCCCTGGTGATCAGGGCGAACGCCGGTGACTGCGTGAACGTGCATGTCACCAACCGGCTGGACCCGGCCAAGATGAAACCGCACTGTCACGAGGCCATCGAGCCGGGGCAACTCGGCTTCAAGGAGGGGGTCACCGCCTATCCGGCCTGTATCGACCAGCCACCGCGCAACGAGGTGAACGTGCCCGGCTTCCAGCCGTTCCCGGTCAGCTCGCGGATCTCCATCCGGCCACAACTGGTCGACGTCCACGCCCCGTCACTCGGCACCAACGTCTTCGGCGCGCTCACCGGGTACGGGTCGCCGAACCGGGACGGGACGATAGCGCCGAACCGGTCGCTCTCCTACCGGTGGTACCTGCCGCCGACGCTGACCGGGATGGCGTTGCTCCAGGACGCCGCGGACCCGCAGAACCACCTGCACCACGGGCTCTACGGCGCGCTGGTCATCGAGCCGGCCGGCTCCACCTATCTCAATCCGGCGAACGGGCAGCCGCTGGCCAGCGGGACGAGCGCGATCATCGCGCACCCGTCCCAGCCGGACTTCCGGGAGAACATCGTGCTGTTCAACAGCGACCTGGCGCTGTTCCGCAAGGACACCAACGGCAACCCGGCCGACGACCAGCCCGTGCCGGACAACCTGGACCTGGTCCAGGGTCCCGGGCGGCAGGCCGACGACGCCGAGGACCAGGGCGAGTTCTCCGTCAACTACCGCAACGAACCCTGGTCGCACCGGTACGCCGGGGATCAGAACATCACGAACATCTTCAGCTCGTACACCCACGGGGATCCCTCGACACCGGTGTTCCAGGCGTACGCCGGGGACAAGACGGTCTTCCGGGTGGCACAGGCGGTGGGTGACTCCCGGGCCACCAGTTTCGCCCTGCACGGGCACACCTGGCGGCGTTCCTGGAAGGACCCGCAGTCGCAGATCGCGGCCAACCAGGGGCAGTTCAACCCGGGCGTGGTCTACGACATCCACCTCGACCCGGCGGTGACCGGGGGCGCCGGTGGCCCGCGAGCGGTGGCGGGTGACTACCTCTACCGGACGAACACGCTGGCCCGGCACCTGATCAGCGGGCAGTGGGGGCTGTTCCGGGTGCACGCCACCGCGCAGACCGGGCTGGCCGCCCTGCCGGACAAGCCGGTGCCCGCCTCGGGTGGCCGCGGCGGCGGTGAGGCCGCTCCGCCCGGTGTGCTCGGCGCCAACCCGGCGAGCGGCCGGGCCGAGCGAAGGAGGCGGCGGTGAAGCTGCGCGAACGGTTCGTCCTGCCGGACGAGATGCGCAGGGGTGGCACGGACGGGCGGGCCGACCGGCCCGCCCGGGCGCCCCGGCCCAAGCCGGTGCGGCCCCGGCAGAGCCGGCCGCACGAGCAGCGGCCGTTCCGGCACGGGTTCGTGATGGGCCTGTGCGTGGGCGTCACCCTCGCGCTGGTCTTCGGGATCGCGGTGTTCCTGGTGGTCCGCCCGACCGCGGCGCCCACCGCGGCGGCGCCGCCTGCCGAGCCCACAGCCTCGGCGGGCCAGCCGCAGGCGGCGGTCAACGTGGCGGTCCGCCACCTCGGTGATCTGAAGGTGCAGATCGAGGCGGAGATCAACGCGCCGGGGTCGTACGACCCGATCACCAAGGGGCAGGTGGCCGCGTTCGTGGACATGGTCGCCATGCCGCAGGCGCACCTGCAGGGTCCGATCATCATGGCCGAGGTGGCCGGGCGCCCCGGCGTCTATCAGGCGCTCACCACGGTGACGATGGTCGGGGAGTACTCCGTCACGGTCGACGTCCGCCGGCCGATGGCGACGAAGGCCCACGCCCGCATCAAGATCGACACGGTGAAGCCCTCCTGAGTGGAGGGTCGTTCAAGGGCCGGTGACGCCGCGGCGTCACCGGCCCCGTCGTGTCAGGCGATGCCCATGTCGGCCATCCGGTCGATCTCGGCGCCCTGCTCGACGGCCATCTCGCTGGCAAATTCCGACAGCCGCTGGTCGGCGCCCCCGTTGAGCACGTCCCGCGCCATCTGCTGCGCGCCGCGGTGGTGGTCGGACATCATCGCGACGAACCGGCTGTCGAAGTCGGCGCCGCGCGCCGCGGTCAGCTCGGCGAGCGCGGCCTCGGACTGCATGCCGGGCATCGTGGCGTGGTCGTGCGCCGGGTCGGACTCGGGCTTGCCGCGCTCCTTGAGCCAGTCCCGCAGGAACTCGATCTCCGGTTGCTGCGCGGCCTGGATGCGGGTCGCGAGTGCCTGCAACTGCTTGTTGGTCGCCCGGTCCGGCGCGAGTTCGGCCATCCGCAGCGCCTGCAGGTGATGGGCGATCATCATCTGCGCGAACGTGGTGTCGATCGTGTTGTACCGCGAGCCGTCCGGGGCCTGCACCTTGTCCGAGTCGGTCACCTCCGCCGACTCGCCCGGCTTCCCCGGAACGATCACCCGGATCGGCGAGGAACTGGCGCTCGGCGCGTCCGCGGCCACCGGCCGGTCGCCGCCCCGCTCGCCGCCGTCCGCGCGGGTGAGCGCCACCGCCCCGCCCGCGCCGAGCAGCACCGCTGCCGCCGCGGCGAGCGTCCACGCGCGTTGTCGGCCCATCGACCAGCCTCCCGGTGTCGTGCGAAGATCACCAGGATCCCGCATTGACGACTATGGTAACGATGAACATCATTCACACAGTGCGCGTTCGCGTCATCGCGCGGCGTGTCACAGCGTTCTCCTCAGCCGGAAGGAGCTCCATGTACCGGACTGCCCCACGAGGGCGGCTCAAGCGTCTGGCGTACGTCGGCGCAGCCGTGCTTCTGTCGAGCATATTCGTGGTGCCCGCGAGCGCGGCACAGGCCGACCCGGCGGACATCCCGGGCGTCGACGAGATCGTCTCCAGCCCCAACCTCAAGCAGGTGGGGAACAAGCCAAAGCCAGACCTGTTCGCGGCCCGCGACTCCTTCAACTCCGACCTGGCCTTCCAGGGCCGGTACGCCTTCAGTGGCAACTACAACGGCTTCACCGTCTACGACCTCCGCAACCCGCGGAAGCCGGAGGAGGTGACCGCCGTCCTCTGCCCCGGATCGCAGAACGACGTCTCGGTCCACGGCAACCTGCTGTTCCTCGGCACCGACTCCCCGCGCAGTGACGACTCGTGCAAGAGCACGGCCGCTCCCGCGCCGGTGGAGAACCGGTGGGAGGGCATCAAGATCTTCGACATCAGCGACCCGCGCAGCCCGCGGTACGTCAGCTCGGTGCAGACCGCCTGCGGTTCGCACACCCTGACGCTGGTGCCCGGCAAGGGCTGGGACAGGTCGGTGTACGCCTACGTCTCGTCGTACGACGTGTACCGCAACCCGCCGCTCTGCGCCGCGCCGCACGACAAGATCTCGATCGTCAAGGTCCCGCTGCGCAACCCGGCCGCTGCCAAGGTCGTCGCCACCCCGGTGCTCTTCCCGGACGGCGGTTACCCGGGTGGCCCGACCGGCCAGAGCGCGACGGCCGGCTGCCACGACATCACGGCGTACCCGGAGAAGGGGATCGCGGCCGGCGCCTGCATGGGTGACGGTGCGCTGTTCGACATCTCCAACCCGGCCAACCCGAAGGTGATCACCACGGTGCGCGACACCGAGAACTTCGCCTTCTGGCACTCGGCCACGTTCAACAACGACGCCACCAAGGTCGTCTTCACCGACGAGCTGGGCGGCGGCGGCCGGGCGACCTGCAACCCGACGGTCGGGCCGAAGCTCGGCGCGGACGCGATCTATGACATCAAGGGCAAGGGCAAGAAGCTCACGCTCGAGTTCCGCAGCTACTTCAAGATCCCGCGGGAGAACGCCGCGACCGAGAACTGCGTGGCCCACAACGGCTCGCTGATCCCGGTCAAGGGGCGCGACATCATGGTTCAGGCGTGGTACCAGGGCGGCATCTCGGTCTGGGACTTCACTGACTCGCGCAAGCCCAAGGAGATCGCTTACTGGGAGCGTGGCCCGCTCAGCCTCACCGAGAACGTCACCGGTGGCTCCTGGTCGGCGTACTGGTACAACGGCTACATCTACTCCAACGACATCCAGAAGGGCTTCGACGTCCTGGAGTTGAAGGACCGCCGGACCGACAAGGCCCGCTGGAACCGCACCTGGCAGTTCAACGCTCAGACCCAGACCGATTACCGGCGCTGGTGATCTGACCCGCTAGACACGTCCGGCTCGGATCCCACCCAGGATCCGAGCCGGCGGTGTTTCCGCGGTCAGTGCCTCACTTGCGGCCGCTCGGTCCTTCCGGCACGATCACCGGCACCATTCCCCGCTGGGCGACCTGGGTGGCGACGTCCGAACCCAGGGCCAGACCGGCGGTGGTGTCGAACCGGAAGTGCACGCCGAGGTACACCCGGCTCACCGCGTGCTCGCTCGCCGCTGCGGTGAACGTGGTGAAGGTGCGGGTGGTTCCGGCCGCCTGCGCGTTCTGCGTGCCGACGGTGTAGGTGAGCGAGTCCGTGCCGAGGAAGGCCCGGGCCACGCCCGCCCACGCGCCGGCGAGGGCGGCGTTCTCCGAGACGTGCGACGGCGAACACGGCGTGGCGGCAGCCAGCGGCAGCCAGGTGGGAACCGGGCTGGTGGCGTCGTTCCGGACCGCTGTCTCCGGCCGCCACGTGTCGACCGCCGTGAGATATTTCGCGTCCCAGCTCGCGATGGCCGCGTCCGCGAGGGCCTGGGCCGTCATCGAGAACAGCAGGCTGACCCGCAGGCCGTCGGTGCTGACGGCCGACCGCTGGGCCACTGCCTGCGTGTGGGCGAGCAGCTGCCCGGTGGTGCCGTAGGTGCCGTCCGTGTCGTGCGACCAGAAGTGGGCGGTCGCCGTCTGCGCGGCCGTCCGCGTCGTCGAGTCGCGCCGCCCGAGGTTGCGAACTTCGGTGAGGTCGGCGGTGTATGTCGTGTTGCGCAGCAATGCCGCGTGCGTGGTCACCCGGCCCGGCAGCGCCGGCCGGTACGCCGAGCCCGCCGACAGGACGAACGGTTTGACCTGGCCCCAACCCGGGGTCACCGGGGTGCAGGCCGGGCTGCCGGTCGGCCGCCATGCTCCGGCAGCGGTGTCCGGGGTGTAACCCGGGTTGGCCGTGGAGCCGTCGGTGGCCCGCGCGGCGAGGATCTTGTCGAAGATCCGGTTCGCGAGCCGCCGCGAGAAGTGCTCGTCGGTGGTGCCGTGCCGCTCGGCGAACCGCTGCTGGACATAGGCGGCCTGGGCCGGGAACAGCTCGATCAGCATGTCGTGGGCGAAGATGCCCGCCGCCAGGTTGTCGTCGAGCGTGTTCTCGAACAGCCGCCAGCCCGAGTAGAAGTTGGAGCCGTAACCGGTGCCGCGGTAGTTCTGGCGGGCCCAGTAACCGGCGTTGACGGCGTCGAAGATCCCGGCGTGCAGCAGCGCGGCCGCCCGGGACTGCTGACCCGGCGTGGCGCCGGTCTGCCGGCGCAGCAGCTCCAGCAGGGTGTCGTTCCAGAAATAGACGGTGGCCGGTGTGCTGACCGGCGCGGCGCTCGCCGGCGCCGGAGCGGCCAGCAGGCCACCGACCAGGATGAGAGCAGACAGGATCATGATGCCGAGTCGGCGCAGCATGGAGTTCCCCCGTTTCGTGCGTGCGCGACACATTGACATCCGTGACTATATGTAGATCTTCGCCGCCCGGGCGTGCCAACCTCACTCCGTGGGCGTACACCGAAGCGGGTGTGTGAAGTTCGGGTGCGAATCGAGCCCGAACTTCACACACCTGCTCTATCGGCTGGCCTTGGCAGGAGTCAGCAGGGAGTTCTCGACGACGACCGGCACGGACAACGTCTTGTAACCGACATCGTCGAACAGGACGGTCATCCGTTCCTCCTCGTAGTTCATCACCATGCCGGTGCCCCACTCGGCGTGCTCGACGTGGCTGTGCACCGGGAACGGGCCCTCCTGCTCGGCCTCGTTGACCGCCTCGGCGCTGCCGTCGGCGCAGTTGTCGCAGTGGTTGCAGACCTTCTTCTGGTCCTCGCCGAAATAGGCCAGCAGGGTCTCGGTGCGGCACTGCCGGGACTGGGCGAACCCGCGCATCATGTCGGTGCGGGACCGGACGACCACCTGCTGCCGCTCGTACTCCTCGATCGCGGCCTCGGCGGCCGCGGGCGGCATCGGTGCGCGGGCCGGCACGGTCAGCTTGTTCCCCGCTCCGGTGCGGACCGCGCCCACCTGCTCCAGCAGCCCGAGGTACTGGCCCAGCTTGCGCGGGCCCAGGCCGGTCTCCTTCTGCAGCGTGGTCTTGGTCTGCGGCCCCTTGTGGAGCGCCCCGGCGAGGGCCTGGAGCTCCTCGGCGTCCGGCGACCCGCCGCTGAAGAAGCGCTGGATGGCCTCGTCCTCGGAGCGCCACAGCAGCAGGGCCCGGGCCGGATCGCCGTCGCGGCCGGCACGGCCGATCTCCTGGAAGTAGCTGTCCGGGGAGTCGGGCAGGGCCATGTGCACCACCCACCGGATGTTCGGCTTGTCGATGCCCATGCCGAACGCCGAGGTCGCCACCATGATGTCGACCTTGTCGGCGGTGAACTCCTCGTGCCGCTGCTCGCGCAGACCGGCCGCCATCCCGCCGTGGTAATGAGCGGCCGGATAGCCCGATTCGGTGAGCTTCTCGGCGAGTTCCTCGGCGGCCCGCCGGGTGGCGACGTAGATGATGCCCGGTCCCTGCGCGTCGTCGAGCAGCGTGGTCAGCCGCCGCCACCGGTAGCTCTCGTCGGGGCAGTACGCCACCTCGAGGAACAGGTTGCGCCGGTCCAGCCCGGACACGTGGATCTCGGGCTGGTGCAGGCGGAGCCGGGCGATGATGTCCTCGCGGACCGGCGGGGAGGCGGTGGCGGTCAGCGCGAGGATCGGCGGCCGGCCGATCTGCTTGATCATGTCGCCGAGGGCCAGATAGTCGGGGCGGAAGTCGTGGCCCCAGGCGGAGATGCAGTGCGCCTCGTCGACCGCGACCAGGCCGGGCCGCAGGGCCCGCACCTCGGCCACCTTCTCCGGGTCGCTGAGCTGCTCCGGCGTGATGAAGAGGAACTCCGCCTCGCCGTTCCGGATCGCTGCGAAGGCCTCCCGTTGCTCCTTCGGTGTCTCGGCGGAGCTGACCCGGACCGCGCGGGTCTTCGGGTCGTTCCGCTCGTTGAGCGCGGCGATCTGGTCCTGCTGCAGGGCCAGCAGCGGCGAGATGACCACGGTGGGCCCCGGCAGCAGCACCGCCGGGATCTGATAGATCGCCGACTTGCCGGCGCCGGTGGGGAGAACCACGAGAGCGTCCTTGCGGCGCAGCACGGCGCGCATCGGCTTGAACTGGCCGGTGCGCAACGAGGGCCAGCCGAAGTGCTTCCGGGCGACGCGGCGCAGCCGGGGGCCGTAGATGGGGAGTTTCATCGAGGGGGACTATCCGATCTCGGGGAGGATCTCGCGGGCGTACAGGTCGAACAGACCCTGGTAGTGGGGGCCGGTGTTGGCGACGTACACCTCGTCGAAGCCGGCGTCGGCGAACTTGCGGATCATCTCGAGGTGCGGCCCGGGGTCGTTGCCGCAGACGAAGGCCTCGCCGACCATCTCCTCGGTCACCAGCTGCGAGGCCTGCTCGAAATGCTTGGGGGAGGGCAGGACCTGGGAGAGCTCGCCGGGCACGCCGGCGTTCGGCCATTTCTCGTACGCGATCCGCCGGCCTTCCTCGGGAGTGGCCGCGAACGCCGCCTTGAACCCGCCCTGCACCGTCTTGCCGGTGCCGCCGGCCGCGCGGAACCGCTGGACCGCGTCGCTGTCCGGCATCACGCTGACGAACCCGTCGCCGATCCGCCCGGCCAGGTCCGCGGCCTTCGGCCCGAAAGCGGACACGTGCACCTCGACCGGCTGCTCGGGCAGCGTGTAGATGCGGGCGTTCTCGACGGTGTAGTGCTTGCCGTGGTGCGAGTAGTTGCCGCCCTTCCAGAGGCCCCGCATGATCTCGACGGCCTCCTCCAGCATCTCCAGCCGGACCTCCGTCTCCGGCCACGCGTCGCCGAAGATGTGCTCGTTGAGGGCCTCACCGGTGCCGACGCCGAGGCGGAACCGGCCGTTGGTGAGCACCGCGCTGGTCGCCGCGGCCTGAGCGATCACGGCCGGGTGGATGCGGACGGTGGGACAGGTCACCGCCGTGGTGATCTCCAGCTGGGTGGCCTGGCTCAGGGCGCCGATCATCGACCAGACGAACGCGCTCTGGCCCTGGGCGTCGACCCACGGGTGGTAGTGATCGGAGATCCACAGGCCCTGGAACCCGGCGCGCTCGGCGCCCTTGGCCTGCTCGATCAGCTCAGCGGGAGAGTACTCCTCGCTCGACAGGAAGTATCCGATGCGCATGCGCGCCCCGTTACCCCTATTTGCCGCCGAACATGCGACGGATGGCCCAGAGCAGGAACAGGAGGGCGAGCGCCACGCCGAGGAGACGGACCGCATGGATCTCGGACCAGTCGACGACGGCGGCGAGCGGGGTGTCCGGCACCTCGTCATCGTATCGAGTAACAGTCATCGCTAATAGAAAGGTTTGTTGACTAAACTCGGGATGGGTGTGAGCATAGGTCCCCGGACGCCGGAGAACGCTCACATAGGCGTTCGTGAATGCATCGGAGGTACGGGGGCGCATGTCCATTCACGGCGATTTGCCGGAGCTCGCCGCTGCGGTTCTGCAACCGGGATTCGTCGGCACCGCCGCGCCCGACTGGATCCGCCGGTGGCTCGGGGAAGGCCTGGGCGGTGTCGCACTGTTCGCCCGCAACGTCGAGTCGCCGGCCCAGGTGGCCGCGCTCACCGCGCAGCTGCGGGCCGAACAGCCGGACGTTATCGTGGCCATCGACGAGGAGGCCGGTGACGTCACCCGGTTCGAGTCCCGGCACGGCAGCTCACGGCCGGGCAACCTGGCACTCGGCGCGATCGACGACCCCGAACTGACCGAGACCGTCGCCCGCGACCTGGGCCGGGAGCTCGCCGACGCGGGCATCACCCTGGACTACGCGCCGGACGCCGACGTCAACAACAACCCGGCCAACCCGGTGATCGGCGTCCGCGCGTTCGGCGCCGAGCCGGACCTCGTGGCCCGGCACACCGCCGCCTTCATCCGCGGCCTCCAGGACGCCGGTGTGGCCGGCTGCGCCAAGCACTTCCCAGGACACGGCGACACCAGCGTCGACTCGCACCACGACGTGCCGCTGATCGCCCGCAGCCTGGACGAACTGGCGGCGGTCGAGCTGGCGCCGTTCCGCGCCGCGATCGCGGCCGGCGCCCGGTCGGTGATGACCGGCCACCTGCTGGTTCCGGCGTACGACCCGGACCTGCCCGCGACGCTGAGCCCCCGCATCCTGACCGGCCTGCTCCGCGAGGAGCTGGGCTTCGACGGGCTGATCGTCACCGACGGCATCGAGATGCAGGGCGTCCGCCGGCGGTACGGCCTGACCGGCGCCGCAGTCCGGGCGCTGGCCGCGGGCGTGGACGCGATCTGTGTCGGCGGTGACCACGCCGACGAGGAGACGGCTGTCCGGCTGCGCGGCGCCATCGTCGCCGCGGTGCGCAGCGGCCAGCTGTCCGAGGAGCGGCTCCGCGACGCTGTCGCCCGGGTCCGCCGGCTCGCCGAGTGGACCACCCGCCGGCAGACCGAGACCGGCGCCCGGGCCATCGCTGACGCCGCCGCGGAGCCCGAGGTGGCCGTGCTGGCGGCACCCGCCACCATCCGGGGCTCCGACGTGGGCTTCGCCGCCGCCCGGCGGGCCGTCAAGGTGACCCTCGCCGACGGTGCCCCGGCGCTGCCGGTCACCGGGGTCCCGCACGTGGTCGAGTTCGCCCCGCCGCGCAACATCGCGATCGGCAGCGAGACGCCCTGGGGACTGGGCGCGCCGCTGGCCGACCTGCTGCCCGGCACCACCTCGCGCCGGCTCACCGCCGACGACCTGGGCGGCCTGCCGGACCCGGCCGAGCCGGTGCTGGCCGGCGCCACCGACCGCCCGCTGGTGCTGGTGGTCCGCGACGTGCACCGGCACCCGTGGATCGCCGAGGCGCTGACCCGGGTGCTGGAGCTGCGCCCGGACGCGATCGTCGTCGAGATGGGCATCCCGGTCACCGTGGTGGGTGGCGTGCACATCGCCACCTACGGCGCGACCCGGGCCCTCGGCCAGGCAGCCGCCGAGATCATCGCGGGTGTGCACGTCGCCGAGCCGGCCCCGCAGCCGGTCGCCGTCTGACCCACCGTGTGAACTTCGGGTCGGGATCCAGCCCGAACTTCACACACCGGGTTGAGCGCGGGTGGGATCGAGCCCGAACTTCACACACCGGTTGAGCGCGGGTGGGATCGAGCTGAGGTTCACACGCTGTTTCAGTGGGCTACCAGGTCGGCGTACTCCGGGTGCTCGGCGATGTAGTGCGCGAAGAAGGGGCAGGAGGGGACCACCCGGCTGCCCCGGGCACGGAGCTGGTCCAGGGTCTGGCGGGCCAGCTCACCGGCCAGGCCCCGGCCGCGCATCTCGGGGGCGGTCTCGGTGTGCAGGACGATCACCACGTCGTCGCGGAGCCGGTAACCCGCGAGCGCGCCGACCTCGCCATCGACGATCAACTCGAACCGGTGCCGGCCGGGATTGTCCTTTACCAGGTAAGTCTCAGTCACTGTCTCACCTTAGGGTTGCTCGTACCCCGTACCGTAATAAGGGTGTTGATCTCCCGAAACCGCCGCCGTGTCGTCGCCGCACTCGCCTCTGCCACCTTCGGCCTCGCGTTGCTCACCGGGTGTGGTGAGGACGTCAGCTGTGGGCTCGACCAGTGCACCGTCTCCATCGCGCGCGAGACCAACGCCAGCGTGAACGTCCTGGGCGTGGAGGCGAAATTTCTCAGCGCCGACGACAACACGGTCACCCTGGACGTGGCCGGCGAGCAGATCCAGTTGACCAAGGGCCAGCAGGCCGTCGACGTCGCCGGTCTGCAGGTGCAGCTGGAAAGTGTGACGGCGGACCAGATTCAGCTCGAGGTGTCGAAGCCGTAACCGGAGTTTGACGGACGGCTCTCTCTGGGCACAGAGAGAGCCATGTCCACCGCAGCTTCGAACGTCAAGCACACCGCGTCACGCGCAGCCGAGAGCAAGCCCTTGGAGTACCTCGCCCGGGGCGGTTTCATCGGGTACGGGATCATCCACCTGCTCTTCGCCTGGATCGCGCTGCAGGTCGCGTTCGGCAGCTCGGGTCAGGACACCGACCAGTCCGGGGCGCTGCAGTCCATCGCCCGGGAGTCCTACGGCAAGTCCCTGCTGATCGTCATCGCCATCGGCCTGTTCGCGATGGCCATCTGGCAGGCGTTCGAGGCGGCCATCGGGGAGAGCGGCCCGCGGGACCGCGCCGCTCTCGCCGAGCGGGCCCTCTCGGTCGCCCGGACGCTGCTCTACACCTACCTCGGCTGGACCGCGGTCAAGGTCATCCAGGGCGCGGACGCGTCGATGGGCGACAGCAACGCCGGCAAGACCGCGTCGCTGATGGACTCCACCGGCGGGCGTCTGCTGGTCGGGGTGATCGGCCTGGTGGTCCTCGGTGCCGGCATCGGCATGGCGTACTACGGCTGGAAGCGCAAGTTCACCAAGCACCTCAACACCCAGCAGATGACCGCCTCGACCCGTGGGCCGATCATCAAGCTCGGCATGGCCGGCTACATGTCCAAGGGCGTGGCGTACGCGATCGCCGGCTTCCTCGTGGTGATGGCCGCCGTGAACTACGACCCGGAGCAGGCCCGCGGCCTGGACGCGGCGCTCAACACGCTGGCGTCGTACTCCTGGGGCACCTGGGTGCTGGTCGTGATCGCCGTCGGCATCGCCGCCTTCGGGGTGTACTGCATCGCACAGGCGAGGTACCGCAAGATCTGAGGCGGACGACGTCTCAAGAGGCGGCAGATGTGAGTTATCTCTGACATCTGCCGCCTCTTGGTGTCCCCGGCCGCCGGGCCGGGCAAGCTGGGGCGCTGGCACAAATCGTTCGTCGGAAGGAAAGACTTGTGTCCAGCGCAATGACCGCCGTGCTCGCCGTCCTCGGGGCGGCCGGCGTGGCGATCCTGGTCGTCGAGATCACGCACCGGGTGATGGTCCGGCTCGGCCGGCGATCCCTGCTCGCTGCCGACCTGGCGAAGAAGGTCCACCGCCCGTTCCTGACCGCGGTCACCCTGCTCTCCGTGCAGCAGGCCGTCCGGGTCTTCGCGGGCGATTTCCCGTTCCGCGGTGGCGTGATGCACGCGCTCGTACTGCTCTGCATCGCGGCCTTCGCCTGGCTGGTCGGTGCGATGCTGCTGGTCAGCGAAGACGTCGCGCTCGCCAGGTGGCGCACCGACGTGCCGGACAACCGCAAGCATCGCCGGATCAAGACGCAGGTGGTGATGCTGCGCCGGGTCACCGTCGCCGCGATCGTGGTGCTCACCGTCGGCGTGATGCTGATGACCTTCCCGGACATCCGGGCCCTCGGCGCCAGCGTGCTCGCCTCCGCCGGCCTGATCAGCGTCGTCGCGGCGCTGGCCGCGCAGAGCATGCTCGGCAACGTCTTCGCCGGGATCCAGCTGGCGTTCAGCGACGCGATCCGGGTGGACGACGTGGTCGTGGTGGAACAGGAGTGGGGCCGGATCGAGGAGATCACCCTGACCGTCGTGGTGGTCCAGATCTGGGACGACCGGCGGCTGATCCTGCCGACCTCCTACTTCACCACCAAGCCGTTCCAGAACTGGACCCGGACGAACTCGGCGGTGCTGGGCACGGCCGAGATCGACGTGGACTGGTCCACGCCGATCGAGCCGATGCGGGCCGAGCTGCAGCAGGTCTGCGACAGCACCGAGCTGTGGGACGGCCGGGTCTGCGTGCTTCAGGTGACCGACGCGACCGGCGGCAACGTGCGCCTGCGGGCGCTGGTCAGCGCCAACGACGCGCCGTCGCTGTGGGACCTGCGGTGCCTCGTCCGGGAGAGGCTGGTCGCGTGGGTGTGGGAGCACCAGCGGGCCGCCCTGCCGAGGGTGCGCGCCGAGGTGGAGTCGGCGTCCCCGGTGACCCGTGGCGAGCCGCCGGCCCAGCGGACGCACCTTGACGCCTCGTCGGACGCGGCACGGGTGTTCAGCGGCGTCGGGGACGGCGACGCGCGCGGGCTCGTGTTCGGCGGGCCGGACGGGATGCCGCCGCGCAACGGCAACGGATAGACCGGCTGGCTTCCTTCGGACAGTGAGGATTGAGGGCGCTGTGATCAGGGCATACCTCCAGCACACGGAAAGGGGGACACGATGGCCGATGTCTTGAACGGCTCTCCCGCCAAGTCGCTGCCCGAGCAGTCCACGGCGGAGCTCGTGCAGCGGGCGAGCGAGCAGCTCAGCCGCCTGGTGAAGGACGAAATCACGCTGGCCAAGGCGGAGCTCACCGAGAAGGGCAAGCATGCCGGTATCGGCGCGGGGCTGTTCGGCGGCGCCGGGGTGCTGGCACTTTACGGTTTGGGCGCGCTGTTCGCGACCCTGGTCATCGTGCTGGATCTGTGGCTGCCGCTCTGGGCCGCGGGGCTGATCGTCACCGGTGTGCTGTTCCTGATCGCCGGGGTGCTCGCCCTGATCGGCAAGAAGCAGCTGAGCCAGGCGACGCCGCCGGAGCCGGAGGGCGCGATCCAGAACCTCAAGGCCGATGTCGACGAGGTGAAGCGGGCCGTCAAGAAGCAGGAGCGTACCCGGCTATGAGTGAGAAGAACGGTGCCGCGGCGAAGCCGGATCTGGCCGAGCTGCGGGAGGAGATCAAGCAGACCCGCGCGGATCTCGGTGAGACGGTGCAGGCCCTGGCGTACCGCGCCGATGTGAAGGCGCGTGCCAAGGAGCAGGTGGAGCAGACCAAGGAGCGCGTGCTGACGCAGGCCGCGGCGGTCACCGACCGGGTGCGCGAGGCCGCGCTGGGCGCCGGTGGCCGCGCCAAGACGGTGGCGGCGAACGCCACGTCCTCGTCCGGCGAGCTGGTGCATGAGGCCGAGACGCGGGTCCGTGCCAACCCGATGCCCACCATTCTGGTGGTTGCCGGGATCGCGGCCGTGGTCGGCATCATCCTGATCGTCCGGGGGAGGCGCTGATGGCGGGCAAGCTGGGCAAGCTGGCCCTGAAGCCGGTGAACGTCGGACTCGGCCTGGCGGCCGGTGCGATGGCGGGCATGCTGTTCAAGGAGGCGTGGAAGCTGATCTCCGGGGACGACGACGCCCCGGACGCCGGCGACCAGGACCGCGGCTGGGGCGAGATCCTCGCCGCGGCCGCTCTGCAGGGCGCGATCTTCGCGGTGGTGAAGGCGGCTGTCCATCGTGGCGGTGCGATCAGCACCCAGAAACTGACGGGTACGTGGCCTGACTAGATCATCTTCCGCATCGACAAGAGTCTTGCCGGTTCCCCGCTTCGTTGCCGCGAAGTGGGGGACCTTTTCCATATCGGCCACCCATTATTGGATTCCTTCGTGGGGCAGCTTTACGGCCTGATTTTCGGGTACAGTGTGGCCAGTTTTTGCGTACGTGGTTCGCTGCTTCCGCCTGACCGCGGGACATCTGCCCTTCCCAACAGGGGCGGGAGGTGTCACGGGGCCGGGGGGAGGGGACGTCCTCTGAATGGGCCGCCTCGCGGCGCCGCTGCTCGAAAACGGTCATCGGCCCCGCGCTGCCGCGGTTGGGCGGGCCGGCATTTTCAGAAGGAGAGTTCAGCATGGCGCAAGGAACCGTGAAGTGGTTCAACGCAGACAAGGGCTTCGGCTTCATCACCGTCGACGGCGGGGGTGCTGACGTGTTCGTCCACTTCTCGGCCATCCAGACGAGCGGTTACCGCACTCTGGAAGAGAACCAGCGGGTGGAGTTCGAGATCGCCCAGGGCCAGAAGGGCCCGCAGGCGGAGCAGGTTCGCCCGCTCTGAGACCAATGAAACTTGTTCGCGACGGTGGAGCCCATAGCGGCTCACCTCGGCGGGAGTGCGACTCAAAGGTCGCGAGCGAGTTCCACCGCCGGTCGTGAGACCGGCACGCCGGCCGCCTGGCGGAGGCCGGCCTGACCGTGGCCCCGCAACCTCTTCGGAGAGGCTGCGGGGCCTCTTTCAGTTTGGCGACCGCGGCCCTATTCGCTGAGACCGAGGTCTTTCTCGGTAACTTTCGTTCCGTCGCTCCCAGCCGTGCGGCGGCGCATGCCGAGCACCACCAGTGCCACTCCCACAGCGAACAACACGCCGCCGATCACGGCCCAGGCCGGCTGATCGGTCATCAGGCTGTCGGTCAGGTAACCGAGCCCCTGCAGCGTCCACACCGCACCGAGGACGACCGCCAGCAGGCCGGCCGACATCGTGAGCCAGCCCTTCAATCGCGGCGCTTCTTCATTGTTCACCATTTGTCGTGCACCTGCGGCCGAATCAACTCGTCGTAGACTGCCGCGATCATTTCCCGCGTTTCGGCGGGAAGCGGGGACAGACCGGCGGCGGCCGCGTTGGCGCGTGCCTGATCCGGGTTGCGGGCGCCGGGGATCACCACGGTGACGGCCGGCTGGTCGATGATCCAGCGGAGCGCCAACTGGGCCATGGTCGCGCCGGCCGGGACGAGCGGGCGGAGCCGGTTGACGGCCTCCAGTCCGGTCCGGAAGTCCACACCGGAGAAGGTCTCGCCGACGTCGAACGCCTCGCCGTGCCGGTTGTAGTTGCGGTGGTCGTCGGCGCCGAACGTGGTGCTCTCGTCGTACCGCCCGGAGAGCAGGCCGCTGGCGAGGGGCACCCGGGCGATGATGCCGACACCGGCTTCGGCGGCGGCCGGCAGCACCCGCTCCAGCGGCTTGAGCCGGAACGCGTTCAGGATGATCTGCACGCTGGCCACGCCGGGCCGGGCGATCGCGGTGAGCGCCTCGTCGACGCGCTCGACGCTCACGCCGTACGCCGCGATCCGCTTCTCCTGCACGAGGGTGTCGAGGCCGTCGAAGACCTCGTCGGCGGAGTAGACCGGAGTGGGCGGGCAGTGCAACTGCACCAGGTCGAGCGTGTCGACACCGAGGTTCGCCCGGGAGCGGTCGGTCCAGGCGCGGAAGTTGTCGAGGTGGTAGTTGGCCGGCTCCTGCGGCAGCCGGCGGCCCATCTTGGTGAACACGGTCAGCCCGGGACGGTCCTTGACGAAGGAGCCGATGATCTGCTCGCTGCGGCCGTCACCGTAAACATCGGCGGTGTCGATGAACGTCACGCCGGCGTCGACCGCGGCCTGCAGGGTGGCGTGCGCGTCCGCCTCGCTGACCTCGCCCCAGTCGGCACCGAGCTGCCATGCGCCGAGGCCCACCACACCGACGTCGCGTCCCAGCTTCCGAAAGCTTCGTTTTTCCACGTCATGACCCTACCGCCAGCGTGATAGCTTCAAACAAGACGTACGTACGGTTTATATGGAGGTACGCGATGTGGGACCCCGCCGTCTACCGGCGCTTCGGTGCCGAGCGCTCCCGCCCGTTCTTCGACCTGGTCCGGCAGATCGGCGCCGAGCAGCCACGGGCCGTCACCGACCTGGGATGCGGGCCCGGCGAGCTGACCCGCACGCTCGCCGATCGCTGGCCAGGGGCTCGAGTGACCGGCATCGACTCGTCAGCCGAGATGATCGAGAAGGCCGCGGCTGTTCCGGGCACCGTCGACTTCCGGCTCGGCGACATCGCGGAATGGCGCCCCGGCCCGGACGTCGACGTGGTGGTCACCAACGCCGCGTTGCAGTGGGTGCACGGCCACCGGGAGATGCTCGCCCGCTGGGCCACCGAGCTGCCCTCCGGCGCCTGGATCGCGATGCAGGTGCCCGGCAACTTCGACAGCCCCGGGCACCGGGCGGTGCGCGACCTCGGCGCCGAGCCGCGCTACGCGGAGCGCCTGGACGGGCTGCTCCGAGCCGATCCGGTGGACGACGCGGCGGGTTACGCGGCGCTGCTGACCGGGACGGGCGCGACGGTCGACGCGTGGGAGACCACCTATCTGCATCTGTTGCCGGCCACCGGGGGCGACCACCCGGTGCTGCGCTGGATGGAGGGAACCGCCCTGCGCCCCGTTCGCGCGGCTCTCGACGAGCCTGATTGGATCTCCTTCCGGGCGGAACTGGCGCAGCGGATCGCGGCAACCCACCCGGCGCGGCACGGTCTGGTCGCCTTCCCGTTCCGCCGTATCTTCGTGGTGGCACGCACTGGATGACTCGGAGGGTTCTGTGCAATCGTTCATCGCCGGCCTGCCCAAGGCCGAGCTGCACGTGCACCACGTGGGCTCGGCCTCCCCGCGGATCGTCGCCGAGCTGGCCGCTCGGCACGAGGGCAGCTCGCCGGTCCCGGCCGACCCGGAGCGGCTCGCCGCCTACTTCGAGTTCCGGGACTTCGCCCACTTCATCGAGGTCTACCTGAGCGTGGTCGACCTGATCCGGGACCCGGAGGACGTCCGGCTGCTCACCTACGAGATCGGCCGGGAGCTGGCCCGCCAGCAGGTGCGGTACGCGGAGCTGACCGTCACGCCGTACTCCAGCGTCCGGCGCGGCATCCCGTCACCGGCGTTCTGCGAGGCGATCGAGGACGCCCGGGCCGGCGCGGCCCGCGACTTCGGTCTGGACCTGCGGTGGTGCTTCGACATCCCGGGTGAGGCCGGGCTGGAGGCCGCCGAGGAGACACTGCGCATCGCCCTGGAAGACCGACCCGACGGCCTGATCAGTTTCGGCCTGGGTGGACCGGAGATCGGAGTGCCACGGCCCCAGTTCAAGCCGTACTTCGACAAGGCCCGGGCGGCCGGGCTGCACAGCGTGCCGCACGCGGGGGAGACCACCGGGCCGGAGACGGTCTGGGACGCCATCCGGGAGCTGGGCGCTGAGCGGATCGGTCACGGCATCTCCGCGGCCCAGGACGAGCGGCTGATGGCGTACCTCGCCGAGCACCAGATCCCGCTCGAGGTGTGCCCCACCTCGAACCTGCGCACCCGGGCCGTCGCCGCCCTCGACGAGCACCCGATCGCCACGCTCGTCGCGGCCGGCGTGCCGGTCAGTGTGAACTCCGACGACCCACCGATGTTCGGCACCACCCTGGAGGGTGAGTACGCGGCCGCGGCCGAGTTGCTCGGCCTGGACCGGGCGGGCGTCGCCGAACTGGCCCGGTCCGCCGTACGGCACAGTTTCCTGTCCCCGCAAGGCAAGTCCACGCTGCTCGCCGAGATCGACGCTTACGTTCAGGGGTAGAGCGGGTCCTGCCAGCACGCCACCATGGTGACGGTGCCGATGGTCAGGATCGTCAGCCAGCGCACCAGCCGTCGCCGGTTGAACCGGGCCGGATCCTCGTCCGGCTCGGTCTCCGGCCTGCGCAGTACCTTGGGCATGTCGCTTTTCCCTCCCGTCGTCGTCGACCGGGTCGCCGGGTCCCCTAGTCGGGAACCGCCGTCCAGCTCTGATGCCGCTGCCCGGTGTCCGGCTGGAGCACCAGCACCCGGTGCTGGGTGCCGAACCGCTGGGCGCCCACGCCCACCACCAGGTTTCCGGTGGTGCTGCGCAGAGTGAAGCCGTACTCGGACGCCTGGAGCATCCAGCGGGCGCCGGACGCGGCGTAGCAGTCGCCCTGGACCAGTGGCGCCCCGGCGGCCGGTGTGCCACCGAGCGCCACCGCGCACCGGTTGCTCGCCCGCGACACCAGGGAGTAACTGTTGTTCTCGGCCGGCACCAGCTGCCACTGCTGCTGGGCGCCGCCCTCCTCGCCGCCGAGGGTCACCGGGGTGCCGTCGCTGGTCCGGGCGCCGTACAGATCCGCCGCGCCACCGGTCAGCGCGTTGGTCAGCACGAACCAGGAGTTCTGCACCGGGCGGGCCGCCGGGGCGGTGGTCGCGGTGCCCCGGGCGTGATAGCCCAGCTTGCGGTTGCGGATCTCCACCACGTACTGCGAGTCGGGCTTCAGGCCGATCAGCCGGGCCCGGGTGGCCCGGGTGCCGGCCACCGGCTTGCCGCCGACGGAGACCTCGTAAGCGGCGTCGTCGGCCGCGGCGCTCCAGGTCAGGCGCACCGAGCTGCTGGTCGCGTCCCGGATCTCCAGGACCGCCTGCACGCCGTCGCCGGTGACGCCGGCCGGGACCCGGGGGCCCTCACCGGCGGGCTGATCGCCGGTGCCGGGCAGCTGCTCGGTGACCGGCGGGACGGTCGGGGCCGCCCGCCGGGCGACCTCCTCGACCGCCGGGGCCGGCGGACCTGCCTGGGCGGGCGGACCGGCCGGGGCGCTGGCCGCCGGGTCCGGAACGTCCGGCCCGGTGCCGGGCCCGGGGTCGGCCGAGGCGCTGGGCGTGGTCGGTGCGGGCGCACTGGGCTGTTCCGTGCTGGGGCTGGGCGACGCGCTGCTCGGCGCCGGGGCGGGCGCCGTGGGCGTGGCGGGCGCCTCGACCGGCGGCGGGGTGGCGTCCGGCCGGGTGGCGCCCGGGGTGTCCGGGATGTCGTCGCCGCCGTCGCTGCGCAGCAGGAAGTCGCTGAGCGCCACGTTCCAGTGCCTGTCGAGGTAGCTGCCGGGCTCGGGGTCGGTGCTGAAGTAGTCGTCGTGCCCGCAGTCCAGCCGGATCTCGTGCTTCTTCGGGCACACGTTGCGCACCGGCTTGCCGCTGCGGTCCTCGCCGCAGAGCAGGTCGTACTCGTCCAGGCAACCGCCCGCGCCGGTGGCGTTGGGCGAGTCGGTGAGCACCGCGCCGAGCGAGTGGGTCAGCTGGTGCGCGGCCATCGCCGAACTCCAGCAGCCGGCGTCGACCCGGGAGTACGACGGGCCGCCGTTGTTGCGGTTGGTGCGCCCGGCCCGGGTGTCCGGGACGTACGTCGCGATGCCGCAGTAGACGTTGGCGTCGGAGAAGAGCAGGTATTTGCGGTCGGTGCGGTTGTAGCCGAGCCCGCGCAACGCGTCGATGGTCTTGACGAACGAGCCCAGGGACGCGTCCGGCAGCTGCACCTCGGCCACGTCGACGCGGCACTCAGGGGTGGTCACGTACCGGATGTGGCGCGATCCGCCGGTCTCGCCGGCGCTCGCGTCGAAGATCGCGTCCACGCCGGCCGCCCAGGTGCGGAACGAGTTGAGGAACTTCGCGTACCGGCTGTCGGTGGCGCTCTCGTGCAGGTAGAGCAGCTGCACGCGCTTGCCGCTGCGGCCGTCGCCGGCGCACGCCACGTCGTCCGGGCCGAGGATGAAGTCGGCCTGGCCGGGCGCGGCGTCCGGGATCAGCGCCGGTGCGTCCGCGGTGAGCGCGCTGCCGCCGGCGTCCCGGGCGATCTCGGCGTCCTTCGGGACCGCGCCGTTCTCCCGGCGCACCGCGGTGACCTGCCGGACGCCGTCGGTCACCGGGGCCACGTCCCGGCGCACGGCCAGGCCGGAGGGCGCCGCGTCGGGGCCGTGCGTGCAGGTGTCCTCGAAGACCTGGTAGGCGCCCGCGCAGAGCGAGTCGGAGGAGGCGAGCGTGAGGCCGCTGTAGACCAGGCCCTGCTCCGGCGCGTCCTTGGGCAGGGCGGAGAGTGACACGCGGCCGGGTTCGTCGGAGGGGGCCGAACCGATCACGCTGGGGCCGACCACGCCGCCCACACCGAGCAGGGCGATCCCGAGCGCTACCGGGAGGATCCGGAACGTCGCGGAGCGTGTCGGCCGGATCTTGCGCTCGCCCTCCGCGCGGCGCCGCCGTCCTGGCGGAGTCCCACGTAACGGTGACCGGCGATGCGCGGGCACTGCGTCTCCTCGTCGTGCTGGGTGGCGATGGGAGGGGCCCTTGGGGTGGCCACCTCCCACCGCCTGGGGGCTTCGCGGTTCGCGGCGATGGGGACGCGCTGCGGGTTGCGATCCGGGAAGCCGGATGGGATCGCAAGGAAGGTTGCCAGCCCCAGCGCGCCAGGGGAACGACTTTAATAGAGATATAAGCAAGCGCTGTCCCGTCCGGGGGAGCTGTCCGTCATGGCCCTTGCTCATTCCCGCCCCGGTCGTTGCCAGCGGCGTCGTCCCGGGTCGCGTTCGCGGGTCAGCCGGCCGCGGCCGACCAGGCCGAAACGGCTGGGTGCCGTCGGCGTGGCATCCGCGTCGGCCAGCAGCATGACGACGCTGGCGCCGCCCATCGCGGCCCGGTCCAGGCTGACCGAGCCGCCGGTGGCCTGGGCCACCCGCCGGGCGATGTCCAGGCCCAGCCCGGTCGAGCCCTGGTTGCTCTGACCGCGCCGCAGGGCGCGCTCCGGGTCGGGGATGCCCGGGCCCGCGTCGTCCACCCGCAGCGCCACCCAGCCGTCGCGGCGGGACAGGCCCACCTCGAAGGCGGTGCCCTGCGGGGTGTAGCGGAAGACGTTGCCGAGCACCGCGTCCAGCGCGGCGGCCAGCTCGGCGCGGGCCACCGGCACCGGGATGCGCAGGTGTGCGCCGACCACCCGGTACTGCCGGTCCTGGTCGCCGGCGAGCGCCGACCAGAACGTCATCCGCTCACGGACCACCTCGCTGGCGTCGCAGAGCCCGTCCTCCGGGGCGGCGACCTGGGCGGCGACCGCCTGGCGAGTGGTGTTGATCAGCTGGTTGACCTCGTCCTCCAGGGTGCTGATGGCCTGCCGGATGCGCCGGATGCCGCGCCGCCGGTCCACCTCGTCAGCGGTGAGGTCGATGATCTGGGTGTCGTCCGGGTCGAGGGCCTCGACGTCCAGCCGCAGTGCGGTCAGCGGTGTGCGCAGCCGGTGCGACAGGTCGGCGACCAGCTCTCGCTCGTCGGTTCGCGAGGTGACCAGGCGATCCGCCATCCGGTTGAAGGCGTAACCGGCCTCGGCCAGCTCGCGCGGCCCGGTGGGCTGAATGCGCACACCGAGGTCGCCGTCGCCGACCGCGAGAGCCGCGTCGACCAGGTTGCGGGCCGACGACACGGCGTCGCGGGCCAGCCGGTCCACCATGTAGACGGCGCCGCCGACCAGCACCGTCGCCAGGCCGAGCAACAGCCACCAGTCCCGGGCGGTGGTCCCGTTCAGGTCGGCGTCCGCGACGAACGCCTCCACCACCAGGGTCCGGTCGCCGGCCCGGACCGGCACCAGACGGACCGTGCCGCCCTCGACGTCCTCGACGGTCGGCTCCGCGCTGGTCGCGGCGCGGTCGATCAGGGCAGCGTCGGCCCGGCCGCCGGGCGAGGCCGCCAGGCCGGGGGTGTGCACCACCGGGGCGCCACCGGCCGCCCGGATCGCGGCGGCCACGCCCTTCTCGCCGGCACCGGCGGTGAGGGCACCGGCCACCGTCGCGGTGCGCCGGGCAGCTTCGGCCAGGGCGGCGTCGCGGTGGTCGGCACGCAGGCTCCAGCCGAGCGGCAGCAGGAAGACCAGCGCGACGACGGTGGAGGTGGCGGCGGTCGTGTACGCCAGCCGCAACCTCAGTCCGGCGCCACCAACCGGAATCCGACCCCCCGCACGGTGCGCAGGTAGCGGGGCTTCGCCGCGGACTCGCCCAGCTTCCGCCGAAGCCAGTACAAATGAACGTCGATGGTCTGGTCCTCGCCGACCGATGGCTGTCGCCATACCTCCTCCAACAGCTCACGACGGGACACCACCCGGCCCGGGCGGGCGGCGAGGTACGCCAACAGGTCGAATTCCTTGCGGGTCAGCGCCAGCGGCTGGTCGGCCAGGGTGGCGCTGCGCTCGCCGACGTCCACCCGGAGCTCGCCGACCTCGTGCACCGCGGGCTGTGCGGCGCGGCTGGCGCGTCCCACCCGGCGCAGCACGGTGGCGATGCGGGCGTCGAGATGGGCGCCGGTGAACGGCTTGACCATGTAGTCGTCGGCGCCGGCGCGCAACAGGCGGACGACGGTCTGCTCGTCATCCCGGGCGGTGGCGATGATGATCGGCACGTCGGTGATGCCCCGGAGCATCCGCAGCGCGTCCGAGCCGTCCAGATCCGGCAGCCCGAGGTCGAGCACGACCAGGTCGGGCGTCTCCGCGGCGACCCGGCGCAGAGCCTCCAGGGCGGTGCCGACGGCATGCACGGCGTGCCCCCGGTCGGCCAGGGATCGGAGCATGGCGCCACGCACGACATGATCGTCTTCGACGAGCAACACCGTGGCCATGCGAAGACCGTACTGTGCCTGGCAACCAGAACCTAAAGGGTCATCGAGCGAGAGGCTTTGATGACGCTCAGTGATGGAATACGATCCGAAGTGCCGATGTCATTCACCCTTTTCCCCGGTACGCGACTCGCGTTGGCGTGCGAGAGCCTGGCCGGCCTGAGCGTCGGCGACGCCCTCGGCGCGCAATACTTCGTGCCCGCCAACGACCCCGCCGACCTGCTCCGCGCCCGGGTGCCCGAGCCGCCCTGGGAGTGGACCGACGACACCGAGCAGGCCTGCTGCCTGGTGGCCACGCTCGCCGAGGGCGACTTCGACCGGGACGCCTTCGCCGACCGGCTGGGCCGGACCTTCGACCCGGGCCGGGGATACGGTCCCGGCGCGGTGGTGATGCTGCGGCAGATCCAGCAGGGGCTGCCCTGGCCGATCGCCGCGGCGGCCGCCTTCGACGGCCAGGGCTCGTGCGGCAACGGCGCGGCGATGCGAGCGGCCCCGCTGGGCGCCTGGCATGCGGATTCGCTCGCTCATGCGGCGGCACAGGGGGTACGCGCGGCGGAAGTCACCCACGCGCACCCGCAGGGGATCGCCGGTGGCGTGGCGGTGGCGGTGGCCGCCGCGGTCGCCGCCGCGGCCCGGCTGGACGGGCGCCGCCCCGAGCCGGGACAACTGCTGCTGGCGGTGGCCGCGCACACCCCGGCCGGCTCGATCCAGGACGGGCTCCGCACCGCCGCCACGATCACCCGGACGGAGGAGGCGGCGTACCGGCTGGGCAACGGGGCGCGGGCGCTGGCACAGGACACCGTGCCGTTCGCGCTCTGGGTGGCGGCCCACCGTCTGCACGACTATCCGGCGGCCGTGGCGGCGTGCGTGGTGTCCGGTGGTGACGTGGACACCACCGCGGCGATCGCGGGCGGGGTGGTGGCGGCGTACACCGGGCTGGACGGCATCCCGCCGGCCTGGCTCTCCGCCCGCGAGCCCCTCCCACCCTGGCTCCCCACCGCCGACTGACCCACCGTGTGAACTTCGGGTGCGGATCGAACCCGAACTTCACACACGGGGGTGCGGGGTGAGGGCGTGTGAAGTTCGGGTGCGGATCGAACCGCAACTTCACACACGGGGGTGCGGGGTGAGGGCGTGTGAAGTTCGGGTGCGGATCGAACCGCAACTTCACACACGTGGGTGGGCCGCGAGCGCCGGGCGGAGCCGGGCGAAAGGCGGCGGATAGCATCGTTGACGGCCCGGGAAGCGCCGGGTCCATCACCGTGGCGAATGGAGAACACCGTGTCTGCACCCCGTACACCCGCTGTGGCCGACCCCCTAGTCGTCCCGGCCGGGACTACGGCGGCCGACGTGGTGGCCGCCGCCGGGCTCCCGGCGCACGGGCCGAAGGCGATCGTCGTGGTCCGCGAGGCCGACGGCCGGCTGCGCGACCTGACCTGGGCACCGGCCGCCGACACCGAGGTCACCCCGGTGGCGATCGACTCGCCGGACGGCCTCGACGTGCTGCGGCACTCCACCGCCCACGTGCTGGCGCAGGCAGTGCAGGACGTCTTCCCGGACGCGAAGCTCGGCATCGGCCCGCCGATCCGGGACGGCTTCTACTACGACTTCGACGTCGAGAAGCCGTTCCAGCCGGACGACCTGACCAAGCTCGAGAAGCGGATGCAGGAGATCGTCAAGGCCGGCCAGACCTTCCACCGCCGGGAGTACTCCTCGCTCGACGAGGCGAAGACCGAGCTCAAGGACGAGCCGTTCAAGCTCGAACTGGTCGACATCAAGGGCGACGTGGACGCGGAGGCGGCCGCGGTCGGCGCCGGCGAGCTGACCCATTACGACAACGTCGACAAGGACGGCAACCGGGTCTGGGGCGACCTGTGCCGCGGCCCGCACCTGCCGTCCACCCGGCTGATCCCGGCGTTCAAGCTGATGCGCTCGGCCGCGGCGTACTGGCGGGGCAGTGAGAAGAACCCGCAGCTGCAGCGGGTCTACGGCACCGCCTGGCCGTCGCGGGACGAGCTCAAGGCGTACCTCAATCGTCTTGCCGAGGCCGAGCGCCGCGATCACCGCAAGCTCGGCACCGAGCTGGACCTGTTCTCCTTCCCGGACGAGATCGGATCCGGTCTCGTCGTCTTCCACCCGAAGGGTGGCGTGATCAAGCGGGAGATGGAGGACTACGTCCGGGCCCGCCACATCGAGGAGGGCTTCCAGTACGTCAGCTCGCCGCACATCACCAAGGAAGGTCTCTTCCACACCTCGGGACACCTGCCCTACTACAAGGACACGATGTTCCCGCCGATGGAGCTCGAGGGGGCGAACTACTACCTCAAGGCCATGAACTGCCCGATGCACAACCTGATCTTCTCCTCGCGCGGGCGGTCCTACCGTGAGCTGCCGATGCGGCTCTTCGAGTTCGGCACGGTGTACCGGTACGAGAAGTCCGGTGTGGTGCACGGCCTGACCCGGGTGCGCGGGCTGACCCAGGACGACTCGCACTCCTACGTCACCGCCGAGCAGGCGCCGGGCGAGATCAAGCACCTGCTGAACTTCGTGCTCTCGCTGCTGCGCGACTTCGGCCTGGACGACTACTACCTGGAGCTGTCCACCCGGGACCCGCAGAGCGACAAGTTCATCGGCTCGGACGAGCAGTGGGAGAAGGCCACCAAGGTCCTCGAGGACGTGGCCGTCGAGTCCGGCCTGGAGCTGGTGCTGGACCCGGGCGGCGCGGCGTTCTACGGCCCGAAGATCAGCGTTCAGGCGCGGGACGCGATCGGCCGGACCTGGCAGATGTCGACCATCCAGTACGACTTCAACCAGCCGGCCCGTTTCGGTCTGGAATATCAGGCGGCGGACGGCTCCCGCCAGGAGCCGGTGATGATCCACTCGGCGAAGTTCGGCTCGATCGAGCGGTTCTTCGGGGTGCTGGTCGAGCACTACGCGGGCGCGTTCCCGGCCTGGCTGGCCCCGGTGCAGGTGGTGGGTATCCCGATCCGCGACGACCACGCCGACTACCTGTCGGCCTTCGTCGACCGGCTCAAGAAGGAGGGCATCCGCGCCGAGGTGGACCACTCCACCGACCGGATGCAGAAGAAGATCCGCACCGCGCAGCAGCAGAAGATCCCGTTCATGGCGATCGCCGGCGACGACGACGTCAACGGTGGCACGGTGTCGTTCCGCTACCGCGACGGGTCGCAGCGCAACGGTGTGTCGATCGACGAGGCCGTCGCGCACGTTGCCGAGGTGGTCCGCTCCCGGACCAACGTGGGACCGACTGCCGGCTGAGAACGCTCAACTCCCGCTCCCGCTGACCGACTCAATCGAGGAAGAGTCAGCAGGAGCGGGAGGTCAGATGCGGTTCCGGACACCACCGGCCGCGGCCGGGGTGGTCCTCGGAGCGCTTGCGCTCCAGGTCGCCGGGCTGCGCGAGAAGACCCGGTTGCACGCCGGCCTGCGGTCCCTGCGGGCCGAGGTGGCCCGCGAACAGATCCTCAACGATCTCGGCATCGGCCTGCTCACCGCCACCGACTCGGCCGAGGTGCACCGCCTCGCGGCTGCCGCGGCTGCCGCGCTGGTCGCCGGCTGCCCGGGCGCGCGCACCGGGATCGTGGGCGTGCACCCGGACGACCCGGCGCAGTCCACCGTGCTGGTGCAGGATGTCCGGATGCCCGGCGAGGTGGTGCCGCCGGCGTTGCTCGCCCGGCTGGCCGCCGGCGAGGTGCTGTCCACGCGCGGGCTGAGCGGTTTCGGCGATCGGCCGGCCATGCTGCTTCCGCTGCGCAGCGGCGGCCGCTTCTTCGGCGCGCTGATCGTCGGGGTGCGGGGCGGGCTGCCGGCCGGGGTGCTGCAGTCGCTGCACCGGCTGCGGACCCAGGTGTCGCTGGCCCTCGGCGGGGTGGCGGTCACCGAGGACCTGACCCGGCGGGCGATGCACGACCCGCTGACCGGGCTGGGCAACCGCGCGCTGCTCTGGGACCGGATGACCGGCTCGCTCGCCCGGGCCCGGCGCAGCGGCCGGTCGGTCGGGGTGCTGGTCCTCGACCTGAACGGGTTCAAGCCGGTCAACGACACGTACGGCCACGACGCCGGCGACGTGGTGCTGAAGACCGTCGCCGAGCGGCTGAAGACGTGTGTGCGCACCGAGGACATGGTGGCCCGGCTGGGCGGCGACGAGTTCGTGATCCTGGCGGAGGACCTGACCGACCTGACCGGCGCGCTGGTGATCGCCGACCGGGTGGTGCACGCGCTGAACGAGCCGGTCGACGTCGGCGGGAACCAGCTGGTCACCACGGCGAGCATCGGCATCGCGCTGGCCGGGCCGGCGGACGGGCCGGACGAGGTGGTCCGGGACGCGGACACCGCGATGTACGTCGCCAAGCGCCGGGGCGGCGGCTGTTACCACGTCCACGGATAGGCCGGGCTCGTCATAGGATCGTCACCGTGGACCAGGAGTGGGTGGGAGCGGGCGATCCGGACGGCCTGGAGCGGCTCTGGACGCCGCACCGGATGACCTACATCACCGGCGGTGACCGGCCCGACGGCTGCCCGTTCTGCCTGGCGCCCGGCCTGCCCGAGGCGGAGAGCCTGGTGGTGGCGCGCGGCGAGCTGGTTTTCACGGTGCTCAACCTGTACCCGTACAACCCGGGGCATCTGATGGTCTGCCCGTACCGGCATGTCGCCGACTACGCCGACCTCACCGAGGCGGAGACGGTCGAGGTGGCGGCGTTCACGCGCACCGCGATGCGGGTGATCCGGACGGTCAGCAGCCCGCACGGTTTCAACATCGGGATGAACCAGGGCGCGATCGCGGGCGCCGGCATCGCCGCCCACCTGCACCAGCACATCGTGCCGCGGTGGGGCGGCGACGCGAATTTCATGCCGGTGATCGGGCGGACCAAGGTGTTGCCGCAGCTATTGACCGACACCCGGGAGATGCTGCTCAAGGCCTGGCCGGCCTAGCACCCGGAGCGCGGCCGGCTGATCTACGCGTACGCCATGGGCCTGGACCGGCCCGCCGAGGTCGGCATGACCTTCGCGGCCGAGCCGCTGAGTTACGACCGCCGGGACGTGGCCGCGCAGAAGGATCTGGTGCGGGCGGCCTTCGCGGCGCGGCCGGCGTCGGCGCCTAGGTGCTGGCGGAGGAGCTGGCGAAGGCGGACGGCGGCTACGAACGTGTCCTCCGGTCGTACGTCCACCAGAACTTGATCTTCGGCCGCCGGGTGGCCGCCCGGATGGTCCCCGCGAGCCGCCTGGCGATCACCTTCCGCAATTACGGCATGCGCACGCTGCGCTTCCGCCCGTGCAAGAAGAAGGTGATCGACAGGATGCCGGCGCCGATGCACGCCGCGAACGCGATCAGTGTTTAGCGTGCTCCTTGCGGACCGCGTCGGCCAGGTGCGCCGGCATCGGCTCGTGCCGGATGTAGTGCCGGGTGAACGTGCCGGTGCCCGAGGTGAGGGCGCGCAGCTCCACCGCGTACCGGACCAGCTCGGTGGCGGGCACCTCGGCGCGGACCAGGCTGGGTTCGCCCTCGCCGCCGGACTCGCTGCCGAGCGGGCGCCCGCGCCGGCCGGAGAGGTCGCTCATCACCGCGCCGACGTAGGACTCCGGCACCCGTACCACGATCTCGTCGAGCGGCTCCAGGAGGGTGAGCTGACCGTTCTCGGCCGCGGCGCGCAGCGCCAGCGCGCCGGCGGTCTGGAACGCGGCGTCCGAGGAGTCCACGCTGTGCGCCTTGCCGTCGTAGAGGGTGACCTTCAGGTCGACCACCGGGTAACCGGCCGCCAGACCGCGCTCGAGCTGGGCGCGGACGCCCTTCTCCACCGACGGGATGTAGTTGTGCGGCACCGCACCGCCGACAACCTTGTCGACGAACTGGAAACCCTCGCCGCGCGGCAGGGGCTGCACCTCGATGTCGCACACCGCGTACTGGCCGTGGCCGCCGGACTGCTTGACGTGCCGCCCGTGCCCTTTCGCCGCGCAGCCGAACGTCTCGCGCAGCGCCACCTTCACCGGCTCGGTGTCCAACTCGACGCCGCCCGAGCGGAGCCGGTCCAGGACCACGTCGGCGTGCGACTCGCCCATCGTCCAGAGCACCTGCTGATGGGTCTCCGGGTTGCGCTCCAGGCGCAGCGTCGGATCGCCGGCGACCAGCTTGGCCAGGTTCTTGGCCAGGGCGTCCTCGTCCGAGCGGGTCTTCGCCACCACGGCGATCGGCAGCAGCGGCTCGGGCATCCGCCACGGCTCCATCAGCAGCGGGTCGTCCTTGCCGGAGAGCGTGTCGCCGGTCTCCGCGCTGCCCGACTTGGTGATCGCGCAGAGGTCGCCGGCCACCGCGTACGGCACCTCGCGCAGCTGCGCGCCGAGCGGGGAGTAGACATGCGCGACCCGCTCGTCGGCGTCGTGGTCGGGGTGGCCGCGCTCGGCCATGCCGTGCCCGGAGACGTGCAGCGTCAGGTCCGGGCGCAGCGTGCCGGAGAAGACCCGGACCAGCGAGACCCGGCCGACGTGCCGGTCGATCGTGGTGCGCACCACCTCGGCCACGAGCGGGCCGTCCGGGTCGCAGACCAGCGGCGGCCGGGGCGAGCCGTCCACCCCGGTGACCACCGGCAGGTCGTGCGTAAGCGGTGACGGCGCGGCGTTGACCAGCCCGTCGAGCAGCGCGTCCAGGCCGACGCCGGTGGCCGCGCAGACCGGGATGACCGGATAGAAGTTGCCCCGGGACACCGCCTTCTCCAGGTCCGGCACGAGCGCGGCGGTGTCGATCAGCTCGCCGCCCAGGTAACGGTCCATCAGGGTCTCGTCCTCGCTCTCCGCGATGATCCCCTCGATGAGCGTGTTCCGGTCGTCGGCGATCGGGTTGAGGTGCTCCGGCTCGGCCTCACCGGCCCGGGGCGGGTAGCCCTCGGAGTAGTCCAGCACCCGCAGGGTGACCAGCCCGAGCAGGCCGGCGATCGACTGGCCGTCGTCGCCGAGCATCGGCTGGTAGATCGGCATGACGTTTTCGCCGAACGCCTCCTGGCAGTCCTGCAGCGTCTCCTCGTAGTCGGCGCGGGGGTGGTCGAGCCGGGTGATCGCCACGGCGCGTGGCATGCCGACCGCCGCGCACTCCTCCCACAGCGCCACGGTGGAGTCGTCCACACCGTCGACCGCGGAGACCACGAACAGCGCGGCGTCGGCGGCCCGCAGGCCGGCCCGCAGCTCCCCGACGAAGTCCGCGTACCCCGGGGTGTCGAGGAGATTGATCTTGACGTCCTGGTGCGTCAGCGGCGCGCAGGAGAGCGCGACCGAACGCTGCTGCCGGACCGCCGCCGGATCGTTGTCGGTGACCGTGGTGCCGTCGGTGACGGTGCCCGCCCGCGGGATCGTGCCCGTGGCCGCGAGCAGCGCCTCGACGAGAGTCGTCTTCCCGGCGCCCGAGTGGCCCACCAGCACCACGTTGCGAACTCTGCCGGGATCTGTCACCACCGGCGCGGAGACGCCGGCGAGTCCCTTCTCCGAAGTCTTCTGCGCCATGCCGAGCGCTCCTGTCGTTCCAGTTCGTTACGCCGCTGTTCTGCAAATCCCACACCCGGGCATGTATCGGCCGCAAGGAGTCTCGGCCCTGCAACTGTGCCGGATGGTGACGATTCAACCCTGCCCGATGGTGACGATCCGGCCACCCCCGGGCCCGCGCGTGTGCCACCGCTGGTCGCACGCCGTTATGGTGGGACGGCCATGGCAAAGATCGTTCAATCGACGGCGCGCGCCGTCGTCGCATACGGGGTCCAGCCGACCGCCCGTTTCCTGCTCCGCGTCGGCGTCACACCCAACGCCGTCACCGTCGCCGGCACCATCGGTGTGTTCATCGGCTCGTATTTCGGTGCCCAGGGTCACCTGCTCTGGGGCACCGTGATCGTAACCGCCTTCGCTCTCACCGACGCCCTCGACGGCACAATGGCCCGCATCCGGGGCGGCACCGGGAAGTTCGGGGCGCTCCTGGACTCGTCCATGGACCGGCTCGCCGACGGCGCCGTGTTCGGCGCGGTCGCCTATTACCTGCACACCGAGGGCAATCCGTACGGCGGTGTGGTGGCCGCGCTGATCAGCCTGGTCGCCGGCCAGGTCGTGTCGTACGTCAAGGCCCGCGCGCAGAGCCTGGGGCTGAACGCCGACGTCGGTGTCGCCGAGCGTCTCGAACGGCTGCTGATCGTCGGTGTCGGTGGCCTGCTCGGTGCGGCCGGCCAGGACTGGGGCCTGCCCGCGGCGCTCTGGGTGCTCGCGGCCCTGTCGCTGTTCACCGTCTTCCAGCGGCTGGTCAGCGCGGCCCGCTCGGACGTCGACGAGGCGCCGGCCGCGTGAAGGACCGACTGATCGAACTCGGCTACACGGCGGGGTGGCGCGTGGTCCGCGCGCTACCGCTGCCGGTGGCCCGCGCGCTGTTCACCCGGGCCGCCGACCGGGCGTGGAAGGCGAACGGCCCGGCCACCCAGCGGCTGCGGCGCAATCTTCAGCAGGTGGCCGGCGCCGACATGCCGGACACCCTGGTCCGGGACGGGCTGCGGTCGTACGCCCGGTACTGGATGGAGGCGTTCCGCCTGCCGTCGCAGAACCGGCAGCAGTTCCTCGACGGCTTCTTCATGGCCCCGGACGACTACCGCCGGATGAAGCAGATCGTCTCGGACGGCACCGGCATGGTGCTCGCCCTGCCGCACGTGGCGAACTGGGACGCCGCCGGCGCCTGGGTGTCCTCGCACGACTGGCCGCTGATCACGGTCGCCGAACGGCTCAAGCCGGAGGGCGTCTTCGAGGCGTTCCTGGCCTACCGCGAGAAGCTCGGCATGAAGGTGCTGCCGCTGACCGGCGGCGAGCGGCCCCCGCTCGACGTGCTCGGCGAGCACCTGGCGAAGGGCTGGCTGGTGGCCCTGCTCGGCGACCGCGACCTGTCCCGCTCCGGCGTCGAGGTGCGGTTCTTCGGCGGGCGCACCCGGATGCCCGCCGGACCGGCGATCCTGGCCATCCGCACCGGCGCGCCGCTGTTCGCGGTCGACATGTGGTTCGAGGAGACCCGGGTCGGGGCGCGCCTGCGGGAGGTCGTCCCGCCGGCCGGCGGCCCGCTCGACGAACGGGTCAGGCAGACCACGCAGATGCTGGCCGACGCCTACGCGGCCGGCATCGCCGAGCACCCGCAGGACTGGCACATGCTCCAGAAGCTCTGGCTCTAGGGCCCGGGAGGACCTGCCATGCGGATCGGGATCGTCTCGCCCTACTCGTTCGACGTCCCGGGCGGCGTGCAGAACCACATCATGGACCTCGCCGAGGCGCTGATCGGCCTCGGTCACGAGGTCAGTGTGCTGGCACCCGCCGACGACGACGGCGAGCTGCCGCCCTACGTGGTGTCGGCGGGCCGTGCCGTGCCCCTGCCGTACAACGGGTCGGTCGCCCGGATCGCGTTCGGCCCGGTCTCCACCGCCCGGGTCCGGCGCTGGTTGGCCAAGGGGCGGTTCGACGTGCTGCACGTGCACGAGCCGATCTCGCCGAGCCTGTCGTTCCTGGCCGTGGTCTCCTCGCGCGGCCCGGTCGTCGCCACCTTCCACACCGCGATCATCAGGTCCCGGGCGCTGTCCGCGGCGCAGACCTTCGTGCAGCCGGTGGTGGAGAAGATCACCGCCCGGATCGCGGTCAGCGAACTGGCCCGCAAGGTGCAGGTCGAACACCTCGGTGGCGGCGCGGTGGAGATCCCCAACGGGGTCGCGGTGGCGAAGTTCGCCTCGGCCGAGCCGATGCCCGGATGGCCCGGCCAGGGTGGGGCGCTGGGCTTCCTGGGCCGTTTCACCGAGCCGCGCAAAGGCTTCCCCCTGCTGCGTACGGCCTACGTGTCGCTGGCCCGGCAACGTCCCGGGCTGCGCCTGCTGGTGGCCGGCCCCGGCGACCGCGACGAGCTGTACTCCGACATCCCCGCCGACCTGCACGACCGGGTGGAGTTCCTGGGCCTGGTCTCGGAGGCCGACAAGGCCCGGATGCTGCGCAGCGTGGACGTCTACGTGGCGCCGAACACCGGCGGCGAGAGCTTCGGCATGATCCTCACGGAGGCGATGGCCGCCGGGGCCGCGATCGCCGCGAGCGACCTGGACGCGTTCCGGCGGGTGCTGGACGGCGGCCGGGCCGGCGCGCTCTTCCCGAACGGCGACGCGGCCGCGCTCACCACCCTGCTCGGTGATCTGCTCGACGACCCGCGCCGGAGGGCTGAGCTGTCGTCCTGCGCCCGGACGGCGGTCGCCGCGTTCGACTGGCCGAGCGTGGCCAACCGGGTACTCGAGGTGTACGCCACCGCGATCGAGGCCACCGACGGACGTGTTTTCGACGACGTTCAGGCCGACCACGGCAAGGGCATGTGACAGCCGGACACGATCCGGCACTACGATGCCCCGCATGTGGTGGGTGGTGGGAGTCGTCGTGCTGGCCGCGATCTTCTCGGCGTACCTCGGCTGGACCGCTCAGCGCGTCGAACGGCTGCACGTCCGGGCGCAGTACGCCGAGCGTGCCCTCGACGCGCATCTGATGCGCCGGGCCGCGGCCGCCGCGGTGGTCGCCGAGCAGGGCGAGTCGGTGGAGCTGTACGCCGCCGCCCGGCTGGCGCTCGACGCCGAGCCGGGCGACCGCGAGTCGGCCGAGAACGACCTCACCCGCCAGCTGCGGACCGTCCGGCTGGACCCGGCCGATCCGGCGGCGCGCACCCTGATCGCCAGCAGCCGCCGGGTGGTGCTGGCCCGGCAGGTGCACACCGACCTGGTCCGTGACGCGCTGAGCGCCCGCCACCGGGTGCTGGTCCGGGTGCTCGGCCTGACCCGGCGGCACCCGCGCCCGGAGTACTTCGACATCGTCGAGCCGGTGCTGCCCGACCTGCCCCCGGTGGTGCTGCCCACCCCGGCCCGGCCGCAGGAGGGCCCGGTCCCCGCCGCGCCCGTTTAGATCAGGTCACCAGCCGCGCTCGCTGAGGCGGTGCGGGACCGGCTCGTCCTCGACGTTGATGCCGACCATGGCCTCGCCGAGACCGCGGGACACCTTGGCGATCACGTCCGGGTCATCGTGGAAGGTGGTGGCCTTGACGATGGCGGCGGCGCGCTGGGCCGGGTTGCCCGACTTGAAGATGCCGGAGCCGACGAACACGCCCTCGGCGCCGAGCTGCATCATCATGGCGGCGTCGGCCGGGGTGGCGATGCCGCCGGCGGTGAACAGCACCACCGGCAGCTTGCCGGCTTCCGCGATCTCCTTGACCAGCTCGTACGGCGCCTGCAGCTCCTTGGCGGCGACGTAGAGCTCGTCCTCCGGCAGCGTCTGCAGCCGGCGGATCTCGGCGCGGATCCGGCGCATGTGCGTGGTGGCGTTCGAGACGTCGCCGGTGCCGGCCTCGCCCTTCGAGCGGATCATGGCCGCGCCCTCGGTGATCCGGCGCAGGGCCTCACCGAGGTTGGTGGCGCCGCACACGAAGGGGACGGTGAACTGCCACTTGTCGATGTGGTTCGCGTAGTCGGCCGGGGTCAGCACCTCGGACTCGTCCACGTAGTCCACGCCGAGCGCCTGGAGCACCTGGGCCTCGACGAAGTGGCCGATCCGGGCCTTGGCCATGACCGGGATCGACACCGTGCCGATGATGCTCTCGATCATGTCCGGGTCGGACATCCGGGAGACACCGCCCTGCGCCCGGATGTCGGCCGGCACCCGCTCCAGCGCCATGACGGCGACGGCGCCCGCGTCCTCGGCGATCTTGGCCTGTTCCGGGGTGACCACGTCCATGATCACGCCGCCCTTGAGCATCTCCGCCATGCCGCGCTTGACGCGGGCGGTACCGATGGCGGGCTGGGTCTCAGACATGGCGTTTCGGCTCCTCATGCAGGGTTTCGGTAAACCGGATCCTACGAAGCCGCGCGGTGCCCACCGATAGCCAATCGACCTGCCGGTGGCCTTCATCGGCCCCCGGGCGGCCTCCGCCGGCCCGCCGGCCCAGCAGCGCCGGGACCTGGTGCGGGTGCCTAGAGTTGGGGCGTGAACATCGGAGTGCTGGCCCTGCAGGGCGACGTGCGTGAACACCTGTCCGCGCTGGCCGAGTCGGACGTGCTGGCCCGCCCGGTCCGCCGGCCCGAGGAACTCGCCGACGTCGACGCCCTGGTGATCCCCGGCGGCGAGTCGACCGCGATCAGCAACCTGGCGATCTCGTTCGGCCTGCTCGAGCCGGTCCGGCAGCGCATCGCCGCGGGCATGCCGGTCTACGGCTCCTGCGCGGGCATGATCATGCTGGCCCGGACCGTGCTGGACGGCCGGCCGGACCAGCAGTCGTTCCAGGGCATCGACATGACGGTGCGGCGCAACGCGTTCGGCCGGCAGGTCGACTCGTTCGAGGCCGCCGTCGCGATCGACGACGTCGACGGCGATGACTTTCATGCGATCTTCATCCGCGCGCCCTGGGTCGAGGAGGTCGGCGAAGACGTGCGGGTGTTGGGGCGCGTCAAGGGCGGGCCCGCCGCCGGTAGGATTGTGGCCGTCCGGCAGGGGAACCTGCTCGCCACGGCTTTCCACCCGGAGCTCACCGGCGACCTTCGCGTCCACCGGTACTTCGTCGAGATGGTCCGCCAGGCCGCAACCGTACGGTAGGTAGACACGGAGGTTACGCATGTCCGGCCACTCCAAGTGGGCGACGACCAAGCACAAGAAGGCCGTCATCGACGCCAAGCGCGGCAAGATGTTCGCCAAGCTCATCAAGAACATCGAGGTCGCGGCACGGACCGGCGGTGGTGACCCTTCGGGTAACCCCACGCTCTACGACGCCATCCAGAAGGCGAAGAAGTCCTCGGTCCCGAACGACAACATCGACCGCGCGGTCAAGCGCGGCTCGGGCCTCGAGGCTGGCGGCGCCGACTGGCAGACGATCATGTACGAGGGGTACGGCCCGAACGGCGTCGCCATCCTGATCGAGTGCCTCACCGACAACCGGAACCGGGCGGCGACCGAGGTCCGCACCCGGCTGACCCGCAACGGCGGCACCTTCGCGGACGCCGGCAGCGTGTCGTACCTGTTCAACCGCAAGGGCGTGGTGATCGTCCCCAAGGGTGAGCTGAGCGAGGACGACGTGATGCTCGCGGTGCTCGACGCCGGCGCCGAGGAGATCAACGACCTGGGCGACAGCTTCGAGGTGGTCAGCGAGCCGACCGACCTGGTCGCGGTGCGCACGGCGCTGCAGGGTGCCGGGATCGACTACGACTCGGCGGAGTCGTCGCTGGTGCCGACGATGACCGTGCCGCTCGACGAGGAGGCCGCCCGCAAGGTCTTCAAGCTGGTCGACGTGCTCGAGGACTGCGACGACGTGCAGAACATCTACGCGAACTTCGACATCCCCGACGAGGTCATGGCCGCTATCGACGCGTGACCATTCCGCATTGGCTGCGGCCGATGCGTGTGAACTCGGCGAGTTCCGATCCGTGAAACGGACGGGGCTCGCCGAGATCGCTTTACGCCCCGGCGGTGCCGAGCCAGGAGAAGTACTGGATCAGACCGCCGACCAGGAGCACGCTGCCGCCGACCACGCGCGCCACCGCGCGCCACTGGCTCCGGCGCCAGGCGTGCACCCAGGCGATCTCCGCGTCGGCCAGTGCGTCCAGGGCCGCTCTGGTCGTACCCGGAAGAACCGCGGCCTTGCGCAACGCCAGGCTGCCGGCCGTCATGACCGGTTGGACCACCACCTGATCGAGCGGCCGCAGCACGCGCACCTCGACCTCGTAGACCTGGTCCTCACGCCACTGCGCGGTGCGCGCAGTCAGGCGCCGCCGCAGATAGATCCCGGCCGCGTCGGCGCCGGTCAGCCGGCCCCACCAGTGCACCCGGCGCCAGTGCCCGGCCAGGTCGGTGAGCACGTCAAGATAGAGCGCGTCGGACGCCCCGGCGCCACCGACCAGCCGGGCGACCTCGGCGCGCAGGTTACCGGCGTGGGTGGCGACGAAGGCGACGAAGTCCGGTGGCGGCTCGTCGTCCATCGGCGGCACGAGGTGCATGACTACCTCCCGGATCCATCGTCGAGGCGTGTCGGCGGCGGGCGCAAGTGGAGGCCGTACTAGGGTGTCGAACACACGTACGCGAGGGGGAGGTCCGTGGTGCGGGTGCTCGGCATCGACCCGGGGTTGACGCGGTGCGGCGTCGGCGTCGTCGAAGGGGTGCCGGGGCGGCCGGGCAAGCTGATCGCGTACTACGTGGTCTACACCGAGCCGGACGACGACATCGCGCTGCGACTGCTGCACCTGGACCGCTCGCTGACCGACCTGGTCGCCGAGCACAAGCCGGAGAGCGTCGCCGTGGAACGGGTGTTCGCCCAGCACAACACCCGGACCGTGATGGGCACCGCCCAGGCCAGCGCGGTCGCCGTGCTGGCCGGCGCGCGGGCCGGGCTGCCGGTGCAGACCTACACCCCGAGCGAGGTCAAGGCCGCCGTGACCGGCTCCGGCACGGCCGGGAAAGCACAGGTCACCGCCATGGTCACCCGCCTGCTGAGCCTGGACGCCCCGCCCCGCCCGGCGGACGCGGCCGACGCCCTCGCCCTCGCCATCTGCCACATCTGGCGGGGAGGCACCCGCGCCAAGATCCAAGCCGCGGCTCTCGCGGCCGCACGCAGGAGCAGCCGATGATCTCGCACGTGCGCGGTGCGGTCACCGCGATCTTCCCGGACAGCGCCGTGGTCGAGGTCGGCGGCGGCGTCGGCATGCGCGTCATGTGCACGCCGAACACGCTCGCCTCGCTGCGCACCGGCGCCGAGGCCAGCCTCGCCACCAGCCTCATCGTCCGGGAGGACTCGCTCACCCTCTACGGCTTCGCCGACGACGACGAACGACAGCTCTTCGACCTGCTCCTGACGGCCAACGGCGTCGGGCCCCGGATCGCCCAGGCGGTCCTCGCGGTGCACAACCCCGAGGCGGTACGACGAGCGATCGCCGGCGGAGACCTGGCCGCCCTGACCCAGGTCCCGGGCATCGGCAAACGCGGCGCCGAGAAACTCGTCGTGGAGCTGAAGGGCAAGATCGGCCCGATGGCCGTCAACAGCAGCGGCTCGGCCGGCCTGCTCGCCGGCGCGTGGCAGGACCAGGTCCGGCAGGGCGTGCTCGCGCTCGGCTGGAGCGCCGCGCAGGCCGATCAGGCGGTTGCCGCGGTCGCCGAGACCATCGACGGCGAGACGCCGCCGGTGCCGCTGCTGCTGCGCCAGGCGATCCGGCTGCTGGGCAAGACCCGATGAGCGAGGAGATCGTCTCCCCGTTCGCGGAGGACGAGGACCTCGACGCCGAGGCCAGCGTCCGCCCCCGGCGGCTGGCCGACTTCATCGCCCAGCACCGCGTCCGCGACCAGCTCGAGCTGCTCCTCAAGGGCGCGATGGGCCGCGGCACGCCGCCCGACCACATCCTGCTCTCGGGCCCGCCTGGCTTGGGTAAGACCACGCTGGCGAACATCGTGGCGGCGGAGCTGGGCAGCGGGATCCGGACCACCAGCGGTCCGGTGATCGAGCGCTCCGGTGATCTGGCCGCGATCCTGACCGGGCTGGCGCCGGGCGATGTGCTGTTCATCGATGAGATCCACCGCATCGCGAAACCGGCTGAGGAATTGCTGTACAGCGCGATGGAGGACTTCCGGGTCGACGTGGTGGTCGGCAAGGGGCCGGGTGCCACCGCGATCCCGCTGGACGTGGAGCCGTTCACACTGGTCGGCGCGACCACCCGGGCCGGTCTGCTGTCCGGGCCGATGCGCGACCGGTTCGGGTTCGTCGCGCACCTGGACTTCTACTCGCCGGCCGACCTGGACGCGCTGCTGCACCGGTCGGCGCGGATCCTCGGCGTGCCGATCACGGCGGCGGGCGCGGCCGAGATCGCCGGCCGGTCCCGGGGGACCCCGCGGATCGCCAACCGGCTGCTGCGCCGGGTGCGTGACTTCGCCGAGGTCCGCGCGGACGGCGTGGTCACCGAGGAGGTGGCGAAGGCGGCGCTGCAGGTCTACGACGTCGACGCGCTCGGGCTGGACCGGCTGGACCGGGCGGTGCTGCGCGCGCTGATCGAGTCGTTCAAGGGCGGGCCGGTGGGGCTCTCCACGCTGGCCGTGGCGGTGGGGGAGCAGTCCGACACCGTCGAGGAGGTGTGTGAGCCGTTCCTGGTGCGGGCCGGGCTGCTGGCGCGCACGCCGCGCGGCCGGGTGGCGACCGAGGCCGGCTGGGCGCACCTCGGAAAGACGCCGCCGTCGGACGGGCGGCCGGGTGTTTTTCAGGGTGACCTGTTCGCCCGGGACACCTGATTGTTGCTCGTGATGCGAACGTGACGTGTGCCGCATTCGTTATCCCAAGGTTGACCTATTAGACTCGCCGCCGTTCCAACCGGAATCGGCATATCGCCCCGGCGCCCACCCACCCGTCGCGCCGACGGCTTACGGAAGGCTTTCTTCGTGCTCCACGCAGCTGAGCAAGCGAGCGGCGGGAATTTCTCGTTCTTGCTGATCCTCGCCCTCCTCTTCGGGTTCATGTACTTCGTCATGATCCGCCCGCAGCAGAAGCGGCGCAAAGAGGCCATCGCGATGCAGAACTCGCTCGGCCCGGGCGACGAGATCGTCACGATCGGCGGCCTGCACGGCACGGTCGTGGCCGCCGACACCGAGGTGGTGACCCTCGAGGTCGCGCCCGGCGTCGAGGTGCGGTTCGCCCGCCCGGCGATCGCCCGTGTGGTGAGCAAGGCCGGTGACGTCATCCCGGAGCCGGACGTCGTCGAAACCACCGCGGACGAGCCAGAGAGCCCGGTCGTGGAGCCCCGCAAGCAGGACTGAACGAAGAACGCCCCCGGACCGGCCCGCGGCGCCACTAAGCGGGTCGGTCCGTCAGGCCGCCGTCACACCACGACGGCGCGTCATTGATTGATCACGCCGCGCCCCACGCGGCCGTAGCGCAGGGAGACCCAACGCCGTGGCACGACCACCTCAGGGACAGATGCATCCTGGACGGCAACTCGCCGTGCTCGGTCTGGTCTTCGTCGTCCTGTATCTGCTCGTCTTCTTCGCCGGTAACGCCAAGGGCAGCCTCACCGACCGGCTGGAGCCGAAACTGGGCCTGGACCTGGTCGGCGGCACGCAGGCCACGTACATCGCCTCGCAGCTGGGCGCCCCGCCCACCCAGGAGGCGATGGAGACCGCGAAGGAGATCATCGAGAGCCGCGTGAACGCGCTCGGTGTCTCCGAGGCCGAGGTGGTGATCCAGGGCAACAACACCATCGTCGTCTCGCTCGCCGGTGAGGCCGACGACCAGCTCAAGGATCTCTCTCAGGCCGCGAACATGCGGTTCCGCCTGCTGACCGGCGTGACCGGCGACGTGGCCTCGGTGGCGCTCAACCCGCCGTCGCCGTCCGCCGCGCCGAGCGGCAGCGGCGCGCCCGCGCCGGCTGCCAGTGGCGCCGCTCCGGCAGCCTCCGGCGCCGCGCCCGAGGCCAACCCGGGCCCGTCGGCCGGCGGCCAGGGTGGTGGCGCGCCCGCGCCGTCCGCCTCCGCCGGTGCTCCCGCGCCGTCCGCCGCCGCGCCGGTGCCGGCTCCGTCCGGGTCGGCCGCGCCGGCTCCGCAGACCGCGGACCAGAAGGCGCTGCTCGCCGAGGTCCGCAAGAAGGTGGGCCCGCAGGCCTGGGCCGCGGCCGAGAAGCTGACCGCGCCGGTGGACCTCTCCGCCGACCCGAAGGCCGGCCAGCCGTTCAAGGCGTTCGCCACGCTGACCGGCCCCGAGGTCGCGGTGCTGAGCCCGCAGATGCAGTTCAACGTCCCGACGATCAGCTGTGCGCAGCTGAACGCGCGGCCGAACGGCTCGATCGACGACCCGAACTCGCAGGTGGTCTCCTGTTACGAGGACACCGCCAAGGTCCTGATGGACAAGGCCGAGGTGGTCGGCGACGACATCGCCAGCGCCAGCCCGCAGATCGACCAGACCACCAGCCAGTCCGTGGTCTCGCTGGACTTCAAGAGCGAGGGCCAGCGCAAGTGGACCGAGCTGACCCGTAAGGCGTTCAACGCCACCCAGAGCGACCCGTGCTTCGTCGCGGTCAGCTCGCTCTACGGCCAGGCCGAGCACTGCGCCGTCGCGGTGGTGCTGGACAAGGAGATCCTCTCCGCGCCGCAGATCCAGGGCGTGCTGAGCGGTCAGTCCCAGATCACCGGTGACTTCACGCCGGTGACCGCGAAGCAGCTCGCCGACCAGCTGAACTTCGGCGCCATCCCGGTCAACTTCGAGGCCGGCCCGATGCAGACTGTCTCCGCGACGCTGGGCCTGCAGCAGCTCGAGGCGGGTCTGCTCGCCGCCGCGATCGGCCTGGGCCTGGTGGCGGTGTACGCGTTCTTCTACTACCGGCTGCTGGGCTCGGTCATCTTCCTGAGCCTGGGCCTGTCCGCGCTGCTCACCTTCGGCGCGCTGGTGTTCCTCGGCCGGACGATGGGCTTCACCCTGACCCTGGCCGGGATCGCCGGTTTCATCGTGTCGCTGGGTGTCGCGGCGGACTCGTTCGTCATCTACTTCGAGAGATTGAAGGACGAGATCCATGAGGGCCGGTCGCCACGCAGCGCGGTGCCCCGGGCCTGGCTCCGGGCCCGCCGGACGATCATCTCGGCCAACATGATCACCATCCTGTGTGCGGCGGTGCTCTACATCGTCTCGATCGGCGCGGTGCAGGGCTTCGCGTTCGCGATGGGCCTGTCGGTGGTCCTCGACCTTCTCGTGGTCTTCCTCTTCCGTCACCCGATCATGACGATGCTCGCCAGCACCAAGGCGTTCATGTCGCCGCGGGTCAGCGGCCTGGGCCGCGTCCTGCGCACCCAGTCCGAGGAGACCACCTCCTCGCGCGTGAAGGAGGCCTGACATGGCCCGTCCCGGACTCGCCACCCGCCTGTACCAGGGTGAGGCGAACCTCAACATCGTGGGCCGCCGCAAGCTGTGGTTCGCCATCGCCGCCGCGCTGGTGGTCATCTCGCTCGGCAGCATCCTGATCAACAAGTTCCAGCTCGGCATCGAGTTCTCCGGCGGCACGTCGTTCACCGTGCCGGTCAGCACCGCGCAGGGTGAGCTGACGCAGACCGAGGCTCAGGAGGCGGTGGAGCGGGCGGTCCAGTCGGTCGACCCGGCCGCCGAGATCGGCGCGGCCCAGCAGGTCGGCAACGGTGCTGACGCCAGCTACACGGTCCGCGCCTCGGCGCTCAGCCCGCCGGAGGCGGAGGAGGCGAAGGCCGCCCTGGTCGAGGACCTCGGTGTCAACGCCGACGACGTGAGCGACAACCAGGTCTCCGCGGCCTGGGGCGGCGCGGTCACCGAGAAGGCCGTACTCGGTCTGGTGATCTTCCTGGTGCTGGTGGTGGCGTACCTGATCGTGCGGTTCGAGTGGCGGATGGCCATCGCGGCCCTCGCCTCGCTGCTGCTCGACCTGACGCTGACCGCCGGTGTCTACTCGATCGTCGGGTTCGAGGTGACGCCGTCCACGGTCATCGGCTTCCTGACGATCCTCGGTTATTCGCTGTACGACGTGGTCGTGGTCTTCGACAAGGTGCAGGAGAACACCCGCGGCATCACCGGCGGCAGCACGCGGACCTACGCCGAGGCGACCAACCTGGCGGTCAACCAGACGCTGATGCGGTCGCTGAACACCGGCCTGGTGGCGCTGCTGCCGGTCGGCGGCCTGCTCTTCATCGGCGCCGGCCTGCTCGGCGCGGGCACGCTGAAGGACCTCGGCCTGGTGCTGTTCGTCGGCATGGGCTTCGGCGTGGTCTCCTCGATCGTGTTCGCCGCCCCCGTGCTGAGCTCGCTCAAGGACCAGGAGCCCAAGATCAAGGCGCACACCGCCCGGGTGCTCGCCCGGCGCGCGCAGCGCTCCAGCGACGTGGCGCCGAAGGGCGAGCGGACCCGGACGGCCAACGTCACCGAGTCCGACGCCCCGGTGCTGGCCGGTAGCGCAGGCAGCGCCGGCAACGCCGCGGCCGGCAACGCGCCCCGGCCGGGCGCCCGGCCGGTGGCCAAGCGCAACACCACGAACCGTGGCGGCGGAGCCGGCAACCGGCCCAGCGGCGGCGGCAAGCGGCGCTGAGCCCTGGCCCGTGTAACGGCCCGCCACCTTCGGGTGGCGGGCCGTTTCCACTTGACTAGGCTGTCCGCCGTGACCAACGAGAACCCTCCAGCGGCCGGGGACAGCGGGCCGGAGCTCGCGGCCCTGGTCGCGAGCGGCACCGTCGACGTGCCGGACTTCCCGAAGCCGGGCATCCTCTTCAAGGACCTGATGCCGCTCTTCGGTGACGGGCCCACGTTCCGCAAGGTGATCGACGGCATCGTCGCCCACCACGGGGCCGGCTCGTTCGACGTGGTGGCCGGGGTGGAGGCCCGCGGCTTCGTGGTGGCGGCCGCCGTGGCGTACGCCACCGGCGTCGGGGTGGTCCCGGTCCGCAAGGCCGGCAAGCTGCCGCGTCCCGCCTTCTCCGCGACGTACGCGCTGGAGTACGGCGAGGCCACCCTCGAGGTGAGCGAGGACGCGTTCGTGGCCGGGCAGCGGGTGCTGGTGCTCGACGACGTGCTGGCCACCGGCGGCACGGCGGCGGCGACGATGGACCTGGTCGAACAGGCCGGCGGCACGGTCGCCGGCTTCACCGTGCTGATGGAGCTGGGTTTTCTCGACGGGCGCAAGCGACTCGAGCCGCGCGGTGTGCACGCGCTGCTGACCGTTTGATCCGTCTTCGATGTTCTTCGCCCGGCCGGGCCTGCTTAATCGTAGGTTCGGCCGGGTCACTCGGTAGGGCGGTGCGGGTAGGATGGGCGTTCCAAGGTGACCAACCCTGGCTCAGGATCGACTGGCGAAGGTGTGAGGAGGCCGGTGTCCAGCGACGTCGCCCCTCAGGCGGAGGGCACGGTGCAACCGACCCAGGACTCGCGGAACGGCGCGGGGGGTCCCGCCCCCGATGACCAGGTCCGTGCTGATGACAAGGCCGTCGGCGATCCGGAGACCACCCAGCCGTTGACCCCGGCGGACGAGCCGAGTGCCTTCGGTCTGGCCAGCGCGCCCACCGGGCGGCGGGTCCGGGCCCGGCTCGCCCGGTTCAATGCTCCGTGGCAGAGCACGCAGGTCAGCGAGGTTCTGGAGCCGCTGATCGCCACGCACCGGGCCAGCCACCCCAAGGCGGACGCGCGCGCCCTGCAGAAGGCGTTCGACGTGGCCGCCCGCTGGCACTCCGGGCAGTACCGCAAGTCCGGCGACCCCTACATCACCCATCCGCTGGCCGTGGCGACGATCCTGGCCAACCTCGGCATGGACACCACCACGCTGGTGGCCGCGCTGCTGCACGACACCATCGAGGACACCGACTACTCGCTGGAGAACATGCGCAACGACTTCGGCGCCGAGGTGGCGCTGCTGGTCGACGGCGTGACGAAACTCGACCGGGTGAAACTCGGCGACGCGGCCAAGGCGGAGACCATCCGCAAGATGGTCGTGGCGATGGCCAAGGACCCGCGCGTCCTGGTGATCAAGCTGGCCGACCGGCTGCACAACATGCGGACCCTGACCTTCCTGCCCCGCGCCAAGCAGGAGCAGAAGGCCAAGGAGACGCTGGAGATCCTGGCTCCGCTGGCGCACCGCCTCGGTATGAACACGATCAAGTGGGAGCTCGAGGACCTGGCCTTCGGCACCCTGTTCCCGAAGCGGTTCGAGGAGATCAACCGCCTGATCGGGGAGCACCAGCCGCAGCGTGAGGCGCTGCTGCGCCAGGTGACCAACCGGGTCTCGCTCGACCTCAAGTCGGCGAAGATCAAGGCGGAGACCACCGGCCGGCCCAAGCACCTGTACTCGATCTATCAGAAGATGATCGTGCGGGGCCGCGACTTCAACGACATCTACGACCTGGTCGGCGTCCGCATCCTGGTCGACACGGTCCGCGACTGCTATGCCGCGCTGGGCGTCATCCACGCGAACTGGCAGCCGGTGCCGGGCCGGTTCAAGGACTACATCGCGATGCCGAAGTTCAACATGTACCAGTCGTTGCACACGACGGTCATCGGCCCGACCGGCAAGCCGGTCGAGATGCAGATCCGCACCTTCGCGATGCACCGCACCGCCGAGTTCGGCATCGCCGCCCACTGGAAGTACAAGGAGCAGAAGGGCGCGACGATCGTCGGCCCGCCGGCGCACATCGACGAGATGACCTGGCTGCGGCAGCTGCTCGACTGGCAGCGTGAGGCGAGCGACCCGTCCGAGTTCCTGGACGCGCTGCGGTTCGACCTCTCCAGCCAGGAGGTCTACGTCTTCACGCCGAAAGGCGACGTCATCCCGCTGCCGACCGGCTCCACCCCGGTCGACTTCGCCTATGCGGTGCACACCGAGGTCGGGCACAAGTGCATCGGCGCGCGGGTCAACGGCAAACTCGTCCCGCTGGAGTCGACGCTCTCCAACGGCGACGTGATCGAGATCTTCACGTCGAAATCGGCCACCGCCGGTCCTACGCAGGACTGGCTCGGCTTCGTGAAGAGCCCGCGGGCCCGCACCAAGATCCGGCAGTTCTTCAACAAGGAGCGCCGCGAGGAAGCGATCGAGGTCGGCAAGGACGCCATCGTCAAGGCGATGCGCAAGCAGGGCCTGCCCCTGCAGCGGATGCTGACCAGCGAGAACCTCACCACCATCGCCCGTGACCTGCACCTGCCCGACGTGGCGTCGCTCTATGCCGCGGTGGGGGAGAGCACCGTCTCCGCCCAGTCGGTGGTCGCCAAGCTCGTCGCCGGGTTCGGTGGCGAGGAGGGCGCGGTCGAGGACATCGCGGAGACCGCCGTCGCGACCAGGCCGCCGCGCAACCGCACCAGCACCCAGGACCCCGGCGTCGTGGTGAAGGGCGTGTCGGACGTCTGGGTGAAACTGGCCCGGTGCTGCACCCCGGTGCCCGGCGACGCGGTCTTCGGGTTCGTCACCCGCTCCGGCGGGGTCAGCGTGCACCGGGAGGACTGCGCCAACGCGCAGGACCTGCGCGACCAGAGCGAGCGGATGGTCGAGGTCAGCTGGAAGCCGACGTCGGCGTCCACGTTCCTGGTGGCCATCCAGGTGGAGGCGCTGGACCGGCACAAGCTGCTCGCCGACGTGACCCGGGTGCTCTCCGAGGAGCGGGTGAACATCCTCTCCGCGACCGTCACCACGACCCGCGACCGGGTGGCGGTCAGCCGGTTCACGTTCGAGATGGCCGACCCGAAGCACCTGGGCCATTTGGTGGCGGCGGTGCGCAAGGTGGACGGCGTGTTCGATGCTTACCGGGTTACGTCTGGGGCGTGAGCGTCGTTCCTTCGCTTGCGGGGGACGGTTTTGGGCCGGTGATGGCCCACGCAGGGCGGTCAGGCTTGATCCCTGCGTGGGCCATCACCGGCCCAAAACCTTGCCTGGTCGCGGTGGGGGCGGCGCGGCACGGTGGGTGGGGGACCCGGCAACATCGGCTCTTGAGGGAAGCAAAAGGGCGGCCCGATGGGCCGCCCTTTTCGCCGGTGCGGTTTACGCGACGGTCATGGTTTTGATTGTCAGTTCCTTCTTGGGGTGGCCGCCGCCGGCGGACTGGGCGAAGGCGCCGTCGTCGCCGGCCTTGACGACGTCCTTGACGAGGTCCAGGCCCTTGGTGATGGTGCCGAGCAGCGTGTAGTTCGGCGGCAGCTGGGTGTCCTCCGAGCAGATGAAGAACTGGCTGCCGGTGCTGCCGGGCTGGCCGGTGTTGGCCATCGCGATGGAACCCGCGGGGTACGGCTTGGCGGTGTCGGTCGGCAGGTTCTCCTCGACCATCGTGTAGCTGGGGCCGCCGGTGCCGTCGGTCTCGCGGTAACCCTTGCCGGTGGCGAACGGGTCGCCGCACTGCAGGACCTTGAAGGTCGCCTCGTTGACCAGACGGTGGCACTTGGTGTTGTCGAGGAACTTCTTCTCGGCCAGGTGCTTGTAGCTGGCGCCGGTGCAGGGCGCCTTGCTCAGATCGATGGTGGCCTGGATCGGGCCCAGGTTGGTGTCGAAGGTGAGCGTGCTGGTGCCCACGTTCGGCACGTTGGCCGGGGGCAGGCCGACGTCCTTGACCTTGCCGCCGGTGCCCTCCTGGGCCGGCGTCCAGGAGCAGGCCACGGTGCCCGCCGCCGGTGCGCCCGCGGCGGGCTTCTTGTCGTCGCTCTGCCTCATGTTGACGATCCAGACCGCGGCGCCGGCGATGACGACCACCGCGAGTGCCGAACCGAAGATCGCTTGCGTGCGACGGCGCTTGCGTGCGGCCGTGGCACGCTCGGCCATCTCCTTCTCGAGCCGGGCTCGCGCCGCCGCGCGCTGCCGGTCCTTGATCGACGACACGGTGTTCTCCCTGCTGCTTGTCTCTTCCATCATCAACTCACGACTGGGCGCTAGCCGAGGGGGCCGCTTCAGGGGCCGCACCGACGGTCAGGGATTGGATGGTGATCTTGTCCTTGGGCTTGACCTTGTCCCCCGTGCTGTTCTCCACGGTGGCGATCTTGCCGATCTTGTCCAGCGTCTCGAGGCCGCCGGTCACCTGGCCGACGATCGAGTACAGCGGCTGGGCCGGGGTGGAGTCCTTCAGGAACACCAGGAACTGGCTGCCGTTGCTGCCCGGTGGGTTGCCCACCAGCGCGACCGTGCCCTTGGGATAGAGCACCGGCTTGCCGGCCGCGGCGCTCGCGCTCGGCGACGGCTCGGGGGCGGCCGGCAGGTTCTCGTCGTAGAAGCTGTACGTCGGGCCGCCGTTGCCGGTGCCACTCGGGTCGCCGCAGCGCAGCGCCCCGTCGGTGGTGATCTCGTGGCAGTCGGTGTTGTCGTAGAAACCCTTGCCCGCCAGGTACGACAGGCTGGCGGCAGCACACGGGGATGTGGCGACGTCGACGCTGGCGACGATCGGGGCGCCCTGGTTGGTGGTGACCGTCAGGGTCTGGGTGCCGTCCTCGGGAAGGTCCTTGGTGGGGGGTGTGCCCACGTCCTTGAGGTCCGGGTTGCTCGTCGTGTTCAGCGGGGTCCACAGGCACGTGTCGCCCGCGGCACTCGTCTCGGTGGCCTCGTCGCCGTCGAAGGCCCCGCCGATCCAGGCCGCGCCGGCGACGACCAGCAACACGGCCAGGCCGGTGCCCACCCCCGCATAGATGCGGCGACGACGGCGTTCCCTCTCGGCCCGGCGGGCCAACTGCCGGTCGAACTTCTCGCGCGCGAGCTTGCGCTGCCGGTCCCTGCTGGAAGCCACCGAACGCTGTCCCTTCCTGTACTTAACAAGGGCCTGGGCATGTCAAGGGGTGCGGCACGCCACACGCCCGCAAGAGTGTACGGGTACCTCCTGAGAAAGTGGTGTGCGGCCGCCCGGCTACTCTCGTTACGATTCGCACCCATCTTCGAGAGGGCGTCACCGTGCTCGTGACCGGCTTTCCGGCCGAGGCCTTCGGCACCAACTGTTATGTGGTGGCCGCCGGTCCGGGAGAGCAGTGTCTGATCATCGACCCGGGGATCGGCGTGATCGACCAACTCGACGAGGTGCTCGCGGAACACCGGCTCTTTCCAGCGGCTGTGCTGCTGACGCACGGCCACCTGGACCACACGTTCTCGGTCGCGCCGGTGTGCGGCGCGCGGGGCGTGACCGCTTATGTTCACCCGGCGGATCGAGAGATGCTCGCCGATCCGTCGAAGGGCCTCAGCGCCGACCTCTCGACGCTGTTCGGTGGACGGCTGACCTACACCGAGCCGGACGACGTCGCGGAGCTGACCGACGGCGCGGCGCTGTCGATCGCCGGGCTGGAGATCACGGTCGACCACGCGCCCGGCCATACCGGCGGGTCGGTGCTGTTCCGCCTGCCGGGCGAGGGCCCGGAGGAGATCTGCTTCTCCGGGGACGTGCTCTTCGCGGGGTCCATCGGACGTACCGACCTGCCGGGTGGCAGCACCCCGACGATGATGAACAGCCTGCGGGACAAGATCCTGCCGCTGGCCGACGACACCGTCGTGCTGCCCGGCCACGGACCGGCCACCACGATCGGCCGTGAGCGCGCGTCCAACCCGTACCTGCGGGAGTTGACCGCCGCGCCCGGCCGCGGTTTCTGACTTTCTGGAGTGACAGTGCCTATTTCCGGCTTCCCCGAATGGCTGCCGCCGCAGCGCATGATCGAGCAGTTCGTGCTCGACAAGATCCGGTCGACCTTCGAGCTGTACGGGTACGCCCCGTTGGAGACCCGCGCCGTCGAGCCGGTGGACACCCTGCTGTCCAAGGGCGAGACGTCCAAGGAGATCTACCTGCTCCGCCGCCTGCAGGAGGACGAGCTCTCCAAACGGGAGGATCAGCTCGGGCTGCACTTCGACCTGACCGTCCCGTTCGCTCGGTTCGTCACCGAGAACCACGGCAAGCTGCAGTTCCCGTTCCGCCGCTACCAGATCCAGAAGGTGTGGCGGGGCGAGCGGCCGCAGGAGGGCCGGTACCGCGAGTTCCTGCAGGCCGACATCGACGTGGTCAACCGGGACACCCTGCCGTTCCACTTCGACACCGAGATGCCGCTGGTCATCGGCGACGCCTTCCGGTCACTGCCGATCCCGCGAGCCGTCATCCAGGTCAACAACCGCAAGGTGTGCGAGGGCTTCTACCGGGGTCTGGGTCTCGCCGACACCGCGCAGATCCTGCGCGTCGTCGACAAGCTCGACAAGATCGGCCCGGAGAAGGTGGCGGCGGCCCTCGTCGAGACCGCGGGCGCCACCGACGCCCAGGCGGCGGCCTGCCTGTCGCTCGCGTCGATCTCGGCCACCGACGGCTCCTTCGTCGACCGGGTCCGCGCGCTCGGCGTCAGCGATCCGCTGCTGGACGAAGGCCTGGACGAGCTCCTCCAGGTTGTCGAGACCGCCGGTGAGCACGCGCCCGGCCTGGTCCGCGCCGAGTTGAAGATCGCCCGTGGGCTGGACTACTACACCGGCACCGTCTACGAGACCCAGCTGGCCGGGTACGAGCGATTCGGCTCGGTCTGCTCCGGTGGCCGTTACGAGACTCTCGCCTCGGTCGGCAACACCCGGTTCCCCGGCGTCGGCATCTCGATCGGTGTCTCCCGGCTGCTCGGCATCCTCTTCGGGCAGAACGCGCTGACCGTCTCCCGCTCGGTGCCGACCTGCGTGGTGGTCGCCGTGCCCAGCGACGACAAGCGGGCCGACTGCGAGCGGATCGCCACCGCGCTGCGCCGCCGCGGCATCCCCACCGAGGTGGCGCCGACCGCGGCGAAGTTCGGCAAGCAGATCCAGTTCGCTGACCGGCGGGGGATTCCGTACGTGTGGTTCCCGGGTGAGCCGGACACGGTCAAGGACATCCGCTCGGGGGAGCAGATGGAGGCGGACGCGGGAAGCTGGCAGCCGCCGGCGGGCGATCTGGCGCCCGTGGTGTCCGGTCTTTAAGCGCTTTTTCGCTCTCGCCGGTGATCTCCGCTCATCGCCGGCGGACGGGCGCGGTCCGGCGGCTACCTTGACGGGATGCCGCTGGACCAGACCGCGCTGCTTCTCGAGTTGGAACCCGTCGTCGCCACGAACCTCGACCGGCATCTGTCGCTGGCCAAGGAGTGGTTCCCACACGAATACGTGCCGTGGGGCCGAGGGCGCGACTTCGACGGCCTGCTGGGCGGCGCCGCCTGGCAACCGGACGACTCGGACCTGCCCGACGTGGCGCGGACCGCGCTGATCGTCAACCTGCTCACCGAGGACAACCTGCCGTCGTACCACCATGAGATCGCGACGCTCTTCGGCCGGGACGGCGCATGGGGCACCTGGGTGCACCGCTGGACCGCCGAGGAAGGCCGGCACGGCATCGCCATCCGCGATTACTTGACCGTCACCCGCGGCGTCGACCCGGTCGCCCTGGAACGGGCCCGGATGGACCACATGCAGTCCGGCTACACCAACGATCACGGTGACGAGGTGCTGCACTCGCTGGCGTACGTCGCCTTTCAGGAGCTGGCCACCCGCATCTCGCACCGCAACACCGGCCGGGCCACCGGCGACCCGCTCGCCGAGCAGCTGCTCGCACGGGTGGCCGCCGACGAGAACCTGCACATGGTCTTCTACCGCAACCTGCTCACCGCCGCCTTCGACCTCGCCCCCGACCAGGCGATGCAGGCCGTCCTGGACGTGACCACGGGTTTCCGCATGCCCGGCGCCACCATCGAAGGGTTCGGCCGCAAGGCGTTGTCGATCGCGCTGGCCGGCATCTACGACCTGCGCCAGCATCGGGACGAGGTGCTGGCCCCGGTCATGCGCCAGTGGAACGTGTGGGACCGCACCGACGTGAGTGCCGAGGGCGAGAAGGCGCGGGAGGCGCTGGCCGCCCACATGGCCGAGCTGGAGGCGCAGGCGGCCCGTTTCGAGGAGAAGCGCGAGGCCCGCAAGCAGCGCCGCGCGCCCTGACCGGCGGGACGGCCGGCGGGAGGGGTCAGCGGCCGGGAAGGTCGAAGATCAGGCAGCTGGAGGTGGCATGGGCCACCAGGCGGCCCGCGGCGTCGGTCAGGCGGGCCTCCGCGAGGGCGGTCCGGCGGCCGCGCTGGAGGACGGTGCCGGTGCAGGCCAGGCGGCCGGAGGAGACGGTCACCGGGCGCAGGAACTTCACGGTGAGGTCCATGCTGGTGTAGCCGACGCCGGCCGGGAGCGTGCTGTGCACCGAGCAGGCCGCCGCGGTGTCGAGCAGGGTGGAGAGCACGCCGCCGTGGACGCTGCCGAGCGGGTTGTAGTGGAACTCCTGCGGGTCGAGCTCGACGGTGACGCTGCCCTCCTCGGCGCGCATGCCGGCCGCGCCGATCAGATGCATGATCGGCGGCGCGGGCAGCTCGCCGGCGGACATCGCCCGGAGCAGCTCCAGACCGCTGCGGCGGCCCAGCAGGTCGGCGTGCTCGGCCGGATCCGACCAGCCGAAGGTGCGCGTCCGGGTGGAATCCTGAGTCTGCGTCATGGACGCAGGCTCCCATCAGCTTGCTGGCTCTGTCAACGAGACCTAGCCTGGCCGCATGGTCGGACATGTCACACCCCCCGAGGCGCTCAACTGGTCGGTCGAGAACTGCACGGTCAGCCGCGCCATGGCGATCCTCGGGGAGAAGTGGACGATCGTGGTCCTCCGCGAGGTGTTCAGCGGGCTGCGGCGGTTCGACGACATGCGGGTACGGACCGGGATCCCGCGTCAGGTGCTGACCAACCGGCTGGCCCTGCTGGTGGAGCACGGGGTGCTGCGGCGTGAGCCCTACCAGGAGCCGGGCGCGCGATCCCGCCACGAGTACCGGCTCACCGAGAAGGGGTTCGATCTCTATCCGGTGCTGATCGCGGTGGCCGAGTGGGGCAACCGCTATCTGGCCGATCCGGAGGGCCCGCCGATCCAGTACGCCCATCGTGACTGCGCCGCCGAGGTGCGGACGGAGCTGCACTGCGCGGACGGGCACACGATTCAGGACCACCGCGCTGTCGTTCCGCGTCCCGGACCCGGAACACGCCGGAGGACCTGACCCGGTGACGGGAAGGGGCGGCGGGCCCCCGGAGGTCACACACCTGCTACCGCATAACAATGGTTAGGCGGATGTTTCGGATTTGTTCCGATTAACCTCAGGAGTAGGCCGATCGCGCTACCGATCTGAGGAGGAGTGGTGGGCCGGTTACTCATCATGGGTGGGGCCGCCGGTTCCGACCTCCTCGCGCGCTTCGTCGAGCTGGCCGGGGGCGGTGCGGCCCGGATCGTGGTGATCGCCACGGCCAGCGAGTCGCCGGGGAGCGCCGAGTCCGCGTACGTCGGTGAGTTTCTCGCCCTCGGCGCGGGCAGCGCCCGGGCCCTGCGTCTCGCCGACCGCGCCGAGGCGAACGCGCCCGGCGTCGAGCCGGTCCTGCGCGCGGCCACCGGCGTCTTCTTCACCGGTGGCGACCAGCAGCGGATCACCCGCGTGCTGGGCGGCACCGCCACCGACTCGCTGCTGCAGGCGCTCGTCGCATCCGGCTCCCTGGTGCTGGGCGGGACCAGCGCGGGCGCCGCGATGATGGCCGGCACCATGATCGCCGGAGGCGAGGGCGCCGGTGTCACCGCGGGCAGCGTCAGCACCGAGCCGGGCCTGGAATTCCTGCCCTGCGTGCTGATCGACCAGCACTTCGCCGAACGCGGCCGGCTGAACCGGCTGCTCAGCGCGGTGGCCCGCTATCCGCACGAGCTCGGCGTCGGCATCGACGAGGACACCGCGATCCTGACCGACGGCGACTGCTTCGAGGTGCTGGGCAGCGGCGCGGTGACTGTCGTCGACGCCGGCTGCGCCACCGACATCCAGGTCCCGCGGAGCGGGCCGATCGCGCTGACCGGAGCACGTATCCATGTGCTGCCGGCCGGTTACACCTTCCACCTCACGGGCCGCCGTCCGCATGCCGGCACGCCTGTCGCTGAACGGGGCCGAGTCGCATGAAGATCGAATCACTGCGCCGCCTGCGCGGCCCGAACGTCTATCTCTCCCGGCCCGCGGTGATCGCCCGGCTCAGCCTGGGCGAGCTGACCGGCCAGGAGACCTCCGACGTCACCGGCTTCACCGAGCGGCTGTTGCGCACCCTGCCGGGCCTGGCCGAGCACCACTGCGCGGCGGGGTCGCCGGGCGGGTTCGTCAGCCGGCTGCGCAACGGCACCTATTTCGGGCACGTCACCGAGCACGTGTGCATCGAGTTGTCCCAGCTGATCGGCAGGGACGTGAGCTTCGGGCGGACCGTCTCGGCGGGCGACCCGGACGATCCCGGAGCCTACGACGTGATCGTCGAATGCCCGGTGGACGAGTCGCCCGCGTCCGGCGTGCCGGCGAAGCTGCTCGGCGCGGCGATCGACCTGGTGCTGGCGGTGCACCGCGGCGGCGGGCCGCGTGCCGAGGAGCTGACCGCGAGTCTCGCCGGCCTGGCCGCGCTCGCCGAGCGGGAGGCCACCGGGCCGAGCACCCGGTCGATCATCGCGGCGGCCCGGCGGCGCGGCATCCCGGTGGAGCGTTTCGACGACCTCAGCCTGCTCCGGCTCGGCTGGGGCAACCGCCGGCGGCTGGCCTGGGCGGCGATGACCGACCGGACCAGCGGGCTGGGGGTGGACATCGCCGGGGACAAGCACGTCACCCGCCGGCTGCTGGGGGAGGCCGGCGTCCCGGTGGCGCCCGGCGGGGCGGCGAGCGACCCGGCCGAGGCGGTGCGGATCCTCGCCGAGCTGGGTGCTCCGGTGGTGGTGAAGCCGCGGACCGGCCACCACGGACGCGACGTGGCGTTGAACCTGCGCACCCCGGCCGACGTGGAGCGGGCCTGCGCCGAGGCCGGCGGCGACGTGGTGGTGGAACGGCAGCTCGGCGGGCGCGACTACCGGGTCCTGGTGGTCGCCGGCGAGGTGGTGGCGGCCGCTGAACGGATCGCCGCGCACGTGGTGGGTGACGGCGTCGCCACCGTGCGGGAGCTTGTGGAGCGGATCAACGCGGACCCGCGCCGGGGGGTCGGCCACTCACGGGCGCTGACCCGGATCGAACTGGACCCGACGGCGGAGCGGGTGCTCGCCGGGCAGGGGCACGAGCCGGGAAGCGTGCCCGCGCCGGACGAGGTGGTGTGGCTGCGCCAGAACGCCAACCTCTCCACCGGCGGCACCAGCCGGGACGTCACCGGCCAGGTGCACCCCGACGTGACCCGGCTGTGTCAGCGGGTCGCCGCGCTGGTCGGCCTGGACATCGCCGGCATCGACCTGCGCCTGCCGGACATCGCCGCCCCGATGCCGCCGACCGGTGATCCGGACCGGATCACGTCCGGCGTGATCGAGGTGAACGCGGTGCCGGGACTGCGGATGCACCTCGCGCCCGAGCACGGCCGGGCCCGTGATGTCGGCGACGCAATCGTGCGGGCGATGTTCCCCTGCGGGTCCGACGGGCGGATCCCGACCGTGGCGATCACCGGCACCAACGGCAAGACCACGGTGACCCGGCTCATCGCCCACCTGCTCAGCGGCAACGGCACCCGGGTCGGCATGACCAGCACCGACGGCGTGGTGATCGACGGTCGTACGATCCACGTCTCGGACGCCACCGGCCCGCTCTCCGCGCAGATGGTGCTCGGCGACCCGCAGGTGGAGGTGGCGGTGCTGGAGACCGCCCGGGGTGGCCTGTTGCGGCGTGGCCTGGGTTACGACTGGTCCGACGTCGGGGTGATCACGAACATCACGGCGGAACACCTCGGTCAGGACGGTCTCGAGTCGATCGAGGACCTGGCGCATGTCAAGGCCGTGGTGGCCGAGCGGGTCCGGGACGGCGGGACGCTGGTCCTCAACGCCGACGACCCGTGGGTGCGAAGCCTGGCCGACCGTCCGCGGGTGCGCGCGGACCGTAAGCGGCTGGTCTGGTTCGGCCTGGACGCCGCCAACCCGGTGCTGACCGAGCACCTGGCCCGGGGCGCCACCGCCTATGTGCTGCACGACGGCTGGCTGGTGCAGGCGACCGGCGCCCGGCGCACTCCGCTGGTGCGTCTCGCCGAGGTCCCCGGCGCGTACGGCGGCGCGGCCCTGCACGTGGCGGCGAACACCCTGGCTGCCATCGCGGCTGCTCGCGCCCTGGGTGCGCGGCCCGAAACGCTTGCCGACCGGCTCGCTGAATTCGACCCGGCCGCGGAGAACCCGGGCCGGGGGACGCTGTTCCGTCTCGGTGAGATCTCGATTTTTCTTGACTATGCCCACAATCCGGCGGCCCTCGCCGCTACTCTGCGTGCTCTCAACCGGCTCTGGGGCGCTGAACGCTGCGTAGCGGCGGTGACGCTGCCCGGCGACCGCCGCGAGGATCTGCTGATCGCCTCGGCGCAGATCCTCGCCGACGGGGTGAGCCGCGCCGTCCTCTATGACGACGCCGACCTGCGGGGACGTGCGGCCGGCGAGGTCTCGGCGCTGGTCGAGCGGGAGGTGCGGGCTCGCAGCCCGAAGCTGAGCGCGGTCCGCGCGGACGGTTACCGGGACGCCGTGACGCGGGCGGTACGCCTCGCCGCTCCGGGCGAAGTGGTGCTGGTGATCTATGAGAACTGGGCGCCGATGCGGGCATTCCTGTCCGAACTGGGCGCCGTGCCGGTCGGCGGCTCACCGGTGGGCGGCGGGTCCGTGTTGTCGCTTTCGCGGGCATCCGGGGTGACGCCGGCGGTACCGCGGAGTCTCACGGTCTCCCGGACCAGAGCATGACGTGCTGACAGATCTTGGACAGAGTCGATCTCTCTGTGTAGCGGTTCGATGACCGAATGTTTTCCGGTCCACGTCGGACATACCCGAAAGGTTGAGAGTGCAAGTTCCGACGATCCGGGCAATACCCCGCGTCTGTCGTGGCGCTCCGTGTCCGGGCGACCCGCAAAGCCTGTGCCGGCGCGGTCACCCAGCACGCACCGGGGGCGCGCGCCACCCCACACACCGTAATTAGTCCCTGGTAGATCGGCCGTTGCCCTGTCGATCTGTCGGCCGATAGGTACTAACATCCACGCCGTCTATGAGGGATGCTCGGGGTCCGACGGTGGGGCCCTGACTCGCCCGGCGTCAGGCGGCATGGCGGTGCGGCCCGATGTTCTTTTCAAGCGCGCATGTGGGGGCACATGAGCACGACGGACCTGCCCGGTTCGGGACTGCTCGCCGGTCGTTATCGACTGGTCGAGCGTCTCGGTGCCGGCGGGATGTCAGTCGTCTGGCGAGGGTTCGACGAGGTCCTGGGCCGTCAGGTCGCCGTCAAGGTGCTGCCGCCCTCGACCAGTGCCGATCCCTCGTTCCGGCGCAGGCTGCGTGCGGAGGCGCAGGCCGCGGCGCGACTCACCCACCCGAACATCACCAATGTGTACGACTACGGCGAGGCCACCACGGTCGACGGTGAGCCGGTGCCGTACGTCGTGATGGAGCTCGTCGACGGCGAGTCGCTGGCGGCGGTCCTGGCCCGGGTGCGGATGCTGAACTGGCCCACCGCCGTGCGGATCAGCGCCGAGGTGGCGGCCGCCCTGGCGGCCGCGCACTCGCGCGGCATCGTGCACCGCGACGTCACCCCGGCCAACGTGATGCTGACCCCGGGCGGCGCCAAGGTGGTCGACTTCGGCATCTCGGCGCTGATCGGCGAGAACGACACCGACCCGGACGGCAGCCTCCTCGGCACCCCGGCCTACCTGGCGCCCGAACGCCTCGAGGGCGGCCAGGTCAGCCCGGCCACCGACGTGTACGCGGTGGGCCTGCTCATCTATCGGATGCTGATCGGCCAGCTGCCCTGGGACGTCGGCACCACCACCGCGTTGCTGCGCGCCCACCAGTACGTGGAGCCCGAGCCGCTGCCCCCCGTCGAAGGGCTTCCGCCGGCGGTGGACGCGCTGATCCGCCGGTGCCTGGAGAAGCGGCCGCAGGACCGGCCGTCCAGCGCCGAGCTGGCCCACGTGCTGGCCGGCGTCTCGGCCACCGCGCCGCTGATCACCTCCGGGTTCGACGCCGACTGGGAGGACGGCGAGGACACCTTCATCCTTCCGTCCGGCTACCCGTACCCCGGGCTCGGCCCGGTCGCGGCCGCGGCCGTCAGCGGCGCCGGCACGGTGGACACCGATCGCTCGACCGACCCGGATGCGGTGCACCCCGTGGCCGCGCAGGCCGTCACCGGCCCCGCCGCGGTCGGCACGCCCGCAGCGCCGGAGCCCGGTGCGGCGGGTGCCGCCCCACCCCTGCGGCCCAGCGCGGGCGGCCCTCCGGCCGGCTCGCCGCCCGACAAGCCGTCCGGCCGCAACCGCACCAGGGTGCGCCGTGCCGCCGTGCTCGCCGGCACGGTGGCTCTGCTCAGCGGCCTCGCCTACGGCTGGTCGGCGATGGGGCAGTCCAAGGACAACCAGGCGGTCGGCGCGACCAGCGCGCCGCAGCCGAGTGTCGTCCCGCCCTCCGGGCAGTGCGTGGTGAGTTACGCCGTCTGGTCCGACAAGGAGAACCGCTTCAAGGCCCAGGTGACCCTCGCCAACCGGGCCGACAAGCCGGTGGACGCGTGGAGCCTGTGGTTCCTGATGCCGGGCGACCAGGTGCTCTCCGGCAAGGGCAAGCTCGACCTCAAGCAGCAGGGCCGGGCCGTCCGGGTCAGCTCGTTCGCGGTGCTGGAGTCGCAGCGCACCACGACGCTGCAGATCAGCGGGCGCTACCAGCAGAGCAACGCCGCCCCGATGGTCTTCAAGCTCAACGACCAGACCTGCGAGACGTACGTGTCGAGTGAGCCCGGCGAGCCGTCCCGCCCGGTGGAGTACCTCTCCGACGGCAACACGCGGCTCGGCGACGCCAACAGCACGCCGACGACCGGGGTCTCGATCGGTCCGAGCGGTGAGGTGATCATCAAGCCGACCACCAGGCCCACCCGGCCGGCCGGTCCGACCCCCACCAACGGCAACCCGACCGCCGGCCCGACCACCACGACGACCACGACGGTCACGCCGAACACGACGATCACGCCGACGGAGACCGTGACGACCAAGCCGACGATCGAGCCGTCGGCGCCGAATTCGGTCGGGCCCACCACCACCGATCCGATCGTCGAGACCACCAAACCCACCACCCCGCCGGTCGACCCGGGTCCCTCGCTGGGCGGCTGCGACCCGGCGGACTGCGAAGAGGAGTGATCGACGGCGGCGATCGGTCGGACCGAAGCGGCGAAGAAGAAGCCGAAACCCGATCGCCGCGTTACGGTGGAGACGAGACCGACAGGCGCTTCTGCTCCGATCCGCACACGGTGGCGACCGGCTCCGGTGCCCCGGATCGCGGCACATTCGCACGGCGTGGCTGCCGGCCGGCGCGCCACCCGCGGGCAAGATGGGCAATGATCGTCAGGGGATTCGACGGCCTTGGCCCGGGTATGTCCAAGCGCGGGTGACCAGCCGGAGTCTTTGCAGGTCGTCGATATCGGGGAGTTCGACAACATGATGAGCACAGTCAAGGATCTGGCTGCCGAGGCACTGTTCGTCTCGGTGCTGCAGCCTTCCGAGTGTCCGACTCGGGAGACCGTGGAGGAGGCCATCACCGCGATGATCCTCCGGCACGGCAGCGACGGATGCGCGGCCGGCGTCGCCACCGAGTTCGGTGATCACCCGGAGGCCGCGGTCCGCCGCATGGCCTGGGTGCACACCGAGCTCACGGAGGTGCTGGCGCCGCGCATGCCGGTGCTTCACTAGTCCGGCGGTTCCGCCGCTCCAGCCCTTCCCGTCCTGCGGGAAGGGCTTTTCCCGTCAGTGGCAGGTCCGCGCTGGTCCGCCCTCGCCTGAGGTTTTTCATGAAAAAGCTCCACAAAAGCAACTGAATTCGGGCCCCGCTGCACCTTGCGGCGGTCACTGTTCTTCTCGTGAGCCGGTTTCACAACCGGTTACGCCGGCCTTCCCAGCCGGTTCGTACGAGCGAGGAGGACTACGTGACCACCACGACCGAACTCCCCGCCACCATCGGCATCGCCCACGACGCGCCGTCGGCGCGCGACATCGAGGACCTGATCCGCGAGAACATGCCGATGGTTGGCCATCTGGTCCGGGAACTGCTCAACCGTGTCCCCGGCCATGTCCACTCAGATGACCTCTCGTCAGCCGGGTTCGCGGCCCTGCTCGGCGCCGCACGCTCCTTCGACGTGACCCGTGGCATCCCGTTCCACCGCTTCGCCGCGGTCCGGATCAGGGGCGCCCTGCTGGACGAGCTTCGCGGGCAGGACTGGGCCAGCCGATCGGTGCGGGCCCGGGCCCGCCGGGCGGCCGCCGCCCGTCAGGAACTCACCGCCGCGCTCGGCCGCACGCCGAGCGACGCGGAGGTCGCCGAGGTGCTCGGGATCGGCATCTCCGAACTGGCCAGCGTCGAGGACGACGTGCAGAAGGCATCGCTGCTCAGCCTGCAGGGCTTCCCCACCGGGGCGGCCGAGGAGATGGTGCCGGAGACGTCCGAGGGACCGGAGGACCTGCTGCTGAAACGGGAACGGCTCGGCTATCTGCACCAGGCCATCCAGGCGCTGCCCGAGCGGCTGCGCCAGGTCGTCGAGGAGTCGTTCCTGCAGGAGCAGCCGCTCAGCGAGGTGGCGGCGCGGCTCGGTGTCACCGAGTCGCGGATCTCGCAGCTGCGCACGGAAGCGCTGCGGCTGCTGCGGGAAGGCCTGAACAGCTCGCTCGCGCCGGAACTGCTGACGGTCGCGGCGGGCGGGCCGCGGACCCGCAAGGGGTGCCTGCAGCGGCGGCGGACCGAGTATTTCGCCAAGGTGGCACAGCAGGGCAGCCTGCACACCCGGCTGGCCCTGACCGACAGCCACGGGGTGCCGATCGCGGTCGCCGCATAGCGAAGTCACTTCACGGAGGGCGGCCACCCGGCCGCCCTCCGCGCTGTCCGGCTGCGTGGTGAAGCGGGCACCAAGTCACCACACAGCGATGGGTCGAGCGTTGGTGTGGTGACTTGAGGTGCGCAGGGAGCCCTAAGTCACCACGCCGGATGGGGGACGGCGGCAGAGTGGGTCCAGTGCCGCGCGGACGGCCCGGATGTCGGGGCCGACGGCGGTGGACAGGACTCCCGGACCGGCCAACCGCATCACGGCGGCATGCGGTCCGGCCGGACCCGTCGGTGGCAGGTCGTCGCCTGCCGCCACCAGCGTGCCCACAGCGCGGCCGGCACCGAGGACCGCGGCGCCGGACCAACCGGGCGCCCGGGGCCCGATCATCAGTTCGTGCCGGTAGAGGGTGGCCCCGGCGTACGAGATCAGGGTGTCCGCCCGCAGGTCACCGGGTTCCTCACCGTGCCGCCCGCAGACCAGGTCGTCGCGCCACAGCAGCGAGCCGCCCTGCTCGACCGCCACCCGGGTGATCGCGACGTGGTCGCAGCCGGACGCCGCGATCAGCGGCTCCGGCAGCCAGCGCAGCGTCCCGCCGGCCGCGACCGTGGCGGTGACCGTCAGCAGGGAAGCCGGCGCCGGGCGGCCGGGCAGCGCGAGTTGAGCCGCGACGCTGAGCATCTCCAGCGAGGCGCCCTGCCCCACCTCGACGTCCAGTCGAAGGTCGTCGCCACGCAGCGGCCCGGCCGCCCCGCCCACCAGGTGAACCGTCACCCCGCTGCCGGTGCCGCTGCGCGGTCCGGTGCGGCGCAGGAGCAGCGGCGACTCGCCGTGCAGCACGGCCAGCCGGGTGCCACCCCGCCCGTCGGACTCCGCCACCAGGCGCGCCCGCGCCCGCATCAGGCGACCTCAGACACGGGCGGCGACCAGGCCGCGGATCCAGTCCGCGACCGGGCCCGCCGCCTTGTCCTCGGCCAGCGACAGGAAGATCGTCGGTAGCTCACCGCGCCGGGCGCGGGCGTCCCGGTCCATCACGCCGAGGTCGGCGCCGACCAGGGCCGCCAGGTCGGTCTTGTTGATGACCAGCAGGTCGGCGGTGGTGACGCCGGGCCCGCCCTTGCGCGGCACCTTGTCGCCGCCGGCCACGTCGACCACGAAGATCTGCTGGTCGATCAGGCCTTTGCTGAAGGTGGCGGTGAGGTTGTCCCCGCCGCTCTCCACCAGGACGAGGTCGAGCGGCCCGAGGGCGGCCTCCAGGTCCTCGACCGCGTCCAGGTTCGCCGAGATGTCGTCGCGGATCGCGGTGTGCGGGCAGCAGCCGGTCTCGACGGCGCGGATCCGCTCGGCCGGCAGCACACCGTTGCGGAGCAGGAAGTCGGCGTCTTCGGTGGTGTAGATGTCGTTGGTCACCACGGCCAGCCGCAGCTCGGAGCCGAGGGCCCGGCACAGCGCCGCGACCAGTGCGGTCTTGCCGGAACCCACCGGGCCGCCGATGCCGACGCGCAGCGCCCGGGGCCCGGCGTGCAGCGGCGCGTGCGGGTCGACGCCCGGCTCCGGATGGGTGTGCGGGACCTCGTCGGGCTCATGCGCATGCTCGTGCGGCGACGAAGGGTGCGGCGCCGAAGAATGCGGAGACGGAGGACGCGGCGACGAAGAGTCCGGCGCCGAAGAACGCGGCGACGAAGAGTCCGGCGCCGAAGAACGCGGGGACGGAGAATCAGGATGCAAAGAGACGCACCTCCCAGGTGGCGTGATGCTCGGCGCCGATGTCGAGCAGGGGAGCGCCCGCGGCCGGCAGATCGTCGACCGGGTCGTCGCACCGGGCCGCGGCGAGTTCCGCGATCCGGTCACATTCGCAGGTCAGCCGCGCCAGGAGCGCGTGCACCGCGTACGGGTCGAGCCCCAGCAGCCGGACAGCCGCGCTCGCCGGACCGGTGATCGTGCCGTGCGCCGCCGCCACCGCCGCCTCGATCGGCCGGAGCCCGGCAGCGGCGGCCAGCGCACCCAGCGCCACCGGCTGGTGCGGTTCCCGTCCGACGGCCGCGACCGGCCACATCGCGCGCCCGGCCCGCAGCAGGGCGCGGCCTTGCGCCCGGGAGGCCTTGCGAAGAGCGACAGCGGGGGTACGCGCATCGAGTCCCGCGTCCAGCACGGCCCACCGGGTCACCTCCGCGCACGCCGCCGCCGTGAACGCCGCCGCCACCAGTCCGCTGGTCGCCAGCCGCCCGCGCAGGAAGCCGTCCAGGCTGGCGATGTCGTGCACCCGTCCGGCGCTGACCTGCGCCTCCAGTCCCGCGGAGTGCGCGTGCCCGCCGGCGGGCAGTCGCCCGTCAGCGAGCAGCAGCAGTGTCGACAGGCTCATCGCTCAGAACAGGAAGTAGCGCTGGGCCATCGGCAGTTCGGTCACCGGATCCGGCTCGATGACCTCGCCGTCGATGCGGACCTCGAAGGTGTCGGCCCGCACCTCGATGCGGGGCAGTGCGTCGTTCAGCGGCATGTCCGCCTTGCCGACCGCCCGGGTGTCGGCCACCGGGACCAGCGCCCGTTTCACGCCGATCCGGTCGTTGAGCAGCGCGTCGATCGCGGCGGGCGCGACGAAGGCCACCGAGGTCTGTGACGGCACCACCCCGTAGGAGCCGAACATCGGCCGGGGCAGCACCGGCTGGGGCGTGGGGATGGAGGCGTTGGCGTCACCCATCTGGGCGTACGCGATCATGCCGCCCTTGAGGACCAGCGCAGGTCGTACCCCGAAGAATGCCGGGTCCCAGAGCACCAGGTCGGCCAGCTTGCCCGGCTCGACCGAGCCGACCTGCTCGGCCATGCCGTGCGCGATCGCCGGGCAGATGGTGTATTTCGCGACGTAGCGCTTGGCGCGGTTGTTGTCCGCGGCGTTGTCGCCGGGCGCCGGGCCGCGGCGCGCCTTCATCACATGAGCGGTCTGCCAGGTACGCATGACGACCTCCCCGACCCGGCCCATGGCCTGTGAGTCGGACCCGATCATCGAGATCGCCCCGAGGTCGTGCAGGAAGTCCTCGGCGGCCATGGTCGACGGCCGGATCCGGCTCTCGGCGAAGGCCAGGTCCTCCGGCACCGCCGAGTTGAGGTGGTGGCAGACCATCAGCATGTCCAGGTGCTCGCTGAGGGTGTTGTGGGTGTACGGCCGGGTCGGGTTGGTCGACGACGGCAGGATGTTCGGGTGCGAGGCCACCGTGATGATGTCCGGTGCGTGGCCGCCGCCCGCGCCCTCGGTGTGATAGGCGTGGATCGAGCGTCCCGCGATGGCCCGCAGCGTCTCCTCCACGAACCCGGCCTCGTTCAGCGTGTCCGTGTGGATCGCCACCTGGACGCCGGAGGCGTCCGCCACGGTGAGGCAGGCGTCGATCGCGGCCGGGGTGGTGCCCCAGTCCTCGTGCAGTTTGAATCCGCCGGCCCCGCCGCGCAGCTGCTCCCACATCGACTCGGCCGACATGGTGTTGCCCTTGCCGAGCAGCAGCACGTTGATCGGCCAGGTGTCCAGCGACTCCAGCATCCGGGCCAGGTGCCACGCGTTCGGTGTCACCGTGGTGGCTTTGGTGCCCTCGGCCGGCCCGGTGCCGCCACCGATGATCGTGGTGATGCCCGAGGCGAGCGCGGTGTCCAGGATGGTGGGGCTGATCAGGTGCACGTGGCTGTCGATCGCGCCGGCGGTGAGGATCTTGCCGTTGCCGGCGATGATCTCGGTGCTGGCGCCGATCACCAGGTCGGGATGCACGCCGTCCATGGTGTCCGGGTTGCCGGCCTTGCCGATCGCGGTGATCCGGCCGTCCCGGATGCCGATGTCGGCCTTGATGACGCCCCAGTGGTCGAGGACGATCACGCCGGTGATCACGGTGTCCGGGGCGCCTTCGGCGCGGGTGGCCCGGGACTGGCCCATGGACTCGCGGATCACCTTGCCGCCGCCGAAGACGACCTCGTCGCCGGGGCGCGGCCCGGCGCTGCGGTCCTCCTCGATCTCGATCAGCAGGTTGGTGTCGGCGAGCCGGACCCGGTCGCCGGCGGTGGGTCCGTAGAGGGCGGCGTACCGGCCGCGGTCGAGGGTCGTCACCGGGGGCTCCCGTTCTCGTGCGCGCCTTCGCCGGTGTCCTCGTCGAGGGACCCGGCCGGTTCGATGTCCGCCGGGTCGGGTTCGGCGGCCGGTGGCAGCCGGTCCAGCGCACCGCCGGCCAGGCCGCGCAGGCCGGGGACGATCCGGTTGCCGGCCAGCGCCACCAGGGCCACGTCGCGCGGGATGCCCGGCTCGAAACGCACCGAGGTGCCCGCCGGCACCGCCAGCCGGTGTCCCCAGGCGGCTTCCCGGTCGAACTCCAGGGCGGCGTTGGACTCGGCGAAGTGGAAGTGCGAGCCGACCTGCACGGGCCGGTCGCCGGTGTTGTGCACGGTCAGGGTGACCACCGGGCGCCCCGGGTTGATCTCGATGTCGCCGTCGCCGTGCAGGATCTCGCCGGGGATCATGAGATCGGCCCGTGCACGGTGACCAGCTTGGTCCCGTCCGGGAAGGTGGCCTCGACCTGCACCTCGGCCAGCATCTCCGGCACGCCCTCCATGACGTCGTCCCGGGTCAGCACCCGCCGGCCGGCGTCCATCAGCTCGGCGACGGTCCGCCCGTCGCGCGCGCCCTCCAGCAGGAACGCGGTGATGATCGCGGTGGCCTCGGGGTGGTTGAGCCGCAGGCCCCGCTCGCGCCGGCGCCGGGCGACGTCGGCGGCGACGTGGATGAGCAGTCGTTCCTGCTCGTGCTGGCTGAGGAACAAGAGAACCTCCTGATCGGGCTCCGGAATGCTCGCAGGTGGAAGTTTCCGACGTGTAACCCATCAGTGATCAAAGCACGCAGGGCCCGGCCGAACGGCCGGGCCCTGCGTGTCGCAACTGTTCAGCGGGTGAACTTCTCCCGCAGCAGCGGCGTCATCGCGGTCGCGATCGACGTGCTGATGTGGCTGTTGTCCTTCCACACCATCGAGTTCCCGATGATCGCCGGGCACTTCTTCGGCGTGCAGAACCACTTCTCGGTGTCGATCACCGTGACGCCGCGCTCCAGGGCGGCCTCGGTTACCAGCTTGCGCCGGACCGGCTTGGCGATGGCGTCCTTGGTGGCGCGCCCGCACTTGTCGATCCGCTTCGGGTTGGTGACGACGCACTCCGGGGTCGAGCCGTTCGGCCACGGCGTGTCCTGGATCAGCACCAGCTGGGTGCCGGTGGCCTTGAGCCGGTCGAAGGTCTTGATCCACGCGTCGGCCCAGCGCTGCTCGGATTCGGCGCCCTTGTCCAGCGGCTCGTTGTCCGGGGTGACCATGCCACCGCTGTCGCCGCCGTTCGACGACATCACCACGTATTTCGGCTTGAGCCGCTCGATCTCGGCGAACACCGACTCGCGCCAGTCCAGGCACTCCTGGTACGGCCGCTTGAGCACACCGTTGTACACCAGCACGGTGGCCGCCTGGCAGGCGCTCTTGGTGCGGCTCGCCAACTTCAGCTTCTGCTCGGTGGCGATCGTGTTGATCGGCGGGAACCAGTGCGCGCCGTGCGAGTCGCCGATCAGGAACATCTCGTCGGTGCCGTTCGGGTCGCCGTACCAACAGGGGTGCGGCATCTTGCTGTCCCAGTACCCGGCGTGGCAGTTGTCCCCGTAGATGACCGGCTTGTCCTCCACCGTCGCGGTCAGCGGGTCGGGCAGCAGGTTCGCCGGCAGCTCGCGCACCTTCACCGACGCCTGGACCAGCTCCCGCATCTTGGCTTCCGGGTCGGGCGCCTCGGCCACCGCCTGCACGGTTTCCTGGACCGCGTCGCCGGTCGGCAGCGGCGGCGTGAACTGACTCGCCACCAGGGCGAGGACGGCGGTGCCCGCGGACAGCCCGAGACCGAGGCCGATGCCGCGCCAGGAGCGCGACTTGATCCAGCTCAGCGTGCGGACCGGGTTCTCCACCACGTGGTACGACGCGACGGCGAGCACCAGCGAGCCCGCGGCCAGCACCAGGTTCACCTTGATCGACGGCTGCACCTCGAGAGCCGCCGGGCCGATCATGAGGATCGGCCAGTGCCACAGGTAGAAGCTGTAGGAGTACCGCCCGATGAGCTGGAACGGTTTCGTGCGCAGCAGCATCGCCGCCCCGCCGCGCGGCTGGGCACAGCCGGCCGCGATGATCGCGGCCGAGCCGAGCACCGGCAGCAGCGCCGCCGAGCCGGGGAACGGCGTCTGCTCGTCGTAGATCAGCGCCGAGGCGACGATCGCGGCCAGGCCGCCCCAGGTGGCCACCGCGGCGAGCTTGCCGGGCAGCCCGGCGAGGCGCGTGGCACTGATCGCCACGAGCGCGCCGATGGCCAGCTCCCAGGCGCGGGTGTGCGCCCCGAAGTACGCCCACGGCGCCGACGTCCTGGTCTGCGAGATGCTGACCGCGAGCGACGCGGCGGTGATCACCGACAGCGCGACGATCAGCGGCAGGCGTCCCTTGCCGCCGCGCCGCATCCAGGTCAGCGCGAACACCAGCATCAGCAGCGGCCAGACCAGGTAGAACTGCTCCTCGACCGCCAGCGACCAGAAGTGCTGCAACGGCGACGGGGCGGCGTCCGCGTTCAGGTACTGCACGCCTTCGCTCGCGAGCCGCCAGTTGATGCCGTAGAAGGTCGCGTACAGCGCGTCCAGGCTGATCGAGGTGAACCGGGTGGACGGCAGCCAGAACCAGGCGCCCGCGACCGTCGCGACCAGCACGAGCGCCGAGGCGGGCAGCAGCCGGATCGCCCGCCGGGCGTAGAAACCGGCCAGCGAGACGGTGCCGGTCCGGTTGAGCTCGTTGAGCAGCAGCGTGGTGATCAGGAAGCCGGAGATCACGAAGAAGACGTCGACCCCGACATATCCACCGGCGAGGCCGGTCAGACCGGCGTGCGACAGCACCACCAGCATGACGGCGACAGCTCGCATGCCCTCGATGTCCGGGCGGAAGCCGAGGTGTGGCCGGGCCGCCGGGGCCGGGGTGACCGGTGACTCCGGACGTGGCTTACCTGCAACGCTGTCAATGGTGACCGACATGTCCTGCCTCAAAGGAGTGCTGCCGTCTTCAACCGGCTGAGTGGGCGATAGTACCGATCGATACAGAGCGTCAGCACGCGAGGTTCATCAGATTTTCATCACGATGCCAGAGAGGGCCCGGCCACACGGCCGGGCCCTCTCATCCGGCACTGATCAGCGAGGTAGTTGGTCCCGCATCAGCGGCGTCAGCGCCGTGGCGATCGACGTGCTGAGATGACTGTAGTCCCGCCACACCATGGCGTTGCCGATGATCGCGGGGCACACCTGCTCGGTGCAGAACCACGGCTGCGTGTCGATCACCGTGACGCCCCGCTCCCGCGCCGCCTGCGCCACCATCATCCGGCGGGTCTGCTCGGGGATGGCCTCCTGCACCGGGCGGGCGCACCTGTCCACCCGCTTCGGGTTGGTCACCAGGCACTCCGGCGTCGAGCCGGCCGGCCACGGGGTGTCCAGGACCAGCACCAGCTTCGCCCCGGTCGCCTGCAGCCGCTCGAACGACTCGGTCCAGGCCCGGGTCCAGAGCTGGTCGGCGTCGGGACCCTCGTCGAGCCGGACGTTGTCCGGGCTGACCATGTGGTTCGCGTCGCCGCCGCTGGAGGAGATCACCACGTACTCCGGCTTCAGCCGCTCGATCTCGGCGAAGACCGACTCCCGCCAGTCCGCGCACTCCTGGTACGGGCGCTTCAGCACGTCGCTGTAGACCAGCGTGGCCGCCGCGCGGCAGGCGCTCTTCGACCGGTTCGCCAGCTTCAGCCCCCGCTCGGTGGCGATCTGGTTGAAGGTCGGGAACCAGTGCGCCGCGTGCGAGTCGCCGAACAGGAACATCTCGTCGGTGCCGGCCGGGTCGCCGTACCAGCACGGGTGCAGCATGGCGGTGTCCTCGTACCCGGCGTGGCAGTCGTCGGGGTAGATGACCGGCTTGTCCTTGGTGGCCTTCAGCGGGCTGGGCGTCAGGTTCTCCGGCAGCCGCCGGAGGCCCGCCGACTCCGCCAGCAGAGTCCGCAGCTCCGCCTCCGGGTCGGCGGCTGTGGCCAGCACCTGCAGCGTGTCCGGCACCGCGTCACCGGTCGGCAGCGGCGGCGTGTACTGGCCGACGAACAGCGCGAACGCGGCGGTGCCGGCGGACAGTCCGACACCCAGGCTCAGCCCGCGCCAGGAGCGGGACTTGATCCAGTTCAGCGTGCGGACCGGGTTCTCCACCACGTGGTACGACGCGACGGCGAGCACCAGCGAGACCGCGACGAGCGTGAGGTTCAGCGCGACCGTGGGTTCCTGTTCCAGCGCCGCCGGGCCGATCATGAGGATCGGCCAGTGCCACAGGTAGAAGCTGTACGAGTACCGCCCGATGAGCTGGAACGGTTTCGTGCGGAGCAGCACGGAGGCGCCGCCGCGGGGCTGGGCGCAGCCGGCCGCGATGATCGCGGCCGAGCCGAGCACCGGCAGCAGCGCCGCCGAGCCGGGGAACGGCGTCTGCTCGGTGTAGATGACCGCCGAGGCGACGATCGCCGCCAGCCCCGCCCAGGTGAGCACGGCGGCGAGCTTGCCGGGCAGCCCGGCGAGGCGCGTGGCGCCGATCGCCACGAGCGCGCCGATGGCCAGCTCCCAGGCGCGGGTGTGCGCCCCGAAGTACGCCCACGGCGCCGACGTCTGCGTCTGGCTGATGCTCACCGCCAGCGAGACCGCGGTGATCCCGGCCAGCGCGATCACCAGCGGGGTCCGGCCCGTGCCGCCGCGCCGCATCCAGGTCAGCGCGAACACCAGCATCAGCAGCGGCCAGACCAGGTAGAACTGCTCCTCGACCGCCAGCGACCAGAAGTGCTGCAACGGCGACGGGGCGGCGTCCGCGTTCAGGTAGTCGACGCCCTCGCTCGCGAGCCGCCAGTTGATGCCGTAGAAGGTCGCGTACAGCGCGTCCAGGCTGATCGAGGTGAACCGGGTGGACGGCAGCCAGAACCAGGCGCCGACCACGGTGGCGCCGAGCACCACGGTGGAGGCCGGCAGGAGCCGGATCGCCCGCCGGGCGTAGAAGTTGGCCAGCGAGACCGTACCGGTCCTGGTCAGCTCGTTGAGGAGCAGCGTGGTGATCAGGAAGCCGGAGATGACGAAGAAGACGTCCACACCCACGTAGCCGCCCGCGAGCCCGGAGAGGCCGGCGTGCGACAGCACGACGAGCGTCACCGCGACCGCGCGCATGCCCTCGATGTCGGGGCGGAAGCCGAGGTGCGGCCGCGCCGCCGGAGCCGCGGGGACGGAGGGTTCCGGGCGCGACTTTTCTGCAACGCTGTCTATGGTGACCGACATGTCCTGCCTTGGGGGATTGCGATGGCCGGGCTGTCGCCCTGTTCGATCGGACTGAGTTGGGGATAGTACCGATCAATACACAGCGTTAACACATCAGGTTCATGGGAATTTTGTCACCCGTTCGCCCCGGCCCCGGCCGAGCTCTCCGGCTCGTCGGTGGCTGTCTCCTCCTCCTCGGGCGCGTCGGTGGCCGTCGTTGTCCCGGTGGGTGCGGTGGTGGTCGGGTCGACCGCGGGCCTGCTGGTCGCCGGGGTGGTGGTCGGCTCCGGCTGATCGTCTTCCGGCCGGTCGGTGGCGGGGTCCTCGTTCTTCCCGGTGGATTCGTTCTTCGGCTTCTCCTGCTCCCCGCCGCCCTTCTCGGCGGGCGCCGGTGAGCGGTCCGGCGCGCTGGCCGCGGGCGCGGGAGTGACCGGCGGTGTCTCGTCGAAATACCCGAACGGGTCAGCCAACGCGAACACGGCTCCGGCCCCGAGCAGGCCGAGAAGCAGGGCAGTGAGACCCACGAGCAGCCGGCGGCGCCCCGGCGCGGCACTCGGTGCCGCGGCCGGGGGAGGACCGCTGCCGTGCGCCTCGGTGATGTCACTCATAGTGACGAAGGCTGGGTTCGGTGGCGGCGTCGGCGGGGTCGCGGAACCGATGAACGGCGCGGCGGCCGCACCGGCTCCCGCCAGGGCCGTGGTGATGGGCACGTCCATGACTGCCGTCGCGGCCGGGGTACCGGGGACGGTCTCCCGGGCCGCCTCGGCCGCCTCCGCCATCGCGAAGGCGGAGGGGAAGCGTCCGGCGGGATCCTTGGCGAGCGCCGTGAGAACCAGATCGCGTACGGGCTCCGGCACGCTCGCCGGCAGTGGCGGCGGTGTGTCGTTCACGTGCTGGAGCGCGATCCCGAGCGGGTTCTCACCGGTGAACGGCGGGCGCCCGGCCAGGCAGTGGTACGCCACGACGCCCAGCGAGTACAGGTCGGCGGCCGGGCCGGTGGTCTGCTTGGAGACCTGCTCGGGAGCCATGTAGAGCGCGGTGCCGACCACCTCCCTGGCGCCGGTGAGGGTGACCGACTGGGCCGACCGGGCGACACCGAAGTCGACGAGCACCACGTTGCCGTCCGGCTCGATGATCAGGTTGCCCGGTTTGACGTCGCGGTGCACGATGCCCGCCTCGTGCGCGGCGCCCAGCGCACGAGCGGCCTGCGCCACGATCGACATCGTCTCGCCGGCGGACAGCGGGGCGCGGTCGGCGATCACCTTGTTCAGCGGCGTGCCGTCGACGCGGGCCATCACCAGGAAGGCGCCGTCGCCGGTGTCGCCGAAGTCGTAGACCGGGACGACGCCCGCGTGCCGCAGCGCGGCCATGGCCCGGGCCTCGTGGTGGAACCGGGTCCGGAAGCCGGAGTCACCGGCGTACCCGGCGAGCAGGGTCTTCACCGCCACCGGCCGCCCCAGGACGGTGTCGGTGGCGCGCCACACCTCGCCCATGCCGCCCGCGGCGATGCGGTCGTCCAGCCTGTACCGGGCACCGAGCAACTCTCCGGATGTTGGCATGAAGGTGCCCGTACCCAGTTGCCCCCGTCGCTACCCGCGCCCCCAGCCAGGCCCGGCGTGGTGACTGGGGGCTCGGTGCGAGCCCTGACTCGTCACAACCGGCCGGGGCCGGTGTAGAGGACGGCGTCGATCTCGATGTCGAAGCCGACCAGCGGCACCGGCAGCGTGGTCCGTACCGGCAGGTCCTCGCCCTTGATGTACTGCTGGTAGATCTCGTTCATCTCCGGGAAGTCGGCGAAGTCGCGCAGATAGACGCCGACCCGCACGGCGTCGTCCAGGCTCGCGCCGGCCGCCTCGGCGACCGCCGCCAGGTTGCGGAAGGCGGCGTGCGCCTGCTCGGCGAAGCTGCCGGTCACCCGGGTGCCGTCGGGCAGCGACGGGATGGCGCCGGCCAGGTAGATGGTGTCGCCGGCGACGACGGCGTGCGAGTACGGGCCACCGACCGGCCCGGCCTTGTCGGTATTCACAGCGCGCTTGGGCATCAGGAACTCCTCGGTGTCGTTCTCGGGAACTGTTCGGCCAGCCCGTCCACGCCGACCAGCGGCGTGGTGAGCAGGTCACGGATGCGGCGCTCGCGCTCCGCGAGGGCATCCCGCTGGGCCACCGTGAGCGGGATCCAGGGTGCGGGCGGGGCGGGCAGGCACGGCGGCAGGAGGCGGCCGGCGACGTAGGTGGCCTCGTTGACGAGACGGATCGGCGAGATGCGGACCTGCCGATGAGCGTCGCTGACCGGGAACTGCTCCGGGCGTACCTCGAAGATCGCCAGGTCGGCCGGAGCACCCACCGTGAGCGAACCGCCCGGCAGGCCCAGCGCCCGGGCCGGGTGTTCGGTCACGGCCGCGACCACGTCGGCCAGCGGGACGCCGACCGCGAGGAGCTTGGCCATCGTGGTCGGCAGGTCGAAGACCGGGCCGTGCAGCGAGCGGGCGTGCAGGTCGGTGGAGATCGTGTACGGCCGCAGCCCCGCGTCCAGCTGCGCCTCCAGCACGTCGAAGGCGAAGCCGCCGGAGCCGTGGCCCAGGTCCAGCAGCACGCCGCGTGCGGCGGCGTCCCGGACCGCCGGCCCGAGCGGCGCCGCTATCCCGCTCGCGCAGTGCGTCACGATGTCGCCCGGCCGCATCAGCGCGAGCACCTCGTCGAGGGCCGGCGGGGCGGTGCCGATGTGTGCCATCACCGGGACCCCGCAGGCCGCCGCGGCGGCCAGCCCCCGGCGCAGTGGCTCGACGCCGTTGGCGCCCACGGTCTCGCTGTCGATGCGCACCTTGATGCCGTGGATCAGGTCGCGGTTGGCCTGGATGGTGTCGATCGCCAGGGCGACGTCGCAGTTGGCCAGGTCCCGGCTCTCGCCGGTGCGCCCGGCCAGGCCGACGGCGGAGATGTTGAGCAGGGCCGGCACCCGGACCGCCGCCCCGGCGGCGACGCGGCGCAGGCCGGCCATCGTGTACGCCCCCGCGGAGCCGGCGTCCACCCAGGTGGTGACGCCCGAGTGCCAGGCGACCGGGTCCGGGTCGATGCCCCAGTAGCCGGGGCCGACGTGGGTGTGCAGGTCGATCAGGCCTGGGGTGACCAGTCTGCCGGTCACGTCCCGGATCACCCGCGCGTCGCGGGGCAGGCCGGTGCCGATCGCGGCGATCCGCCCGCCGGTGATCGCGATGTCGGTCTCCGCGACGAGCAGGAGGTCCCAGGTCATCGGGTCTCCTCCAGGGCCGGCGTGATGGCCAGCCGGTAGAGCCGGGTGGGCCGTCCCTTGCGATTCTCCTGGGCGCTGCCGTCGTCCACCACCAGGCCGGCCGAGGTGAGTTTGCGGATCAGCCGGCGCCCGCTCGGATCGGTGATGCCGAGGGTGCGGGCCAGCTCGCTGGGGGAGACCGGGCGGCCGCCGAGGCCGCGCTCGATGGCGGCCAGGCGGGAGACGGTGGCCGCGCTGAGCCCGGCGCGCGCCGCCAGCACCTCGATGCCGCCGTGTTCGCGGTAGGTGTAGGTGAGCGGCACGCCGGTGCCGCCCATCGGGCCGATCGTCATCCCGTCGCCGGTGAACAGGTAGGCGCCCGGCTCGGCGTCCTGTTCGGCGCGGGCGGCGGCGCGTTCGGCAAGGGTCACGCTGAGCCGGGCCGAGGCGCCGATCCCGAAGCCGGCCACCACCCGTCCGCCCAGGGTGTCGCGGGCCTCGGCCAGCACCGGCAGGCCGACCCAGCGGTGGGTGACCGTCTCGAACAGCGACGCGGGCGCGAACACCAGCACGCCCCGGGCGCCGTGCAGGTCGATCCACGCCTCGGCGAACTCGGGGGTGCTCAGCAGCAGGTTCCGCAGCCCGGCGGGGTTCTCGCCGCGGAAGAGCCCGGCCGCGAAGCGCTGCCCGTCGGCGCGCTTGTTGCGGATCCGCAGGGCCAGCTCGTGCAGGTCGGCGCGGATGGTGCCGGGGGTGGCGAGCGCGTTGAGCACCGGGGTCTGCCCGTCCAGCGCCGCGCCGACCCCGGTCCGGACGCTGATCACGAACGGGGCGCCGGTGCGGGCCAGGTGCTGCCGGTGGAACTCGACCACCTCGCTGATCGGCTGGTCCGGGTCGAACGGCAGGGTGGCGATCGCGGACCGGTCCAGGTCGAGAGCGGTCGCCACCTCGTCGACGGTCTCCTGGTCGAAGGTGTCGATGCTGACCGGGGTGGCCGGCCAGCCGTTGCCCCGGGCCCGGGCCAGAGCCAGTGCCAGATCGAGCGCGGCCGACCGGGTGACAGCCACCGGCAGGTCGGCGGGGATCAGGTCGCGGGCCCGGGCGTACGGCACCAGGCCGAGCAGCAGGCCGTCCAGTTCGGGACCGCGGAGCAGGTCGCCGACGCGATCGCGGATCTCGTCCTCGCGCTCGTAGACGGCCCAGGCGACCCGGACGCCGGTCAGCGTGCGTGCCGCGTCGGCGAAACGCGCCCGGTGGGCCCCGTGCACCACCAGCCCGATCACCATGTGGCCCGTCCTAAATTGGCTCGTTATTCGCTGCCACAGCTTCGGTTACCAGAACGTCACAGTCAAGTATTGACTATCTCCAGGTCACGGGATCAGGCTAGGCGCCACAAATACGAACTATTAACGAACCTGGAGCGTTTATGCGACTTCGCCTCGCGGTGGCTGCGGCCCTCGCCCTCACGATGACCGCCTGCGCGCCCTCCGCCTCATCACCGTCGTCCACCCCGGAGGGCGGCGGGCCCACCACCGGCACGCTCAAGGTGTGGCTCTTCGACGAGCCCAACCGCGCCCCCAAGGAGGCCGTGGTCAAGGAGGCCGTCGCCGAGTTCACCGCCTCGCACCCGGACACCCAGGTCGACGTGCAGTACATCGCCGTCGACACCCGCAGCGAGCGGTTCAAGGGCGCCTTCAACGACCCGGCGAGCGCACCCGACCTGGTCGAGTACGGCAACACCGACCTCCCGGAGTACGCGGCCGCCGGTGGCCTGGCCGATGTCGGGCCCACGGTCGGGAAGTGGTCCGAGGGTGCCGACCTCAGTGCCGACGCCAGGGCGAGCGCCACCTACGAGGGCACCCTGCTCGGCGTGCCGTGGTACCTCGGGGTCCGCGCCCTCTACTACCGCACCGACGTCTTCACCGAGCTGGGCCTGCAGCCGCCGGCCACGCTGGCCGAGCTCACCACCACGGCTCGCAAGATCCGGACGGCGAAGCCAGGCATGTTCGGCATCGCGGTGGGTGGCAAGTACACCTACGGCGCGATGCCGTTCGTCTGGGCCAACGGCGGCGAGCTGACCGCGATCAACTCGGCACAGTCGCGGACCGGGCTGAAGGCGTACACCGACCTGATCGCGGCGGACAACTGCCCGCCGCAGAACTGCGCCGACCTCACCGGCGGCAAGACCGTCGAGCTGTTCGCCGGCGGCAAGGCCGCGATGGGCATCCTGGGCAACTTCAACCGCGCCGCGGTCGACGCGGGAGTCGCCAAGGGCAAGTACGCCGTCGTCCCGCTGCCCGGCGTCATCGCCGGCTCGGTCGCGCCCGCCTTCGCCGGCGGTAACAACCTCGGGATCATGAAGAGCGCTCAGCGGCCGGCCCTCGCGGCCGACTTCCTCACCCTGCTGGCGAGCAAGAAGTACCAGGCCAAGATGTACGACGCGATGGGCAACCTGCCGACGCTCGAGTCCGCCAGCGACGAGATCGCCGCGAAGGACGCGTTCGTCAAGCCGTTCGTCGACACCATCGCGGCGGGCACCAAGTTCGTCCCGCTGAACCCGGGCTGGGGCAAGGTCGACGCCTCCGCGGTGCTGCCCACGATGATCGAGAAGGTCGCCACCGGTAAGGCGACCGTCGAGCAGGCGACCGACGAGGCCGCCCGGCAGATCGACGAGGCGCTCGCCAAGTGAGACGGACGCCGCTGTACCTGCTGCTGCCCGCCGGGGTGGTGCTCGGCGGGCTGTTCCTGTACCCGATGTACCAGCTCGGGTTGCTGTCCGTGCTGGACTTCACCCAGGCGCAGGTCAGCGGCGGGCAGCCGACCCGCTTCGTGGGCGCGGAGAACTACACCCGCCTGTTCGGCGACCCGAAGTTCTGGTCGGTGCTCAGCGCCACCGTGGTCTTCGCCGCCGCCTGCGTGCTCGCCACGCTGGCGGTCGGCGCGGCCCTGGCGGTGCTGCTCACCCGGATCAGCCGGGTCCCGCGGCTGCTGCTGTCGCTGGCCGCGATGGCCGCCTGGGCGGTGCCCGCGGTCTCCGGCTCGACCACCTGGATGTTCCTGTTCGACACCGACCTCGGCTTCGTGAACCAGGTGCTCGGAATTGATGGTTTCAACTGGATGTACGACCGCTACACCGCCTTCGCCCTGGTCGGCGCCGTGGTGGTGTGGGCGTCGTTCCCGTTCGTGATGGTCACCGTCTATGCCGGCATCGAGGCGATCCCGGCGTCGGTCCTGGAGGCCGCCGCGCTGGACGGCGCGAGCACCTGGCGGATCTTCTGGCGGATCATGGTGCCGATGCTGCGGCCGGTGCTGGCGATCGTGGTGATCCAGTCGATCATCTGGGACTTCAAGATCTTCACGCAGATCTACGTGATGACCCGGGGCGGCGGGCTGGCCGGGCAGAACCTCACTCTCAACGTCTACGCGTACCAGCAGGCCTTCGCGTCCAGCGAGTACGGCCGGGGCGCCGCGATCGGCGTGGTGATGATGCTGATCCTGCTCGCCGTCACCCTCGTCTACCTGCGGACACTGCGCCGCCAGGGGGAGCAGCTATGAGAGGCCGTCGCCTTCTCGACGCGGTCGCGGTGCTGATCGCGCTGACCACCGTCTTCCCGATCTACTGGATGGTGCTGGCCGCGGTGAAGCCGGCCGGTGAGATCCAGTCGCTGGACCAGAAGCCGTGGACCCTGGCGCCCTCGCTCGACGCGTTCCGCCGGGTGCTCCAGGTCAACGATTTCGGCCGTTACCTGATCAACAGCCTGGTGGTCGCGCTCGTCGTGGTGCTGGTGTCCGGCCTGATCGCCTTCCTAGCCGCGGTGGCGCTGACCCGCTTCCGGTTCCGCTTCCGCACCACCGTCCTGGTCACCTTTCTGATCGCTCAGATGGTGCCGATCGAGGCGCTGACGATCCCGCTGTTCTTCCTGGTCCGCGACCTCGGCGCGACCGTGCCGGGGATCGGCCTCAACACGCTCGGGTCACTGATCCTGGTGCACACGGCCTTCACGCTGCCGTTCGCGATCTGGATGCTGCGCGGCTTCGTCCAGGCCATCCCGGACGAACTCGACGAGGCGGCGCAACTCGACGGGGCCGGCCGGTTCACGATCCTGTGGCGCATCCTGTTCCCGCTGGTCGCACCGGGCCTCGCCGCGGTCAGCGTGTTCTCCTTCATCCACGCGTGGAACGACTTCCTGTTCGCGCGTACCTTCATCATCAGTGCGGCCGACAACCAGACCCTGCCGATGGCGCTGCTGGTCTTCTTCAAGCCGGACGAGAACGACTGGGGGGCGATCATGGCGGCGTCCACGCTGATGACCGTGCCGGTGCTGATCTTCTTCCTGGTGGTCCGCCGCCGGCTCGTCGCCGGCCTGGGCGGGGCGGTGAAGGATTGATCCCGCGCCCCGCGCGGGTGGCGTTCGCCGAGGGGGACCCACCCTCGGCGGGCGAGCCACGGCTGATCGTCGACCCGGCCTTGCCCGCGGAGGGGTACGACCTGAGCGTCGCCGACGACATCCGGGTGGCCGGCGGCTCCCCGGCCGGTGTCTTCTACGGCCTGCAGACCCTCCGGCAGCTCGGCGCCCCGCTCCGGCGGGTCCGGATCACCGACGCCCCCCGGTTCGGCTGGCGCGGCGTGCTGCTCGACGTGGCGCGCCACTTCATGCCGGTGCCGGACGTGCTGCGCTTCCTCGACCTGATGGCCTTCCACAAGCTCAACGTCCTGCATCTGCACCTGACCGACGACCAGGGCTGGCGCCTCGAGGTGCCGGGCTGGCCGCGGCTCACCACGGTCGGCGCCTGGCGCGCCGAGTCGATGCGCGGCTCCCGCGTGCACGCGCTCTACGACGGCACGCCGCACGGTGGCTCCTACACCACCGGCGACCTGCGGGCGATCGTCGCTCACGCGGCCGAGCGGCACATCACCGTGGTGCCCGAGGTGGACATGCCCGGCCACATGCAGGCGGCGATCGCGGCGTACCCGGCGCTCGGCAACGGGTACGACGGCCCGGTCCGGACCGCCTGGGGCATCTCGCCGCACGTGCTCAGCCTCGCGCCGCAGGCGCTGGACTTCTGCCGGCAGGTCCTCGACCACGTCTGCGACGTGTTCCCGTCGGAGCTGATCGGCATCGGCGGCGACGAGTGCCCCACCGAGGAGTGGACGGCCGGGCAGTCCCAGGCCGCGTTCACCGCGCTGATGGCCGGCCACCTGGCCGGCCGGGGGCGCCGCGTCTACGGCTGGGACGAGATCCTGGCCGGCGGCGCGCCGCCCGGGGCGGTCGTCGCGGCCTGGCGCGGGACGGCGACCGCCGAGCTCGCGATCCGCGCCGGCCATCAGGTGGTGTGCTGCCCCGACGTGCACCTCTACCTGGACTACCGGCAGTCCGACGACCCCGGCGAGCCCACCCCGGTCGGCACCCTGCTGACGATCGAGGACGTGTACGCCTACGACCCGCCCGACTCCCCGCTGGTGCTCGGCGCCCAGGCCAACCTGTGGACCGAGCACATGGAGTCGCTGCGCCGGGTGGAATACATGGCCTTCCCCCGGCTCTGCGCGTTCGCCGAGACGGTGTGGGGGCCGGCCGACCGCGACTTCGCCGACTTCGCCGCCCGGCTGCCCGCCCACCTGGCCCGGCTCGACGCGCTGGGCGTGAACTACCGGCCGCTCACCGGTCCCCGCCCGCAGGACGCGCGGCCGGGGGCGCCGGGCCACCCGCGCACACTCGCGGACCGCCTCGCCGAACTGCACGAGATGACCGCGGACCTCCGGTGACCTCAGGGCAGCCGCGGCCACAGCAGGCGCGCCACACGCAGCGACCGCATGCTCTGTGCGTCCGCCGCCTCGAAGAGCCACACCTCGGAGAGCACCGCCTGCACGAAACCCCAGGCGACCACCCGCTCGACCGGCAGCCCCAGCCCGTCGGCGAGCTGCTCGATCCGGGCCGGCAGCAGGTCCAGCACCTCGTCGCCGCCGCGCGGGGAGGGGTTGTACAGCAGCGCGCCCAGTTCGTACCCCGGGTCACCGACCACCCCGTGCGGGTCGATGGCGAGCCACGGCTCGCGCTGCGCGGTCAGCACGTTGTCGTGGTGCAGGTCGCCGTGCAGCACCACCCGCCCGGTGGCGGTGGCGCACAGCTCGGCGAACACGTCCCGGGCCCGCTCGACCAGGTGCCGGGGGATCGGGCCGGTGCCCGGCAAGCGGCGCAGATGCCCGTCGAAGGAGGCCACCCGCCGGGACAGCTCGGGCAGCGCGATCCCCTCCGGCGCCGGCCGGTGCAGCCGCCGCATCACGTCGATCAGCACGGCCGTGGCGTCCTCGTCCCGTTCCGGCACCAGCTCGCCGGCCGGCGCCCCGGGCCGGGCCTCCTCCAGCAGCAGGGCGCCCCGCGCGTCGTCGCGGGCCAGCAACGTCACAGCGCCGTTCCCGGCGAAGAACTCCAGCGCCGTGGCCTCGTCCGCGAGGTGCCCGGCGGCCGGCACGCCCAGCTTCAGCACCGCCGGCGACCCGTCCGCCCGCCGCACCCGGGCCACCCAGTTGAGGCTGAGCGGGAGCAGCTCGCCGGTGGTCAGGTCCCACTGTCGCAGCACCTTGCCGGCGATCTCCGGCAGCCCGGCCAGCCACTGCCGGCCGTCGCTGCCGAAGGTGTTGCGCACCGTGCGGGCGAAGGCGCCGGGCAGTGCGATATCGACCATGCACCTTTGTAACCGATCACGGAGGACGCACGTGAGCATCGACTGGCGGAGCAAGGGCTTCTGGGCGCCGCACGGATCCCGCACCCCGGAACAGATCGCGGCGGAACGGCCGAGCATCTTCGACGGCGCCTTCACGTGGCCACTGCTGGTGGTGCGCCGATCGGCGGTGGAGGCGAACATCGCCACGATGGCCGCGTACTGCCGGCAGCGCGGCCTGGACCTGGCGCCGCACGCCAAGACCACGATGGCGCCCGGCCTGCTCGAGGCGCAGCTGCGGGCCGGGGCGTGGGGGATGACGGTGGCCACCGCGAACCAGGCGCTGGTGCTGCGCCGGCTCGGCATCGACCGGGTGCTGATCGCCAACCAGGTGCTCGACCCGACAGCCCTGCGATGGCTCGCCGACGAGAACGCCGCGGGCCGGCAGGTCTGGTTCCAGGTCGACTCGGTCGCCGGCGTCCGGGCCGCGGCGGCCACCGGCGGCCCGCTGCGGGTGCTGGTGGAGCTGGGGCATCCGGGCGGGCGTACCGGGGTGCGGACCGTGGACGAGCTCGTGTCGCTGGCGCGGGAGGTGCACGCCGCGGACGGCGTCGAGCTGGCCGGGGTGACCGGTTACGAGGGTCAGCTGCACGACCGGGCCGGCGTGGACGCGTTCCTGGACCGGATGGTCGAGGCGTTCGAACGGCTCGACGCGGACGGCCTGCTGCCCGCGGAGCCGATCCTGTCGGCCGGCGGCAGCGCCTGGTTCGACCGGGTCGCCGACCGGTTCGCGGGCGTCGGCGAGCGGGCGCGGGTGATCGTGCGCAGCGGGGCGTCGGTCACCCACGACGACGGTTTCTATCGCGAGAAGACACCGTTCGTGCGCGTACCGGGGGACGGCACGCTGGGCGCCGCGCTGGAGATCTGGGCGCAGGTGATCTCGGCACCGGAGCCGGGACTGGCCCTGGCCGGCATGGGCAAACGGGACGCGCCGTTCGACGAGGGCCTGCCCGAGCCGCAGGAGATCCGCGGCACCGGCGGTCAACTGCGGCCGGCGAGCGGCCTGCGGGTCACGAAGCTGAACGACCATCACACGTACCTCGCGGTCGACGGCGCCGCGCCGGAACCGGGTGACCTGATCCGGTTCGGCATCTCCCACCCGTGCACCGCCTTCGACAAATGGCGCGACATCCCCGTGGTCGACGACGAGCGGCGGGTGGTCGACGTGCTGCACACCTACTTCTGAGCCCGTACGCATCAGGAGTCATCCATCAGGGAGTCGCCTCGCCGGGGGATGGGCCGCCGAGATCGCGGCTGTTTATGGTGATCAGGCGCTGATCAAGCGTTTTCTTCCCCCTGCGCCGCCGGAGTCCGCCATGCCCGTTTTCCGCGCTGCCGCCAACGAACCGACCGCCAACCGACCGGCCGAGAACGCCGGCAACTACCCGGAGAGCCGGCCCGGCCCGCCGGCGAACGCGCCCGGCCATCCGCCCGCACCCGCGCAGCCGCACCAGGGCAGCGTCTATCCCCCTGCGTCACCCCCACCGGCGGCGCCGGCCGAGCGGTGGACGCCGCCCCAGCAGCGCCGGCCCGAGCCGCCGTTCCCGGTCCCGGAAGGACCCACCGAGCCCCTGCGAGCCGCCGAGGCGCGAACCCCCGGCGAGCCGGCGCCGAAGCGCGAGCGCCGCGCCGGGCCCGCCCTGGCCGTGCTGCTCAGCCTGCTCGCGCTGATCGTCGCCACGGCTGCCGGGTTCTTCGCCTGGCGGGCGACGGAGACGGCGCGGGCCGCGCAGGCCCGGCCGCCCGCGGTCGCGCCCTCCGCGGCGCCGCCCCGGGCCCCGGAGCCGGAGGAATACCCGGTCTCCTACGCCAAGGAGCCGCTGCGGGTGCAGGTGGGCTGCTCCGCCGTGCTCTTCCTCGACCTCGACGAACCGCGGGCGGACGCCCAGGAGCAGCACGCCGACCTGCGGTACGACAGCCGGTGCGGTGACGAGCCGGCCCGGCTGAGCCTGGGCGCCGGGGCCCGGGCCGGCAGCCAGCCGTCCGGCGCCGACCTCGATGCCGCGGGCTGCCTGCGGGCAATCCGGACCAGCCCGCTCGGGCCGGGCGCCGACCTCGAGGTCCGCAAAGGCACGGCGCTGTGCGTGCTCACCGCCGGCGAACCGGCCGAACTCGTCCTCGTGGAGATCACCGACGTCGGCGGCACCGGCACCGCCGGCCTGCGTGCCACCTCGTGGCGGGTCCCGCGTTGACCGGCCCGTGGCGCGCGGCGCGGGGCGTGCCTGACAGAATGTCGGGTGCGCCCCGCGAACCCTGTTAGGAGACATTTCCGTGATCCGTACCCATGACGCCGGCATCCTTCGCGCGAGCGACGCCGGCACGACGGTGACGCTCGCCGGGTGGGTCGCCCGCCGGCGCGACCACGGCGGTGTCATCTTCGTCGACCTGCGGGACGCCTCCGGCGTCGTCCAGGTGGTGTTCCGCGAGGAGGACGCGCACGCGCTGCGCAACGAGTTCTGCGTGAAGGTCGTCGGCGAGGTCAACGCCCGCCCGGCCGGCAACGAGAACCCGGAACTCGCCACCGGCGAGATCGAGGTGGTCGCCAGCGAGCTGACCGTGCTCTCCGAGGCGGCCCCGCTGCCGCTGCCGGTCGACGACTCGATCACCGCCTCCGACGACCTGCGCCTGAAGTACCGCTACCTGGACCTGCGTCGCTCCGGCCCGGCGAAGGCGCTGCGCCTGCGCAGCCGCGCCAACCAGATCGCCCGCGAGGTGCTGCACGCCCGCGACTTCAACGAGATCGAGACGCCGACGCTGACCCGGTCCACGCCCGAGGGCGCCCGCGACTTCCTGGTCCCGGTCCGCCTCCAGCCCGGCACGTGGTACGCGCTTCCCCAGTCCCCGCAGCTGTTCAAGCAGCTGCTGATGGTTGCCGGCATGGAGCGGTACTACCAGATCGCCCGCTGCTACCGGGACGAGGACTTCCGCGCCGACCGGCAGCCGGAGTTCACCCAGCTCGACATCGAGATGTCGTTCGTCACCCAGGACGACATCATCGCGCTCGGCGAGGAACTGGTCAGCAGGCTCTGGAGCGAACTCGCCGACTACCGGGTGCCGCTGCCGATCCCGCGGATCACCTACGCCGACGCGATGAACAGGTACGGCACCGACAAGCCCGACCTGCGCTACGGCGTCGAGCTGGTCGAGCTGACCGACTACCTGCGCGGCACCTCGTTCCGCGTCTTCGCGGGCGCCATCGACGCGGGCGGCTACGTCGGCGCCGTGGTGATGCCGGGCGGCGCCTCGCAGTCCCGCAAGGAACTCGACGGCTGGCAGGACTGGGCGAAGGCCCGCGGCGCGCGCGGCCTCGCCTACGTGGTCCTCGACGAGGCGACCGGCGAGGCCCGCGGCCCCGTCGCGAAGAACCTTTCCGCGGAGCACCTGAACGGCCTGGCCGACGCGGTCGGCGCCAAGCCGGGCGACGCCATCTTCTTCGCCGCCGCAACCGAGCGGCGCGAGGCCCAGGAACTGCTGGGCGCGGCCCGTATCGAGATCGCCAAGCGGGCCAACCTGATCGACGAGAGCGCCTGGACGTTCTGCTGGGTGGTCGACGCCCCGATGTTCGAGAAGACGGACGACGGCGGCTGGACCGCTGTCCACCACCCCTTCACCTCGCCGAACGACGAATGGATCGACCGCTTCGAGGAGGCGCCCGGCGAGGCGCTCGCCTACGCGTACGACATCGTCTGCAACGGCAACGAGATCGGCGGCGGCTCCGTCCGTATCCACCGGGCCGACGTGCAGAGCCGGGTCTTCTCGCTGCTCGGCATCACGCCGGAGGAGGCCGAGGACAAGTTCGGCTTCCTGCTGGAGGCCTTCAAGTACGGCCCGCCGCCGCACGCCGGCATCGCCATCGGCTGGGACCGCACCTGCATGCTGCTCAGCGGCAACGAGTCCATCCGCGAGGTCATCGCCTTCCCGAAGACCCGCGGCGGCTTCGACCCGCTGACCACCGCGCCCACCCCGACCACCTGCCCAGCATGTTCGCCGGTCTCGCCGACCGCGGCGCCCCGATCGCCGGCGCCCCGTTCTTCCGCTACCGCGTGATCGACATGCTCGCCGAGCCGGTCGTCGAAGCGGGTATCCCGATGTTCGAGCCGATCGAGGTCGCGGCGCCGGACTTCATCGACGAGCTGCCGGCCGGGCGCTATGCGGCGTTGACCCATGTCGGGCATCCGGACGAGCTGATGACGGTGACCGCGCGATTGCTCGATCGGGCGCAGGATCGTGGCCCGGAGTGGGACATGACGCCGCCTCCGGCCGTGCGCCGCTTCTGGCATGCATAAAACTTGTGCACAGCATTTGTGCATAGATATTGTGCATGGGTGGCCGACGAGTTGAACCAGGTGCATCTGAGCGGACGCCAGATCCAGGTGCTTGCCCACCCGCTGCGCGTCCGGCTCCTCGGCCTGCTGCGGCGTGACGGCCCCTCCACCGCCACCCGCCTGGCCGCCGTCCTCGACACCAACACCGGCGCCACCAGCTACCACCTGCGCCAACTCGCCGAGGCCGGCCTCGTCACCGAGGACGACCAGCCGGGCACCGGCCGCCAGCGCTGGTGGCGGGCCGTCCACGACCTGTCCAGTTGGCGCCGCAGCAACTACGCGGACGACCCCGACGCCGCGGCCGCCGCCGAGTGGCTCGAGGAGTTTCAGGTTCACCGGTTCGTGGAGCTGTCCGAGCGATGGCGCCGCGGCCGGTCCGGTGAGCCCGAGAAGTGGCAGGACAGCGGCGGGATCTCCGACTATCTCGTTCACCTCGACGCCGAGGAGGTCGACGAGCTGATGCGCGAGATCGAGGAGGTGGTGGCGCGGCACGAGCGGGCCGCCCGCGTCGACCCGCGCCCGGACACCCGGCAGGTCGCGCTCTATCTGGCCGCCCTGCCGATCGCCGGGGAGGAACTGTGACCGCCGCTCAGGTCCGCCGCCGCTTCCTCGTGCTGCGCGGGCTGCGCTGGTTCCCGGTCGGTCTGATGATCCCGGTGATGATGCTGATCCCGCTCGAGCGGGGACTGACCATCGCCCAGGTCGGCGCGGTCGCCGCTGTGCAGGGCTTCACCGTGCTGCTGCTCGAGCTGCCCACCGGCGGCCTCGCCGACGCGCTCGGCCGCCGTCCGATGATGCTCGCCGCCGGGGTGGTCAACCTGGCGTCGCTGGGCCTCTGGCTGACGGCCGACTCGGTGGCGCTGTTCGCGCTGATCTACCTGCTGCAGGGCGTCTACCGGGCGCTGGACAGCGGGCCGCTGGAGGCCTGGTTCGTCGACCAGTCGCTGGCCATCGATCCGGGGGCTGACATCGAGGGCGGGTTGAGCCGCAGCGAGGTGGTGCTCGGGCTGGCCATCTCCGGCGGTGCCCTGATCAGCGGGGGGCTGGTCTGGCTCGGTCCGCTCGGTCCGGTGAGCGCGTTGACCGTACCCGTGCTGGTGGCCCTGATCGTGAGCCTGGCCGGCACCGTGGCCGTCGCGCTGCTGATGCCGGAGACCCGCCCGGCTCGCGGCCTGTCCGGTTTCGCCGCCTCGGTGCGCGGGGTGCCGGCGTCGATCGGTGGCGCGCTGCGGCTGGTCCGCCGGTCCCGGGTGGTGGCGGCGCTGATCGCGGTGGAGTTCTTCTGGAGCGTCGGGATGGTGACGTTCGAGAAGTTGATGCCGGTGCGGCTGAGCGAGGTGATGGCCGATCCGGGCGCGGCCGGCGCCCTGCTCGGCCCGGTGAACTCGGTGGCGTGGGCGGCCTCGGCGGCCGGTGCGGCGCTGGTGCCGCTGCTCGCGAGGCGGCTCGGCCCGGCCTGGGCGAGCTTCACGCTGAAGATCGTGCACGCGCTCACCATCGTGGCGATGGGCCTGTTCGCCGGGCCGATCGGGGTGATCACCGCGTTCCTGCTCTGTTACGCCGTGCACGGCGCGGCCAACCCGGTGCACGCCGGCATCCTGCACCGGCAGGCCGAAGGGGAGTACCGGGCGAGTCTGATCTCACTCAACTCGATGGTCGGCCAGCCCGGCTTCTCGGTCGGCGCGATCGTGCTGACCGCGGTGGCTGCCGGCCCCGGCACCCCGGCGGCGATCGTGGCGGGCGCCGTCGTGCTCGCTCTAGCGGCGCCTCTCTATCTCATCGGGCGCCGAACCGAGTTTCGGGAGCACTCCCGATCGGGTACCAGCGAGTCACTGGCTCTCTGACTCCCCCCGGAGGAAATAATGCTCGCCATCGCCGCCGCCGTCGTCTTCGGTATCTGGCTCCTGGCCGACCTGCTCGACACCCAGTTCGGTGCCCCCGACCTGTTCAACTTCCCCACCATGGCCTCGCTCGGCCTGCTCCTGCTCTCCCTCTACCTGGCCGGTGTGGGCAGCGGCCCGCGCGCCGGCAACGGCTCCAGCGGCCGTCGTTTCTACGGCCGTCGCCCGGGCCGCGGCTGACCTGCGGCAGTCATCGGACGGGCACGCTCTGTGCCCGTCCGATTGCAGGCGGGAGCGCTTCCAGCTGCGTTTCGGATCGCCCCCGCCGCCCCGGTACTGTCGATTGCGATGGACACGGACGGGCTCTTCACTCTCGCGTCGCCGGGCGGATCGCCACCGGCGCCGGCCGGCGCCGACACCGCTGGTTTCGCGGCGCCCGCCGCCGACGCCCCGCTGCCCGTCCGGATGCGCCCGAGCAGCATCGACGAGCTCGTCGGCCAGCAGCACCTGCTCGCGCCGGGCGCGCCGCTGCGCCAGCTCGTCACCGGCTCCAGTCCGATGTCGGTCATCCTGTGGGGGCCGCCGGGCACGGGCAAGACCACCATCGCGCATCTGGTGGCGCACGCCACTGATCGCAAGTTCGTGGCCATGTCCGCGCTGACCGCCGGCGTGAAGGACGTGCGGGCGGTGATCGACACCGCGCGCCGCGAACGCCGTTACGGCGGGCCGCCCACCGTCCTGTTCATCGACGAGGTGCACCGCTTCAGCAAGACCCAGCAGGACTCGCTGCTCGCCGCGGTCGAGGACCGCACGGTCACACTGCTGGCCGCGACCACCGAAAACCCGTACTTCTCGGTCATCTCGCCGCTCCTTTCCCGCTGCGTGCTGCTCACCCTCCAGGCCCTGGAGGAGGACGACGTGCGCCGGTTGATCCGGCGGGCGATCACCGACGGGCGCGGGCTGGGCGGTGCCGTCACGCTTTCCTCCGAAGCCGAGGACCATCTGGTACGCCTGGCGTCCGGCGACGTCCGCAAAGCGCTGACCGCCCTCGAAGCCGCCGCGTCATCCGCCCTGGCACAGGACGCCACCGAGATCGATCTGGCCACCGCTGAGCGCGCGGTCGACGTGGCCGCCGTGCGGTACGACCGGGACGGCGACGCCCACTACGACGTGACCAGCGCGTTCATCAAGAGCATGCGGGGCAGCGACCCGGACGCGGCGCTGCACTACCTGGCCCGGATGCTGGTCGCCGGCGAGGACCCGCGGTTCATCGCCCGGCGCCTGGTCATCTTCGCCAGCGAGGACGTCGGCATGGCCGACCCGCAGGCGCTGCTGGTCGCCTCCGCGGCTGCCCAGGCGGTGCAGAACGTCGGCCTGCCCGAGGCCGGCCTCAACCTGGCCCAGGCGGTCGTCCACCTGGCCACCGCCCCCAAGTCGAACAGCGTGACCACCGCGCTCGGCGCCGCGATGGCCGACGTCAAGGCCGGTCGCGGTGGCCCCGTCCCGGCGCACCTGCGTGACGCGCACTACCCCGGCTCGCGTGGCCTCGGCCACGGCCGTGGCTACCGCTATCCGCACGACGATCCGCGCGGTGTCGTGCGCCAGCAGTACGCCCCCGACGATCTCGCCGGGACGGACTACTATCGGCCGTCCGACCACGGCGCCGAGCGTGCCGTGGGTGAGCGGGTGCCGCGGTTGCGCCGGATCGTCCGTGGCCCGGCCGTAACTCCAGGCGTGACCAGGTCGGTTACCGCTTCGGCGGGTGGTGCCCGGGCCGAGGATGCGTCACGATCTTCGGCGGGCCCGATGCCGCCGGCGAAATCGGACCCCGGAATGAGCGCTGACGGTCCGGGAGACGTACCAGACGGTGTGGCGTCCGTCGACAGTGACCTGAAGCGGCAAGACGACAGCGGCGAGAGTGCCGGGAAGGAACAGCCGTGAAAGCGCGGGGTGCCGATCGGCCCGACGACGACTCCGGTAAGAAGGGTCGTCGCTTCGGGCGTGGCCGTCCGGAGCCGCCGGCTGAACCCGTGGAGATCCCGCAGGAGGAGACCGGCTGGCTCGACGACCTCCGCAGCGCCAAGCAGGAGCGTTCCGCCATCGGTCCCGGCGCCGCGCCGGGTGAGGCTCGCATCAGCAAGTCCGGCCGCCGCGCGCCGGGCCCGGACGACACCCCGGACGAGGACGACGATCTCGTGCTGCCGGGACATTTCGGTGCGGACGCGCCGCCGGCGTGGCAGGGCAGGTCGGGCGAGATGCCGGCGTGGCAGGGCGGGTCGGGCGAGATGCCGGCCGGTGGGCGGCCGGATCAGCCTCGCCGGGGCATCCCGTCGGCTCCCGCGCAGCCGGGTCAGCCGGGTCAGCCGGGACACCCGGGCCAGCGGCCCGGCCCGGGGCAGGCGTCGCGGGGGATGCCGGCGCCGGGTCCGATGCCGCCCGGTCCGGTGGCGCCCGTCTCTCCGGGGCAGCGGCCGGGTGCACCCGGGGCCGGGCCGGCTGGTGTGCCCGGTGGCGTCGGCGGTCAGTCCGGGCCTATTCCGCGAGGACTTCAGGGTGCGGCGCCCGGGCAGCGCCCGGCGCCCGGTCAGATGCCGCGGCAGATGCCGGCGGGTCCGGGTGTGCCGGCCCCGGCTGGTCCGGTGCCCACCGGTCCGGTGCCCGGTCAAGGGACCGGGCAGGTGCGGCCCGCTCAAAAGCCCGGTCAAATGCCGCCCGGCCAGGTTCCCCCCGGTCAAATGCCGCCCGGCCAGGTTCCCCCCGGTCAGGTTCCGCCTGGCCAGGTTCCGGCCGGCCAGATGCCGGCCGGTCAGATGCCGGCCGGTCAGATGCCTCCTGGGCCGGGCCGAGGGCCTGGACAGGTCTCCGGGCAGTTACCGCCCGGCATGCGCCGCAGTGGGCCGCCGCCGCAGGCAGGCCGTCCGGCCGGGCCCGCGGAGCCGGGTCACGGACGGCGGCAGCTCGACGCCGAGCCGGGGCCGGTCTACGGCGGGCAGAGCCCGGCGGGGATGCCGCCCGGCGTACCGCTCTCCGGCAACGCCCCCGAGATCCCGGGTGCGGGCCGCCAGGGCCCGCCGCCTCGCGGCGCGGTGCCCGGGGTCCGGCCGATCTCACCCGCTGTCCGGCCCACCTCCCCGGGGGTGCGCCCGACGTCGCCGGCCGGTGGACCGCCGGCCAGGGAACGGTTCCGCCCGGCAGAGCCGACCTCGCCGGGCCGGCCCGGCTTCGACCAGCCCCACCCGTCCGGCCCGATCCCCGGCTATGACCAGACGCGTCAGCGCGGTGCCGCTCCCGGTTATGACCAGACGTCCCCGTCGGGGCCGATTCCGGGCTATGACCAGGTGCATCAGTCCGGGCCGATTCCGGGCCACGACCCCGGGCATCAGTCGGGGCCGATGCCCGGTTACGACCAGGTGCACCAGTCGGGGCCGATCCCCGGGCACGACGCGGTGCATCAGTCCGGTGCGCTTCCGCCGGTGCCGGGCGAGGGCGACGAGCGGCCGGGCCGCCGTGCCCGCCGGGCTCGCGCCGACGACATCGACAGCCCCACCGGACGGCACGGCCGCCTGGCGCCCGAGGCCGACGCCGGCCACCGGGCCGGGCCCGCGGTGCCGCCGGTTCCCGGTGAGCGCACCGGCCGGCACGGAAGCCCGGACGGCGGGCGAGCGGGCGGCGACAGCGGCGCCTACGGCGTGGTGCGTCCCGGTTCCGGCGCCGGAGCGCCGGGTCGCGGGCGGCCGGGGCCGGACACCGGTTCGCACCGGCTCGTCGGCCCGGACACGACCCGGCGCGGATCCGACACCGGCTCGCACCGGCTCGTCGACCCGGCCCAGCGCGGTCCGGACACCGGCTCGCGCCGGCTCGTGCGCCCGGACACGGCCCAGTCGGGGCCGGAGACCGGTTCGCACCGGCTCGTGCGGCCCGGCTCGGACACCGGATCGCACAGCGTCGTCCGTCCGGGTTCGGGTGCCGCCCCGCGGGGTCCGGACCGTCCCGGGTCCGACACCGGCGCGTACGGCCGTGGCCGGCCCGACACCGGCGCCGTCCCACCGGGGAACGAGCCGCGGGGACGCCGCCGTGCGGCCGAGCCGCAGGACCCCGAGGCCGGCGGCCCGACCCCGCCACCCGGCGGACCCCAGCAGGCCGGACCTTCACAGCAGGGCGGACCGGCCGGTGTGCCCGGTCCACGCCGGACCGGGCCCGGTGACGGGCGCCCGATCCGTGCTTCCGCGGCGGTCGTTCCGCCGGTGGTCCCCGGCCGGGAAGGCGCTCGCACGCCGGCCGTGCCGGGCCGTGCCGGAGCGATGGCCGACAGTACTTCCGGCGTGATCCAGCGCCCCGGTGCCCGCGGGCCGCGTGGCGGCGTGCCGCCGCAGCCGGGCGAGCGTGGGGGCGTGCCGCCGCTTCCCGGCGAGCGCGGGGGTGTGTCGCCGCAGCCGGGCGAGCGTGGCGCCGCTGTGCCGCCGCCTTCCGGTGACCGTGGCCCCGGTGCGGCGGTGCCCGGACAACCCGGGCCCGGTCGTCGTGGCGTCCGCCAGGACGCCGGCGACCCCTACGGCGAGGACACCGGTTCGGGCGGTTTCCCGGCCGCCGGCCGTCCGGGTGAACCGGTCGGCCGCGCGGGTGAGCCGGTCGGCCGTCGCGAGCCGGGCCCGGCCCGTGCCGGCGCGGCCATGCCCGGCCGTGCCGTCACCGGACCCGACAGCGACCCGGCTACGGGCGCCCCCGGGCGTGCCCGCGGAGGTGCTCCCGGCCGGGGCAAGGGACGTGCGGGTGGACCCGGACGGGGTCCCTCCGGTCCCGAGGCCGGACCGGCCGCGATGGGCGCGGCGCCGGGGATCGCACCCGGCAGCCCCGCCGCCCCCGGCCAGGGCGGACCTGGCCAGGGCGGGCGCGGACGTGGTGAGCCCGGACGTGGTGAGCCCGGACGTGGTGGGCCCGGCCCGGGCGGCACCGGACCGCTCGGCTCGGCACGAGCCGGCGCGGCAGTCCCGAAGCGCGCTCCGGCGGGCCCGGACGCGGGTCCGGCACGCGGTGGGCCCGGCCGCGCGTCAGCCGGCGCTGCCTCGGTGGGTGCCGCTTCCGTCGGTGCTGCTTCTGTCGGTGCCGCGTCGGTCGGATCAGCATCGGTCGGTGCAGCTTCCGTCGGCGCTGCCTCGGTGGGCGCAGCGTCGGTGGGCTCCGCGTCAGTGGGTTCGGCATCGGTGGGTGCAGCGTCGGTGGGTGCAGCGTCGGTCGGGGCCGCTTCGGTGGGCTCGGCGGCGGTGGGCGCCCTCGGCGGCGGACCTTCGCGGGCGCTCGGTGCCGCCGCACCTTCACGGACGGCTGTCGCTCCGGCGGCGGGCCCGGCCGATGGTGGGCGCGACGCTCCGGCCGTACAGCCGAAGTCTTCCGTCGAGGCCGGCGCCGATGATGCCGAGAGTGCGGGTGGCGGTCCGCTCGGCGATCTGCGCCGGAGGTTTCGGGCTCAGCCGAGGCTGCGCCTCGCCGCGCTGATGTCGCTGGTCGGCCTGGTGCTGCTGGTGCTCCCCGGGTTCTTCGCGATCCGGGCGGCGGCCAGCGACCCGGTCTTCGCGTCGCTGGACTCGCTGGAGGTGCCGGCCTGGGCCGGCACCGATGCGGTGGACCAGAGCAGCGGCAGCCACTGGTGCATCCTGGAGTGCCGGTTCCGGGAGCGGATCGCGCAGTCCGAACGGCCCCTTCAGGACACCGCGACGGCCTACACGACCGCGCTGACCAAGGCCGGCTGGCGGGAGTGGAAGGTGGCCGGCTGCCCGAAGGCGCCGGTCAACGAGGGCGAGGGCGCGCACAGCTGCTGGCGGCGTGACGAGTTCACTCTGGACCTCTACGTCAGCCTGCCGGGCTGCGCGGTGAACCAGGTGCTCGAGGCCGTCCCGGAGGCGGGCAGCGCGGGCGCCGTCGAGGGGCAGACCGCACCCGGGGAGTGTGTCGGGTCGACGGTCAGCATCAAGGTCCAGAACACGATCGAGGACCTGCGCGGGCAGACGGACGAGGCGCCGGGGCCGGTCGGTGTGACTCCGGACCCGGTGCTGCCGACCGACGATCCTCTCTTGGAGCCGACACCCCAGGCGTCGTGACGCGCGCGGTGGTCACGGAGGGTAGGGTCTGCTAGTCGTCCCGCCCAAGCCGTGACCACCCGAAGAGGAGACGCGCTACATGAACCCCGGAGAAATCGCAGGACTGATCGCGGCGGGCGCCTTCCTGATGCTCGTGCTGGTGCTCGCAGTGCCGATTCTCAAGCTGGGGCGCACGGTGGACGCCGCCACGCGGGCCATCAATGACGTCGTGGACCGCACCGGCCCGCTGCTCACCAACGTGACCACCACGGTGGACAACGTGAACACCGCGCTGGGCCAGGTCCAGGTCTCTTTGGACGGCGTCAACATCCAGCTCGCCAAGGTCGACACCATGACCGAGCACGCGCAGAACGTCTCGGCCAACATCGCCAACCTGGTCACCGTCGTCTCGGCCGCCGCCGCCAACCCGCTGGTCAAGGTCGCCTCGTTCGGGTACGGCCTGCGCAAGGCCGCCGCCGCCCGGCGGCACGCCGAGGACGAGCGTGAGGTCCGTGCCGCCATCAAGCAGCGCCGCCGGGCCGGTCGCTGAGCGCAGGGAGAGAACCCGTCATGAAACGCCTGCTCTGGCTCGGTGTCGGCCTGGCCGTCGGCGCCCTCGTCGTCCGCAAGCTCAACCAGAAGGCCAACGAGTTCACGCCCAGCGGCATCGCGACCTCGCTGTCGGAATCCGCTGGCGGCCTCGTCGAATCCCTGCGTAGCTTCGTGGATGACGTCCGCGACGGCATGGCCGAGCGGGAGCAGCAGATCCACGAGGCGTTCGCCGCCGGGGAGCTGTACGAGGACAAGTTCGCCGAGTACCGCGAGGACGCGGGGCCCGGCTCGCAGGAGGGAACTCGATGAAGACCGCGGAGATCAAGCGGCGCTATCTGGCGCATTTCGAGGCGAACGGGCACACGGTGGTCCCGAGTGCCCCGCTGCCGGCCATCGACGACCCGAACCTGCTGTTCATCAACGCCGGCATGGTGCAGTTCGTGCCGTACTTCCTGGGGCAGCGCACGCCGTCGTTCCCGCGTGCGGTGAGCGTGCAGAAGTGCATCCGGACGCCGGACATCGACGAGGTCGGCAAGACCAGCCGGCACGGCACGTTCTTCCAGATGAACGGCAACTTCTCGTTCGGCGACTACTTCAAGGCGGGCGCGATCCCGCTGGCGTGGGAGCTGTCGACGAAGCCGGTCGAGCAGGGCGGCTTCGGGCTGGACCCGGAGCGGATCTGGGCGACCGTCTACCTCGACGACGAGGAAGCGATCGAGATCTGGAAGCAGACCGGGATGCCGGCGGAGCGGATCGTGCGCCGCGGCAAGAAGGACAACTTCTGGTCGATGGGCATCCCGGGCCCGGCCGGCCCGTGTTCGGAGCTCTACTACGACCGGGGTCCGTCCTACGGCCCCGACGGCGGCCCGGAGGTCGACGAGGACCGGTTCCTGGAGTTCTGGAACCTGGTCTTCATGCAGTACGAGATCACCGATGTGAAGTCGAAAGAAGACTTCACGATCGTCGGTGACCTGCCGAAGCAGAACATCGACACCGGCATGGGCCTGGAGCGCATCGCGTCGATCCTGCAGGGCGTCGACAACCTGTACGAGATCGACGAGGTCCGGCCGATCCTGGCCAGGGCCGCGGAGATGACCGGCAAGGACTACGGCCGGCAGTCCGGTCACGCGGCGAACCAGAGCCACCCCGACGACGTGCGCCTGCGCGTCATCGCCGACCACGTCCGCACCGCGCTGATGCTGATCGGTGACGGTGTGGTGCCCTCCAACGAGGGCCGCGGTTACGTGCTGCGCCGGATCATGCGCCGGGCGATCCGGGCCATCCGCCTGCTCGGCTGGCAGGAGCCGGCGCTGCCGATCCTGCTGCCGATCGCGCGGGACTGCATGTCCCCGTCGTACCCGGAGCTGGCCGAGGAGTTCGGCCGGATCTCCACGTACGCGTACGCGGAGGAGGACGCGTTCCTGTCCACGCTGCGGGCGGGCACGACGATCCTGGACACCGCGATCACCGACACGAAGAAGTCCGGTGGCAAGCAGCTGTCCGGCTCCCAGGCGTTCAAGCTGCACGACACGTACGGCTTCCCGATCGACCTGACCCTGGAGATCGCGCAGGAGCAGGGGCTGCAGGTCGACCAGGACGGGTTCCGCCGGCTGATGGCGGAGCAGAAGGCGGCGGCGAAGGCGGACGCGGCGGCGCGCAAGACCGGCCACGCGGACCTCTCGGCGTACCGGTCGGCGCTGGACGCGGGCGGCCCGGTCGAGTTCACCGGCTATCAGGAGGTCTCGCGCGAGTCCCGGGTCCGGGCGCTGATCGGCGCCGGCGGGGCGGTCGAGGTGGCCGGCGAGGGCGACTTCGTCGAGCTGGTCCTGGACACCACCCCGTTCTACGCCGAGGGCGGTGGCCAGCAGCCGGACACCGGCCTGATCAGCGTCGGCAGCGGCCGCCTCGAGGTCGTCGACGTGCAGCAGCCGATCCCGGGCCTGATCGTGCACAAGGCGCGGGTGGTCAGCGGTGAGGTGCGAACCGGCGAGAGTGGCCTCGCGGAGATCGACATCGACCGGCGCAAGGCGATCTCGCGCTCGCACACCGCGACCCACCTGGTGCACCAGACCATGCGCAACTTCCTCGGCGAGTCGGCGACCCAGGCGGGCTCGCTGAACGCGCCGGGCCGGCTGCGCTTCGACTTCCACACCCCGGGCGCGGTCAACCCGTCGGTGCTGTTCGACGTGGAGCAGCAGATCAACGAGGTGCTGCTGCGCGACCTCGAGGTGCACGCGTTCATCACCTCCCAGGACGAGGCGCGCCGGCTCGGCGCGATGGCGCTGTTCGGTGAGAAGTACGGCGACGAGGTCCGTGTGGTTGAAGTCGGCGACTACGCGCGTGAGCTGTGCGGTGGCACGCACGTGGCCCGGTCCGGCCAGCTCGGCCTCGTGAAGATTCTCACCGAGGCGTCGATCGGCTCCGGGGTGCGCCGGGTCGAGGCGCTGGTCGGCATCGACGCGTTCGGCTTCCTGGCCAAGGAGCACCTGCTGGTCTCCCGGCTGGCGGAGCTGTTCCGGGTGCCCGGCGACCAGGTCGCCGACCGGGTCGAGCAGACGGTCACGGCTCTGCGCGACGCGGAGAAGGAGCTGGAGAAGCTGCGGGCCCAGATGGTGCTGGGCGGCGCCGGCTCGCTCGCCGACGCGGCTCGTGACGTGCGCGGCGTGGCGTACGTGGGGACCGAGGCGCCCGAGGGCGCGGCCGGCAACGACGTGCGCACGCTCGCGCAGGAGATCCGCGGCAAGATCGACGCGGCCCGCCCGGCGGTGGTCGCGGTGGCGGCCCGGTCCGGCGGCAAGGCGTCGCTGATCGTGGCGGTCAACGGCGCCGCGAAGAGCCGGGGACTGTCCGCGGCCGATCTGGTCAAGGGCGCCCTGTCCGGCCGGGGCGGCGGCAACGCCGACCTGGCGCAGGGCGGCGGCCTGCCCGCCGCGGAGGCGCCGCGCCTGCTCGCGGCCGTCGAGAAGGCGGTCGCCGACGCGGCGCAGTGAGCCCGTCACCTCCGATGATCAGCAGCGGGCCCGTCACGTTCGGTGACGGGCCCGCTTGTTGTCGTCCGGACGGCACATCGGGACAGAGGCCCGCTATGCTGCTGGGCGCAAACTCGGCGTCGGCTGTTCCTGGTGATCGACGACTACTCTTCGCGTCGAGACTTGATCAAGGCAGGGTGGTGGCGTGACGCAGGCCTTCACCCGGGGCGTGCGCCTCGGTGTGGACGTGGGCCAGGTCCGGGTCGGGGTGGCCAGGTGCGACCCCGACGGCATTCTGGCGAGCCCGGTGGCGACCGTGCCCCGCGATCTCCAGACCGGTCCGGACGGCACCCCGGCAGACATGGCGGAGCTGGCACGGCTCGCGGCGGAGTACGAGGCGGTCGCGCTCGTGGTCGGGCTCCCGGTGGACCTCAGCGGGCGCGAGGGTGTGGCGGCCGGCCACATCCGCGCCTACGTGCGGCGGCTGGCCCAGCTGGTCGCGCCGCTGCCGGTGCTGCTCACCGACGAGCGGATGTCCACCGTCGTCGCCACCCGGCGCCTGTCCGAGCGCGGTGTCCGCGGGAAACGCCAGCGTGCGGTCGTCGACCAGGCGGCCGCCGTGGAGATCTTGCAGGGCTGGCTGACCGCGCAGCGGAGGCAGGGGCTGACTTGATCGACAACCGGGAACCGGCGTGCTGTCCGCAGTTGGACAGTACGGTCAACTACTGGCTGTGCCCGACGTGCGTTTCGCCGGTGGCCCCCGCGCGTTGGACAAAGGTCCGCCGGAAGCGGGACTGGTCACCCGGAACGACGGAGGGTGACCATCGAATGAGCGCAAGGTCGCCGGGGTGGGCGACAGGGCATCGATGTGGGTATGGTGCCCGTCAGTGCCGGGTCACGCGGTCACTGCCCGCAGGCGGGCCGCCATCGAAGCAGCGGCCGGGATCGCAAATCCTGCGGAGCCGGCTGGACGGGCAGCGGAGGCAGAGGACATGATCGACGAGCTGGATGTGGCGTTCGACGAGAGCGCCGAGCGGGGCGAGGTCCGCAGACATCGGGCGAAGAAGAGCGGTGGCCGCTCCGCGGTCGCGTTCATCATGACCTTCGTGCTGCTGGCTGTCCTGGGCGGCGGCGTCTACTTCGGCTACACGAAGGTCAAGGACCTCTTCGTCGCGGCCGACTTCGACGGCCCCGGCTCCGGCGAGGTGCAGATCACCGTCGAGAAGGACTCCTCGCTCACCGAGATCGGCAACGAGCTGGTCCGGGCCGGCGTGGTGAAGAGCACGAAGGCGTTCACCAACGCGGCCGAGGACGAGCCGAAGAGCAAGAACATCCAGGCCGGGTCCTACACCCTGCTCAAGCAGATGAAGGCCACCGACGCGGTCGCCCTGATGCTGGACCCGAAGTCCCGGCTCAGCCGTGGCGTCACCATCCCCGAGGGCAAGTCCGCGAAGCAGACGTTCGACCTGCTCGCCAAGGCCACCGGCATCCCGGTCAAGCAGTTCGAGACCGCCGCCAAGGACCCGGAGGCGCTCGGCGTGCCGGACTGGTGGTTCAACCGCACCGACGGCAAGAAGGTCTCCAAGACCGTCGAGGGCTTCCTCTACCCGGACACGTACGAGTTCGACCCCAAGGCGACGGCCGAGCAGATCCTCAAGATCATGGTCGATCACTTCCTCACCGTCACCGGTGAGCTGGAGTTCGCCGACGGTGTGCAGAGCAAGCTCGACGTCTCGCCGTACGAGGCCTTGATCGTGGCGTCGCTGTCACAGGCCGAGGCCGGTATCCCGCAGGACCTCGCCAAGATCTCCCGGGTCGCCTACAACCGGGCCTACATCGAGAAGATCCCGCTGCAGTTCGACGTGACCACGAACTACTGGCTGGAGCTCAACGGCAAGGACCCCAAGCACTCGGGGGAACTGAAGGTCCAGGAGATGGAGGACCCGAAGAACCCGTACAACACGGAGATCGTGAAGGGCCTCCCGGTGGGCCCGATCAACAGCCCGGGACGGGCCGCGCTGAGCGGTGCGCTCAACCCGCCGAGCGGTCCGTGGCTGTTCTTCGTGGCGGTCGACCCGAAGACCAAGAAGTCCAAGTTCGCGGTCACCAACGCGGAGCACGACCGGAACATCCAGGAGGCGTGCCGCAACGGCATCCCGCTCTGCTGAGACACGCTCAGGGCTCGGCGGGCAGCGCGCGCCCGCGCCGTAGAGTGAGCGCGTGCAGAGCCAAGACGAGACCCCGTCCGGCGGCCGGAAGGCCGCCGTTTGCGGCAAGCCGATCGCGCACTCGCTCTCCCCGGTGATCCACAATGCCGGGTTCGCCGCCGCCGGCCTGACCGGCTGGATCTACGAGGCGATCGAGTGCGCCGAGTCCGAGCTGCCCGACCTGGTGGCCGGTCTGGGCCCGGAATGGGCCGGCCTGTCGCTGACCATGCCGCTCAAGGAGACCGCGCTGCGGCTCGCCGACACGGCCACGCCCGTCGCTCTCGCCGCCGGGGTGGCGAACACCTTGGTCCGCCGCCCGGACAACAGCTGGCAGGCGGACAACACCGACGTCGCCGGCATGGTCCGGGTGCTGCGGGAGGCCGGGCTCGGCGTGAGTCGCGGCCGGCACGCGGTCAAGGAGGCGCCTCCACGGATCACCGTGCTCGGTGGCGGTGGCACCGCCCGGGCCGCCCTCGCCGCCGCCGCGGAGCTCGGCGCCCGGTCGGTCACCGTGGTGACCCGCCGCCCGGAGGTCCGCGCGGAGCTGGAGCCGGTCGCGGTGGCCCTCGGCCTCGAGCTGGCGGGCGCCGGCTGGGCCGACGCACCGGGCGCCTTCCAGGCCGACGCGATCATCTCGACGGTGCCGAAGGGCGCCGCCGACGAGCTGGCGGAACGGGTGACCTGGCAGGCCGGCAGTGTGTACTTCGACGCGCTCTACGACCCGTGGCCGACCCCGCTCGCCGCCTCGGCCGCCGCCGCCGGCGTGCCGGTCCTCTCCGGTCTGGACCTGCTGCTGGCCCAGGCGCTGAGCCAGTTCGAGCAGTTCACCGGCGTCGGCGAGGCGCCCGAGGAGGCTATGCGGAGCGCTCTCGACGACGCCGTCCGGAACCGGTGACGGTCAGCGCCACCGTCGACAGCAGCGCGGCCACCGCGAAACCCAGGATCACCACGCTCATCGGCACGCCCTGGCCCGGATCACCGATTCCGGCCAGCGGCGCCGCCGCCGAGGCGACCACCGACTGCACGCCGCCGAGCAGGGCGGCCGCCGCGCCGGCGTTCTCCGGATAGCGGTCCAGGGCCAGCGCCGTCGTGTTCGGCTGGACGATCGCGATCGCGCCGACCAGCAGGAACAGCCCCGTGGCGAGGACCGGCAGGCGGCCGGTCGTGGCGCCGAGCAAAGCCAGCACGCCGGCCACCAGCTGCACGCCCAGGCCCAGGAACATCAACTGCCGCAGGCTCCACCGGTTGAGCAGCCGGCCGTTGACCTGGCTCAGGATGATCAGCCCGATTGCGTTCGCGCCGAACAGCAGGCTGTAGGTGGTGGGGGACAGCCCGTACCCGTCCTGCATGGCGAACGACGACCCGGAGATGTACGCGAACAGCGCCGCGAAGGTGAAGGACTGCGCCAGGGCGTACCCAAGGAAGATCTTGTCCTTGAAGATCGTGCGGGCCGTGCGGGTGACCGTGCCCAGTCCGCCTCGGCTGCGCCGTTCCGCCGGCAGCGTCTCGGGCAGGCCGGCCGCGACCAGCAGGGTGAGCAGCACCGCGATGATCCCCAGCGCGACGAAGACGCCGTGCCACGACGTCAGCCGCAGCACCAGGCTGCCCAGGCTCGGCGCGGCGATCGGTGCCAGGCCGAAGACCAGGGTCAGGCTGGAGAACAGCTTCGCCGCCGCGGCACCGGACGCCACGTCGCGGACCACCGCGCGGGCGACGACGACGCCGGCTCCGCCGGCGAGACCCTGCAGGAGACGCAGGCCGGTCAGCACCGGCGCCGAGGGGGCCAGGGCGATCAGGAACGACAGGAGGGCGTACGCGCAGAGCCCGGCCACCACCGGTCGCCTGCGTCCCCACCGGTCGCTGAGCGGGCCGAAGACCAGCTGACCGATCGCCATCCCGATCAGGCACGAGGTGAGCGACAGCTGCACCTCGGACGGGGAGACGTCCAGGTCGCGGGCGAGATCGGGCAGAGCCGGCAGATACATGTCGAGCGACAGCGGCCCGATCGTGCTGATCAGCCCGAGAATGACGATCAGCAGGGCCCGGCTCGTCTTCTCCGGTGTTCGCACGGCCACGCCCGCGAATTTACTTCCAGTTGGATCTTTTCGCCGCCGGGCTCCCGGTCCCGACTCGCGGGACGGAGCTGCCCGCATTTCGGGCAGCGAGCCTGCCGTGACAGACTGTTCGCCGTGTTGCGCTGGCTTACCGCAGGTGAATCGCACGGACCGGCTCTCGTCGCCATGCTGGAGGGTGTTCCCGCCGGGGTGGAGGTGACGAGCAGCGACATCATGCGCGACCTCGTGCGCCGCCGCCTCGGTTACGGGCGCGGCGCCCGGATGAAGTTCGAGCAGGACGAGATCGAGGTGATCGGCGGCCTGCGGCACGGCGTCACGCTGGGCAGCCCGGTGGCGATCCGGGTCGGCAACACCGAGTGGCCCAAGTGGCGCACGGTGATGGCGGCCGACCCGGTCGACCCCGACGAGCTGGCCGCGCAGGCGCGCAACGCCCCGCTCACCCGGCCCCGGCCCGGCCACGCCGACCTGGCCGGCATGCAGAAGTACGGGCACACCGACGCCCGCCCGATCCTGGAACGCGCCAGCGCCCGGGAGACCGCGGCCCGCGTCGCCGTCGGCGTGGTCGCCAAGGCGATGATCAAGCAGGCGCTCGGCATCGACATCGTCTCGCACGTGATCGAGCTGGGCTCGGTCGCCGCGAAACCCGGCCTGATCCCCACCCCCGACGACTTCGAGCGCATCGACGCCGACCCGCTGCGCTGCCTCGACCCGGAGGCCAGCGCCCGGATGGTCGCCGAGGTCGACGCCGCGAAACAGGACGCCGACACGCTCGGCGGCATCGTCGAGGTGCTCGCCTACAACGTGCCGCCCGGCCTCGGCTCGCACGTGCAGTGGGACCGCAAACTGGACGCCCGCCTCGCCACCGCCCTCATGTCGATCCAGTCGGTCAAGGGCGTCGAGATCGGCGACGGTTTCACCCAGGCCCGCTCCCGCGGCTCGGTCGCCCACGACGAGATCATCCCCACGCCGGACGGCGTCCGCCGCGTCACCGACCGGGCCGGCGGCCTCGAAGGCGGCATCACCAACGGCGAGCCGCTGCGCGTCCGCGCCGCCCTGAAGCCGATCTCGTCGCTCAACCGGGCGCTGCAGACCGTCGACATCGTCACCGGCGAGGCGACCACCGCCATCAACCAGCGCTCGGACGTCTGCGCCGTGCCCGCCGGGGCGGTGGTCGCGGAGGCGATGGTCGCGCTCGTGCTGGCCGAGGCCGCGACGGAGAAGTTCGGCGGCGACTCGGTCGCCGAGATCCGGCGCAACCTCCGGTCGTACCTCGACACCCTGGTGATCCGCTGATGGCTCCCGCCCTGGTCCTGGTCGGCGTGATGGGCGCCGGTAAGACCACGGTCGGCAGGCTTCTGTCGGCCCGGCTCGGTGTGCCGTTCGCGGACACCGACGCCCTCATCGAGGAGCAGGCCGGAAAGCCGATCCCGGAGATCTTCGTGGACGACGGGGAGGCGGCGTTCCGCGAGCTGGAACGTGCGGTCGTGGCCTCCGCCCTGTCGTCCTTCGACGGGGTGCTGGCGCTGGGCGGCGGCGCGATCCTCGACGAGGGGACGCGGAAGCTGCTGGATCCGCAGACGGTGGTGTTTCTGACGGTCGAGCTGTCGGACGCCATCAAGCGGGTGGGGATGGGCGCGGGGCGGCCGTTGCTGGCGCTCAACCCGCGGGCGACGCTGAAGTATCTGATGGAGCAGCGGAAGCCGCTCTATCTGGAGGTGGCCACCCACACGGTGGCGACCGACGGCCGCGAGCCGGACCAGATCGCCGAGGAGATCGTGGACCTGCTCCGGTGAGCCGGGAAGCCGCCTACAGCATCCGCCCGCGGCGGATGCGGACCTCAGCCGGCAACTGATCACGACCTGCCGTTTTCTGCCATTTCTCGAGCTGCACGGTCAACGGCCCTCCGGTCCACCGCCGCAGCCCCGCGAAGTCGACCGGATGCCGGTGCCCGAAGATGAGCACTTCGCTCAGCTGAGGGAACTCCGTGAGCGTCGACAGGTCGATGGGGTCGTCAGGGAGCGGAGGATCGCTGAGGATGATCATCTTCCGCAGGGTGCCGGGCAGCCGGATGCCCCTCAGCCGCGGCACCACTTCATGATCTATAACCATCTCGCCGAGCTGGTCGAGGTGGCGGATGAAGGTCAGATCGGATGGCCACGAGCTGCGATAGAGCCGTAGGCGCTGGAGCCCGGGCACGATGCGATCGAAAGGACGCGACCGCGGACCAGGGTCGCAAGAGATACCGCGCAGCCCGAGATCTGTCATGGGAAGTCGCGCCAGAGGTTCGAACGAGGCGATCTGGCCGCCGTTGAGATAGAGCGAACTCAACTTCGTCAGGTTCGCCAGGGGACCCAGGTCGCCGGCGGATCCGCGCACGAACCGGCACATGTCCAACTGGGTGAATGCCGACACGGCCGCCAACATCGCGTCGTCCACACCGACATCCCCGTCGAGGAACAACCAGCGGAGGCTCGGCAGGTCCCGCAGCGGCGCAAGATCCGCGGGGGTCGTCCGGCCGTCGTCGAGGACGATCTGAAAACCCTCGAGCCCCGGGAACCGCCGCAAAACCTCCGTGGAGCCGTGCCATCCCCGCTTCAGATAAAGAGCCCGCAGCAGGGGCGACCCCGGCAGCGCGTCGAGGTCGACATCGGTGTCGAAATCGGCCACCACCCGTTTCACATGCTTCAGGTGCCGCACCGATCCGAGCAGCGACGGCGTGCGGATCCAGATCTCCCCGTCCGGCAGAGGCGCGTCAGCCAGCACCTCCTGCGCGTAGGCGTCCTGGTCGAAGAACGACCATGCCTCGATCAACTCCTGTTGCACCTCCGGTCGCGGATCGTGCGTGAACCCACCGAGCAGACGAAGCGCCGCAGGCCCGTTCACCAGCGCGGCCGTCCGCACCACCGCGGCGGCCTGCGCCTCCGTCAGCCCCTCCGGGCTGGTCGGGAGCCGGCGCAGGATGGGCTCGCCCACCGGGTACAGCGACTGGGTCTCCTTGCGGCTGCGGGGCGGCAGCAGCCCGGACAGCAGCGTGTCCACCTCGACGAGGAGTTCGGGCGGCTCCAGCGACGGCATGGTCTCCAGGCAGGCGCCGGTGAGCAGAAGGAGGGCCCGGCGATGCCGGGGCTCCCGCTCGGCACGCTGAAGGACGCCCCGCATCAACTCGGTGCGCATCGGACTGTTGCCGTGGCCGGCCGCTATCACGATGATCTCGCGCCAGGCATCGAGGTGGGCATGCGTGGTGAGCAGACCGCCCATGTCCTGCTCGGCGGCCTCGCGGGCGGCCAGGTACTCCTGGAAGGTGCGGTGCACGAAGTCGATCCGGCCGACCGCCGGAGACCTCAGCAGGCCACTCCGCTCGAGCAGATGTGTGAGCACCATGGGCGCCGGCGCGGTGCTCCGGGGCATCCCGGCGAGGCGCCGGGACAGGTACTCCTCGGCCTCGTCGCGGGACAGCTCGGAGCGGTTGTTCAAACAGATCCGCCAGGCCAGGTCCTGTAGGAGCTGGAGGCGTTCCCGGACGGTCATCGCCGGCAACGTGGAGTGCACGCCCCGCTCGGTGTCGCGCCGGTGCAGCATCATGTCCACCGCCGCCTGATAGATGCCCATCCGGTCCGGCGGCAGGTGCGTCTGACGCTCCAGGTTGAGCGCGCAGAGCATCGCGGCCATCAGCGGATTGCCCGCGAGGCGGTACAGATGCCGGTTCGCCGCCAGCTGCGTGAGCAGACTCTGTTCGTACCGGACCAGATCGGAGGCCGGGCACGGCAGGGAGGGTGACGTGCGGGCGGCCCGGTGCCATTGACTGATCAGCGCGCGCACGTCGGAGGGTGACAGCCGCTCCAGGGTGAGCGAGTCGAAGCCTTCGGCGTCGAGCCAGCGGACCGGCGCGGCCGGTGGCCGGGAGGTCACCACGACCAGCATGCCGGGGTACGCCAGCAGCAGATCCCGCAGCCAGGCCCGCACCTGGGGGCGGCGTTCCATCGCCAACTCGTCGACGCCGTCCACCAGGAGCAACGCCCGGTCGCCGCGCAGTTGTTCGTGCACCCATCCCGGCGGCATGGTCCCGGCGATCGGGTCCGCCGAGCCGATCAGGAACTGCTCCGGGGCGGGCAGCTCGTCCGGCCAGCTGCGCAGTTTGATCAGGAAGGGGATCCGGCCGTTCCAGTCGGCGAGCGCACCGGTGAAACGCTCTGCGGCCGCGGTCACCGCCAGCCACCGCAGCAGCGTGGACTTCCCGGCGCCGGCCTCGCCCCGGATCAGCGTCCGGGTACGCCTGGCCAGCGCCTGTTCGACGCGTTCCGAACTGTCGTCCGGCCGGGCGTGCCGGAGCAGGCCGGGATCCCACTGCGGCGGACGGGCCCGGGTCACCGGACCGTCACCGCTGACCGCCAGGCTGATGTAGGCGACGCTGACCGCGGTCCGCGGCCGGAACTGCGTGTCCAGACCGACGAGTTCGAGGGCGCTGAGCTTTCGGGCCAAAAAGTCCCGGTACCGCGGCAGGAAGTCGCCGGCGGGCTCCGGCGAGGTCACGACCAACCGTTCCATGACGGACGACATGACGTCGGTGATCTCCGACAGGCGCGACAGAATCTCCACCTGGGCGCGGCCGGTGAACGGCGCCGTCTGGACCACGAACTGGCAGAAACAGCGGGCGCAGTCCTCGAGAGCCACGTCGTACAGACGCTCGCCCAGTTCGGACAGGCCGGCCGGCGGCGCCGAGCGACCCAGGTGCGTCTTCAGGACGACCGGGTCCAGGTCGACAGTGAAAAGGGCGTCGTCCGTCAGGTCGGCGCGGTTGAACGTGTCGGCGACCGCCTCCAGACAGGACTCGACCTCCTCCGGAGGCAGCGCGGCGAACCGCGTCCTGATCAGCGGCCGCATCCGTTCGCCTACCTCGTCGACGACCGCCTCGATCTCACGCTCGCCGCGGCGGCGACTGAACTCGTCGGTGGCCTTCTGCCGCAGCAACGAGCTCAACGGCAGGGTGCGTTCGCGGGACAGGCGCCGCCCGCCCAGCCAACGGGTGAACAGGGGCGTCACGATCGCCCGGCCGACATTGAGAAGAGCCGTTTCCACGCCGCTCATAGGTACATGATGGGGGTGCCCGGGCTCACCGCCCGCGCCAATATTCCGGGATCCAGGCCGTCGGTGTGGGCAGCTGGGACCGGCGTCAGGACTTCAATGTGGCGCTATGGCAATAGTTGCCTTCTTCGCGCCTGCCGCCGCCGAACTCGTCCGGCGCGGCCTTGGATCACCTATGCCCACCACGACGGCGTACGCGGAAGTCGTGCCCGTGGAGGGACGGGACGACATCGAGACGCCGCCCTCCGTGTGCGGAGGCAAAGCCCGCCGCAGACAAAGCCCGCCGCAGGTGAACCGCCGCCTGCGGCGGAGCCAGGCGCCAACAACCGTCCGCGAGGTGGAACGCTCCAGCCCACACCCCCCATCGCCAACCGCACGCCGATAGGGTGGCGGCCGTGGTGAACAGCATTCCGCCGACCCGGATCCCGATCGGGATCGACGACCCCTACGACGTCATAGTCGGCCGCGGGCTGGCCTGCGAGCTGCCGGCTCTGACCGCCGGCGCCGCCCGGGTCGCCGTCATCTTTCCGGCGCCGCTGAAGGACCGGGCCGAGGCGATGACGAAGGACCTCGGCGCGGCGACGGTCGTGCCGATCGAGGTTCCCGACGCTGAGCGCGGGAAGACGATCGAGGTCGCGGCCCGCTGTTGGGACGAGCTCGGGGCGGCGGGCTTCACGCGTACCGACGTGGTTGTCGGGGTCGGCGGTGGAGCGACCACCGACCTGGCGGGCTACGTCGCCGCGGCCTGGCTGCGCGGGGTGCGCTGGGTGCCGGTGTCCACGTCGGTGGCCGGCATGGTCGACGCGGCGGTCGGCGGCAAGACCGCGGTGAACATAGCCGCGGGCAAGAATCTGGTCGGCGCCTTCCATCCGCCGGCCGGGGTGATCTGTGATCTGGACGCTTTGGACACGCTGCCGGCCGAGGACGTCGCGGCGGGGCTGGCCGAGGTGGTGAAAGGCGGCTTCATCGGTGACCCGACGATCCTGGACCTGATCGAGGCCGATCCGGCGGCGGCGATGGACCCGCGCGGGGACGTCCTCCGGAACCTGGTGGAGCGCAAGGTCAACCTGAAGGGTCACGTGGTGAGCGTGGACCTGAAGGAGTCCGGGTTGCGGGAGATCCTGAACTACGGGCACACGCTGGGGCACGCGATCGAGCGGCGCGAGAAATACTCGTGGAAGCACGGCCACGCGGTCTCGGTCGGCATGATCTTCGCGGCTGAGCTGGGGCGGCTCTCCGGGCGGCTGGACGACGCCACCGCGGACCGGCACCGGGCGATCCTCGAGTCGCTGGGGCTGCCCACGTCGTACCCCGGGGAGGCCTGGCCCGATCTGCTCGCCGGCATGCGCGTGGACAAGAAGACGCGGGCCGCCACCCTGCGCTTCGTCGTCCTGGACGGCCTGGCGAAGCCGGGCATCCTGGCCGGCCCCGACGACGAGCTGCTGCACCGGGCGTACGCGGCGGTGGCCCGATGATCTATGTGTTGAACGGGCCCAACCTGGGCCGGCTCGGTCTGCGGGAGCCCGGCGTCTACGGCTCGGCCAGCTATCAGGACCTGGTCGAGTTGTGCCGCAAGACCGCCGGGGAGCTGGACGTCACCGTCGAGGTCCGGCAGACCAACGCCGAGCACCAGATGCTGGAGTGGCTCTACCAGGCCGCGGACGAGGGCGCCGACGTGGTGCTCAACCCGGGCGCCTGGACGCATTACAACTACGCGGTCCGGGACGCGTGTGCGATGCTGCGCGGCAAGCTGATCGAGGTGCACATCTCGAACGTGCACACCCGAGAGGAGTTTCGCCACCATTCGGTGATTTCCGCCGTGGCGAGCGGTGTCATCGCGGGACTCGGTTTCGATGGTTACCGACTGGCTCTGGAACACATCGCGCGGTAAGCCCCGATTCGCTGGAAACGGGCTGACGCCGCTAAACTCGTTCGGTCACCGATACGCGTCAAGATCAAGGCAGACGGAGCTTTAGAGAAACATGGCTTCCACCAACGACCTGAAGAACGGCCTGGTTCTCAACCTCGACGGAGAGCTGTGGACCGTCGTTGAGTTCCAGCACGTCAAGCCTGGCAAGGGGCCGGCCTTCGTGCGCACCACGCTGAAGCACGTCCTGTCCGGCAAGGTCGTGGACAAGACCTTCAACGCGGGCACCAAGGTCGACACCGCAACCGTCGACAAGCGCACCATGCAGTACCTGTACAAGGACGGCGAAGACTTCATCTTCATGGACCTGGACACCTACGACCAGATCCCGGTGAACAGCGGCACCGTCGGCGAGAACGCGAACTACCTGCTCGCCGAGGCCGAGGCCACCGTCGCCACGCACGAGGGTGTGCCGCTCTACATCGAGCTGCCGACCAGCGTGTTCGTCGAGGTCACCTACACCGAGCCGGGCCTGCAGGGCGACCGTTCCACCGGCGGCACCAAGCCCGCCACGATCGAGACCGGCGCCACCGTCCAGGTCCCGCTCTTCATCACCACCGGTGAGAAGATCAAGGTCGACACCCGCGACGGCCGCTACCTCGGCCGCAGCTGATGGCCGAAGGTCCCAAGAAGGAACGGCTCGCGCGTCGCAAGGCCCGCAAACGAGCGCTGGACGTCCTCTTCGAGGCCGACCTGCGCGACGTGCCGCCGAGCCAGGTGCTGGTCACCTACCTGGACCGGATCGCCAAGCCGCACCCCGAGCACCTCGGTTACGCCGTCACCCTGATCGAGGGCGTCGCCAAGCACCTGGACCGCGTCGACGAGCTGATCGCCAGCTACGCCGAGGGCTGGACCATCGACCGGATGCCGGCCGTGGACCGCAACCTGGCGCGCATCGCGGTCTACGAGCTGCTCTACGAGCCGGACGTCGACGACCCGGTGGCGATCACCGAGGCGGTGGAGCTGGCCCGGGAGATGTCCACCGATGACAGCCCGCGCTTCCTGAACGGCCTGCTGGACCGGATCGCGGCTTTCGCGACCCGGGCGGCTCGCTGAGCCGATGCCGGCGATCCGAGGCGATCGCTGAGCCGTGTCGCAACGGTCCGGACCGCTTGTGGTCCGGACCGTTTCGCTTTGTCCGGTACGCACATCGGACGGGCACCCGCTTCCGGGACGACACGCTTCCGTGACGACGGAGAGCGACGGCCCTCACCTCAGCAAACGCTCTCCCGACCCGATGGGTGGGGGCAGCCGATAGATGGCATCGAATGGCGTGGCGGCCCGGTGCGTCCTCGACGGTTACACGCCGTTGCACCCGTCACCCGCATCGCCGGCCCCCTTCGATCTTGTGAAGTTCTACGGCCCCGGCACCCCGATGGTTCACGCAGGCAGCCACCGGTCCTATCTGTGGTGACTTGGGGTGCGGAGCGAGCCGCAAATCGACACGGGGGCTGTGGGGACTTGGGGTGCGGAGCGAGCCGCAAATCAACACGCGGGCTGTGGGGACGCGGGGTGCGCGGATCAGGGACATGCGAAAGCCCGCGTCGAGGGGGGCGACGCGGGCTTACGGGGGGCGTTACGGCGGTGCGGGAAAACGGGTGTTCAGCTGGCGAAGAACGCGCGCGGGTCGGCGACGAGCACACCCTGCTCGGTCAGGCGCTCGATGAGGCCGGACGGCGAGATGTCGTAGACGATGGCGAGCGCGCGCAGGTCGTCGGCGCGGATGGAGAGGACGCGGCCGTTGTAGTCGCCGCGCTGCTGCTGGATGGCCCGGGCGTACCGCGCCACGTAGGCGAGGTCCTCGCCGGTGGTGTCGTACAGCTTCTCCAGGTCCAGCACGATCTTGTTGGTCGCCTCCAGGCGGATCCCGCTGCCGTCGGGCAGCAGCTCGGAGACGGGCACACGGTAGAAGTCGGCCAACTCGGCCAGACGCGACACGGTGACGGCGCGGTCACCCCGCTCGTAGGAGCCGACCACGACCGCCTTCCAGCGGCCGTTGGACTTCTCTTCCACACCCTGCAGGGACAGGCCCTGCTGCTGGCGGATGGAGCGCAGGCGAGCGCCCAGCGACTTCGCGTACTCAGACGGCATACGGACACTCCCGGTACTGTGCTGGCCCGCGGGGGTTCTTTCCCCACGGATCGCTACGCTGCGTGACGGTACGGAGTTTGCGACCGCCGGTCAAGTGTTGGTTACCGATGAGCCGTCACACCCGTGCGAAACGAGGGCCGATTCGGGGTCAGGCACGTCACCATGGTCAACGCCTCGTCCACTGGTAACGTAGCGTCAGCCATACGGCCGGACCCTTCCGGGGCCCGGTCAGGAATCGGCCGGGAAGCACCGCATCGGCCGAGAAAGACGTCCTTTAACGACCCGTCCCGTGAGGCGGGGAAGGAGGTCCGCCGTGGCACAACCACGCGCTGACACACCTAGCAAGATCATTTTGGCGGAGTCCGACCTGCATCGGGTCGTCGACCGGATCGCCCATCAGATTCTCGAGAAGACCTCCGGCGCCACCGGCACCGTGCTGCTCGGCATCCCGACCCGGGGCGTCCCGCTCGCGCACCGCCTCGCCGCCCGCATCCACGCCTTCGAGGGCGTCGAGGTGCCGGTCGGCTCGCTGGACATCACGCTCTACCGCGACGATCTGCGGATGCGGGCCACCCGCGCGCTCGGCCGGACCGAGATGCCCGGCGGCGGCATCGACGGCCTGCGGGTGATCCTCGTCGACGACGTCCTCTATTCCGGCCGCTCCGTGCGGGCCGCCCTGGACGCGCTCAACGACGTCGGCCGGCCCAGCTCGGTGCAGCTCGCGGTCCTGGTCGACCGGGGCCACCGCCAGCTGCCGATCCGCGCCGACTACGTCGGCAAGAACATCCCGACCGCCCTCAGCGAGAGCGTCAAGGTGTCGCTCACCGAGGTGGACGGCGCCGACGAGGTCAAGCTGATCGGAGGGCTCCAGTGATCAAGCACCTGCGGTCGGCCGCCGACCTGGACGCCGCCACCGCCACGCTGATCCTGGACACCGCCGCCGAGATGGCGTCGCTCTCCGGTCGCGAGGTCAAGAAGCTGCCGGCGCTGCGCGGCCGCACCGTGGTCAACCTCTTCTACGAGGACTCCACCCGGACCCGGATCTCCTTCGAGGCGGCCGCCAAGCGGCTCTCCGCGGACGTCATCAACTTCTCCGCCAAGGGTTCCAGCGTCTCCAAGGGTGAGAGCCTCAAGGACACCGCGCTCACGCTGCAGGCGATGGGCGCGGACGCGGTCGTGATCCGGCACTCGGCGAGCGGCGCCCCGCACCGGCTGGCCAACTGGGTGGACGGCTCGGTGGTCAACGCCGGCGACGGCACCCACGAGCACCCCACCCAGGCGCTGCTCGACGCCTACACGATGCGTTCGCGCCTGGGTCGCCTCGACGGCCTGCGGGTCGCGATCGTGGGTGATGTCCTGCACAGCCGGGTGGCCCGTTCCAACGTCCTGCTGCTCACCACGCTGGGCGCGCACGTCACGCTGGTCGGCCCGCCGACCTTGATCCCCCTGGACGTCGCTGCCGCGCTGTCCGAGAAGACCCAGGTGTCGTACGACCTGGACGACGTCCTTCCCGACAGCGACGTGGTGATGATGCTGCGCGTGCAGACCGAGCGCATGCAGGACTCGTACTTCCCGTCGGCCCGCGAGTACAGCCGCCGCTACGGCCTGGACATGCCGCGCATGCGCCGGCTGCCGGAGCACGCGATCGTCATGCACCCGGGTCCGATGAACCGGGGGATGGAGATCGCGCCCGAGGTGGCCGACTCGCCCCGCTCCACGATCGTCGAACAGGTCGCCAACGGCGTCAGCGTCCGGATGGCCGTCCTCTATCTGCTTCTGGGAGGCAAGTGATGGCGTACCTGCTCAAGGGCGTCTCGATCCTCGGCGCCGCGCCGACGGACCTGGTGATCAGGGACGGGATGATCGCGGAGGGCGCCGGCACCGGCGCCGAGGTGATCGACGCGGCCGGCCTGGTGGCCCTGCCCGGCCTGGTCGACGTGCACACCCACCTGCGGGAGCCCGGCCGGGAGGACGCCGAGACGGTGGAGACCGGCTCGCGGGCGGCCGCGCTCGGCGGCTACACAGCGGTCTGCGCGATGGCGAACACCTCGCCGGTCGCCGACACCGCGGGTGTGGTCGAGCAGGTCTGGCGGCTGGGCCGGGAGGCGGGCCTGGTCGACGTGCAGCCGATCGGCGCGGTGACGGTCGGGCTGGCCGGCAAGCAGATGGCCGAGCTGGGCGCGATGGCCACCTCCGCCGCCAATGTGCGGATCTTCTCCGACGACGGCTTCTGCGTCGCCGACCCGAAGCTGATGCGCCGGGCCCTGGAGTACGTGAAGGCGTTCGACGGCGTCATCGCCCAGCACGCCGAGGAGCCGCGCCTCACCGAGGGCGCGCAGATGCACGAGGGCGAGGTCAGCACGCGGCTCGGCCTGACCGGGTGGCCCGCGGTGGCCGAGGAGGCGATCATCGCCCGGGACGTGCTGCTGGCCGAGCACGTCGGCAGCCGCCTGCACGTCTGCCACGTCTCCACCGCCGGGTCGGTCGAGGTGCTGCGCCAGGCCAAGGCGCGGGGTGTCCGCGTGACCGCCGAGGTCACCCCCCATCACCTGCTGCTCACCGACGAGCTGGCGGCCGGATACGACCCGGTCTTCAAGGTCAACCCACCGCTGCGTACGCGCAACGACGTCGAAGCCCTCCGTCAGGCGCTGCTGGACGGGGTCATCGACGTGGTGGCCACCGACCACGCCCCGCACGCCGTGCAGGACAAGGAGTGCGAATGGTCGTACGCGCGTCCCGGCATGCTGGGTCTGGAAACCGCGCTGCCGATCGTGCTCAGCGTCTTCGGTGAGCGGTGGGATCTGATCGCGGACCGGATGTCGATCGCGCCGGCCCGCATCGCCGGGCTGGCCGGGCACGGTGGCACGCTGACGGCCGGTTCGCCGGCCAACCTCACGCTGGTGGATCCGTCCGCCCGCCGGGTGGTCGACCCGGCCGAGCTGGCGAGCCGCAGCCGCAACACGCCGTACGCGGGTATGACCCTGCCCGGTCGCATCGTCGCGACCTTCCTGCGGGGCGAAGCGACGGTTCTGGACGGGAAGGCAGTCAAATGACGAAGGCGATCCTCGTGCTCGAGGACGGGCGCACTTTTATCGGAAGCTCTTACGGCGCGGTGGGTGAGACGTTCGGCGAGGCGGTGTTCACCACCGGCATGACCGGCTATCAGGAGACGCTGACCGACCCGTCGTTCCACAAGCAGGTCGTGGTGCAGACCGCGCCGCAGATCGGCAACACCGGCGTCAACGACGAGGACGACGAATCGGACCGGATCTGGGTCGCCGGATATGTCGTCCGCGACCCGGCCCGCCGCCCGTCCAACTGGCGCTCGAAGGGTGACCTGGGCGAGCGCCTGGCCGCCGAGGGCGTGGTCGGCATCAGCGGCATCGACACCCGGGCGCTGACCCGGCACCTGCGCGAGCGGGGTGCCATGCGGGTCGGCGTGTCCAGCGTCGACCTGGACCCGCAGTCGCTGCTGGAGCGGGTGCGCACCAGCCCGCAGATGCTCGGCGCCGACCTCTCCGCGCAGGTCACCACGAAGTCGCTCTACACCGTCGAGGCGGCCGGCGAGCACCGTTACACGGTCGCCGCGCTCGACCTGGGCATCAAGCGCAACGTCGCCCGGCGGCTCGCCGAGCGCGGCGTGACCACGCACATCTTCCCGGCCTCCTCGACGATCGAGGACCTGCTGAAGGCGAGCCCGGACGCGGTGTTCTTCTCGCCCGGCCCGGGTGACCCGGCGACCGCGGACGGCCCGGTGGGGCTGGCCCGGGAGGTGATGCGCCGGCAGGTGCCGCTGTTCGGGATCTGCTTCGGCAGCCAGATCCTCGGCCGTGCGCTGGGCTTCGGGACCTACAAGCTGGGGTACGGCCATCGCGGCATCAACCAGCCGGTGCTCGACAAGATCACCGGCAAGGTCGAGGTGACCAGCCACAACCACGGTTTCGCGGTGGACGCCCCGCTGAACACCGTGATCGACACGGACTTCGGCGGTGTCGAGGTCTCGCACGTCTGCCTGAACGACAACGTGGTCGAGGGGCTGCGGGGCATCGACGTGCCCGCCTTCACCGTCCAGTACCACCCCGAGGCCGCCGCCGGCCCGCACGACGCGGACTACCTCTTTGACCGGTTCGTGGAGCTCGTGGAAAAGAAGGGCTGAGCACATGCCGAAACGTGAGGATCTCAAGCACGTCATGGTGATCGGGTCCGGCCCGATCGTCATCGGCCAGGCCTGCGAGTTCGACTACTCCGGCACCCAGGCCTGCCGGGTGCTGCGCGCCGAGGGGCTGCGCGTCTCGCTGGTCAACTCCAACCCGGCCACGATCATGACCGACCCGGAGTTCGCGGACGCCACCTACATCGAGCCGATCACCCCCGAGTTCGTCGAGCTGGTCATCGCCAAGGAGCGCCCGGACGCGATCCTGCCGACCCTGGGCGGGCAGACGGCGCTGAACACCGCGGTCGCCCTGCACGAGAGCGGCGTGCTGGAGAAGTACGGCGTGGAGCTGATCGGCGCCAACATCGACGCCATCCGCAAGGGCGAGGATCGCCAGCTCTTCAAGGACATCGTGGCCAAAGCCGGCGGGGAGACCCCGCGGTCGCGGGTCTGCCACTCGATGGACGAGGTCCACGAGACGGTCGCCGAGATCGGCCTGCCGGTCGTCATCCGCCCCTCGTTCACCATGGGTGGCCTGGGCTCCGGCATGGCGCACACCAGCGAGGACCTGGAGCGGATCGCCGGCGCCGGCCTGGCCGCCTCCCCGGTGCACGAGGTGCTCATCGAGGAGAGCGTGCTCGGCTGGAAGGAGTACGAGCTCGAGCTGATGCGCGACAAGAACGACAACGTCGTGGTGGTCTGCTCGATCGAGAACATCGATCCGATGGGCGTGCACACCGGCGACAGCGTCACCGTCGCCCCGGCCATGACGCTCACCGACCGGGAGTACCAGCGGCTGCGTGACCTCGGCATCGCGGTGCTGCGCGAGGTCGGCGTGGAGACCGGCGGCTGCAACATCCAGTTCGCGATCAACCCGGACAACGGCCGCCTCATCGTCATCGAGATGAACCCGCGGGTGTCCCGGTCCTCGGCGCTGGCCTCGAAGGCCACCGGCTTCCCGATCGCCAAGATCGCCGCGAAGCTGGCCATCGGCTACACCCTCGACGAGATCCCGAACGACATCACGCTCAAGACGCCGGCCGCCTTCGAACCCGCCCTGGACTACGTGGTCGTCAAGATCCCGCGGTTCGCGTTCGAGAAGTTCCCGGGCGCGGACAAGGAGCTCACCACCACGATGAAGTCGGTGGGCGAGGCGATGAGCCTGGGCCGCAACTTCGCCGAGGCGCTGAACAAGGCGATGCGCTCGATGGAGACCAAGGCCGCCGGGTTCTGGACCGCGCCGGCCTTCGACGACGTCGACGAGGCGCTGGAGGCGCTGCGGGTCCCGCACGACGGCCGGCTCTACACGGTCGAGGCGGCGCTGCGGCTCGGCGCCACCGTCGAGCAGGTGCACGAGGCGAGCGGGCGGATCGACCCGTGGTTCCTGGACGAGATCCAGGCCCTGGTCGAGCTGCGCGCCGAGATCCTGGCGGCCCCGTCCCTGGACGAGGAGTTGCTGCGCCGGGCGAAGCGGTCCGGGCTCTCCGACGCGCAACTCGCGGCGCTGCGCCCCGAGCTCTCCGGCGAGGACGGGGTACGCGCACTGCGGCACCGCCTCGGCATCCGGCCCGTCTACAAGACCGTGGACACGTGCGCCGCCGAGTTCGAGGCGACCACGCCGTACCACTACTCGTCGTACGACTCCGAGACCGAGGTCGCGCCGAGCGACCGGCCCAAGGTGATCATCCTGGGCTCGGGGCCGAACCGGATCGGCCAGGGCATCGAGTTCGACTACTCGTGTGTGCACGCCGTTCAGGCGTTGCGGGGCGCGGGCTACGAGACCGTGATGGTCAACTGCAACCCGGAGACGGTCTCCACCGACTACGACACCGCGGACCGTCTCTATTTCGAGCCGCTCACCTTCGAGGACGTCCTGGAGGTCTTCCACGCCGAGGACGGCTCCGGCAAGGCGGCCGGCGGGCCGGGCGTGGTCGGCGTGATCGTCCAGCTCGGCGGGCAGACCCCGCTCGGCCTGGCCAACCGGCTCAAGGCGGCCGGTGTGCCGATCGTCGGAACCTCGCCCGAGTCGATCGACCTGGCCGAGGACCGCGGCCAGTTCGGGGCGGTGCTGGAGCGGGCCGGGCTGCGCTCGCCCGACCACGGCACCGCGGTCAGCTTCGCCGACGCCAAGACGATCGCCGACTCGATCGGCTACCCGGTGCTGGTCCGCCCGTCGTACGTGCTCGGCGGCCGGGGCATGGAGATCGTCTACGACGAGGACACGCTGCGGGGCTACATCGAGCGGGCCACCGAGATCTCGCCGGATCACCCGGTGCTGGTCGACCGGTTCCTGGACGACGCCATCGAGATCGACGTGGACGCGCTCTGCGACGGCGAGGGCGAGGTCTACATGGGCGGCGTCATGGAGCACATCGAGGAGGCCGGCATCCACTCCGGCGACTCGGCCTGCTCGCTGCCGCCGATCAACCTGGCCGCCTCGCACCTGGCCGAGGTGCGCCGCTACACCGAGGCGATCGCCCGCGGTGTCGGGGTGCGCGGCCTGCTCAACGTCCAGTACGCGCTGAAGGACGAGACGCTGTACGTGCTGGAGGCGAACCCGCGGGCGTCGCGCACGGTGCCGTTCGTCTCCAAGGCCACGGCGGTGCCGCTGGCCAAGGCGGCCGCCCGGATCGCGCTCGGCGCCACCATCGCCGAGCTGCGGGCCGAGGGCATGCTGCTGCCCACCGGCGACGGCGGGATCACCCCGCCGAACGCGCCGATCGCGATCAAGGAGGCGGTGCTGCCGTTCAAGCGGTTCCGCACGCCGGCCGGCAAGAGCGTGGACAACCTGCTCAGCCCGGAGATGAAGTCGACCGGCGAGGTGATGGGCATCGACGCCGGGTACGGCCAGGCGTTCGCCAAGTCGCAGGCGGCCGCGTACGGCTCGCTGCCCACCAGCGGCAAGGTCTTCGTGTCGGTGGCGAACCGGGACAAGCGGTCGATGATCTTCCCGGTGAAGCGGCTCGCCGACCTGGGCTTCACGATCGTCACCACCGCGGGCACCGGTGAGGTGCTGCGCCGGTACGGCATCGACTGCGAGGTCGTACCCAAGCACTACGAGGACCCGTCCCGCAAGAACGCGGTGGAGCTGATCCTGGCCGGCGAGATCGCGCTGATCATCAACACCCCGCAGGGCTCCGGCGCGAGCGCCCGCCTGGACGGGTACGAGATCCGCAGCGCCGCGGTCACCGCGGACGTCCCGAGCATCACCACGGTCCCCGGTGCGGCCGCTGCGGTGATGGGCATCGAGGCGCTGATGCGCGGTGACATGACGGTCCGGCCGCTGCAGGAGATGCACAAGGCCCTCCGGGGTGGGTCGGCATGATCGACTGCACCGAGCGGCAGCCGGCCGCACTGCGCGACGGCCTCGCAGGCGAGGGCCAGGAGAGCATGCCGAGGACAGCACTGTGAACCTGTTTGCTGACGCCGTCCGGCCGGCTCTGTTCCGGCTGGGCGGCGGCGACGCCGAGCACGCCCACGAGTGGACGCTGAAGCGGCTCGCCGCCCTGCCGTCGCCCGCCCTGGCCGCCCTGCGCCGCCGCTATGCGTTCTCCGCGCCGGTCGACGCGTTCGGGGTCCGGTTCCCGAACCGGGTCGGCCTGGCCGCGGGCATGGACAAGAACGGCGTCGCGCTGCCCGCCTGGCCGGCCCTCGGGTTCGGCTTCGTCGAGGTGGGCACGGTGACCGCCAAGCCGCAGCCGGGCAACGACCGGCCGCGGCTGTTCCGGCTCCGGGACAGCGAAGCGATCATCAACCGGATGGGCTTCAACAACGAGGGCGCGGCCGCCCTGGCCGAGCGCCTGGCCGCCCTCGGCCCGCTGCCGGTCCCGCTCGGCGTCTCCCTCGGCAAGTCCAAGGTGACCCCGCTGGACGAGGCCGTGGACGACTACCTGACGTCCTACCGGCTGCTGCACCCGTACGCGGATTACATCGCGGTCAACGTCTCCTCGCCGAACACGCCGGGCCTGCGCACCCTGCAGGACAAGGACTCCATCGGGGCCCTGCTGAAGGCGCTGAACGGCCCGGTGCCGGTGCTCGTGAAGATCGCCCCGGACCTGACCGAGCCGGCCATCGCCGACCTCTTGGAGGTCTGCCTGGAGCACGGCGCGGCCGGTCTGATCGCCACCAACACCACGCTGGCCCGGGACGGGCTCGACCCGGCCGACCAGCACCTGGCCGGCGAGGCCGGCGGGCTCTCCGGCAAGCCGCTCACCGAGCGGTCCCGCGAGGTGGTCCGGTTCGTGCACGACGAGACCGGCGGCCGCCTGCCGATCATCGGGGTGGGCGGCATCATGTCGGCCGACGACGCGCGCCGGATGCTCGACGCCGGCGCCACGCTGGTGCAGCTCTACAGCGGCTTCATCTATCGGGGCCCGGACCTGGTGCGGGCGGTCGCCCGCAGCGCCCGGCCGATCCGTTCGCACCGGGCGCGATGAGAGCCGGGCCCGGCGCGGGCCGCCGCGGGGTGGGCGAAGGTCGTGGTGCGGGCCGGCGCCCGTTGAGCGCCGGGGCGCGATGAGCGCGGTCGAGCGCGAGCTGCTCGCGCTCGACCGGGCGCACGTGTGGCACCCGTACGGGCCGATACCCGGGCGCAGCGACCCCTATCTGGTGACGAGCGCCGAGGGGGTCCGGTTGCGGCTGGCGGACGGCCGTGAGCTGGTCGACGGGATGTCGTCGTGGTGGGCGGCGATCCACGGCTATCGGCACCCGGTGCTGGACGCCGCCCTGGCCGACCAGGCCGGCCGGATGAGCCATGTGATGTTCGGCGGGCTCACCCACGAGCCGGCCGTCACGCTGGCCACCACGCTCGTCGAGCTGACCCCGCCCGGGCTCGAGCATGTCTTCCTCTGCGACTCCGGCTCGGTCGGCGTCGAGGTGGCGATCAAGATGGCTCTGCAGGCCCAGCGGGCCCGAGGGCGTCCCGGCCGGCGGCGGCTGGGCACCTGGCGCGGCGGGTACCACGGCGACACGTTCCACCCGATGAGCGTCTGCGACCCGGTCGGCGGCATGCACGCGCTCTGGACCGGGGTGCTGCCCGCCCAGGTCTTCGCCGGGCCACCACCGGCGGGATACGACCCCGCCTATGCCGCCGAGCTGACCGCGATGGTGGAACGGCACGCGGACGAGCTGGCGGCGGTGATCGTCGAGCCGGTGGTGCAGGGCGCCGGCGGGATGCGGTTCCACCACCCGGAGTACCTGCGGGTGCTGCGGGAGGTGACCGCGGCGCACGGGATCTTCCTGATCCTGGACGAGATCGCCACCGGGTTCGGCCGGACCGGGCGCTTCTTCGGTGCCGGCCACGCCGGGATCAGCCCCGACATCATGTGCCTGGGCAAGGCGCTGACCGGCGGATATCTGACGCTGGCAGCCACCCTCTGCACGGCGGAGGTGGCGGCGGCGATCTCGGCGGGGGAGGGCGGCGGCCTGGCGCACGGCCCGACCTTCATGGGCAACCCGCTGGCCTGTGCCGTGGCGAACGCCTCCCTGGGGCTGCTGCGGGACGGCTCGTGGGCCGTACGCGTACCCCGCATCGAGAAGCTGTTGAACGACGGCCTGGCGCCGCTGCGCTCCGCGCCGGGGGTCGCGGACGTGCGGGTCCTCGGCGCCGTCGGCGTCGTCGAGCTGGACCATGACGTGCCGATGCGGCAGGCGACCGAGGCGGCTGTCGCCGAGGGTGTCTGGCTGCGGCCGTTCCGGAACCTGATCTACACGATGCCGCCGTACGTGGCGGACGACGCGGACGTCGGCCGCATTACCGCGGGAATGGCCGCCGCGGTGGCGGCCGGCTGACACAGAAGGGTGAATTGCCAATGGAGACCTTCGGCGAACGACTTCACGCGGCCGTCGCGGAACGGGGACCGCTGTGTGTCGGCATCGATCCGCATGCCGCTCTCCTCGCCCGCTGGGGCCTCTCCGACGACATCGCCGGCCTGGAACGCTTCGCCCGTACGGTGGTCGACGCGCTGGCCGATCGGGTGGCCGTTCTGAAGCCTCAGTCCGCTTTTTTTGAGAGATTTGGGTCACGTGGCATCGCGATTCTTGAGTCAACTATCCGACAGTCTCGAGAGGCCGGAGCGCTTGTCATTCTCGACGTGAAACGTGGCGACATCGGCTCGACGATGGCCGCATACGCGTCCGCCTATCTGGATCCGGCGAGTTCTCTGTGTGCCGACGCGATTACTGTGAGTCCCTATCTCGGAGTCGGCTCGCTGCGACCGGCATTCGATCTGGCGGCCGCTCACGGGGGCGGAGTCTTCGTCCTCGCGCTCACCTCCAACCCCGAGGGCCCGACCGTCCAACATGCCGTCACGAGCGCCGGAAAAACTGTGGCGCAAACGGTGGTAGACGAGATTGCGCAGGTCAACGCGGGTGCGACGCCGCTCGGAAGCCTCGGGCTCGTGGTCGGCGCGACGATCGGCGAGACCGGTCACGATCTGTCCAAGATCAACGGTCCGCTGCTTTCGCCGGGCCTCGGAGCCCAGGGCGCCACCCCCGCCGACCTGCGCGCCGTCTTCGGCGAAAGCCTGCGGAACGTGTTGCCCTCGTACTCACGCGAGGTCCTCGCCGCGGGCCCGGAGATCACCGCTCTGCGGGCCGCGACGAGCCGTGTTCTTGACGACTGCCGAGCCGCGCTCGGGTGAAAGAGCCTGCTTAGCGGCGCGGGTCGCGGGGTACCCCCACGTTGCCGAAACCGGCGTTGACCGCTAGTTTTCCCGGCGCCGGGAACCACATGCCCCTTTGGTTCCCTGGCACACCACGTTTCACAGAAGCGCCGGTATTGCTACCGCCGCGTAAGGGACCTGAGGAGAACTGGTGCCGCTCCCGTCACTGAGCCCCGAACAGCGCCAAGCTGCGCTGGAGAAGGCCGCGGAAGTTCGCAAGGCTCGGGCTGAGCTCAAGGAACAGCTCAAGTCCGGGAAGACCACCCTCGCCGCCGTGCTGGACCGCGCGGAGGCTGACGAGGTCGTCGGCAAGCTGAAGGTCTCGGCCGTGCTTCAGGCGCTGCCGGGCATCGGCAAGATCCGCGCGACCCAGATCATGGAGAAGCTGAAGATCGCCGAGAGCCGCCGGCTCCGGGGTCTCGGCGACCAGCAGCGCAAGGCCCTCCTGGGGGAGTTCGCTGCGAACTGACTCATCGGCTCGTGTAGGAATGAGCCGTGAGCATGGATGACGACGCGCGCCCGGCAGCCCGCCTCACCGTTCTGTCCGGCCCCTCCGGGGTCGGCAAGGACAGTGTGATCGAGCTGATCCGGGCGCGCTCGCCCTGGATCAGACTGTCCGTTTCGGCGACGACCCGGAAGAAACGTGACTATGAGACCGAGGGGGAGCATTACCACTTCGTCACGAGGTCCGACTTCCAGCGCCTGATCGACGGTGACCAGTTGCTGGAGTGGGCCGAGTTCGCGGGCAACCTCTACGGCACACCCCGGGCGCAGGTCGAGGGCTGGCTCCAACAGGGCCGGCCCGTTTTGTTGAAGATCGACCTTCAGGGCGCCCGGCAGGTCCGGGCGGCGATGCCGGGGGCCCGCCTGGTCTTCCTCGCCCCGCCCAGCGTCGAGGAGCTGAAACGCCGCCTCGTCGGGCGCGGGACCGACGACGAGGAGACGATCAACCGCCGGCTGGCCCACGCGGACGAAGAACTGGCTGCTGAGGCGGAGTTCGACGTCACCGTCGTGAACGACTTCGTCGAAAGGGCAGCTGACGAGCTGGTAGGCTTGCTCGGTTCGTCATATTTGACGCCAACATCAGCTGTCGAGCATTAGCCTCTGTCGAGTATTAAGGAATTCACCACAGTGGGAACCATCGCGAACCCCGAGGGCATCACCAATCCGCCGATCGACGAGCTGCTGGACAAGACCTCGTCGAAGTACTCGCTGGTGATCTTCGCGGCCAAGCGCGCCCGCCAGGTCAACGCCTACTACAGCCAGCTGGGTGAGGGTCTCCTCGAATACGTGGGGCCGCTGGTCGAGACCACGCCGCAGGAGAAGCCGCTCTCGATCGCGATGCGTGAGATCAACGCCGGTCTCCTCACCGCCGAGGCCACGGACAACCCGTAAGGTTTCAGCTGCACTTCCTGATCCCGTGTCCACATTGTGGGCGCGGGATCAATTGTTATCTGAGGTCCTGTGATCACGGAGGGTGAGTCGGTGGCCGAAGTCGTCCTGGGCGTCGGTGGCGGGATCGCCGCCTACAAGGCCTGTGAGTTGCTGCGCCTGTTCACCGAGTCGGGGCACGCGGTGCGGGTGGTGCCGACGGCGTCCGCGCTGAAGTTCGTGGGGGAGCCGACCTGGGCCGCGCTCTCCGGCCGGCCGGTGGCCACCGAGGTGTGGGCCGGCGTGCACGAGGTGCCGCACGTGCGGATCGGCCGGGCGGCGGAACTGGTCGTGGTGGCACCGGCGACCGCGGACCTGCTGGCCAAGGCGGCGCACGGCATCGCCGACGATCTGCTGACCAACACGCTGCTCACGGCTACCTGCCCGATCGTGTACGCGCCGGCCATGCACACCGAGATGTGGGAGAACCCGGCCACCCGGGCCAACGTCGCGACGCTGCGCTCCCGCGGGGCGATCGTGATCGAGCCCGCCGTGGGCCGGCTCACCGGGCGGGACACCGGCAAGGGGCGGCTCCCGGACCCGGCCGCGATCTTCGAGTACGCGATGCGCGTACACCGGCGGGGTGCTGATCTTGATCTTGTTGATCGTCAGGTGGTGGTGACCGCCGGTGGCACGCGGGAGCCGCTCGACCCGGTGCGTTTCCTGGGGAACCGGTCGTCCGGCAAGCAGGGCTACGCGCTCGCCCGGGCCGCGCTGGCGCGAGGCGCCCGGGTGACGCTGATCGCGGCCAACGTCTCGCTGGCCGACCCGGCGGGCGCCGACATCGTGCGGGTCGGCACCACCGAGGAGCTGCGCAAGGCGACGGTCGAGGCGGCCGCCTCGGCGGACGTGGTGGTGATGGCCGCGGCGCCGGCCGACTTCCGGCCGCAGTCGATCGCGGAGCAGAAGATCAAGAAGACCGACGACGGTACGCCGGCGCCGATCGTTCTCACCACCAATCCGGACATCGCGGCCGAACTGGGTGCCGCCAAACGTCCCGGGCAGCTGCTCGTGGCCTTCGCCGCGGAGACTCACGACGCGCTCGAGCACGCGCGTGCCAAGCTGGTGAAGAAACGTGCGGACCTGATCGTCGTTAACGAGGTGGGTCCGGACCTGGTGTTCGGCCAAGATCGGAACACGGTCACGCTGCTGGGCGCCGACGGTGCCACCGCGGCACTCGGCGAACTCCCGAAAGACGATGTGGCGGATAGGATTTTCGACCACGTCGTGGCACGCCTGGATGCCCAGGTCCGAGACGCTCAGCGGGGCTGACTACACTTCCGCGTTACGTTGTATTCGACAAATCTGAGGAGCACCGTGGCACGCCGCCTGTTCACCTCCGAGTCGGTCACGGAAGGCCACCCGGACAAGATCGCTGACCAGATCAGCGACGGCATTCTCGACGCCCTGCTCGCCCAGGACCCGCGCAGCCGCGTCGCGGTGGAGACCCTCATCACCACCGGCCAGGTGCACGTCGCGGGCGAGGTCACCACGCAGGCGTACGCCGACATCCCCAGCATCGTCCGTGACACGATCCTGAAGATCGGTTACGACTCGTCGAAGAAGGGCTTCGACGGCGCGTCCTGCGGCGTCAGCGTCTCCATCGGCTCGCAGTCGCCGGACATCGCCCAGGGCGTCGACAGCGCCATCGAGCTGCGCGAGGGCGACTCCGACCACGTTCTCGACTCGCAGGGCGCCGGCGACCAGGGCATGATGTTCGGCTTCGCCTGCTCGGAGACGCCCGAGCTGATGCCGCTGCCGATCGCGCTCGCGCACCGCCTGGCCCGCCGGCTGTCCGCCGCGCGCAAGGACGGCACGATCCCCTACCTGCGCCCGGACGGCAAGACCCAGGTCACCATCGAGTACGACGGTCTGCGCCCGGTCCGCCTCGACACGGTCGTCGTCTCGTCGCAGCACGCCGCGGACATCTCCCTCGAATCGCTGCTGACCCCGGACATCCGCGAGCACGTGATCGCCCCCGAGCTGGAGGGCCTCGGCATCGACACCGAGGGCTACCGGCTGCTGGTGAACCCGACCGGGCGCTTCGAGATCGGCGGCCCGATGGGCGACGCCGGCCTCACCGGTCGCAAGATCATCGTGGACACCTACGGCGGTTACGCCCGGCACGGCGGCGGCGCGTTCTCCGGCAAGGACCCGTCCAAGGTGGACCGCTCCGCGGCGTACGCGATGCGCTGGGTCGCCAAGAACGTCGTGGCGGCCGGCCTCGCCGAGCGGTGCGAGACCCAGGTGGCCTACGCGATCGGCAAGGCGCACCCGGTGTCGCTGTTCGTGGAGACCTTCGGCACCGAGAACGTGCCGGTCGAGCGCATCGAGAAGGCCATCAACGAGGTCTTCGACCTGCGGCCCGCGGCGATCATCCGCGACCTGGACCTGCTGCGCCCGATCTATGCGCAGACGGCCGCCTACGGGCACTTCGGCCGGGAGCTTGCGGACCTCAAGTGGGAGAGCACGGAGCGGGCCCAGGACCTGAAGAACGCCGCTTCCTGACGAGAAGAGCATCGCTGACCGGCGCCGTCCCACGCGGGCGGCGCCGGTTCGCTTTCCGGCCGCCGTGATCCGCACGGAGGTCGTTTGCGTGTTTGTTCCCATGACCATCATGGGCGGTTCCGGCGGTTCCTCCTCGGCGATGACGGCTGTCCAGGGCGAGCGGGTGATCATCGTCCGGCACGCGATGCCGGCGGTCGACCCCGACGTCCCGGCCGAGCGATGGTCCCTGGCCTGGGACAGCCGCGTCGCCGCGCGCCTGCTGCGGCTGCACGTCACCCACCCCGCCCACTACGTGACCAGCACCGAGCCGAAGGCCGCCCAGACCATGCAGGAGATCGCCGGGGCGCAGCGGCTGGTCACCGATCCCGATCTCGCCGAGGTGCACCGGCCGCACGTGTGGTTCGCCGACGAACAGGAATACCGGGCGGCGGCCCTCGCCTACGCCGGTGGCGCCTGCCCGGACGGCTGGGAACCGCAGGAATCGGTGATCGCCCGGTTCGGCGCCGCGGTGGTGCGGCACGCCGCGGACGCGGCGGCCCGGGGATGCACCCTGATCATCGGTACGCACGGACTCGCCCCGACGGTCTGGATGGCCGGCCGGTACGAGCTGGACTGCGAGCCGGGCCGCTTCTGGTCGCAGTTGCGCTTCCCGGACGTGGTCGAGATCGATCTGGTCCGGGAGAGGGTGAACTGTCTGGCGCACTGAGCGGCTTCCGCTGTTCCTCGCCGCGGGCCGTGTGTGGCCGGACCTGGCCGTGCGTGAGGAGTCCGGCACCGGGGCCTCGGCCGGAGCGGTGGGGTTGCGGCGGTGCCCGGCGGAAGTGTCGTACCGGCCGGGCACAATGTTGGCGATGGCAGGCAAGGGGACACGCAGCGAACGGGAGCCGGCCGAGCGGCTGCCCGTCGCCCGGGTCTGCGTCGACGTGTCGCTCGCGCACCTGGACCGGCCGTTCGACTATCTGGTCGCCACCACCGACGACGAGGCAGCCCAGCCCGGCGTCCGGGTGAAGGTGCGGTTCGCCGGGCAACTGGTGAGCGGGTTCCTGCTGGAGCGGGTGGAGGCCTCGGAGCATGGCGGCAAGCTGGCCTTTCTGGAGAAGGTGGTCTCGCCGGAGCGGGTGCTCGACCCGGAGGTGGCCCGGCTCGCCCGGGCCGTCGCCGACCGCTATGCGGGCAATCTCTGCGACGTGCTGAGGTTGGCGGTGCCGCCGAGACACGCGCGGGCGGAGGCCCCGAAGCCCTCGGCATCGCCGGCGCCGGCGCCTGCGGTGGGCGGCGTGGCGCCGGAGCCGGGTGTCGCTGCTGAGCCGGCGGTGGGTGCTGAGCCGGCGGTGGCTGCTGAGCCGGCGGTGGGGGCGGTCGGCGGCTGGGAGTCGTATGAGGCGGCCCCTGCCTTCCTGCGAGCTCTGGAGGAGGGCCGGCCCGCGCGGGCGGTCTGGTCCGCGCTGCCCGGTGAGGACTGGCCGGCCCGGATCGCCGAGGCCGCCGCGGCGACCGTGCGCGGCGGGCGCGGGGTGGTGATCGTGGTGGCCGACGCGCGGGACCTGGACCGGGTGGACCGGGCGCTGACCGCTGTCCTCGGCGACAGCCCGCTGCCCGGTGGGCGGCACGTCGCGCTCAACGCGGCGCTGGGGCCGGCCGAGCGTTACCGGCGGTTCCTGGCGGCGAGCCGGCATCAGGTCTCGGTCGTGGCCGGGACGCGGGCGGCGATGTGGGCGCCGGTGCCGAAACTCGGGCTCGTGGTGATCTGGGACGACGGTGACGACCTGCATGCGGAGCCGCGGGCGCCCTACCCGCACGCGCGCGACGTGTTGCTGACCCGGGCGCAGCTGGCGGAGTCCGCCGCGTTGGTCGGCGGCTTCGCGCGTACCGGGGAGGGGCAGTTGCTCCTGGAGACCGGCTGGGCGAAAGAGATCGTCGCGGCCCGGGTGACGCTGCGCCGCCGTTCGCCGGCGATCGCGCCGACCGGGGACGACCCGCAGCTGGCCCGCGATCCGGGTGCGGTCAGCGCCCGTCTGCCCAGCCTGGCCTGGCAGACCGCGCGGCAGGCGCTGCAGGCCGACGCCCCGGTTCTGGTGCAGGTGCCGCGCCGTGGCTACCTGCCGTCGGTGGCGTGCGCCGAGTGCCGCACCCCGGCGCGGTGCCCGCACTGTTCCGGGCCGCTGGGGCTGCAGGGCGCCCGGGACGTGCCGTCCTGCCACTGGTGCGGGCGCGCGTCCGCGGCGTTCACCTGCCCGGCCTGCGGCGAGCGTCGCCTGCGCGCCTCGGTGACCGGCGCCCGGCGGACGGCCGAGGAGCTGGGCCGGGCCTTTCCCGGTGTGCCGGTGCGCACGTCCGGGCGGGACGAGATCTTGGACACGGTGCCCGGGGTGGCGTCGCTCGTGGTCGCGACGCCGGGGGCCGAGCCGGTGGCCGAGGGCGGTTACGGCGCGGTGCTTCTGCTGGACACCTGGGCGTTGCTGAGCCGGGCCGATCTGCGGGCAGCCGAGGAGACCATGCGGCGCTGGCTGAACGCGGCGGCGCTGGCCCGGTCGGCGCCGGACGGCGGCCGGGTGGTCGTGGTCGCGGACGGCGGGCTGGCGCCGGTGCAGGCGCTGTTGCGCTGGGACCCGGGCTGGTTCGCGGCCCGTGAGCTGGCCGAACGCCGCGAGCTGGGCTTTCCGCCCGCGGCCCGGATGGCGAGTGTCACCGGCTCCGCCGCCGCGGTGGCCGAGCTGCTCTCGCTGGCCCGGCTGCCGGACGGGGTGGAGATCCTGGGGCCGGTGCCGGCCGCCGACGAGCAGGAGCGGATGCTGTTGCGGGTGTCCCGTTCCGGGGCTGCCGCCCTGGCGCAGGCGCTGCACGAGGCGGCCGGGGTGCGCAGTGCCAAGAAGGCGGCGCTGACCGTGCGTGTCCAGGTGGATCCGGCCGACCTGTTCTGACATTCGGCACTCCGTAAACTGGTCGGGTGCCGTTCACCAGAGTCAGGAGTACCGTCGCGTGACCGTCCAGCCCATCCGTCTCTTCGGCGACCCGGTGCTGCGCACGCCGGCCGACACCGTCGTCGACTTCGACAAGGAACTGCGCAATCTGGTCAAGGACCTTGTCGAGACCATGCAGGACGAGGGCGGCGCCGGGCTGGCCGCGCCGCAGCTCGGTGTGGGCCTGCGGGTGTTCACCTTCGACGTGGACGACGTGGTCGGGCACATCGTCAACCCGGTGCTCTCGTTCCCCGACGACGAGGAGCAGGACGGCCCGGAGGGGTGTCTCTCCATCCCGGGCATCTACATCGACACCAAGCGCCGGCAGAACGTGGTGGCGGCCGGCTTCAACGAGCACGGTGACCCCATCCAGCTGGTCGGCACCGGCCTGATGGCCCGGTGTGTGCAGCACGAGACCGACCACCTGGACGGCGTGCTGTTCCTGGACCGGCTGGACGCCGCCGCCCGCAAGGAAGCGATGAAGCAGATCCGCTCCGCCGAGTGGTACGACGCGGGCAAGCCGCTTACGGTCAAGGAGAGCCCGCACGGCCGGGGCATCTTCGGGCTCGGCCGGTGACCTGATGCGCCTGATCTTCGCCGGGACGCCGTCCGTGGCGGTCCCCAGCCTGGACGCGATCGCCGCGTCCGGGCACGACCTGGTCGCCGTGGTGACCCGCCCGGACGCACCCGCGGGCCGTGGCCGCCGGCTGGTGCGCTCGCCCGCCGGGGCGTGGGCCGACGAGCGGGGCATCGAGGTGCTCACCCCGGAGAAGCCCCGCGACCCCGACTTCCAGGAGCGGCTGCGGCAGCTCGCGCCGGACTGCATGCCGGTGGTGGCCTACGGGGCGCTGGTCCCGCCCGCGGCACTGGAGATCCCGAAACACGGCTGGGTGAACCTGCACTTCTCGCTGCTGCCCGCCTGGCGCGGAGCGGCGCCCGTGCAGCACGCCGTCCTGCACGGCGACGAGGTGACCGGCGCCAGCGTCTTCGAGCTGGAGGCGGGACTCGACACCGGCCCGGTCTACGGCACGCTCACCGAGCAGATCAGGTTCAACGACACCTCGGGGGACCTGCTCGATCGGCTCGCCGTCGAGGGGGCCGGGCTGCTCGTCGCGGTGCTCGACGCGATCGAGGCGGGCACCGCGCGGGCGCACACGCAGCCGGCCGACGGGGTGTCGTTCGCCCCGAAGCTGACCGTCGAGGACGCCCGGATCCGCTGGGACGACCCGGCGTTCGCGGTGGACCGGCGGATCCGCGCCTGCACACCGGCGCCGGGCGCGTGGACCACCTTGCGTGCCGAGCGGCTGAAGCTGGGCCCGGTGCGGCCGGTGGCGAACGCCCCGCACCTGGAGCCGGGCGAGCTGCTGGTGGAGCGCAAGCAGGTGCTGGCCGGCACGGCGACCACTCCGGTGCAACTGGGTGAGGTCCGTGCGGCAGGTAAGAAGCCGATGTCCGCCACCGACTGGGCGCGCGGCATGCGAATCGAAGCTGGGGAGAAGCTTTCTTGAGTGAGCACAGGGCCTCGCGGCCGCACGGTGGCCGGCCGAGCCGGCCGAGCGGCCCGGGACATCCCCGGGACGAGCGCAGCGGCCGGGCGCCGCGGGCCGGCCGCCCGCCGTCCGACCCGGCGCGGCAGGCGGCGTACGAGGCGATCGCTGCCGTGCACCGCGACGACGCGTACGCGAACCTGGTCCTCTCCGACATCCTCGACGGGATGGGGCTGACCGGCCGGGACGCGGCGTTCACCACCGAACTGACGTACGGGACGCTGCGTGCCCTCGGCACCCTCGACCTGATCGTCGCGGCGGCCGCGGGGCGCGACGTGGCCCGGATCGACCCGCCCGCCCGGGACGCGCTCCGGCTGGGGGCATACCAGCTGCTCTACACCCGGGTCCCGGCACACGCGGCGGTCAACCAGACCGTCGACCTGGTCCGTTCGGTGGCGCCCGGTGCGGCCGGCTTCGCCAACGCGGTGATGCGGACCATCTCCGAGACGACGCTGGACGCCTGGCTGGCGCGGGTCGCGCCGGACTACGAGAGCGACCCGATCGCCAACCTGGCCGTCATGCACCACCACCCGGAGTGGGTGATCCGGGCGTTCGCCGAGGCGCTCGGCGGCGACCTGGACGACACCGCCCGCCTGCTGATCGAGGACAACCAGCCGCCCGCGGTGCACCTGTGCGCGCGGCCGGGGCGGGCCGACGCGGTCGAGCTGGCCGACGAGGTGGACGGGGTGCCCGGCGCCTTCTCGCCGTACGCGGTGTACCTCAACGGCGGCGCGCCGCGCGACCTGTCCGCCATCCGGCAGGGCCGGGCGCACGTGCAGGACGAGGGCTCGCAGCTGGTGGCCGCCGCGCTGCTGGCGGCGCCGATCGAGGGCCGCGACACCCGCTGGCTGGACCTGTGCGCGGGCCCGGGCGGCAAGACCGGCCTGATGGGGGCGATCGCCGCGGGCCGGGGCGCCGAGGTGACCGCGGTCGAGGTGGCCGAGCATCGGGCCCGGCTGGTCGAGCAGGCCACCGAGGGGATGCCGGTGACGGTGTTCCCGATGGACGGCCGGTCGGTGGGCCGCGACCCGGACCTGCCGGAGGAGGCGTTCGACCGGGTGCTGGTGGACGCGCCGTGCACCGGCCTGGGCTCGCTGCGCCGCCGGCCGGAGTCCCGCTGGCGCCGGACGCCGGCCGACCTGCCGCCGCTCACCAAGTTGCAGCGGGAGCTGCTGGTGGCGGCGCTGCGGGCGGTGCGACCCGGTGGCGTGGTGGCTTATGTGACGTGTTCGCCGCACATGGTGGAGACGCAGGTGACGGTCAGCGAGGGGGCCCGGCGCAGCGGCGTCGAGGTCGACTTCGTGGACGCCCGGCCGCTGTTGCCGCCGGGGATGCCGGGGCTGGGGCCGGGGCCGACGGTGCAGCTGTGGCCGCACCGGCACGGCACCGACGCGATGTTCCTGGCGGTCCTGCGCCGCACCAGCTGAGCGCACGCCTGCGTGGGGATCTTCGGGTGCGGGGCGCACCCGGAGTCCCCACGCAGGGTTCGGCTGCGGTTGTGTGGTCGCGCTGGGTGAATGTCACAGTGGTCCCGGGTCGGCGGCCCACCCGCGAGTCATACACTTTCAGCCGTGACTCCGACGCCGATCATCGCGCCCAGCATCCTCGCCTCGGACTTCTCCCGCCTGGCCGAGGAGATCCACACCATCGAGGGCGCCGCGGACTGGGCGCACGTGGACGTCATGGACAACCACTTCGTGCCGAACCTGACGATCGGTCTCCCGGTGGTGCAGAGCCTGCGCAAGGCGACCACGATCCCGTTCGACGTGCACCTGATGATCACCGACCCGGAGCGGTGGGCCCCGGCGTACGCGGAGGCCGGCGCCTACAACGTCACCTTCCACGCGGAGGCCTGCGACGACCCGGTGGCTCTGGCGCGGACGCTGCGCGCGGCCGGCGCGAAGGCGGGGCTGGCCATCGACCGGGACACCCCGGTCGAGCCGTACCTGGAGTTGTTGCCCTATCTGGACACCGTCCTGATCATGACGATCAAGGCGGGCTTCGGCGGGCAGGCGTTCATGCCGGAGCTGCTGGACAAGGTGCGCGACGTGCGCCGCCGCATCGCGGTGAACGACCTGCAGGTCCGGGTCGAGGTGGACGGCGGCATCGCGGCCGACACCATCGAGCAGGCCGCCGAGGCGGGCGCCGACGCGTTCGTGGCGGGCACCGCGGTGTACGGCGCCGCCGACCCCGCCGAGGCCATCCGGAAGCTGCGCGCGCTCGCCGCCGCCAAGATGGGGGTGGCGTGACCGGCCTCTTCAGGCCCATCATCGTAAATTCATGCCCCGGCAGTCCAGGAAGGTGCGATGAGCACGGCTGAGTCGCGACCCGAGGTCGACCCCCTGGAGCTGGACCCGGAGGAGGGTCCGGATCTCATCCTGGTGGTCGACGACGACAAGGACATCGCCAGCTTCGTCGAGTTCAACCTCAAGATCGAGGGGTTCGAGGTGATCCGGGCCCGGGACGGCCAGGAAGCCCTCGAGTTGATGGAGACGCACCGGCCGGACCTGGCGATCGTCGACTGGATGATGCCGCGGATGGACGGCGTCGAGCTGATCCAGAACCTGCGTGCCGACCCGCTCACCTCGGCGCTCCCGGTGATCATGCTGACCGCCAAGTCGATGACCGTGGACAAGGTCTACGGGCTGAAGGCGGGCGCGGACGACTACCTGGTGAAGCCGTTCGACACCTCCGAGCTGATGGCGCGGGTGACCACCACGCTGCGGCGGAACAAGGAGTTCCGGGAGGTCTCGCCGCTGACCGGGCTGCCCGGCAACGCCCGGGTGCGGCGTGAGATCGGCGAGCGGATGCGCGCCGGCGGGGAATACTCGGTGGGGTACATCGACGTCGACCGGTTCAAGAGCGTGAACGACGTCTACGGGTTCGACCGGGGCGACGAGTTCATCACCGCGCTGGCCCGCAGCCTGCAGCGGGCGGCCGGGAAGACCGGCAAGCCGTCGATCTTCCTGGGGCACATCGGCGGCGACGACTTCGTCTTCATCTGCGCGCCGGAGCAGGTTCTGCCGCTGACGAAACGGACCGTCACCGACTTCGAGCAGGCCGCCGACCGGCTCTACGAGCCCAAGGACGCGCAGCGGGGATACATCGAGGTGCCGGACCGGCGCGGCAACAAGCAGAAGGCGGCCCTGGTGACGCTGTCGATCGGGGTGGCGCAGGCGACGGCGGACGGACGCCGGTTCACCGATCCCCGGGTGGTCATCGCGGTGGCCTCGGAGATGAAGAAGGTGGCGAAGTCGCAGCCGGGCTCCTACGTCGCCATCGACCGGCGCCGGAGCGACGCCGAGTAAGCCGTGTACCGGGGTTATCTGGTCGACGTCTTCGGGACGCTCGTGCACGACGACGAGACCCGCGTCCTCGCGCTCTGCCATGAGATCGCGAACCTGTCGGGCGCGCCCGTCACGGCGGTGGAGCTGGAGTGGGAGCGGCGGATCTGGGCGGCGGCCGGAGCCTCCCACGGCTCCCGGTTCCGCTCGCTCGCGGAGCTGACCGTGACGAGCCTGGCGGACACCGCCGCCCATTTCGGGGCGTCCCTCGACGTCCGCGAACGATGGCGGCGCAGCGCCCCCGGGACGGCGCCGCTCTTCGGTGACAGCCTGCGCTTCCTCGACGCGATCCAGCACCGCGGCGCGCCGGTCTGCCTGGTCTCCGACGCGGACCGCGGCGATCTGGAACGGCTGCTGATCCGGCACCGGGTGGTGGTGGAGGGCGTCGTCACCAGCGAGGACGCCCGTGCTTACAAACCGCGGGCCGAGCCGTTCCTGATGGCGCTCGGCAAGCTCGGGTTGACGCCGGCGGACGTCCTGCACGTGGGTGACTCACCGGCCGCCGACCTGGTGGGCGCCGCCGCGCTCGGCATCGACACGGCGTTCGTGGACCGGGACGGTCGCGGCCTGCCGGCGGGCGTGCGCGCCACCTATGTGGTGCGGTCGCTGGACGAGTTGGCGTAAGCGGGCACATACTCCTGGCCGCTCAGCTCCTGGATCCGGGCGATCAGGTCGTCGGTGCGGGCGCGGACGGCCGCGGGCGCGATGTCCGGTGCCGGGGCGGGCAGCGGGGTGCCGAAGGCGATCGTGACCGGGCGCAGCAGCGGGCCGTCGCGCTCGGTGCCCCGGATGCCGATCGGGATCAGCGGGACACCGGCCCGGGCGGCCAGCCGGACAGCGCCGGTGCGGCCACGGTAGAGCCGGCCGTCCGGCGAGCGGGTGCCCTCCGGGAAGACCGCCACCAGACCGCCCGCGCGCAGGATCGGCTCCGCGGCGTCGAAGGCGGCGAGGACCTCCCGGCCGCCGCCCCGCTCGACCGGGATGGCGCCCATCCCGGTGACCACCCGGCGGGTGAGCGCGCCGCGGAGGCCGGTCGCCCGGAAATATTCCGCCTTGGCCCAGAAGGCGATGTGGCGCGGCGTCGTCACACCCAGGAAAAGCTGGTCGCCGACCGAGAGGTGATTGGGGCAGAGGACGGCCCCGCCGGTCGCCGGCAGGTTCTCCAGCCCGGTGACGGTGGGCCGCCAGATCGCGCGGACCACCGTGCCGAGGGTGCGGTCGGTCCACTGATAAAGGGTCACGAAGAGCCTCCCAGGTGTGCGGTGAGGATGGCGTCCAGGAACGGGGCCGGGTCGGAGGCGCCGGTGGCCAGCTGCAGGGTGCCCCAGTTGCGCAGCTGCGCCATGCCGTGCAGGGCCGACCAGAGCGCGCCCGCGGTGACCTCGGGCGGGTGCGCGGCGCCGGGCCGGGCCTCGGCGACGAGGTCGACCAGCAGCCGGAACAGCGGCAGGCTCGCCTCGCGCAGTCCGAGGTAACCGCTCTGCAGCAGGTCGTGCCGGAACATCAGCTCGAACATGCCGGGGTTCGCGGCGGCGTACCGCACGTGGGCCTCGGCCAGCGCCGCGACCCGGGCCCGGGGATCTGCCGGCGCGGCGTCGACGGCGGCGGTGATGTCCCGGGCGAGGTCCGCAAAACCAGACCGGGCGATCGCCGAGAGCAGCGACAGGTGGGTCGGGAAGTAGCGGCGCGGCGCACCGTGCGAGACCCCGGCACGGCGGGCGATCTCCCGCAGCGACAGGGAACCCGGGCTCTCCGTGCGGAGCAGCTCCGCGCCGACCCGGACGAGCCGGGCGCGCAGGTCGTCGGACATGGACAGTGTCTACCAAAGCGGGTAGACACTGTCTACCCGCCCCCACGGACGGCCGGAAAGGTGGCAGGGTGGATCCATGGACGTCGACGCGCTGCGCGCCATCACACCCGGCTGCCACCATCGCAACCACCTCAACAACGCGGGCGCCGCGCTGATGTCGCAACCCACCCTCGATGCGATGACCGCCCACCTGACCGCCGAGGCGCACCTCGGCGGTTACGAGGCGGCCGGCGCGGCACGGGAGCAGATCGAGGACGCCTATCGAGGGCTGGCCGAGCTGCTCAACGGCCGGCCCGACGAGATCGCCCTGTTCGACAACTCCACGCACGCCTGGCAGGCCGGGTTCTACTCGCTGCCGCTCGGTGCCGGGGACCGCATCCTGACCAGCCGCTCGGAGTACGGCAGCAACGTCCTGGCCTATCTCCAGGTCGCCCGGCGCTCCGGCGCCGAGGTCGTGATCGTGGGGAACGACGAGCACGGCCAGGTGGACACCGGCGCGCTGGCCGAGCTGATCGACGACCGGACCCGGCTGATCGGGATCACCCACGTGCCGACCTCCGGCGGCCTGGTCAACCCGGCCGCCGAGGTGGGGCGGATCGCCAAGGCCGCCGGGGTGCCCTATCTGCTGGACGCCACCCAGTCGGTGGGCCAGTTCCCGGTCGACGTCGAGGCGATCGGCTGCGACCTGCTCTGCGGCACCGGGCGCAAGTTCCTGCGCGGCCCGCGGGGAACCGGCTTCCTCTGGGTGCGCGGCGAGTTCCTGGACCGGCTCGACCCGCACGTCGCCGAGATCCGGTCGGCGGTCTGGGACGGCGCCCGCGGCTTCACCTGGGTGCCGGGCGCACGCCGGTTCGAGACCTGGGAGAGCAGCTACGTCACCACGATCGGGCTGGCCGCGGCCGTCCGGCAGGCCCTCGATCTCGGCCTGGAGGCGATCGGCGAGCGTGCCGTGCGACTCGGTGCCCGGCTGCGCGACCAGCTCGGCGAGATCCCCGGCGTCACCACCCACGACCTGGGCGCGACCCGCTGCGCCATCGTGACGGCGAAGGTCGACGGGATCGCGTCGGGCGAGGTCGTCGAGCGGCTGGCGGCCGCCGGGATCAACGTGACCGCCACCGAGGCGCTGGACAACCAGTTCGACACCGAGGACCGGGGTGTGCATCCGCTGGTCCGGTTCTCGCCGCACTACTACAACACCGAGGACGAGCTGGACCGGGCCGGGTGTGAGGTAGCTCAACTCCTGGGTGGCAAATCCGCCGGCGCGTGCAAGACTCGGGGGTGACCCACCACGCGCTGGCGGGATTCGGTGAAACTCCGAACCGGCGGTGATCCGATGCGTTCGCATCGGTAAGCCCGCGACCCGGACGTCGACCATGACGGACGGTGGACCTGGTGAGACTCCAGGGCCGACGGTTAAAGTCCGGATGGGAGACAGCGCGCGGAATCGGAGGGTCGTGCCGTCGTGGCACGACTCCGTCGAGGGTGCGCGAAGCGTACCCTCTTGTCCGATTCCCGGCGTTATCTCCCTCACCTCTCCGCGCGTGCCCAGACCGCGCGGGGAGGACCGAGATGGCGACCGAGGACGAGGCGATGCGCCGCGCTGTCGCGCTGGCCGCCCGGGGCCTCGGCACGACCAGCCCCAACCCGGTGGTCGGCTGCCTGCTGCTCGGCCCCGACGGCGAGGTCGTCGGGGAGGGCTTCCACGCGTACGCGGGCGGTCCGCACGCCGAGATCGTCGCGCTGGCCCAGGCCGGCGAACGGGCGCGGGGCGGGACCTGCGTGGTCACCCTGGAGCCGTGCAACCACACCGGGCGGACCGGCCCGTGCTCGGAGGCGCTGATCGCCGCCGGGGTGCGCCGCGTGGTGATCGCGGTCGACGACCCGACCCCGGTCGCGGCGGGCGGCGCGGCCACGCTGCGGGCCGCCGGGATCCAGGTGTCGACCGGACTGCGCCGGCCGGAGGCGGAACTCGGCAACATCGCCTGGCTGACCGCGGTGCGCCGCGGCCGGCCGTTCGTGACCTGGAAGTTCGCCGCCACGCTGGACGGGCGTTCGGCCGCGGCGGACGGCACCAGCCAGTGGATCTCCTCGGCCGAGTCCCGCAGCGACGTGCACGTCCTGCGCAGCACCGTGGACGCGATCGTGGTCGGCGTCGGCACCGTGCTCGCCGACGACCCGCAACTCACCGTCCGCGACCTGCGCGACGGCACCCTGGCCATCAAACAGCCGTTGCGTGTGGTGGCCGACTCGTCCGGTCGTACCCCCGAGAACGCTCGCGTGCGTGATGCGGCGGCACCCACCTGGATCGTCACCGCGGCCGCCGCCGGCACCGGCCCCGCGGGCCGCGTCGACCTGAACGCGCTGCTCACCGGCCTCTATGCACGCGGCGTGCGCAACGTCCTGCTGGAAGGCGGCCCCACCCTGGCCGGCGCGTTCCTCGCCGACGGCCTGGTCGACCGGGTGATCGGCTACGTCGCGCCGAAGCTGCTCGGCGCGGGCCGCACGGCCCTGCTCGACGCCGGCGTCGGGACCATCGCCGACGCCGTCGAACTCGACTTCACCGACATCGCCCAGATCGGTGGCGACCTGCGTTTCACCGCGATCCCGCGGCCCAAGCCACATGAAGGAGCCTGAATGTTCACCGGCATCGTGGAGGAACTCGGCGAGGTCGTCCGGCTCACCGAGGGCAACGCCGACTCGGCGGTCATCGCCGTGCGTGGCCCGCTGGTCACCTCGGACGCCCGCGACGGCGACTCGATCTCGGTCAACGGGGTCTGTCTCACCGTGATCGACAACGTCGACGGCGTGTTCACCGCCGACGTGATGGGGGAGACGCTGCGCCGTTCGTCGCTGGGGGCGCTCCGGCCCGGCAGCAACGTCAACCTGGAGCGGGCCGCCACCGTCGGCAGCCGCCTCGGCGGCCACCTGGTGCAGGGACACGTGGACGGCGTCGCGCGGGTGGTCGCCCGGGAGCCGGCCGACCAGTGGGAGGTGGTGCGCTTCTCGCTCCCCGCCGAGCTGGCGAGATATGTGGTGGAGAAGGGCTCGATCACCGTGGACGGGGTGTCGCTGACCGTCATGGAGGTCACCGCCGACACCTTCTCGGTCGGGATGATCCCGGCCACCTCCAAGCACACCGTGCTGGGCAGCAAGGACATCGGCGAGCCGGTCAACCTCGAGGTCGACGTGATCGCCAAGTACGTCGAGAAGATGCTGGGGAGTCGCAATGTCTGAGAGCATCGAGCGCGCCGTCAAGGACATCGCCGCCGGCCGGCCGGTGATCGTGGTGGACGACGAGGACCGGGAGAACGAGGGAGATCTGATCTTCGCGGCCGAGCACGCCACGCCGGAGCTGGTCGCGTTCATGGTCCGCTACACGTCGGGGTACATCTGCGTGGCGATCCCGGAGGACGAGGCGGACCGCCTCGAGCTGCCGCCGATGTACCACACGAACCAGGACGCCCGGAAGACCGCGTACGCGGTGACCGTGGACGCCCGCAGCGGCATCAGCACCGGCATCTCGGCCGCCGACCGGGCCCACACGATCCGTCTGCTGAGCGACGCGGCCACCCAGCCGACGGACCTGTCGCGCCCGGGGCACATCGTCCCGCTCCGCGCGAAGCCGGGCGGCGTGCTGCGCCGCCCGGGCCACACCGAGGCCTCGGTCGACCTGGCGGTGCTGGCCGGCGGTCGCGCGGCCGGCGTCCTCTGCGAGATGGTCAACGACGACGGCACCATGCAGCGCCGTCCCGACCTGGAGAAGTTCGCCGCGGAGCACGGCCTCACCCTGATCTCCATCGCCGACCTGGTCGCCCATCTGCGCGAGCGCCAGGACCGCACCCAGGTGGAGCGGGTCGTGGAGACCACGCTGCCGACCGAGCACGGCGTCTTCACCGCGGTCGGGTACCGCACCGAGGCGGACAACGGCGAGCACGTCGCGCTGGTTCACGGCGACCTCGGCGACGGCGAGGACGTGCTGGTGCGGGTGCACTCCGAATGCCTCACCGGCGACGTCTTCGACTCCCGGCGATGCGACTGCGGCCCGCAGCTGGACGCGGCCCTGGAACGGGTCGCGGCGGCCGGGCGCGGGGTGGTGCTCTACATGCGCGGGCACGAGGGGCGGGGGATCGGCCTGCTGCACAAGCTCCAGGCGTACCAGTTGCAGGACCGCGGCTTCGACACGGTCGACGCGAACCTCGAGCTGGGGCTGCCGGCCGACGCCCGCGACTACGGCATCGGGGCGCAGATCCTCTACGAGCTGGGCGTCCGTTCGATGCGGCTGCTCACCAACAACCCGGCCAAGCGGGCCGGCCTCGAGGGTTACGGACTGCGCGTCACCGGGCGGGAGTCGCTGCCGGTGCGGTTGCACCCGGAGAACGTCCACTACCTGCGCACCAAGCGCGACCGGATGGGCCACCTGTTCGAGGCGCTGGGCTGACGATCCCGCATTGGGCTGACCGATCCCTCTTGAGAGGGAAGAATGACGAAAAAGGGGGACTTACATGGCCGGCTTCGGTGATCCGCACATGGAGACTGTCGACGCGGCCGGGCTGCGGCTCGGCATCGTCGGCTCTCGGTGGCACAACGACCTGGTCGATCACATGATCGAGCGGGCCCGGGCCGCGGCCGAGGCCTGCGGCGTCCGGGACGTGTTCGTCGCCCGGGTGGCCGGCTCCGTCGAACTCCCGGTGGTCGCGCAGGCGATGGCCCGCAAGTTCGACGCCGTGGTCGCCCTCGGTGTCGTGATCAAGGGCGAGACCCAGCACTTCGAGTACGTCTGCGACGCCGTCACCAGCGGCCTCACCCGGGTGTCGCTGGACGAGGGCACACCGGTCGCGCACGGGGTGCTCACGGTGCAGAGCCTCGGCCAGGCCCGCGACCGGGCCGGCCTGGAGGACTCGATCGAGGACAAGGGCTGGCAGAGCACGGTGGCGGTGCTGGACGCGGCGCTGGCCCTCCGCGAGGTCGAAAAGGCATAAGCCACTTCTTTGGTACGACCGGTGGCGGCACCCAACCGCAACTACGCGTCCCGCCGCCATCACGCGACCTGATCGGCGGTCCCGGCTGTGCCGCGACCGCCGGGCTGACCTGCCGTCCCGGCCTCACCCCACCGGCCGGCCCCAGAGCTGAGGCCGGCCGGGCCGGCGTGCGGGGTGCAGAGGCGGACGGCGGACGGGGTGGGCGTGGGTCAGAGGCGGCCGGCTTCGATGATGCGGGCGAGGAACTGGCGGGTGCGGGCCTCGACCGGGTCGCCGAGCACCTGCGCGGGCGGCCCCTGTTCGAGGACGCGCCCGCCGTCGAGGAATGCCACCCGGTCGGCCACCTGCTTGGCGAAGCCCATCTCGTGGGTGGCCAGCACCATCGTCATGCCCTCGCTCTTGAGGTCCCGGATCATCGTCAGCACCTCGCCGACCAGCTCCGGGTCGAGCGCCGACGTGACCTCGTCGAGCAGCAGCAGCCGCGGGTTGTTGACCAGCGCCCGGATGATCGCGACCCGCTGTTGCTGGCCGCCGGAGAGCCGGTCCGGGTAGGCGCCGGCCTTCTCGGCCAGGCCGACCCGGTCCAGCCACCGGTGCGCCTGCTCGCGGGCTTCGGCGACCGGCCGCCGGTGGACCCGCACCGGGGCGAGCGTGATGTTGTCCAGCACCGTCATGTGCGGGAACAGGTTGTAGGACTGGAACACCAGCCCGATCCGCCGGCGCACCCTGTCCGGGTCGGCCCGCGGGTCGGTGATCTCCTCGCCGTCCAGGTGGATGCTGCCGTCGTCGATCTGCTCCAGCAGGTTGACGCAGCGCAGCAGCGTCGACTTGCCCGAGCCGGAGGCGCCGATCAGGGCCACCACCTCGTGCTCGGCCACCTCCAGGCTGAGGTCGTCGAGGATCACGTGGTCGCCGAACGTCTTGTGCACGTTCGCCACCGAGAGCACCATCTAGGCCCCCGCGTTCTGGCGTCGGGCCGCGCGCATGGTCACCCAGTCGGTGACCGCGATGAGCGGCAGGGCGAGCAGGACGAAGAGCACACCGGCCACCACGTACGGGGTGAAGTTGGCGTCCTGGGCGACCCCGATCTGGGCGGCCCGGATGGCGTCGATCGGACCGGCGAGCGAGATCAGGCCGACGTCCTTCTGCAGCGCCACGGTGTCGTTGAGCAGCGGCGGCGCCACCCGGCGGACCGCCTGGGGCAGGACCACGTGACGCATCGCCTGGCGGTGGCCGAGCCCCAGCGAGCGGGCCGCGGCGATCTGGCTGGGATGCACCGACTCGATGCCGGCCCGGAACACCTCGGCCAGGTACGCCCCGTACGTGATGGTGATCGCCGCGGCGCCGAGGACCAGCACGTCCGGGGTGCCCTGCAGGCGGAGCCCGGGGACGCCGAACGCGAACAGGTAGATGACGATGATCAGGGGCAGGCCGCGGAACGAGTACGTGTATCCGATCGCGATGGCTCGTACCGGAAAGAAGACCGGGCCCCGCAAGGTGCGCAGAACCGCGACCAGAAGTCCCAGCGCGAGCGCCACCGAGGCGCAGACCACCAGCAGCCGCAGGTTGAGCCAGAGGCCGTCGAGGATGTCGGGCAGGTATTTCCGGGCGACGTCGGGGTCGAAGAACGAGGCCTTGACGCGATCCCAGCCGGGCGCGCCGGTGATCGCGACGGTGAGCAGGGTCCCCACCACGGCGGTGGAGAGTGCGGCGAGGAGGACGGAGCGGATCGCCTGCCGGCGGCGGTAGGCGATCCGCTCCTGTTGTTTTGCGGAGGGAACGTGTGTCACTGGAGTTCGGGGGCTCCGGCGGTGTCGGCGAGCCAGGTCTTCTCCAGCACGGCGAGGGTGCCGTCCTGGCGGAGCTGGTCGACCGCGCGGCTGACGCAACCGGTCAGCGGCGAGCCCTTGTCGAGCAGGATGCCGAACTGCTCGGGCACACCGACCTGCGGCAGCTGGCCGACGATGACGCCGTTCTCCAGCTCGGCGGCGGTCATGTAGAACGCGGTCGGCAGGTCCACCACGATGCCGTCGACAGTCCCGTTCTCCAGGGCCTTCTTGGCGTCGTCGTTGTTGCTGAACACCGACGGCTTGCCGGTCGGCTTGATCAGGTCGGTGACGGCCTGGTAGCTGGTGGTGCCGACCTGGGCGCCGAGCTTCGCGCCGCGCAGGTCCGCCAGCGTCTTCGCCCCGTCGATCTTGGAGCCCTTCGTGGTGATCACCGTCTGCCGCACCAGGTAGTACGGCGACGAGAAGTCCACCGCGGCCTTGCGCTCCTCGGTGATCGAGAACTGGTTGATGTCGATGTCGAACGCCTTGGGGCCCGGCGCGATCGCGTTGTTGAACGTCACCTGGGTCCAGGCCACGTCGGCGGACCCGTAGCCGAGCCGTTCCGCCACCTCGTAGGCGACCGCGGACTCGTAGCCCTTGCCGTTGTCCGGCTTGTTGTCGCTGAACCACGGCTCGTAGGCGGGGTTGTCGGTGCCGATCGTCAGCTTGCCCGGGGTCTTGGTGGCGAGCTGGTCCGGCGTGCAGGTGTCGGCGGAGGCCGAGGCGGACGGTGCGGTGCTGGTGGCTTCGTCCACCGGGGAGCAGGCGGTGACGGCGGCGAACAGGAGTGCGGCGCCGCCCAGCGCCACAGGGGTGTATCGGCTGACCATGCCGCGCAGCTTAGAAGACGTCCCCGCGGGTGGGGGGCGTTCGTCGTCAAGACGTGATGAGCTGCCACAATCGTTGCTCGTGAAGACGTTCGAAGAACTGTTTGCCGAGTTGCAACGCAAGGCGGCGGAACAGACCCCCGGCTCGGGCACCGTCGAGGCGCTGGAGCGCGGAGTCCACTTCATCGGCAAGAAGGTCGTCGAGGAGGCGGCCGAGTCGTGGATGGCGGCCGAGCACGAGGGCCCGGAACGCGCTGCCGAGGAGATCTCCCAGCTGCTCTACCAGGCCCAGGTGCTGATGATCGCCACCGGACTGGAATTGAAGGACGTCTACCGACATCTGTGACGTGCACCCGCGACCCGAACTCATCTTCGAAGGAGCACGTCCGATGCTGCGCATCGCCATTCCGAACAAGGGCACCCTCTCCGGTCCGGCTTCACAGATGTTGCGGGACGCCGGCTATCGCCAGCGCACCGACCCCAAAGATCTGATCTGCCGTGACGAAGCCAACAACGTCGAGTTCTTCTATCTGCGCCCCCGCGACATCGCCACCTACGTCGGATCCGGTGACCTGGATCTCGGTATCACCGGCCGGGACCTGCTGGTCGACTCCGGGGTGCCGGCCACCGAGCTGCTCGATCTGAACTTCGGCGGGGCCACCTTCCGGTGGGCCGCCCCGGCCGGCGGGCTCGCCGGCACCGACGAGATCGGCGGGCGGCGGATCGCCACTGCTTACCCCGGCGTGGTGAACCGCTACCTGGCTGACAACTCGCTCAAGGCCGACGTGGTCCGCCTCGACGGCGCGGTGGAGAACGCCGTGCGGCTCGGCGTGGCCGACCTGATCGCCGACGTGGTGGAGACCGGCGCGACGCTGCGCCAGGCCGGCCTGGTGACGATCGGCGAGCCGATCATGAGGTCGTCGGCGATCCTGATCGGGCGTGAGGAAGAGGCGCCGGCCGGCGCCGCGCAGCTGCTGCGGCGTCTGCAGGGCGTGCTGGTCGCCCGCAACTACGTGATGCTGGCGTACGACGTCCGAGCCGACCTGCTCGACCAGGCCACCAGCCTGACGCCGGGAATCGAGTCGCCCACCGTGTCCCCGCTGCACCGGGAGGGCTGGGTCGCCGTCGAGGCCATGGTCCAGCGCAGCAGCGTGCACCGCATCATGGACGAGCTCTACGAGCTGGGCGCCCGTGCCATCCTGGTCACCGACATCGCCAACTGCCGGCTGTGATGGGATGACCGCCGTGACGTACCGACCCAGGAAGATCCGTACCGTTGCGATCCCGGGGGCGCTGGCCGTCGCCGCGCTCTTCACCGTGATGAGCTTCGGGCTGAAGGGCAGCGGCGGGTTCCAGGACTCCCGGATGAGCTTCCAGCGCGGCGACCAGGTCGCGATGATCGGGCTGGGCGTGCTGCTCGGCCTGGGCATCCTGGCGTTCTGCCGGCCGCGGGTGGTCGCCGACGAGTCGGGCGTGCGGGTGCGCAACGTGATCGGCGGCTACGACCTGCCGTGGTCGGTGGTGCGCGCGGTGCGGTTCGACCGGAACTCGGCGTGGGCCAGCCTGGAGCTGCACGACGACGAGCAGGTGGCGATCCACGCGCTGCAGGCGGTGGACAAGGACTACGCGGTGGACGGAGTTCGTACGCTCAGGGCCTTGCATTCCGCCGCTGAAACAGCCTGATAGACTTGCCGCCAGTCGACCACGCCTGCGCTCACGTTCCTTGTCGAAAGAGCGCAGGCGCGAAAGAGGAGCCCGCAGGTTCCCACCCGAGTCACCCTGAGTGGCCGGGTCCGGTCTCCCACACCGGGATTGTTCCCGGTGTGGCGTGCGTCCTCCCCTGGACGCCGATGACCGGTCGAGCGGGCCCCGGCATGCCGGGGCCTTCTGCTTTCCCGGCGTCCCGCTCATCCAGCGGGACACTCGGGGCCGACCGACATTGGCATCGCCCGCAGCCGCGGGTGAGAACAACGTTCTGAGGAGGCCCCATCAGCGTCGAACCACGCGTGAACGAACAGATCCGGGCTCGTGAGGTCCGCCTGGTCGGTCCGGAGGGTGAGCAGGTCGGCATCGTGCCGCTCGAGCGCGCCCTTCAGCTGGCCGCGGATGTCGACCTGGACCTGGTCGAGGTTGCTCCGATGGCGCGGCCGCCGGTGTGCAAGCTCATGGACTTCGGCAAGTTCAAGTACGAGAGCGCACTCAAGGCCCGCGAAGCGCGACGCAACCAGCAGCAGACCGTCATCAAGGAGATGAAGCTCCGGCCGAAGATCGACCCGCACGACTACGAGACCAAAAAGGGTCACGTGGTCCGGTTCCTCAAGGCGGGCGACAAGGTCAAGGTGACGATCATGTTCCGTGGTCGTGAGCAGAGCCGCCCCGAGCTGGGTTTCCGGCTCCTGCGCCGGCTCAGCGAGGAGATCTCGGAGCTCGGCTTCGTCGAGGCCAGCCCGAAGCAGGACGGCCGGAACATGATCATGGTGCTCGCTCCGCACCGGGCCACGAAGGCCGCAGCGGCAGCGACCGTCGCCGCCAACGCGCGCCCGCCGCGGGAACCGCGTGAGGGCGACGTCGTCGAGACCGCTCCGGCCCAGGCTGCCGAAACCACCGCAGAGTAATTAGCTTTTTCTCGTGCCCCCCGGCGCGGGGAAAGATCAGAAAGAGGCGTCAAGTGCCGAAGATGAAGAGCCACACCGGCATGGGTAAGCGGGTGAAGGTCACCGGCAAGGGCAAGATCGTGCGCGAGCAGGCCGGCAAGCGTCACCTGCTGGAGCACAAGAGCTCCCACGTCACCCGCCGGATGACCGGCACGGTCGTTGTGGCCAAGGCCGACACCGCGCGAGTGAAGAAGCTTCTGGGCCGCTGACGCGCGCCTGACCAGTTTCCCCTAAGGAGTAACTAGAAATGGCACGCGTCAAGCGGGCGGTAAACGCCCAGAAGAAGCGCCGTACCCTGCTCGAGACCGCGAGTGGCTACCGCGGTCAGCGCTCGCGGCTGTACCGCAAGGCCAAGGAGCAGGTGCTGCACTCGATGCAGTACGCCTACCGCGACCGCCGTGACCGCAAGGGCGACTTCCGCCAGCTGTGGATCACGCGCATCAACGCGGCGTCCCGGGCCAACGGGATGACCTACAACCGCCTCATCCAGGGCCTCAAGCTGGCCGAGGTGGAGGTCGACCGCAAGATCCTGGCGGACCTCGCGGTCAACGACGCCGCCGCGTTCGCCGGCATCGTCGAGATCGCTCGCGCGGCTGTGGCCGCCGAGGGCACCGGCGGCGCCGCCGCTCAGGCTGCCTGATATCGCGTAGCACGTTCGAGGCGCCTCCCGAGGGTTCGGGGGGCGCCTCGCCTTATGGATCGGTGCTGATGTTCACTCCCCGTACCCCCAGAATCGTCGCGGCCCGCCGCCTGCAGCGCCGCAGGGACCGCGATCAGAGCGGCCGCTTCCTGGCCGAGGGCCCGCAGGCCGTGCGCGAGGCGCTGGCCGCCGGCGTGGTGCTCGAGCTGTTCGGCACCGCCGCCGCGCTGGACCGCCACGCCGACCTGGCCGCGCAGGCGCCGGAGGTCTCCCCGGTGACCGACGACGCGCTGGCGGCGCTCACCGAGACCGTGCACCCGCAGGGGCTGGTCGCGCTCTGCGAGCAGATCGATGTGCCGATCGGCGACGCGCTGGCGAAACGGCCGCGCCTGGTCGCGGTGGTCGCTGAGATCCGGGACCCCGGCAATGCCGGGACCGTGCTGCGCACGGCGGACGCGGCGGGTGCGAGCGCGGTGATCTTCGCAGGCGACGCCGTCGATCCTTACAACGGCAAGTGTGTACGGGCATCAGCCGGCTCGTTGTTCCATGTGGACGTGGTGCGCGCGCCGTTGTCGGTGACCGAGCTGCTGCAGGACTCGGGCCTCCAGGTGCTCGCCACCAGCGGGACCGGGGACGACGACGTGGATTCGCTGCTCGACGGCGGCCTGCTGGCGGTGCCGACGGCCTGGCTGTTCGGCGCCGAGGCGCACGGGCTCCCCGATGATCTGCTGGCGGCGGCCGACCGGCGGGTGCGGGTGCCGATCTACGGCGGTGCGGAGAGCCTGAACCTCGCCGCGGCGGCCGCGGTCTGCCTATATGCCTCGGCCCGCGCGCACCGCTGACGGTATGCTGGGCCGCATGTCAGGTCTGCAGCTGTTTATTCGGCCCGCTGGTCGCGGGCGCCGGGTCTGACACTCTCCTGCGCGAACTTCCCCGACCGGTGGGCTGCGGCTGAGCCGTGCCTCCGTACACTGCCCGATGGCTCATCCGGTGTTAGGGAGTTCGCCCGACCATGACCTACCGCAACGATCCTTACGATCCGAAGCAGGCCGCCCTGCTCACGCCCGAGGCGCTCGAGGCAGCGGTGGCCGACGCCGAGAAGGCGTTCGCCGCGGCCGCCGACCTCGACGCGCTCGGCGCCCTCAAATCCGTGCACCTGGGCGACCGCTCGCCGGTGTCGCTCGCCCGCCGGGAGATCGGCTCGCTGCCGCCGGCCGCCAAGTCCGACGCCGGCAAGCGGGTCAACGTGGCCCGGCAGGCCGTGCAGGCCGCCTACGACGCCCGCGTCGCGGAGCTGGAGGCCGACCGGGCCGCCCGCGTGCTGGTCGAGGAGCGCGTCGACGTCACGCTGCCGTGGACCCGCCGGCCGCGCGGCGCCCGGCACCCGCTGACCACGCTGATGGAGCACATGGCCGACGTCTTCATCGGCATGGGCTACGACATCGTCGACGGTCCCCAGCTGGAGCTCGAGTGGGCCAACTTCGACGCGCTCAACATCGGCCCGGACAACCCGGTGCGCGGCTCCTCCGACACGTTCTTCGTGGACGTGCCGGGCCTGGTGATGCGCACCCACACGTCGCCGGGGCAGGTGCGGACCATGCTCACCCGGCAGCCGCCGATCTACATCGTCAGCCCGGGCCGCGCCTACCGGACCGACGAGCTGGACGCCACGCACAGCCCGGTGTTCCACCAGATCGAGGGCCTGGTCATCGACGAGGGCATCACGATGGCCCACCTGCGCGGGACCCTGGACCACTTCGCCCGCTCCATGTTCGGGCCCTCGGCGCGGACCCGCTGGCGTCCGCACTACTTCCCGTTCACCGAGCCGTCCGCCGAGTTCGACGTCTGGTTCCCCCAGCACCGCGACGGCCCGCGCTGGGTCGAGTGGGGTGGCTGCGGCATGGTCAACCCGCGGGTGCTCGTCGCCTGCGGCATCGACCCGGCACGCTATTCGGGCTTCGCGTTCGGCATGGGTGTCGAGCGGACCCTGATGTTCCGCAACGGCGTCAGCGACATGCGCGACATGGTCGAGGGCGACGTGCGGTTCACCACGAACTTCGGAATGGAGGCCTGAAGCGATGAAGACGTCACTGTCGTGGCTGCGCGAGCACGTCGAGCTGCCCGCGGGGATCACCGCTTCGGAGCTGGACACGGCGCTGACCAACCTCGGCATGGAGGTCGAGGGCATCGTCGACCAGGCCGCCACCGTCCTCGGTGACCTGGTCGTCGGCCGGGTCCTCACCATCGAGGAGCTGACCGGCTTCAAGAAGCCGATCCGGTTCTGCACCGTCGACGTCGGGCGGGACGCGCCGCAGGAGATCGTCTGCGGCGCGCGCAACTTCGCCGAGGGCGACCTCGTGGTGGTCATCCTGCCCGGCGGCGAGCTGCCCGGCGGTTTCAAGATCGGCGCCCGCAAGACGTACGGCCGCAACTCGAACGGCATGATCTGCTCGGCGGCGGAGCTCGGCCTGTCCGGGGACCACTCCGGGATCATCGTGCTGCCGGCCGGCTCCGCGACGCCGGGTGTGGACGCCCGGCCGGTGGTCGGCCTCGACGACGTGCTGATCGAGGTCGAGATCACCCCGGACCGCGGTTACGAGATGAGCGTCCGCGGCCTCGCGCGTGAGCTGGCCACCCACTTCGGCGTGCCGTTCACCGACCCGGTCCTCGCCGCGGCGCCGGGCGCGACCGCCGACGCGCCGTGGGACGTCTCGGTCGAGGACACCGTCGGCTGTGACCGGTTCGCGGCCCGCGTGGTCCGCGGCATCGACCCGCAGGCGCAGTCCCCGGCGTGGATGCAGCGGCGGCTCATCGCGGCCGGCATCCGGGCCATCTCGCTGCCGGTCGACATCACCAACTACCTGATGCTCGAGTACGGCCAGCCGATGCACGTCTTCGACCTGAACCGGCTCCGCGGCGGCCTGGTGGTGCGCCGCGCCCACCCCGGCGAGAAGCTGACCACCCTGGACGGTGCCGCGCGCGTGCTCGACGCCGAGGACATGGTGATCTGCGACGAGACGGGGCCGATCTCGCTCGCCGCGGTGATGGGCGGCGAGACCAGCGAGTGGCAGCCCGGTACGGTCGACGTGCTGCTGGAGGCCGCGCACTGGGACCCGGTCATGGTCGGCCGCACGGCGCGCCGGCACAAGCTGTTCAGCGAGGCCGCCAAGCGCTGGGAGCGTGGCGTCGACCCGCAGGCCGCGCTGCCGGCGCTGCAGCGGGCCGTCGAGATCCTGGTGGAGCACGCCGGCGGCACCGTCGACGAGCGGGTGCTCGACATCGACCACATCGCCGCGCCGGCGCCGATCGCGCTGCCGGTGTCGCTGCCGTCGTCGCTGATCGGCCTCTCCTACGACGCCGCCCGGGTCGCGTCGCTGCTCCGCACGACCGGCTGTGCGGTCAGCGACGGCGAGGGCGACGTGCTGACGGTCGTCCCGCCGTCCTGGCGGCCCGACCTGCTGGCCCCGATCGACCTGGTCGAGGAGGTGGCCCGGCTCGGCGGTTACAACGACATCCCGAGCGTGCTGCCGCCGTCCGGCAGCAGCAACGGCCTGACCGCGGCGCAGAAACGGCGCCGTTCGGTGGGGCGGGCGCTGGCCGAGAACGGGTACGTCGAGGTGCTCTGCTACCCGTTCGTCGCCCCCGGCACCGCCGACGCGCTCGGCCTGCCGGCGGACGACCCGCGGCGCAGCGCGGTGCGCCTGACCAACCCGCTGTCCGAGGAGGAGCCGCTGCTGCGCACCAGCCTGCTGGCCCCGCTGCTCGGCACCCTCAAGCGCAACCTGGGCCGCGGCCGGCGCGACGTGGCGCTCTTCGAGACCGGCACGGTCTTCCTGCCGCATCTGACCGCGACCGCCCCGCCCGTGCTCGGTGTGGATCGTCGCCCCACCGACGAGGAGTGGCGCTCCGCCAACGAGATCGTCCCGGCGCAGCCGTGGCACCTCGCGGTCGTGCTGGCCGGCGACATCGAACCGGCCGGCTGGTGGGGCGCGGGCCGCCCCGCGAGCTGGGCGGACGCCATCGAGGCGGTGCGCGTCGCGCTCTCCGCCGCGGGCATCCGCGAAGACCGGATCACGGTACGCGCCACCGAACGCGCACCGTGGCACCCCGGCCGGTGCGCCGAGATCCTGGTCGACGACCAGGTCGCCGGCCACGCGGGCGAACTGCACCCGGCCGTGGTGGCCGCCTTCGACCTCCCGAAGCGCACCGCCGCCGCCGAACTCGACCTGGACGTCCTGCCCGACGTCCCGGTCGCCGAGGCCCCGCGCATCTCCACCTTCCCGCCCGCCCTGATCGACGTGGCGCTCGTCCTGGACGCCACCGTCCCCGCGGCCGAGGTCCAGGCCACCCTGACCGAGGGTGCGGGCCCGCTGCTGGAGTCGGTGTCGTTGTTCGACGTCTACGAGTCCGCCCAGCTGGGCGAGGGCAAGCGGTCGCTGGCCTACAAGCTGACGTTCCGGGCTCCCGACCGGACCCTCACGTCCGAGGAGACGCTCACCGCCCGGGACGCTGCCGTCGCGCTGACCACCACCCGCCACGGAGCCACCCTCCGCGGCGCCTGACCCCACCGCCGATCCCGGGCCGGCCGCCTCCCAGGCAGCCGGCCCGGTCGCGTCCCCGCGCGCCGCCTCAACCAGCGTGTGAACTTCGGGTGCGCCCGTGGGCGCAACTTCACACACACGCTGGTGCCCCAGCAAGCGTGGCCTGGTCGCCTCTACGCGGCGGTGTTCGTTTGTGCGTGGTGAGTTCGGGCGCGAATCGAGCCGTAAGTCGCCACGGTGTGGGTCAGGGAATGATGCTCACCGGGGTGCCGGCCGGCGGGTTGCCGAAGTGCTGGGCGGCGTTGCCGCCCCGGGAGAGCAGCTCGTACCACCAACGTTGGCCGGCACCGTCGCCCCGGGGCCAGCCCGAGCTGCCGGGGGCGAAGGACATGGTGCCGGCGCGGACCTCGAAGACGCCGTCGCTGACGGTGGCCTCGGCCTCGATCTCGCCGATCCGGACGCGCACCACCGTGCCCACCGGGGCGGGGGCCTCGTCCCAGGTGGTCTTGATGTTGCCGTAGCCGTCGATGTAGGCGACCGCGTGTTTCGGCGGCGGCGCGACCGGCAGGTCGTCGCCGAGCAGGGAGTCGTCGCCGTGGGCCAGCGCGGCGAGGGCGGCCGGGAAGACGTCGCGGGAGCGGAACTGGGAGCCGTGGTCGGCGACGTCGACGGAGCGGACGGTCACGCCCTCGGCGGCCAGGAAGGACAGGCTGGCGCCGGACGCCACGCCGACCACCAGCACGCCGGAGTCGAGGCGGGCGGCGGCGAGCCGTTCGCCGGCGTTGTTCGCCCGTGGCTCGTCGCGGTCCTGGCGGGGAGCGACGTTCGCGTACACGATCCGGTTCTCCGGTCCTTCGCCGAAGGCGAGCTGGGCGACGCAGAAGCCGGCGCCGACCGTGTCGAAGGCCGGCACCGGGACCTCGGTGACGTCCGCGTCCGGCAGCAGCCGGGCGATCCGTTGCCGGACCTCGGCGAAGGCGAGGTCCCCGGTGCCGTAGTCGGCGACGACAGTGACGAGCATGCTCGCAGACTATGTCCCTCGGCGCGCCGCTTCAGCGATTTCGGAGCAACCGCCGGGCGTGGGGGCGTTCGTCCTTCTCGACACGGGCGCAGCCGGAGTCGAGCAGCTGCCAGTCGCCGGTGGCCAGCGCGGTGTCGAGGCGGGCGCGCACCTCGTCGACCCGATTCGGCTCGGTGGCGAAGAGGATCCGCAGCCGCAGGTGGTCGCCGTCGGGGTGCGCGGCGGTGTGGTGCGGGGCGAGCGGGCAGGGCGGCTCGTGTTCCCAGTACCCGCAGAGCGCGGCCGTGACCGCAGCGCCGGGCGCGGCGGGATCGGAGCCGGGAACGAGCGTCGCCTGGTGCGCGTAGACCTGCCGCATGGCGCAACGGTAGCCGGGCGGGGAAGCACTTCGCGGGAACTGGCCTACAGCTGGGAGAACCGCCCGGTCTCCAGGTGGTCGATGTCGCCACCGGAGTCCAGGGCGGCCTGCAGCAGCGCCGCCAGCGACGTGCCGTAGACCGGGGCATCGCTCGGGTCCGGCTCGCCGAGCCGGTGGACGATCCAGTGTGTCGTCGCGTTCTCGTGGTCGTCCACGGCGCAGACGCTGCGGCCGTCGGCGAGCCGCACCACCGCGGTGATCAGGTGGCCGGCCGGGGAAAGGCCGGTGGGGCGCTCGTCGCGCGGCAGGATGCGCCAAGCGCCGTCGAAGAGAGTGGCGGAGCCGATCCGCCGGTCCAGGGCGTGCAGGGCGGCGTCGCCGCCGCCCCACGGGTTCCACTCGCCCGGCGGGGTGGTCCGGTGCTCCCGGACGAGCCGGTCCAGCACGTCGTCGATGTCGATCGGCGCGGGCGTCAGGTGCCAGCCGGCGACCGGCCGCAACGCGCCGCCGGGGTCCTGGGCGACACCGGCCAGGCCGGCGTGCAGGGCCACCGCGCCGTTCACGCCGGCCGCCCGGTCGTTCGTGTTGATCACGACGCGCGACAGGGTGGCCGGCACCTGGGCGGTGGTGATCCCGGGGCCGCGGTAGAAGCCGTGCTCGGCGGCCACGTCACGCGGCTCGCCGATCGGCAGGTCCAGGAGCCGGTTCGGGTCGTCGACGGTGAGCTCGCCGAGCAGGTACGGGTAGAGGCGCGCGATCCAGCCGGTCACCACGTCCCCGCCGTACGCGTCGACCGGGCTGAAGATCCGTTGCCAGAACGCGGTGTCGGGGCGGCCGGCGGCGGCCCGGACGAACTGGTCGAGGATCGGTCCCAGCGACCGGGCCCACTGGTCCATGCCGAGCCCGGGCAGATGGTCCACCCGTGCGCGGATCCGGCGCCAGTCCTCGACCGTGCCGGTCAGCGTGACAGCCGGGATGCCGCAGAGGAACGTGACCCAGTAGGCGTAGTACGGCGAGTAGGCGTCGAGCATCACCACCTGGGACGCGACCCGCTCGGCGTCGCCGCTCGTGGAGAAGTCGCAGAGGAAGAGGTCGTCCGCCTTGATCTGCTCCGACATCCGGTCCGCGATCCGCGACCAGGAGGCGCTGTCCAGCGGCATCGGCCCCGGCATCGTCACGGTCAGCCGTTTACGCCCGGGATGGTCGACGAGCAGCGGCCGCAGCTCCTCGGCGTGCAGGCGGACGTGGTGGGCGACCCCGTGCGCGATGGTCAGCCACACCGCGTCCGGCGACAGGACCAGCGGGCGGTGCTCGGCGTGTGCCCTGGCCACCGCGCTGAGCAGCGGATGCACGCCGTCGGGCGCCAGCACCGGCAGGTCCGGGTCGCCGCCGGTCACCAGGGCGTCCGGGTGCAGTTCCCGCAACGGCCGGGTGGGCAGCGGCTCGGCGGCCGGGACGACGTCGTCCACCGGAAAGGTCACCATCACCTGACTCTATGTCTGATCTTCGGCGGAGGGCGAGCGGCGTGGTGCGACGATCAGAGTCATGACGGTCGACTACACCGTGGGGCTGCGTTTCTCGCAGGAGTCGCAGCAGGCGTTCACCCACATCAACCTCTCCGCGGTCCGGCTGGACGGGCCCGCGCTCTGGATCGCCGGGGACGAGACCGCGACCGTCGAGCGGCTGCTGCCCGACGACCCGGTGCGGCCGTCCGAGTTCGGCTCCGAGGTGCGGTACCGGCTGGCCGACTTCGTCGGCCTGCCCGGCGCGGACGCCGACGAGGAGGCGGACATCGAGGGGCTGGCGCGGTCCGGCCACTTCCTCTGGGCGATCGGCTCGCACAGCCTGCGCCGCAAGCAGATCAAGGAGCGGCACGGCGGGCAGAAGGCGCTGCGCCGGCTGGCCCGGGTCGAGGGTCAGGACAACCGGCAGATTCTGGTACGGCTGCCGATCGCCGACGTGGACGGCCTGCCCACCCCGGTCCGGTCGCTGGTCGCGGGCGGGGTGCGGCACCACGCCGCGGTGCTGAGCGGGCGCGAGGACCTGCGCCGGCTGCTGCGCGACGACGAGCACCTGGGGCCGTTCCTGCCGATCCCGGGCAAGGACAACGGCCTGGACATCGAGGGGATCGCGGTGCGTGACGACCGGGTCTACCTCGGGCTGCGCGGGCCGGTGCTGCGGGGCTGGGCGTTCGTGCTGGAGCTGCGGCCGTTCGTGGCCGAGAACGAGCCGGGACGGCTGCGGCTGCTGCCGTTCTCCGACGGGCGGCTCTATCGCAAACACGTGCTGAACCTGGACGGCCTCGGCATCCGCGACCTCTGCCCGGACGGTGACGACCTGCTCGTGCTGGCCGGGCCGACGATGGCCCTGGACGGGCCGGTGCGCATCTATCGCTGGCGGGAGGCCTGCAAGGCGGAGCTGCCGACGATCGTCCGGCACGATCTGATCAGCCGGGAGGTGGAGCTGACCTGGGCCGAGGGCGGCGACCGCGCGGAGGGCATCAGCAAGCTGGGTGACGACCGGGTGCTGGTCGTCTATGACAGCCCGGCGGCGGGCCGGCTCACTCCCGACGGCCGGGTCATCGCCGACGTGCTGCTGCTGCCGGAACGGAAGCCGGATACTGTGCCGCTGTGACGATCTCCGGCAGTGCCCTGGTCACCGGTGCCTCCCGCGGTCTGGGCGCGCACATCGCGCGCCGGCTGGCCGCCGACGGCTGGCCGGTGGCGGTCAATTACCGGGGCGACGCCGACGGCGCTTCGCGCGTCGTCGAGGAGATCGTCGCGGCGGGCGGCCGGGCTGCGGCTCTGCGGGCCGACATCACCGATGAGGCTGCGGTACGAGGACTCGTGGCGGCCGCCCGGGAGAAGCTCGGCCCGGTGCGCGTGGTCGTCGCCAACGCCACCGGCCCGCAGCCGGCCGCCGCGGCGGAGGACGTCACCTGGCAGGACCACCTCGACCAGCTGGAGTTCTTCGTCAAGTCGCCGACGCTGCTGCTCGCCGCGACGCTGCCGGGGATGAAGGAGCTGGGTGGCGGGCGGTTCATCCACATCGGGTCGGACTCGTTCGAGCGGGCGCTGCCGGGGGCCTCGGCCTACAACGCGGCCAAGGGGGCGCAGATCGGGCTGGCCCGGACCTGGGCGCGGGAGCTGGGGCGGCACGGGGTGACCGTGAACGTGGTCGCGCCGGGCTGGATCCCGGTGGAGCGGCACGGCGCGGCGGACACCGCCGGGTACGTGGCGGAGGTGCCGCTGGGCCGGATCGGCACTCCGGCGGACATCGCGGACGTGGTGGCGTTCGTGGCGTCGGACGCGGCCCGCTTCGTCACGGGGGAGCGGATCACGGTCAACGGCGGGCACACCATCGACTGACGGCCGCCGTCCGTCGGGCTGACCGGCGGTGGGCCGCCGGCCTGGCACGGCGCCGCGCTGAGGGGGCCGTGAGCTCGACCCGCGCTTCAGCCCGGCGGGCGCGCAACGGCCCGGTGTCGCGGCCGGGTCGCGGTGTGGCCCCGGGACCTGTCTGGGCGTACGAAATCAGCTTGGGTGTGGTGCGGCAGTGGGGCTGCAGTTGCCGGCGCTGTCGACGGCGCGCACGCCGAAGAAGACGTTGTCCTTGGAGATGTCGAGGGTGACCGCGGTGACGTTGCCGACCTTGACGACGTGTTCCCAGCCGGGTGCCGTCGTCTCGCGCCAGAGCACCTCATATCCCGCGAGGTCGGACTCGGTGCCGGGCTGCCAGCGCAGCGTGGTCTCGTTGGTGAGCTGGGTGGTGTCGATGACCACGCCGCGCGGGGTGCCGGGGGCCTGGGAGAGCGACCAGAGGGTGGCGGCGTTGACCCTGGCCACCCGGGCGATGTAGGCGAAGTCGCAGAACTCGACGAGATCGCCGTACTGCACGCCGTCGACGACGCGGACGTCCTGGTGCTCGTGCGCGAAGTTCTCCCGGGGCTCGGTGAACCGGGCCGCGGGGTAGCCGCGCAGCAGGAACGAGATGTGGTCGCTGCCGCGCAGATAACGATCGCGGCGCCAGATGACCCGGACGTTCATGCCGGTCTGCGGGTTCTCCGCGACCTCTTCGACGAAGCGGCCCAGCTGACGGGACGGGCCGTCGTTCTCCCCGCCGACGCTGCGGCGGGTGTTGGCCTGCGCGGCCGTCTCGGAGGTGGGCACCCCCTCGACGAAGAGCCGGACCGTGCGCGGGTCGGGCCGGGTACCGTCGCCGGGGTTGCCGGTGCCGACGATGTCGTTGCTGAACATGGCCTGGATGTCGGTGTTCGCGTCCTTGAAGGCCTGGGCCATGTGGTCGGAGCCGTAGAGACCCTGCTCCTCGCCCGCGACGGCGGCGAAGACGATGGTGGCGTCCGGCCGGCGGGTGGCCAGGACGCGGGCCAGCTCCATGATCACGGCCACGCCGGAGGCGTCGTCGTCGGCGCCGGGGGCGTCGCTCGTCGCGTCCAGGACGTCGGAGGCGCGGGAGTCGTAATGGCCGGTCATTACGTAGACGCGGTCGGGGGTGCGGCTGCCGCGCAGGGTGGCGATCACGTTGGTGATCGTGGTGGGGACCGGGATCCGCGGGCTCACCGGCTGGACGAACGACTGGAGCTCCACGGTCAGGCGGCCCTCCGACGCCTCCGCGTATTTCCGCAGCTCCTGGTGGATCCAGTCGCGGGCGGCGCCGATGCCGCGCACCGGGTCGTCCTGCGACGAGAGGGTGTGCCGGGTGCCGAACGAGGCCAGCTTGCGCACGATGGCCTCGATCCGGTCCTGATCGATCTCGCGCAGGACGGCGCGCAACTCGGCGCCGGGCGGGCGCCGGCGCGGGCCGGCCGCCTGCGCGGCTCGCGCTGGTGCGGCCAGGGGTGCGGCGGCGGCAGCGGCCGCAGCGGTGGCAGTGAGGAGGGTGCGCCGTCTAGCCATAGAGCGAACTCTATGTCATGGCGTGATGTCATGGCGTGCCGTTCAGGTAACGCTGCACGGTCGGGGCGAACCAGGCGATCGCCGACTCCCGGTCCAGGGCGACCACCGGCGGCAGCCGCAGGATGAAGCGGCACAGCGCCAGCCCGAGGATCTGGGTGGCCAGCAGGCCGGCCCGGGTGGGGGCCTCGGCCGGGTCGGGCGCCACCCGGGCGACCACCGGGCCGAGCTGCTCGGCGAAGATCTTGTGCAGCCGCTCCGTCGCCGCCTCCTGGGTCACCGCGGCGCGCAGCAGCGCGGTCAGGGTCTCGTCGCCCTCCCACCGGTGCAGGAAGTGCCGCACCAGGACGGCGCCCAGCTGGTCGGCGGGCACCTCGCCGAGGTCGGGCAGCCGCAGGTCGAACTCGGCCGCGGCGGCGAAGAGCTTCTCCTTGTTGCCGTAATAACGCATGACCATCGACGGGTCGATGCGGGCGTCGGCCGCGATCGCCCGGATGGTGGCGCGCTCGAAGCCGTCGGCCGCGAAGCGCTCGCGGGCGGCGGCCAGGATGGCGGCCCGGGTCTGATCGGAACGGCGTGGAGCAGTCATGCCAACAAGTGTAGGCCAACACCTGTTGACTTGATGTTGCCGGCAGGGCCAGTATTGCCAACAAGCGTTGGCAAACATCTGGAGGGCCTCATGCACAGCACTGTCGCGATCATCGGAGCCGGGCCGACCGGCCTGCTTCTCGCCGGCGACCTGGCGTCCGCGGGCGTCCGGGTGACCGTCTACGAGCGCCGGTCCTCGGCGTCCAACCTGACCCGGGCCTTCGGGGTGCACGCCCGCAGCCTGGAGCTGCTCGACGCCCGGGGCCTGGCCGACGAGCTGGCGGCCGGCGGCGCCCGGGTTGCGCAGCTGCGGCTCTTCGACCGGATCCGGATCGACCTGTCCCGGCTCCCGTCCCGCTTCCCGTACCTGTTGATCACCCCGCAGTACCGGGTCGAGCAGGCCTTGGAGGAGCGTGCGGTGAAGGCCGGCGCGCGGATCGTGCGCGGGGCCCGGCTGACCGGCCTGCGCCAGTCCGCGGACCGGGTGACGCTGGACCTCGACGGCACGGTCGACACGGCCGGCTACGTGGTCGGCGCCGACGGCGTGCACAGCGCCGTCCGCGAGGCCCTCGGCCTGCCGTTCCCCGGCAAGGCCGTGCTGAGCTCGATCATGCTGGCCGACGTGCGGCTGGCCAGGCCGCCCGAGACGGCCCTCGCGGTCAACGCGGTCGGCGACGCGTTCGCCATGGTCGCGCCGTTCGGCGACGGGTGGTACCGGATCTTCGCCTGGGACCGGCGCAACCAGGTGTCCGACCGTACGCCGGTGACGCTCGACGAGATGCGGGCGGTCACCCGGCGGGTGCACGGCACGGACTTCGGCATCACCGAGGCGCGCTGGCTGTCCCGGTTCCACAGCGACGAGCGGCAGGCGCCGCGCTACCGGGTGGGACGGGTCTTCCTGGCCGGCGACGCGGCGCACGTGCACTCGCCGGCCGGCGGGCAGGGGATGAACACCGGCCTCCAGGACGCCGCCAACCTGTCGTGGAAACTGGCTGCGACAGTGCAGGGCTGGGCACCGGCCGGGCTGCTGGACAGCTATCAGGCGGAACGCCACCCGGTCGGCCGGCTGGTGGTGCGCAGCAGCGGCACGCTGATCCGGCTGGCGATGGTCCGGACCCGCGCCGGCCGGTGGGCGCGCAACACCGTCGGCTCGGCGTTGCTGGCGCTGCCGCCGGTGGTGCGGCGCGCGGCCGGCGTCGTCTCCGGCGTCGGCATCGGCTATCCGGGTGCGCCGCGGGCCGCCGACCTGCCGCTTCGCGACGGGGAACGCCTCTACGAGGCGTTGCGGGCCGGTCTTTTCGTGCTGGTCACGGCCACTCCCTTGACGGCGGGGTACGCGGACCGCCTGCGCGTGGCGGCGCCGGCGCACGATACGGGCGAGGCGGTGCTCGTCCGGCCGGACGGACATGTGGCGTGGCGCGGTCCGGCCGCGTCGGCCGAGCCGAACGTGCGGCGTTTTCTGTCGTAGGGCCTCGCTAGGGTGCCTGCCGTGAGTGAGGATCTTTTCGAGGTTCCGGCCGCCTGGCAACGCTTCGTGCTGCCCCGCGGTGGCGTCGCCGGTCAGCCGGTCGCCAAGGCCCGGGTGGCCCAGGGCGACCGGCTGCTGAGCTCGTCGCGGGCGGCCGTCCTGGGCAGCCTCGAGCATCCGGAGACCGCGGCGGACCTCGCGACCGCCGGCCGGGCCTATCTGGACGGTGACCCGGCGGCGCCACCGCTGGGCGCCGCCGTGGTGGCCCTGGCCTTCGGCAAACAGCTGCCCTGGCACGAGGTCGACAGGCTGGCGATCTTCGCCGACCACTGGTGTGCCCGGGGTGGTCCGGCCTTCGCCGCCGCGGCGGCGGCCGAACTGGCCGGGCTCTCCGGCGCCCAGCACGGCGTCGGGGAGCCCGTCCGCCGTGCCGGCAGCTGGGGATACGCGGCGAATTTCGCCGCCGTCATCGCCCGCCGGCTGCGGCGTCTGGCGGGCGGCGTCCCCGGCGACTCCCTGGCTGCCCTGCGGGGGCGGGCGCTCGCTGTCGACGCGCTGATCTCCTTCCTGGCGCCGGAGCGGACCGACTGGGTGGCGGCCGACTGTGCGGCCGCCCTGGCGACTTCCGGCCTGCCCGGCGCGGTCGAGGACCTGCTGATGTGCGCGGTGGCGGAGCCGGCGACGGCGATCGAACTGGCCGCGCGGGTGGGCTCCTACGGGTTGTTCCGTCAGCCGGAGGGCGTCTACACGATGGTGGCCTCGGTCGGGCCGGCGATCGCGCCGGCGTTCGGGCCGTGGCTCGACGCGGAATACCTGGCCAGCGAGGACCGGCAGCGGCTGCTCGGCATCCTGGCCGCGCTGCCGTCGGACGAGGCCTTCACCGTGCTGCTGGAGCGCCTCGGCATGCCGCGGGTGCGCGGGTTCCTGCTGGAGGCGGCCGGCCGGTTCCCGCGCCGGGCCCTGCGCCTGCTGGCCGCGGCCGGGGAAGCGCCGCCGGAGCTGCTCCGCGGACAGGTGGCGATGCATCCCGAGCTGGTGGCGGTGGTCCTGCCGGAGCTGGACGAGGTGGCTGCGCGGCGACTGACCGCCACGGTCGACGAGATCGAGGCTTCGCGGGTGCCGGAGGCGTCGCCAAAGGATGTGCCGGCGGTGGTCCGCCCGGCGCCGGCCGGCTCGTCCGGCACCGTCCTGCCGGACTGGGCCGACCCGGTGCTCCTGCCGCAGATCCGGCTCAGCGGTGGGCGGGGCGCGTTGCCGGGCGACGCGGTGCGGCGGGTGATGACGATGCTCGCGTCGCCCGATCCCGGGCCGGCCGAGCTCGCCGGGCTCGCCGCCGAGGTGGAGCGGGGCGAGCTGGCGGCGTTCGCCTGGGCGCTGTTCGAGCAGTGGCGGGCGGTCGGCAGCCCGGCGGCACAGACCTGGACCCTGCGGGCGCTCGGCCGGGTGGGCGACGACGACACGGTGCGCCGACTGACCCCGGTGATCCGGGCCTGGCCCGGTGAGAGCGGGCACGCGCGGGCGGTGGCGGGCCTCGACGTGCTGGCCGCGATCGGCACCGACGTCGCCCTGATGTATTTGCACGGCATCTCGCAGAAGGTCAAGTTCAAGGGGCTGCGGGAGCGGGCCCGGCAGAAGATCGACGAGCTGGCGGCGACCCGGGGTCTGACGGCTGCCGAGCTGGCTGACCGGCTCGTGCCCGACCTGGGGCTCGACCCCGACGGCAGCCTCGTGCTCGACTACGGCCGGCGGTCGTTCGTGGTGGGCTTCGACGAGCAGTTGCGGCCGACGGTGGCGGACGGTTCGGGGAAACGTCTCAAGGCGCTGCCCAAGCCGGGCACCCAGGACGACAGTGCGCTCGCGCCGGCGGCCTGGGCCCGGTTCGCGGCCCTGAAGAAGGACGTCCGGGCGCTCGCCGGGGACCAGATCCATCGGCTGGAGCAGGCGATGGTGCACGGGCGGCGGTGGGCGGTGGCGGACTTCCGGCGGTTCTTCGTCGAGCACCCGCTGGTCTGGCACCTGAGCCGGCGACTGGTGTGGCTGCGGTCCGCCCCGTCCGGCACCGGGTTCCGTCTCGCCGAGGACCGGTCGTTCGCCGATGTGCACGACGAGCCGGTCACCCTCGGCGAGGACGAGCTCGTCGGGGTGGCGCACCCGCTGCATCTCGGCTCCTCGCTGGCCGCCTGGCAGGAGGTCTTCGCGGACTACGAGATCCTCCAGCCGTTCCCGCAGCTCGGGCGCGCTGTGCACGCGCTGCCGCTGCCCGGCGGCGTCGTCGGGGCGACCGTGCCGACCGGGCGGCTGCTCGGGCTGGAACGCCGGGGGTGGCGTCGCGGGGCGCCGCAGGACGCCGGGATCCAGTGCTGGCTGGAGCGCGACGTGCCGGGCGACCGGGTGCTGATCGTGGAGATCGACCCGGGCGTCGCGGTGGGGATGGTCGGCGAGTTCCCGGACCAGAAGATCCGGGACGTGTGGGTGGACGAGCGCGGCGGTCACGGCCGCCGGTTCCGGCGTGGCCGCGTCACCGGCCTGGACAGCCTCGACGCGATCACGGTGTCCGAGGTGCTGCGGGACCTCAGCGAGGTGGTGTCGTGACCGGGATGCTCGGTGATCCGCCGATCGAGCGGACGCAGCGGCCGCCCGCCGAGGTGCGCCACGCCGATGAGCTGGCCCGGCTGCGGGAGACCGACGACGCGCCGCGGCCGCCGGGCTGGGTGCTCAGCCTGCGGGCCGCGCGGGCGTTCATCGTCGGCGACGAGCAGCTCGGCGTGACCCGCAAGTTCGTCGGCGACCCGTCGCTCATCGACCGCGCCCTGGTCAGCCTCGCCACCAGCCGCGGCCTGCTGCTGGTCGGCGAGCCGGGCACGGCGAAATCGCTGCTCTCCGAGCTGCTCGCGGCGGCGGTCAGCGGCGACTCGACACTCACCGTCCAGGGCGGCGCGGCCACCACCGAGGACCAGATCAAATACTCGTGGAACTATGCCCTGCTCGTGGCCGAGGGTCCCAGCGAACGGTCGCTGGTCCCGGCGCCGCTGCTGCGGGGCATGGCCCAGGGGCGCACGGTCCGGTTCGAGGAGATCACCCGCTGCCCGCTCGAGGTGCAGGACTGCCTGCTCTCCCCGCTGTCCGACCGGGTGCTGGCCGTGCCGGAGCTGCCCGGCGCCGCCGGCATGGTGTTCGCCCGGGACGGCTTCAACATCATCGCGACGGCGAACACCCGGGACCGTGGCGTCAACGACATGAGCTCCGCGCTGAAACGGCGGTTCAACTTCGAGACGGTCTTCCCGATCGCCGACTTCGACACCGAGCTGACGCTGGTGGAGGCCGAGGCGACCGCGCTGCTGCGCCGGTCGGGGGTGACCGCGCCGCCCCGGCGCGACGTGCTGGAGGTCCTGGTCACCACGTTCCGGGAGTTGCGGACCGGGCGGACCGCGCGCGGCGACGAGATGGAACGGCTCAGCGCGGTGATGAGCACCGCCGAGGCGGTGGCGGTCGCGCACGCGGTCGGCCTGCGCGGGTGGTTCCTGCGCGGCGCCCCGGGCAGCGCCGCTGACCTGGTGTCCTGCCTGGCCGGCACCGCCGCCAAGGACAACGCCGACGACCTGGCGAAACTGCGGCGCTACCTGGAGCAGCAGACCTCGTGGCGCACCGGCGAGCAGTGGCGGCAGCTGCGCGACGCCCGGCGGGAACTACCCGGCGGATGAACCTCACCGTCATCGGCGTCCGGCACCACAGCCCGGCCTGCGCCCGGGTGGTGAGGGCCGCCATCGCGGCACTCCGCCCGGCGTTCGTGCTGGTCGAGGGCCCGGCCGAGATGAACGGCCGGATGTCCGAGCTGCTGCTCGGGCACGAGCTGCCGGTGGCCGTGTTCACCGGTTACCGCGACCAGCACCGGCGGCACGCGTCCTGGGCGCCGTTCTGCGACTACTCGCCGGAGTGGGTGGCGCTGCAGGCGGGGCGGGCGGCCGGCGCCGAGCTGCGCTTCATCGATCTGCCCGCGTGGCACGAGGCCTTCGCCGGCCGCAGCAACCGGTACGCGGACGCCGAGCTGCGGTACGCGGAGGCGGTCGAGCGGCTGTGCGTGACGTTCGGCGTGGACAACACCGATGCGCTGTGGGACCACGTGATCGAGATGGACGCCGGTGCCCGGACCGCCGAGCGCCTGATCGCGTACTTCGACCTGATCCGCGGCGACTCCCCGGCCGGCCCCTCCGACACCGCCCGCGAGGAATACATGTCCCGCTGGGTCAGGGCGGCCTGCGCGGAGGCGGGGGAGCGGCCGGTGGTCGCGGTGGTCGGCGGCTTCCACCGGCCTGCGCTGCTGCGGCTGGCATCCGCGGGGCCGGCCCCGTGGCCCGAGGTTCCGCAGCCGCCGGACGGCGCGACAGCCGGCAGCTACCTGGTGCCCTACTCGTTCCGCCGCCTCGACGCCTTCGCCGGCTACCAGTCCGGCATGCCCTCACCGGAGTACTACCAGCGTCTCTGGGAGGACGGCCCGGCCGCGGCGGCCCGCTACCTGACCACCGCGGTCGCGGAACGGCTGCGCGGCCGGGGACAACCCGTCTCCACGGCCGATTTGATCGCCGCGCACACCAGCGCCTCGGCCCTCGCCCTGCTGCGCGGGCACGACCGTCCGGCCCGGGTCGACGTGCTGGACGGCCTCGCCGCCGCCCTGGTGAACGAGGCCCTCGACGTGCCGCTGCCCTGGTCGGTGCGGGGCGCCGTCGCGGCCGGCCAGCACCCGGCCGTGGTCGAGATGACTGCCGCGCTAAGCGGCGACCGGGTCGGCCGTCTGCACCGGGACACGCCACTGCCGCCGCTCGTCCACGCGGCCACCGCCGAACTCGAACGACACGGCCTGGACCGGCCCGGCGAGCACCGCGCCGACCTGCTCGAACCCGAGGGCCGGGAACGCAGCCGGCTGCTGCACCGGCTGCGGGTTCTCGCCATCGCGGGGTACGACCGGACCACCGGCCCCACCACCGGACTCGACCCGGTGCACACCGAGACGTGGACGGTCCGGGCCCACGAGCATCGGCTGGTCACCCTGATCGAGGCCGGCGGCTACGGCGCGACGCTGGAGTCGGCCGCCGCCGCCCGGATCACCCAGCGCATCGACGCCGCGGCCGGCGCTCTCGCCGGGCTCGCCGGCGCACTCTTCGACGCGGCGCTCTGCGGGGTCACCGACCTCCTCGCCGACGTGCCGGAACGGCTGGCCCGGGGCGTGGCGGCCGGCACCGACCTGGGCGCGCTCGGCCGGGTGCTGGCCGTGACGCTGGCGCTGTGGCGGCACGACCGGCTGCTCGGCACCGCCGGCAGCGCGGCGCTGGGCGCGGTGGTGCGGTCCGCGGCCGGCCGGATCCTGTGGCTCGCCGACGGCTGGCACGGCGCCGGGGCGCCCGCTGACCTGCCCCGGATCAGGGCGGTGGTCGCGGTGCGCGACGCCGTGCTGCACGGCGCCGGGGCGGGGGTGGAGCCGGGCGGGGCGGCCGAGGTGGCCGGGCGCATCGCCGCGGACCGGGCGGCGCCGCCTGATCTGCGAGGGGCCTTCTACGGCCTGGCGTGGATCCTCGTCGATCGAGACCCGGCCGCGTCCCCGGTGCCGGCTCTGCCCGCGCCGGGTGCGGCCGTGCGAGGGGCCTTCGCCGGTGGCAGCGCGGGGGACTGGCTGGCCGGGCTGTTCGCGGTCGCCCGCGAGCCGGTGCTGGCGCCGGACGGCATCCTCGGGCTGCTCGACGAACTGGTCGGCGGGCTCGGCGCCGACGACTTCCTGGTGGCGTTGCCGGCGCTGCGGCAGGCGTTCGAGTTCTTCCCGCCCCGCGAGCGCGAAGCCATCGCGACGGAACTGCTGGCCCGGCGCGGGCTCGGCGGCTCGGGACGGGACCTGCTGCGGGCGGGCGTCGCGCCGGAGATCGTGGCGGCGGGCCTCGCGCTGGACGAGGAGATCGAGCGCAGACTCGCCCGGGCCGGGCTGATCCGGGTGGAGGTCGACTGATGACGGATCCGGGGTTGGAACGATGGCGGCTGATCCTGGGTGAGCCGGCCAGCCGGTGCCTCGGCGGCCTCGACGGCGACGCGGCCGCCCGGGACGCGGCGCTGGACTGGCTCTACGGCCGCGACGAGGAACTGGACCGCCGCGACATCCGGCGCCAGGGCGGCTCGGGTCCGTCCCGGCTGACCATCGTCGACTGGCTGGACGGGATCACACGGCTGTTCCCCAAGGAGACCGTGGAACGGCTGCAGCGCGACGCCGTCGAACGATACGAGATCCACGACATCGTCACCGACCCCGCCGTGCTGGAACGGGTCGAACCCAACCCGGCGCTGCTCCGGGCGGTGCTGCGCACCAAACACCTGATGAACCCCGAGGTGCTGCGGCTGGCCCGGCGCCTCGTCGAAACGGTCGTGCGCGACCTGGTGGCCCGACTCTCCACCGAGGCGCGGCACAGCTTCAGCGGCGCCCGGGCCCGCCGGGCCAGCCGGTTCAAGCAGGCCCGAGACTTCGACGCGAGACGAACGATCCGTGCCAACCTCGGGCGGTTCGACCCGGCGGAGCGGCGGATCTCCGTCGAGACGCCGTACTTCCTCTCGCGGACGCGCCGGCACCTCGCGCAGTGGCAGGTGATCCTGCTGGTCGACCAGTCCGGGTCGATGCTGCCGTCGGTCATCCACTCGGCCGTCACCGCCGCCTGCCTCTGGGGCCTGCCCGGGGTGCGGACGCATCTGGTCGCGTTCGACACCGACGTGGTCGACCTGACCGAGGACGTCAGCGACCCCGTCGAACTGCTGATGAAGACCCAGCTCGGCGGCGGCACCGACATCGCCCGCGCGGTCCGTTTCGCCGCCCAGCTGGTGGACCAGCCGCGGCGCACGATCATCGCGCTGATCAGCGACTTCTTCGAGGGCGGTTCCGAGGCCGAGCTGGTGCGGGCCGTCGCCGGACTCGTCGAACAGGGCAGCATCGTGCTCGGCCTGGCGGCGCTGGACGACCAGGCCGACCCGGCGTACGACCGGGCCTGCGCCCAGAAGCTCGCCGACGCGGGGGCGACCGTGGGTGCCATGACACCGGGGGAACTGGCCGCCTTCGTCGCGGAGCGGGTGGGGCGGTGAGCGCGGACGTGCGGGCTGACCTGCTGGCGCTGGATGCGGAGGCGCTGGCCGCACTGACCAACCGGGGGCTGGTGAAGCGGGCCGCGCGAGAAGCGGACCGCGACCCGCCACGCATCTCGGCCGGGCCGGAGCTGTCGGTGGTGGCCGAATTCAGCGACGGGGTTCGGGCGGAGCTGCCGGTCGGTGGTCTCGAACGGGGTGTCTGCTCATGCGGTGCGACCGGCATCTGCCGGCACCTGCTTGCGTTGATCTTCGCGTACCGCGCCGCTGCCCCGGCCTCCGCCGCCAAACGCGCTCCTGCCCCCGCGCCGGCCACCTCGGGGCCGGCCGCGAGCGTTGCGCCGGCCGCGAGCGTTGCGCCGGCCGCGAGCGTTGCGCCGGCCGCGAGCGTTGCGCCGGCCGCCACCCCTGCGCCGGCCGCCACCCCTGCGTCCGCCGCCACCCCTGCGTCCCCGCCCGAACAGTGGTCGCCGGGGGAGTTCACCGACGCGGAGCTCGTGCGGCGGATCGGGGCGCGCCTGGTGGAGACGGCGCGGCGTGCGCGGCGGGCCGGATACACGGCGCGGATCCGGCGCGGGCCGGCACCGGTGGCCGAGCTGGCGGCGGCGACGGTGCGCTTCTTCGTGCCGCACGACCTCGGCTATGTGCACACCGACGCGCGGGCCGGCGTACGCGATGACGTCATCGCCCTCGCGGTCTGGGCCTTCCAGGCTGCGGACGCCGTCGAGCCCGGCGTCGCCGAATGCGTCGTGGATGTCGGCGGCCCCGTGGCCGGTTCCGCCGCTGCCGGTCCTGACGGTGCCGGTCCTGACGGTGCCGGTGGCGCTGTCTCTGGCGGTGCTGTCTCTGGCGGCGCCGATTCGGGCGGTGTTGGTTCCAGCGGCGTCAGTCCCGGTGGCGCTGGTTCTGGCGGCGCTGGTTCTGGCGGCGCTGGTTCTGGTGGCGCCGGGTCTGTCGTGGCGGGGACCGGGCTGGAGGCGGTCGTCGAGTTCGCGGGTGAGGTGCTGCGGGCGGGCGTGGTGCATGCGGGCGACGGCCTGGCCGTGGCAGCCGCCGGGCATCTCAGCCGGCTCGAACGGGCGGGCCTGCGCTGGCCGCTCGACGCAGCAGGCGAACTCGCCGACCAGCTCGCCGCCTACCGGGAGCGCAGCGCACGGTACGCGCCCGAGTCCGCCGCGGACCTGATCGCGGAACTGTTCGCCCGGCATCGTGCCGCGGCGTCCGCCGCCGGGGCCGGAGTGCGTGCCCGGGTGCTCGGCACGGAGGAGGCCGCCGAGACGCCGTTGCGGCGGGTACGCCTGGACGGCCTCGGCGCCCGGGTCACCGGGGTCGACGATCAGCGGCGTGTCGAGATCTTCCACGCGCAGGCCGCGACCGGAGTGGTCCTGGTCTCGCATCGCAGCTGGACCACCGGCGACGACGGCGCCGCACTGTCCCGCCGGCGCCTCGGCGGGGCGACGGTCGGCGCGCTCGCCGGTGGGACCCTGATCACCGAGGCCGCGGCACGCAACGCCAGCCGGGTGGTGCGCCTGTCCACGAGCCGCGTCTCGAAATCGACGGTCACCCTCACGAGCGGCGCGTGGGAGAGTCTGCCGCCCGGTCTGCTCGTCCGCGACTACGCCGCCCTGGCTGCGGAACTCGACCGCCTGCCGCCGCGGCCGGTCCGGGCCCGGGTGCGCGCCGAACTGGTCCGTGTCCTCGCGATCGCGGAGGTGCGCGGGCTGAGTTACGCACCCGGGGCGCAGCGGCTCACCGTGGAGATCCGCGACAGCGCCGGCGTCGCGGCGATCGTCGCCGCCACCCATGCCGCGGTGGCGCCCGGCCGGCTGGACGCCGTCGCCGACGCGTTCTCCGGGCGCCACGGGCAGCCGAGGTACGTCGCCGGCAGCGTGCACCGAAGCGGCGGCCGCCTGGTGATCGACCCGTACGCGATCTCCGCCGACGGCCCACCGATCGTGCCGGACCTGGCCGCGCCGAGCACTGCGGCCCCGGGCATCGAGGGGCTCGTCGCGAAATTCGGCCATGCGGGCGGTGCGGAGGCCGACCACGCGGGCGGTGCGAACGCCGGCCCGGCGGGCGGTGCGGAGGCCGACCATGCGGGCGGTGCGAACGCCGGCCCGGCGGGCGGTGCGAAGGTCGGCCCGGCGGGCGGCGCAGAGGTCGACCCGGCGGGCGGCGCGCCGGTGGTTGGGATTGTGGCCGAGCGGGGGGCCGACCGTCTGGCCGGGGCCGTCGCGGAAGCGCGGGAGGTGCTCGCCGACATCGCCCATTCCGGGTTGGCTCATCTGCCGCCCGCTGTCCCTGGCCGGTTGCGCGAGGCCCAGCGAGGGGTGGCCCAGGTCGGACTGCACCGGGTGGCGGCTGCCCTGGAGGCGCTGGCCGCCCGACTGGGCCCGGATCCGGGTGAGGCAGCGGCTGCTGCCTGGGCGGACGCCTATCTCCGGGCGAGTGTGGCCGCGGAGTTGCTGTAGCGGCGCCCGGCGGTGCAGCGCGCAAGCCGGGGTGCCGCGCGGCGCCGGCGGTGCGGCGCGCGAGCTGGGGTGCCGCGCGCAGGGCTGGCGATGCGGCGCGCGGCCGCAGGGCTGGCGATGCGGCGCGCGGCCGCAGGGCTGGCGATGCAGCGCGGCGCTGGCGGTGCGGCGAATCGGCGAGGGCCGGCGGGTCAGCCGGCGTTCACCGCGGCCTCCACGCCGGTCTCGTGGCGGCCCAGGAAGATCGGGTCGCGCCGGGAGAGCACGTCGAAGGAGGCTTTGACGGCGGCAAGCTGTTCGCGGACCTCGCCGCGAAGCCAGACCTGGCGGTGTACGCGTACGGTGTCGTCGCCCACCCCGGTGGCGTCGATTCCCAGGGTGCGGCAAAGGGCGACCGCCCGGGGCAGGTGGAAGTCCTGGGTGACCACGATCGCCTTGTCGACGCCGAAGACGCGGTGCGCGCGGGCGCAGGAGTCGTACGTGTCGAACCCGGCGTGGTCCAGGACCACCCGCTCGGACGGCACCCCGTGGTCGACCAGCCAGTGGAGCATCGCCCCGGGCTCGTTGTAGTGCCATTCGCCGTGGTCGCCGGAGACCAGGATCGCCTTGACCTTGCCGGCCTCCAGCAGCTGCCGGGCGGTCTCCAGTCGTGCGGCGAGAAACGGCGAGGGCCGGCCGTTCGCGACCTGTGCGCCGAGGACCAGGGCCACCGGGGCCGGCGGCACGGAGGAGACGTCGTGGACGTGACCCTGTGCGGTCTCGCGTACCCAATGATCTGAAACGGCCATCACGATGACCGTGAGCGTCGCGCCCAGCGCGGCCGCCGTCACCAGCCGGTTGATCGTGTTGCGGAGTGAGGGAAGCTTCGGCACGGGCCCGAGGATGGCAGACAGGGTCAATGCGGCAGCATGGGCCGGTGATCGAAAAAGACCCGCTGATTCGCTGGGCCCTGGCGGCGCCGGAGGCTCGCGTGTGGCGGCGGCCGGATGCGGTGGTGGTGGCCTGCCCGGATCTGGCGCACTGGGACCGGCTGGTGATGAACGGGGAGCCGGAGGCGCTGGCCGCGCTGATGCGCGAGGTGTTGCCCGCGGTCGGTGGGACCTTCCGGCCGTTCGGCGCCGAGGATCTGGTGGCCGAGGTCGTGGCGCGGGTGCCGGAGCTGGAGGTGAGCGCCCGGTTCGCGTGGATGGACACGGTGGAGCCGGTCGGTCGGCGGTTGCCGAACGGGCCGGCGGCCGGGGCGGCGTGGCTGGGAGTCGACGCGGCGCCGGAGATCAGCGGGCTGCTGGAGGAGTCGTTTCCGGACTCCTACGCGAAGCCGGGTGCGGCGGGTGTCCGACGGTGGGCGGGGATCCGGGATGGGGACGGGCGGCTGCTGGCGGTGGTCGCCGAGGCCTGGTCCACGGCGGAGATCGGGTTCCTCGCGGGAGTGACCACCCGTCCGGACGCTCGGGGGCGTGGGCTGGCGGCGCAGGTGTGCGCGTTCGCGACCGACGAGCAGTTGCGGGGGCGGGAGCGGGTCGCGTTGATCGTGGACTACTGGAACCTCGCCGCTGTCGCGACCTATCGGAGGCTGGGTTTCGAGACGCGGGCGGTCGCGGCGGCCCGCCGGCGCTGACCGGCGCAGGATGCGTGCGGGTCAGCGGGCGCGGGCCCAGGTGTTCCAGGCGTCGAGCCACAGAGCCTTGGAGGCGGCGAGGGACTCGATGCGGGCGTGCTCGCCCGGCCGCAGGCCCTGGCGGCGGATCCAGGCGGTCTGGGCTTCTCGGCTGGGGACCTCGGTGCTCAGCCCGGTGCCGAAGATCAGCGTCTCGGCGATGGCACGGTCCCGCAGGCGGGGGTCGTCGCGGAACCAGGCGGTCTGCTGCTGCAGGCTGGTCAGCTGGTTGGTGATGAGCTGGATGGCTCGCTGGGCCTCCTCGTGCGTCTGGCCGGCCAGGTCGGCCTGACGGAGCACGGCGGCCCGCCAGAGCATCGGCCAGTTACGCGGCAGGCTGGGCGCGGGACCGCCGTCGGTCATCCAGTCGGCCCGCTCCCGGTCGGCGCGCAGCACTGCCTCCACCAGGAGCCGGTGCGGTTCCTGCGGCACAGCCTCGCCTTCCTCCGCCGAGCCGGTGACAGAAAAGCCCGCCGCGTCAAGAGAGCCCGCCGCGCCCGGAGGGTCGCCGGCGCCCAGAGAGTCGGCAGCTCCCGAAGAGGCAGCTCCCGAAGAGGCAGCTCCCGGAGTGGCAGCTCCCGGAGTGGCAGCTCCCGGAGAGCCGGTAGCACCGAAGAAGCCGGTAACGCCGGCAGAGCCGCTCGCGGACTGCGAGGGCCCGGGCCGCCCGAACCAGGGCGTAGGCGGCACGATCGAGATCAACTCCTGGACCTCGGACTCACCGAGGATGCGCAACGCGAACGGCCCGTCCCACCCGTAGGCCACCACAGTGATCTCCAGGTCTCGCAGCGAGCACCGCAGCGCCCACCACTGGTCCCCGGCACGCAACCGGTGTCCGGCCACCGCCCGGCCGTCGATCGTCACCACCCGGTCCTCGCCACCCCACTCGACGGTGGCGAAGCGGTCCTGCCGGATGCGCATGTTGTGCTCCAGCGCCGTTCGCAACGGGGTCCCGGAGACGGTGTTCCCCGCCCAGCGCGCGGTCTCCACGGTCACCCAGGGGCCGGCGACGTCCGCCCCGCCGTACGCCACCGTCAGGCAGGTGGCCACCCCGTTGAAGGTCTCCCATCCGCCGAGCCGCGCCGGTGGAAGCTCGATCGGCCCGCCCAGCGCGGTCACCGGCAGCGGCCGCCGCCGCAGGGCCCGGCGCAGGTCGTCGCGGCTGTCCCGGATCAGGTCTTCGGGACGGCGGGTGGGATCGAACTCCACGGATGGCACCTCCTCGGTCGCAGACAGTGTTGCACCACCGTCAAAGAGCCCGGCGGCGCCACGGCGGTCCGGATGCCGGCGGGACGGATAGCCGACAGCCATCGACGCTCAGGAGTGCGTTGCCCGGGCCAGCGCCACCCCGAACCAGGATCGCGGATCGGTCCACCAGTGGGACAGCTCGAAGCCGGCCCGGGCCAGCTCAGCGGCCAGGCCGGCGCGCCGGAACTTGGCCGAGACCTCGGTGCGCAGGTCCTCGCCCGCGGTGAAGTGGACGGTCAGGTCCAATCCGGCGATGTGGACGGACTGGTCGCGGCGGGACCGGAGCCGCATCTCCATCCATTCCGGCTCGGCGGCCCAGAGCGCGACGTGCGCGAACGCGGACGGATCGAAGTCCGCGCCCAGCTCCCGGTTGATCACCCGCAGCACGTTGCGGTTGAAGTCGGCGGTAACGCCGGCCGCGTCGTCGTACGCCGGTACCAGCACCGACGGGTCCTTGACCAGGTCGGCGCCGAGCAGCAGCCATTCGCCGTCGTGCAGGACCGCGCGGAGCCCGGCCAGGAAGGCGGCCCGCTCGGCCGGCTCCAGGTTGCCGATCGTGCCGCCGAGGAACGCCACCACCCGATTGTCGCCGTCCGGCAGATGTTGCAGATGCTGAACGAAGTCACCGACCACCCCGCTCACGGTGAGCCCGGGATAGGCCTGGTGCAGCGCCGTCACCGCCGCTTCGAGCGCCGCTTCGGAGACGTCGAGCGGCACGAACGAGCCGAGGGTGCCGTGTGCCTGCATCGCGTCGAGCAGCAGCCGGGTCTTCTCGGACGAGCCGGAACCGAGCTCGACCAGCGTCTTCGCCTCGGTGATCCGGGCGATCTCCGGGGCGCGCAGGGTGAGGACGGCCCGCTCGGTGCGGGTCGGGTAGTACTCCGGCAGCCGGGTGATCTCCTCGAAGAGTTCGCTGCCCCGGGAGTCGTAGAACCACTTCGGCGGCAGCTGTTTCGCCGGTGCGGTCAGGCCGGCGCGCACATCGGTGCGAAGCGACCGGGCGAGATCCTGGTCGTCGATCAACTTGAGCACAACTCTCCTAAAGGCCCAGGGAAGAAATGTCGAGATCGCCGGGACGGGCGACGACCAGGTGGCCGTCGGGGATCGGCTCCCAGGCCGGATCCGCGTCGAGCGGTTCGGAGGCGAGCAGCACCGAGTCGCCCCGGACGCGCACCGACAGCGCGTGCCCGACCGTCGTCCCGATCATCTGGGTGCCGTCGCTGAGCAGCAGGTTCAGCCGGGACCCGGGTGCCGCGACGAGGACCTCCGCGGCCACGGCCGCCACTGCTTTCGCCGCGGGCTCGCCGGCGCGCAGCTTCGCCCGTACCAAAGCAAATAGGGTTGCCGAATCGGTCGGCGCCTCCAGGGTGAGCAGGTCTTCCACCGGAAGTTCCCGGGCCTGGCCGGCGATCACGCCCGGCCAGCCACGCACCACGCCGTTGTGGCTGAAGAGCCACCGGCCGTCGGTGAACGGCGCTGCCGCGGTCTCCACCACCGGCAGGCCGACGGTCGCCGAGCGCACCGCCGCGAGAATCGCACCGGCCGATGTCGCCGCGGCGAGTGCGGGCAGCGACGCGTCGGTCCAGAGCGGCATGGCGCTGCGGTAGCGCACCGGCGCCCGGGCTCCGGCCGGCCACCAGCCGACACCGAAGCCGTCCGCGTTGATCGTTCCTCCGCCACGCATGTCGCGCGGGGCCCAGGACTGCGCCGCCAGCGAGTGCGGCGGATCGAAGAGCAGGGCCCGCAGGGGTACGGGTGGGCCGAGGTATCCGAGATGCCGGCACATCACGCACCGTTCCCGCCGTGGCGGCACAGCCGGGAAGGCGGCGTCACTCGGCGTCCCGGGCGCAGCGGAAGCCGCTGAAGATCTGCCGCCGGATCGGGTGGTCCCAGTTGCGGAAGGTGCCCCGGCAGGCGGCCGGGTCGGTGCCGAACGAGCCGCCGCGCAGCACCCGGTAGTCGCCGCCGAAGAACACCTCGGAGTACTCCCGGTAGGGGAACGCGGCGAACCCCGGGTAGGGGTGGAACCCGGACGACACCCACTCCCAGACGTCGCCGATCAGCTGGTGCACGCCGAGCGGCGAGGCGCCCGCCGGGTAGGCGCCGGCCGGTGCCGGGGCCAGGTGCCGTTGCCCGAGGTTGGCGTGGGCCGGGCCGGGCGGGTCGTCGCCCCACGGGAAGCGCCGGGACCGGCCGGTCGCCGGATCCCAGCGGGCCGCCTTCTCCCACTCCGCCTCCGACGGCAGGCGCTTGCCGGCCCAGGCCGCGTACGCCTCGGCCTCGAAGTAGCCGACGTGCACCACCGGCTCGTCCGCGCGGACCGGCTCGATCCGCCCGAAGGCCCTGGTCAGCCACGCGTCTCCGGCCCGCAGCCAGTGCAGCGGCGCGACCAGGCCGGCCTCCTGCCGGTGCGCCCAGCCGCGTTCGCTCCACCAGCGCGGGTCGTCGTAGCCGCCGGCGTCGATGAACGCGAGGTACTCGCCGTTGGTGACCGGGGCCGCGTCGATGAAGAAGGCCGGCACGTCGACCTGGTGGGCGGGCCGTTCGTTGTCCAGGGCCCACGGCTCGGTGTCGGTGCCCATGGTGAACCGGCCGCCGGGGATCCGGACCTCGCCCCGGGCCGGTGTCGCGGCGCGCCGCGGCGGGGGCGCGGAGAGGACCGCCGGCCCGGTCCGCAGCTGGTGGGTGGCGAGCATGGTCTCGTCGTGCTGCTGCTCGTGCTGGACGATCATGCCGAACGCGAAGCCGCCGTCGACCAGTCGCTCCGGCCCGTCGAGGCGCGCCCGGTCCAGGACGTCGAGGGCCTTGTCCCGGACCTGGGCGACGTAGGCGCGGGCCTCGGACGGTGCGAGCAGCGGCAGGGCGGGGCGGTCGCGGCGGGCGTGTTTGAAGGCGTCGTACAGCTCGTCGATGTCGCGGCGGACCGGGTCCCGGCCGCCGACGTCCCGGACCAGCCACAGTTCTTCCTGGTTTCCGACGTGCGCGAGGTCCCACACCAGCGGCGACATGATCGGGGAGTGCTGTCGGGTCAGGTCGGCGTCGTCGACGGCGTCGGTGAGCAGCGCTGTCCGGGCCCGGGCGCGCTCGAGTTCGGCGGCGATGGTGAGCCGCAGATCCTGGGTCATCGGGGAAGGTCCCTTCGTCGCCGTGGTCAGGCGTTCGTCATCAGGCGGCCGGAGACGGCCGGGTAGAGCCGGCGGGACACGATCTCGGCCACCGTGTCGCGGACCGGGGCCGGCAGGCCGGTGCGGTCCAGGTGCCGGCACGCCAGGTCGGCGAGGGCGGCCGCGGCGGCACGCACCGGGTGGTCGGCCAGTCCGCGGCGGGCGGCGGCGTGCCAGCGGCCGGCCGAGGGCGCCGCGGCGTCCCGGGCCCGGTCAGTGAGCGTGTCGTCGGCGAGCAGCGCGCAGAGCACCGCGGCCGGGGCGATCCACTCGCCGCCGGGCTGGGTGTCCAGATAGCGGACCTCCAGATAGCCGCGCGGGCGTACCGGCGGGAACAGCGTGCCGAGGTGATAGTCGAGGTCGGCCGGCGTGGGCGGGCGGTCGATCGGCCCGGCGGCGCGCGGTGTGCGGCGGAAGCGGCCGCCGATGCGGCGGCCACTGACCCGGCCCTGTCCGGTGCCCCGGTGTTCGAGGCCGCCGGCGGTGATCCAATCGGCGAAGGTGGTGCCTGGTGGCGCGTCCCATCGCCCGTCGTGGCGGCGCACGCAGAGCAGCGGGGCGGCCAGGGCGTACCGGGCCCAGGCTTCAGCGGGATCCCCGCCGGCGGGAACCGGGCCGGAGCGGCGCCGGTCGATGCCGTACCAGGTGGCCATCCGGGCGGACGCCCAGCCGGTGTCCTGCCCGGCGTGGAAACGGGAGGTGGCGAAGAGCGCGAGCAGGGCCGGGCCCCACTCGTGCAGGGCGGCCCAGCGGTCCGGCGTGCCGCCGTCGAGGCAGATCTGCAGACCGGCGGTGCTCGCCATCATGGTGCGCCCGGCGGCCGGGAGGGCGCGTTCCATCGCCGCGTAACGGGGGGTGTGCAGGATGCGCCGCGGTGGCCGGTGCGGGTCGATGCCCCGCTCGCCCAGGACGATCCCGGAGCGTGCCAGCAGCTCGGTGAGGGTGGCGTGGTCCGCGGTGACGTCGGTGTGCAGCTCGGTCAGGGAGCGGGCCGGGGCCGAGGAGATCTCGACCTGACCGCCGGGCTCGACGGTGACCGTGCCGCCGGACGGCAGCGGTGCGGGGTGCGGATTGCCGAGCGAGGCGGGTGCGTGCTCGCCCAGCGCGGTGGCCAGCTGGTCTGCCCGTAGGTGTGCCGACGGGTCGGCGGCGTGGTGCGTGGTCCATTCCAGTTCGGCGCCGATGAGATGTGGTGGGCCGGTCTTGAAACAGATGCCGGAGATGTGCTCGATAGCCTCGGTGGTCCGTCGGAGAATCCTGTCGGCCGAACCCATGTTCCCCCTTACCAGGTGACCCAAGGTGATTTCTCGATCTCGATGGGTAAGGTCTCCCGTGGACCATACCGGGCTTCGGGTGAATCCGCCTCCCCGTGCGAGTGACGCCAGATCGACAAGTTCCGGAACCGACAGGGGGTCCCGGAACCGGTTCCGGGCTGGAAGACTTCGAGCCGTTCGTGTTCGTCAGACCGGAGGCACGCATGCCCGCAGATTTCCCATATCAGGATTCTTCGCTCCCCGTGGAGGAGCGGGTGGAGGATCTGCTGGGCCGGATGACGCTGCCCGAGAAGGTCGGGCAGATGCTTCAGCTCGACGCCCGCCTGGACCTCTCCGAGATGGTTCTGGAGAAGCTGGCCGGCTCCATCCTGCACACCTCGCCCGCCAAGCTCGTCGAGGCGGCCGAGCTGGTCGCCCGCACCAGGCTGCGGATCCCGCTGCTCACCGCCGAGGACTGCATCCACGGCCACGGCTTCTGGCCCGGCGCCACCGTCTTCCCCACCCAGCTCGCGATGGCAGCCAGCTGGGACCCCGAGCTGGTCGAGCGGGTCGCCCGGGTCACTGCCGTCGAGGCGGCATCGACCGGCATCCACTGGACCTTCTCGCCGGTGCTCTGCATCGCCCGGGACCTCCGCTGGGGCCGGGTCGACGAAACTTTCGGTGAGGATCCGTTCCTCATCAGCGAGATGGGCGCCGCGATGATCCGCGGTTACCAGGGCGGCGGCCTGACCGACCCGACCGCCATCCTGGCCACCGCCAAGCACTTCGCCGGCTACTCCGAGACGCAGGGCGGCCGGGACGCCAGCGAGGCGGACATCAGCCGCCGCAAACTGCGTTCCTGGTTCCTGCCGCCGTTCGAGCGGGCCGTGCAGGAGGGCTGCCGGGTCTTCATGCTCGGCTACCAGTCGATGGACGGCGTGCCGATCACCGCGAACAAATGGCTGCTCAACGACGTCCTCAAGGGCGAGTGGGGCTTCACCGGCACGCTGGTGACCGACTGGGACAACGTCGGGCGCATGGTCTGGGAGCAGAAGGTCTGCGCCGACTACGCGGAAGCCGCCGCGCTGGCGGTCAAGGCCGGCAACGACCTGGTGATGACCACTCCGGGCTTCTTCGAGGGGGCCCAGGAGGCGGTCCGGCGCGGTGCCCTGCGGGAGGACGAGATCGATGCGGGGGTACGACGCATCCTGCGCCTGAAGTTCGAACTCGGCCTGTTCGAGAACCCGCGCACCCCGGACCCCGAGCGGCAGCGGGCGGTGATCGGCAGCCCCGGGCACACCGCGCTGAACCTGGAGGTGGCCCGCCGCTCGCTCGTCCTGCTCCGCAACGACGGCACCCTGCCGCTGCCCGCCACCGGCGCCGGGCCGAAGCGCATCGCGGTGCTCGGTCCCAACGCCCACGACGTCTCCGCCCAACTCGGCGACTGGGCCGGCGACTCCGGGCAGGTCGACTGGATGCCGCAGGGCCACCCGCGCGAGCTGACCTCCACCGTGCTGGACGGCCTGCGGGCGGCGGTGCCGGCCGGGTGGGTGGTCACCCACGAGCAGGGCGCCGAGATCGTACGGCTGGTGCCCGACCCGGACGGTGAGACCTTCCCGGACGGCCAGCCCCGGCCGCCGATCGCCGAGCCCGTCCCCGCCGACCCGGCCGTCCTCGCCGCCGCGGTGGCTGCCGCGGAGCAGGCCGACTACGCGGTCGTCGTGGTCGGTGACACGGTCCACCTGACCGGTGAGGGCAAGTCGACCGCCACCCTGGACCTGCTCGGCGGCCAGGTGGCGCTGCTCGACGCGGTCGCCGCCACCGGCACCCCGATGATCGTCGTGCTGATCAATTCGAAGCCGCACGTCCTCCCGCCGTCGGCGCTGAACGCGTCCGCGCTCGTCCAGGCGTTCAACCCGGGCATGCGCGGTGGCCAGGCGATCGCCGAGCTGCTCCTGGGCGTCATCGAGCCGACCGGCCGGCTGCCCATCTCGGCCGCCCGGCACGCCGGCCAGCAGCCGATCTACTACAACCAGCTGCGCGGCCAGCACGGCACGCGGTACGCGGACCTGTCGCAGGACCCGCTGTTCGCGTTCGGTGAGGGGCTCAGCTACACCACGATCGTCTACGACGGGCTGACCATCGACGAGCCGGACGTGCCGGCCGACGGCGTGGTGCGCGCCAGCGTCCGCCTCTCCAACACCGGGACGCGGCCGGCGCTGGAGACCGTGCAGGTGTATGTGAGCGACCTGGTCACCAGCGTGACCTGGGCGTCGCGGGAGCTGAAGGCGTACCGGCAGGTGACCGTGGCACCGGGCGAGAGCGTGACGGTCGAGATCGAGCTGCCGGCGAGCGTGTGCACGCTCGTCGACGCGGACGGGCGCCGGGTCGTCGAGGCCGGTGACTTCGAGCTGCTGGTGGGGCCGAACTCGCGCCCCGAGGTCCTGCGGGCGGCCAAGTTCCGGATCAGCTGACACGCCAGGTCCCCCGGCCTACGGCCGGGGGACCGCCGCGAACGGTGACTGCCGGAACCAGCCCGGGAAGGCGCGCCGCAGAGCCTCCGGCCCGGTCAGCCGCAGATCGCCGGAGCGCAGCGCGGAGGCCCACGTCCGCTCCCCGCGCCACACGTCGATCAGGCTGCGCAGATCCGCCTCGACCAGCACGTCGACCTCGTGACCCGGGTCGGCGTCGCAGATGTCCGCCTCGTCCGGCGTGATCAGCAGCCACCAGTCCCGGACCCGGTGCGGCGCGTCCGGGAAACAGAACCGCAGGACCGTGCGGCGGCGCGGCACCGCGGTGTGGTCGACCCCGCGGTGCATGTCCCAGAGCAGCAGTTTGGGGTCGAGGTCGCCGTCGCCGATCTCCGGGATCCAGCGGATGCCCCAGGCGCCGAGCGCCATCACGATCGGCTCGAGTTCCTTGCCGGCCGGGGTCAGTGAGTATTCCACCTCGGCGCCGAGCTGCCGGCGTTCGAGCAGGCCGGCGGTGGTGAGCTGATGCAGGCGCCGGGAGAGCAGCGTCGGCGACATCCGAGGGAGTCCCCGGCGCAGGTCGGTGAAGCGCCGGCTGCCGATGATCAGCTCGCGGATCACCAGCATGGTCCAGCGCTCGTCCAGCAGCTCCATCGCCTTGGCGACCGGGCAGAACTGCCCGTAAGACGCGCCCATGCAGCGACCTTAGGCCCTGATCGTCGGCGCGCGGCGGTCCGATTGCGGACACCCGCGGTACAGATCCTGTACTGGAGCCGCGGTGCGCCCCTTTCCTACGTTCAGTGACATGACTGATGCCTTGAAAGACAAGCACCGTGCGATGTGGGCCTCCGGCGACTATCCGTCCGTGGTCACCGAGATCGTCGCCCCGCTCGGACCGGTACTGGTGGACGCGGCGGGAATCGGCCCCGGGCAGAACGTGCTGGACGTCGGCGCGGGGACCGGCAACGCGGCGATCCCGGCGGCGCTGACCGGGGCGACCGTCACAGCGAGTGATCTGACGCCGTCGCTTCTGGCGGTCGGGCAACGGCTGGCGGCAGCCCAGGACGCGAAGCTGGTGTGGCGGGAGGCGGACGCCGAGGCCCTGCCGTTCGCCGATGCCGAGTTCGATGCGGTGCTCTCCTGCATCGGGGTGATGTTCGCGCCGCATCACGCGGTCGCGGCCGGGGAGATGCTGCGGGTGTGCCGGCCGGGTGGCGTGCTCGGGCTGGTCAACTGGACGCCCGAGGGGTTCATCGGGCAGATGTTCGCGACCATGAAGCCTTATGCGCCACCGCCGCCGCCCGGCGTGCAGCCACCGCCCCGGTGGGGGGACCCCGCGCATCTCGCCTCGCTCTTCGGCGACGCGGTCCGCGACGTGCGGGCCGAGCGGCGGATGCTGCGGGTCGCCGGGTTCGGCGGCGGAGCGGAGCTGCGGGACTTCTTCAAGGCGCGGTACGGGCCGACCATCGCGGTCTACAGGAACATCGCCGGGGATCCGGACCGGGTCGCGGCGCTGGACGCGGAGCTGTCCGGCCTGGCCGGGCGGTTCGATCTCGGTGGCGGGGCGATGGACTGGGAGTACCTGCTCTACACCGCCCGGCGGGTGTGAGCGGTGTGACGGTGACGGTTTGTTGTTGCTCGGCGGCCATACGAGTTGATACGGTCCTTTGCATAGTCATGCGGAGGTTGCCATGGGGATTCGGGTCGCGGTTGCGGGAGCCAGTGGTTATGCGGGGGGTGAGCTGCTCCGACTGCTCGCCGGGCATCCCGAGTTCGATCTCGTCGCGGCGACGGCACACAGCCAGGCGGGTTCGGCGGTCAGTGCGGTGCACCCGCAGCTCGCCGGTCTCGACCTCACCTTCGGCACCACCGACGCCGCCTCGCTGAGCAACGCCGACCTGGTCTTCCTCGCCCTGCCGCACGGGCAGTCGGCGGCCGTGGCGGCACAGCTGCCGGCCGGCGTCCGGGTGGTCGACCTGGGCGCCGACTTCCGGCTGGAGAGTGCCGAGCAGTGGACCCGCTACTACGGTGGCGGGCACGCCGGCACCTGGACCTACGGCCTGCCCGAGCTGCCCGGGGCACGGCCGGCGATCGCGGCGTCCGAGCGGGTGGCGAACACGGGTTGTTATGCGGCCACCATCACCCTCGCCCTGGCGCCGCTGATCGCCGCCGGTGTCGCCGATCCGGAGGACGTGGTGGTGGTCGCCGGTTCCGGCACCTCGGGCGCCGGCCGCAGCGCGAAGGTGAACCTGCTGGCCAGCGAGATCATGGGCGACCTCTCGCCGTACAAGGTGGGGGCGCACCAGCACGTCGCGGAGATCAAGCAGGCGACCGGCGCCCGGACGCTGTCGATGACGCCGATCCTGGTGCCGATGCCGCGCGGCATCCTGGCCACCGTGACCGCCAAGCGACTCAACGGCGGGGATCCGCGTGAGGCGCTGCTCGCGGCCTACGCCGACGAGCCGTTCGTGCACGTCCTCCCGGAGGGCAGCTGGCCGCACACGGCCGCCACCGCCGGTTCCAACTCGTGCCACCTGCAGGCCACCGTCGACATCGACTCCGGCCGCATCATCGTGGTGAGCGCGCTCGACAACCTCGGCAAGGGCGCCGCCGGCCAGGCCGTGCAGGTCGCCAACGTCATGTTCGGCCTGCCCGAGACGGCGGGCCTGTCGGTGTTCGGGGTCGCACCGTGAGTGCCCGCACGACAGTTGGAGGAGTCCAGTGAGCGTCACCCACCCCAAGGGCTTCCGGGCCGCCGGCGTCGCCGCCGGGCTCAAGCCGAGTGGCAACCCCGATGTCGCGCTCGTCGTCAGCGACGGGCCCGACTACACCGCGGCCGGTGTCTTCACCGCCAACCGGGTCAAGGCGGCGCCGGTGCTCTGGAGCCAGCAGGTGCTCAAGGGCGGCATCGTCCGGGCCGTCGTGCTCAACTCCGGCGGCGCCAACGCCTGCACCGGCTCGCAGGGCTTCCGTGACACGCACGCCACCGCCGAGCACACCGCGGCGGTGCTGCGCACCACCGGCGCCCGGCCGATGATGGTCGGCGCGGGCGACGTGGCGGTCTGCTCGACCGGGCTGATCGGCGAGCTGCTGCCGATGGACAAGCTGCTCCCCGGGGTGCACGCCGCGGCCAAGGGGCTCACCGCCGACGGCGGGCAGAAGGCGGCCGAGGCGATCATGACCACCGACACGGTGGCGAAGAACGCGGTCGCCCGGCGGGAGGGCTGGTCGGTCGGCGGGATGGCGAAGGGCGCGGGCATGCTGGCGCCGGCGCTCGCCACCATGCTGGTGGTGCTCACCACCGACGCCTCGGCCGACAACGAGACGCTGGACGCGGCGCTGCGCGAGGCCACCCGGCTCACGTTCGACCGGATCGACGCGGACGGCTGCATGTCCACCAACGACACCGTGCTGTTGCTGGCCAGCGGCGCCTCCGACCGGCAGCCCTCGCTCGAGGAGCTGACCGCCGCGGTCACCGAGGTCTGTCACGACCTGGCCCAGCAGCTGATCTCCGACGCCGAGGGCGCCACCAAGCACGTCGCGATCGAGGTGGCCGGCGCGGCCAGCGAGGCGGACGCGGTACAGGTCGGCCGCACCGTGGCGGGCAACAACCTGGTGAAGACCGCGCTGTTCGGCAACGACCCGAACTGGGGCCGCATCCTCGCCGCGGTGGGCACCACGAGCGCCGCCTTCGAGCCGGACCGGGTGGACGTGGCGGTCAACGGGGTGTGGGTTTGCAAGGGTGGCGCGGCCGCCGAGGACCGGTCGAAGGTGGACCTGTCCGGGCGGGACGTGACGATCACGGTGCACCTGCACGAGGGCGAGATGAGCGCGACGATCTGGACCACCGATCTGTCGCACGCCTACGTGCACGAGAACTCGGCGTACTCGTCATGACGTCACCGGGGGAGAAGGCGGCGATCCTGATCGAGGCGCTGCCCTGGCTGGAGCGGTTCTCGGGCGCCACCGTCGTGGTCAAGTACGGCGGCAACGCCATGATCGACCCGGCGCTGCAGGAGGCGTTCGCGGCCGACATGGTCTTCCTGCGGCACGTCGGCATCAAGCCGGTCGTGGTGCACGGCGGCGGTCCGCAGATCAACCGGATGCTGCAGCGGCTCGGCATCTCCTCGGAGTTCCGCGGCGGCCTGCGGGTCACCACGCCGGAGACCATGGAGGTGGTCCGGATGGTGCTGACCGGGCAGGTCGGCCGGGAGCTGGTCGGCCTGATCAACCAGCACGGGCCGCACGCGGTGGGCCTGTCCGGCGAGGACGCCCGGCTGTTCACCGCGGTCCGCAGGGGCGCGCTGGTCGACGGCGAGGAGGTCGACATCGGCCAGGTCGGCGACGTGGACAAGGTGGACACCTCGGCGGTGGACGACCTGATCGCGGCCGGCCGGATCCCGGTGATCGCCACGGTGGCGCCGGACGCCGACGGCGTGCTGCACAACGTGAACGCGGACACCGCGGCGTCCGCTCTCGCGGTGGCGCTCGGCGCTCGCAAGCTGGTGGTGCTGACCGACGTGCCCGGTCTTTATCTGAACTGGCCGGACCCTGAGTCGCTGACCTCGGAGATCGACGCCGACGCGCTGGAGAAGCTGCTGCCCCGGCTCGAGTCCGGGATGGTGCCCAAGATGGAGGCCTGCCTGCGCGCGGTCCGCGGCGGCGTGCCGGCCGCGCACGTCGTCGACGGCCGGGTGGCCCATTCGACCCTGCTGGAAGTCTTCACGGAAGAAGGATTCGGAACCATGGTGGTCCCTTCATGAGCCTCGTCGAGCGCTGGCAGGCGTCCATGATGAACAACTACGGCACCCCCCAGATCGGCCTGGTCAAGGGCGAGGGCGCGGTGCTCACCGCCGAGGACGGCACCCAATACATCGACTTCCTCGGCGGCATCGCGGTCAACGCGCTGGGGCACGCCCACCCCGCTGTCGTCGCCGCGGTCACCCAGCAGATCCAGCAGCTCGGGCACGTCTCCAACCTCTACATCTCCGAGCCGCCGGTCGCCCTCGCCGACCTGCTGCTGGCGCTGGCCGGCCGGTCCGGGCGGGTGCTGTTCACCAACTCCGGCGCGGAGGCCAACGAGGCGGCGTTCAAGCTCTCCCGGCTGACCGGCCGGACCCATGTGGTGGCCACCGAGGGCGCGTTCCACGGCCGGACCATGGGTGCGCTCGCGCTGACCGGGCAGCCGGCCAAGGCGGACCCGTTCCGGCCGCTGCCGGCCGAGGTCACCCACATCGCGTACGGGGACGTGGCGGCCCTGGAAGCGGCGGTGACCGACGCGACAGCGATGGTGATCCTGGAGCCGATCCAGGGCGAGAACGGCGTGGTCGTGCCGCCCGCGGGTTACCTGGCCGCGGCCCGGGAGATCTGCACCCGGCACGGCGCCCTGCTCGCGCTCGACGAGGTGCAGACCGGCATCGGGCGGACCGGGCACTGGTTCCACCACCAGAGCGAGGGTGTCGAGCCGGACGTCGTCACGCTGGCCAAGGGTCTCGGCGGCGGGCTGCCGCTGGGCGCCTGCATCGGCTTCGGCGCGGCCGCCGACCTGTTCGGGCCGGGGTCGCACGGCACCACGTTCGGCGGCAACCCGGTGTCCTGCGCGGCCGGCCTCGCGGTGATCCGGACGATCGCCGGTGAGGGCCTGCTCGACCACGTGAAGCGGGTCGGTGAGCAGTTGCGCCGGGGCATCGAAGGGCTCGGCCACCCCCTCGTCGACCACGTGCGCGGCGCCGGCCTGCTGCTCGGCATCGTGCTCACCCAGCCGGTCTCCGCCGTTCTGGCCGCCCGGCTGCGGGATGCCGGTTTCCTGGTCAACGCGCCCGCACCGGGCGTGATCCGGCTGGCCCCACCCCTGATCATCTCCTCCGATCAGGCGGACGCCCTGATCGCTGCCCTGGACGGTATCCGGTGACCCTGCGCCACTTCCTCCGCGACGACGACCTCTCCCCGCAGGAGCAGTCGGACGTGCTCGACCTGGCCGCCGAGATGAAGGCGAACCGGTTCGGGCACACGCCGCTCGCCGGCCCGCGCTCGGTCGCCGTCTTCTTCGACAAGGCCAGCCTGCGCACCCGGCTCTCGTTCGAGGCCGGCATCGCCGAGCTGGGCGGGCAGCCGATCATCGTGGACTCGCAGAACACGCACTTCGGCCGGGGCGAGAGCCTGGCCGACGCCGGCCGGGTGGTCTCGCGGTACGTGGCCGCGATGGTCTACCGGACCCATGGCGACGAGCGGCTGGCCGAGCTGGCCACCGGCGTCGGCGTCCCGGTGATCAACGCGCTGAGCGACGGGTACCACCCCTGCCAGCTGCTGGCCGACCTGCTGACCGTGCGCGAGCGGTTCGGCGGTACGAGCGGGCGGACCCTGGCGTACGTGGGGGACGCGGCGAACAACATGGCCCACTCCTATCTGATCGCCGGTGCGACCGCGGGCATGCACGTGCGGGTGGCCGGGCCCTCCGGATTCGACCCGGCGGCGGCCGTGGTGAGCCGGGCCGCCGAGATCGCCGCGTGGACCGGTGGTTCGGTCGAGGTGCTGCGCGACCCGCGGGAGGCGGTGGACGGCGCGCACGTGGTGGCCACCGACACCTGGACCTCGATGGGTCAGGAGGACGACGGCAAGGACCGCCGCACACCGTTCTGGCCGTACCAGGTGAACAAGGAGCTGCTCGCCGCCGCGGCGCCGGACGCGATCGTGCTGCACTGCCTGCCGGCGCACCGCAACGAGGAGATCACCGACGACGTCATCGACGGCGCCCAGAGCGCCGTCTTCGACCAGGCCGAGAACCGGCTGCACGCCCAGAAGGCGCTGCTCGCCTGGCTCCTGGCGGCGAACGAGCAATGAGCGCCCCGGTCACTCGCGCCGGGCGGCACGCCCGGCTCGTCGACCTGATCCGCAGCCGCCGGATCCGGTCGCAGACCGAGCTGGCCGACATCCTCGCCCACGAGGGGGTCCAGGTCACCCAGGCCACGCTGTCGCGTGACCTGGAGGAGCTGAACGCCGTCAAGGTGAGCGGTATCTACTACATTCCCGAGGACGGGCACCGCCCGTTGCGGGAGACCACCGGCCAGGGTCCGGCCCGGCTGATCCGGCTGCTGCGGGAACTGCTCACCGGGGTGGACTCCAGCGGCAACATCGCCGTGTTGCGCACTCCGCCCGGGGCGGCGCAGTTCCTGGCCAGCGCCCTGGACCGGTCCGGCCTGGCAGACGTGGTGGGGACCATCGCCGGCGACGACACGATCTTCGTGGTGGCGCGGGACTCCGGCCCCGGCTCGGGCGCCGCGCTGGCCGACAAACTTGGCAACTGGAGCAGGTCGGAACACGACCATCGTGAGGAGAGCCGCTCATGACCTTCACACCGGCGGTGGAGTCCCGCTTCCCGGACTTCGCCGACCACACCGACACGCTCGTCGGACACGGGGTGGAGTTCTTCCTCGCCTCCAACGAGACGCTGCGGCCGCATCTCAACGAGGAGCCGTACGGGCACAAGCTCAGCTGGCTGGACTTCACCGACACCGCGGAGAAGGACTGGTCGATCCGCGAGTTCCTCAACCTGTTCAACGTGATCAACGGCATCGCGTTCGGCGACCGGGGCATCCCGATGCCGCAGTGGGTGATGGTCGACCTGATCCTGATGCCGGCCGCGGCGCTGATCGCCGGCCTGCCGCAGGACGAGTTCGCGGCCATGGTGGAGCGGTCCACCTTCCGCTTCGACACCGACGTGAAGCAGCTGCTGCGCAAGGTGCAGGCGGACATGCGGGCCAGCGGTTACCGCGGGCCGGTGCCGGTCGGCGGGTACTGCGCGGCGCCGTCGGCCGAGCCGGGCCGCTGGGTCGGCTGGTCACTGTGGTCGCTGATGCCGGCCGTGGGCCTGGGCAAGGCGGCCAAGGCGCTGGCGCTGTCCGCCTACCGCGCGCAGAAGCTGGACGGCGTCACCCAGTACGACAACAGCGCCCTCAAGGTGCACACCGAGTTCGGCGCGCTGAAGATCCTGGTGGCCACCGTCCCGTTCCACACCTCGCCGGGGTCGTTCGTCTATCAGAGCGACCTCACGCTCCCGGCCGGCGGCCGGCTGCCCGAGCCGACCTTCCTGCTCGATCCCTTCGACTACGGTCGCCAGCAGGCGATGCAGAAGGACATCGAGGCAGGTCGCTGCGAGTTCCATGTCCTGCCGCCCGGCCACGTCAAGAACGGCAAGACGTACGTGCCGATCCTCGAGACTCCACGCTGACGTTTGATGGGAATCCCTGCAATGACCAAGCGCAAGATCGTCCTCGCCTTCTCCGGTGGCCTCGACACCTCGTACGCCCTCGTCGCGTTCCGCGAGCAGGGGTGGGACGTGGTGACCGCCAACATCGACACCGGTGGCCTGCACAGCGGCGAGGGGGAGGCGGTCAAGGCACGCGCCGAGGAGCTGGGCGCTGTCGAGCACCACGTCGTGGACGCGCGCGCGGAGCTCTACGACCGGGTCATCACCTATGCGATCAAGGCGAACTACCTGCGCAACGGGGCGTACCCGTCGTGTGTGGGAGCGGAGCGGCTGATCCAGGCGGAGAAGGTCGTCGAGGTGGCGCTCCAGGTCGGCGCGGACGCGGTCGCGCACGGCTCGACCGGCGCCGGCGCCGACCACGTCCGGTACGACGCGGTGATCCGCGCCCTCGCCCCGCAGCTGGAGATCGTCACGCCGATCCGGGACGAGCGGCTCACCCGCGAGGAGGAGACCGACTTCCTGCGCGGCCGGGGCTACCAGGTGAGCGACAAGGTCAAGAAATACTCGATCAACGAGGGCCTGATCGGCACCTCGATCGGCGGCGAGGAGACCTACGGTTCCTGGGAGTACCTGCCGGAGAGCGCCTGGACCTACACGAAGTCGATCGACGCGGCGCCGGAGAAGGGCGTCGAGGTGCTGCTCACCTTCGAGCGGGGCCAGGTCGTCTCGGCCGCGTACGCGGGCGGCGACGCGATCGACGGGACCGGGCCGGGCGCGCCGAACTACGCGATCCTGCGGGCGCTCAACGTGCTCGGCGGCGAGCACGGCATCGGCCGGGGCATCCACATGGGCTCGACCATGGTCGGCAACCTGGCCCGGGTCGGCTTCGAGGCGCCCGGCATGCTGATCCTCATCGCCGCGCACCGGGAGCTGGAGAAGCTGGTGCTCTCCAACCGGCAGCAGGCGACCAAGGCGACGCTCGGGAACACGTACGGCGACCTGCTGCACGAGGCCGTGTACTTCGACCCGATCATGGACGACTTCCGGGCGTTCCTGGACTCCAGCCAGACCCGGGTCACCGGGACCGTGCGGGTACTGCTGCACAAGGGCAACATCGTGCCGCTGGGCAGCAAGAGCCCGTACAGCCTGCTGGACGCGGCCACCCGGGCGGGCGTGGTGTACGGCCACGGGTCGTCGCTGTGGACGGGTGAGCAGGCCCGCGCGTTCGCGCACATGTACGCCACTCCCGGCACCATCGCCCGCGCCGCCGCCACCCCCACCGAATGAACCATTGCGTGTGAAGTTGCGGCTCGAATCGAGCCGCAACTTCACACGCAACAAGACAGCCGCCCGAGTGTGTGAAGTTGGGGTGCGGATCGAGCCGCAACTTCACACGCGGGGTTGGAGCCAGGACTGCAGGACGCGGAGGGCCTGGCGGATCTCGGGCACCGGGACGTGCTCGCCGTCGGTGTGGGCCTGCAGCGGATCGCCGGGGCCGTAGTTGATCGCCGGGATGCCCAGGCCGGCGAACCGGGAGACGTCGGTCCAGCCGAGCTTCGCCTGCGGGGTGCGGCCGACCAGGTCGACGAACTCCTTGGCGGCGGGACGGTCCAGGCCGGGGCGGGCGCCGGGGGCGGCGTCGGTGACCTCGAGGTCGAAACCGGCGAACACCTCGCGCAGGTGGGCCTCGGCCTCGGCGACGTCCCGGTCCGGGGCGAAGCGGTGGTTGACGTGGACGGTGCAGAGGTCGGGGATCACGTTCCCGGCGATGCCGCCCTCGATCTTCACGGCGTTGAGGCCTTCGTGGTACTGCAGGCCGTCGACCACCGGCTCGCGGGGGACGTAGGCGCGCAGCACGTCGAGCACCGCCCCGGCGCTGTGGATCGCGTTGCTGCCCCGCCACGAGCGGGCGGCGTGCGCGGCGACACCGGAGACGGTGATCTTCACGCGCATGGTGCCCTGGCAGCCGCCCTCGACGGTGCCGTCGGACGGCTCGCCGAGGATCGCGAAGTCCCCGGCCAGCCACTCGGGGTGGTTGCGCACGAGACGGCCGAGACCGTTGAGGCGCGCGGCCACCTCCTCGTGGTCGTAGAAGACATAGGTGACGTCGTAACGGGGGGAGACGAGCGTGGCGGCGAGGTGCAGCATGACGGCGACGCCGGCCTTCATGTCCACGGTGCCGCGCCCGTACATGATCTCGTCGGTCACCACGACCGGCAGGTTGTCCGCGATCGGCACGGTGTCGAGGTGGCCGGCGAGCACCACCCGGGTGCCGCGGCCGAGGCCGGTGCGGGCCACCACGGCGTCACCGTCGCGGAGCACCTCGATGTGCGGGAACGCGCGCAGAGCTGCCTCGACGGCATCGGCGAGTTGTTTCTCGTCCCCGCTGACCGAGGGGATGTCACAGATGGCACGGGTCAGGTCGACGACGTCGCCGCCGAGGTCGAGGTTGCTCATGGGTCGACCTTATCGGCCACCGATCTCAGCCCGGCGGTCGCTGCACAGGCCGGAGCGGCAGCGAGGCCGCGGCACAGGCACGGAACTCCGCGTAGGTCGTACTGAAAAGAGGGAAGATAGGGTGCAACCGTGAGTGACGTTAATGACGAGCCGACCCGTCTCTGGGGTGGGCGGTTTGCCGGTGGACCCGCCGAGGCGCTGGCCAGGCTGAGCGTCAGCGTGCAGTTCGACTGGCGTCTCGCGCCGTACGACCTGCTCGCGTCGCGGGCGCACGCCCGGGTGCTGGCGAACGCGGGGCTGCTCGACGCGGACGAACTGGGCCGCATCCTGGCCGCTCTGGACGATCTCGCGTCGGCCTGCGCGGCTGGTGAGTTCCGGCCGACGATCGAGGACGAGGACGTGCACACCGCGCTCGAGCGCGGGCTGCTGGAGCGGCTCGGCGCGCTCGGCGGCAAGCTGCGTGCCGGCCGCTCCCGCAATGATCAGGTGGCCACCGATCTGCGGCTCTACCTGCGGGATCACGCGCGTGGGGTAGCGGTGGCGCTGGTCGAGCTGGCCGATGCGCTGACCGAGCAGGCCGCGCGGAACGTGGACACCCCGGCGCCCGGCATGACTCACGTGCAGCACGCGCAGCCGGTCAGTTTCGGTCACTGGCTGCTCGCCCACGTGCAGCCGCTGCTGCGCGACCTGGAGCGGCTGCGGGATTGGGACGCGCGGACCGCGATCAGCCCGCTGGGCAGTGGCGCGCTGGCCGGCTCGTCGCTGCCGCTGGACCCGGCGGCGGTCGCCAAGGAGCTGGGCTTCACCGCGCCCGCGCCGAACTCGATGGACGCGGTCGCGGACCGTGATTTCGTCGCCGAGTTCCTCTTCGTCACCGCGTTGATCGGCGTGCACCTGTCCCGCCTCGGCGAGGAGGTGGTGCTCTGGACCTCCACCGAGTTCGGCTGGGTGGAGCTGGACGACGCGTTCGCCACCGGCTCGTCGATCATGCCGCAGAAGAAGAACGCGGACATCGCGGAGCTGGCCCGGGGCAAGAGCGGGCGCCTGGTCGGCGGGCTGGTCGCGGTGCTGACCATGCTCAAGGGACTGCCGCTGACGTACGACCGGGACATGCAGGAGGACAAGGAGCCGGCCTTCGACGCGGTGGACACGCTGGAGCTCCTGTTGCCGGCGCTGGCCGGCATGATCTCCACGATGACGGTGCGGGTGGACCGGCTCGCCGCCGCCGCGCCGGTGGGCTTCTCGCTCGCCACCGAGGTCGCCGACTGGCTGGTCCGCAAGGGTGTGCCGTTCCGCGACGCGCACGAGATCACCGGCAAGCTGGTGGCGTTGTGCTCGGCCCGGGAGTGCGAGCTGGAGGACGTCACCGACGACGACCTGAAGACGATCAGCGAGCACCTGGACCCGTCGGTGCGTGCGGTGCTGTCGGTGTCGTCCGCGCTCGCGGCCCGGACCACGCCCGGGTCGACCGGGCCGGGACCGGTGCGGGACCAGCTGGCGACGGTGCAGCACAAGCTGGACAACTGGCGGCAGTGGGCGGTCGAAAAGGTCGTACCCGGGCGATAGCGTGCCCGCCATGTCGATCGATCTGCCCCAGCTGCTCACCGATCCGCCGTGGCGCCGCAAGGCCGGGGCCGTCGCACCGGTGGTGCTCGAGCTCGACGCGCTGTCCGTCGCCGTCCCGCCGGAGCTCCCGGTGCAGACGGCCGACGCGATGGCACGGATGCAGCGGGCCCGGGCGGTGGGGCTGGCCTGGCTGGCGGCGCACCCGGAGGCGGCGGCGCACGTGCTGGTGCCGCTGGCTCTGGGTCCGGCCGGTGTGGCCCGCAAGCAGGCGGAGAGTGTGCTGCTGACGCTGGTCGCGGACGGGCACGGGGCACTCGTGTCCGCCGCGGCGCAGCGTTACGGGCCGGAGGCGTCGGCGGCGATCGGGGCGCTGACGGTGACGAATCCGCTGGACGCCCTGCCCCCGACGCTGCCGGCGATGCCGCGCTGGCTGAGCCCGGCGTCGTTGCCGCCGGTGCGGTTGCGGGGGAGCGAAGCGGTGCTGCCGCCCGCGATGGCGCGCGACCTCGTGATGGTGTTCGCGCTCGGTCAGCCCGGGAAGCCCTATCCCGGGGTGGACGTCGTGCGGGCGGCGTTCGAGCCGTCCGACCTGGCCGGGTTCGCCTGGCAGATCTTCGAGGGCTGGCTGGTCGCCGGCGCTCCGAGCGCGCACTCCTGGGTGCTGGACATGCTCGGCTCGGTGGGCGACGACGACACGGTCCGGCGCCTCACCCCGATGATCATGGCTTGGCCCGGTCAGAGCGGGCACGCCCGCGCCGAGGCCGGGGTCCGGGCGCTCGCCGCGATCGGGTCCGATGTGGCCCTGCTGCATCTGAGCCGGATGGCCGAGCGCTCGAAATACCGGACGCTGAAGGCGACGGCACAGTCGACGATCACCGAGGTGGCGGCCGCGCGGGGTCTCTCCGCCGACCAGCTCGCCGACCGCCTGGTGCCCGATTTCGGGCTGTCCGGGGACGGGCGGCTGACCCTCGACTACGGACCGCGGCAGTTCACTGTGACGTTCGACGAGGAGCTGGCGCCGTGCGTGACGGACGCGGCGGGCAAGCGCCTGAAATCGCTGCCGCGGCCGGGTGCGAGCGACGACGCGGCACGGGCGACCGCGGCCCATCAGTGGTTCACGACGCTGAAGAAGGATCTGCGGCCGGTCGCCACCGACCAAATCCGCCGGCTGGAGCAGGCGATGGTGACCGGGCGCCGCTGGACGCCGGCCGAGTTCACCCGCTTCTTCGTGACGCATCCGCTGGTCGGCCATCTGGCGCGGCGCCTGCTCTGGGGGCGGTTCTCGGCGGCGGGTGACCCGGTCGGCGCGGTGCGGATCGCTGAGGACGGCACGCTCGCCGACGTGCACGACGAGACCGTCACGCTCACCGGCGACGAGCTGGTCGGGGTGGCGCATCCGGTGCACGTGGACCACCTCGACACCTGGGCGGAGTCCTTCGCCGACTACCAGATCGTGCAGCCGTTCCCGCAGCTGAGCCGGGAGACCGGCACGCTGACCTCGGCCGAGGCGGGGAGCCGGTGGCTCACCCGCGCGCAGGGGCGGACAGTGCCGGCCGGCGCCGTGCTCGGCCTGGAGAGGCGTGGCTGGCGGCGGCAGGCCCCGCAGCACGGTGGTGTGCAGCCGGGCATCTCGGTGTGCCCGGTCGACGGCGTGGAGATCACCCTCGATCTGGATCCGGGCATCGTGGTCGGCGCGCTCGACGCCTACCCGGAACAGCGGCTGGGCGTGGTGAGCCTGCACGGCCGGGCCCGGTCCTTCGGCGAGCTGGACCCTGTGGTGACCTCTGAGCTGCTGCGTGACATCGATTACCTGCTCCGCTGACGACTCTTTCTGGAAGAAGTTGCAGCAAGAATAGGGCAACGATGACCGTAAACGCTGCTCGTTTAACAAAGGAGGCCGTTTTGTCCTGAAAAGCGAGGCAGAGTGCGTCGGGCGTGTTGCAAGACGGTGCGCAAGGGGTTTCGAGGTTAGAAACTTCTTGCTAATGTCCGGCCGATACGCCAGCAGGTATTCAAGGAGCGCACCATGCGTCGCATAACCAAGGGCCTCGCCGCCCTGGCCTCCGTGACCCTCGCCTTCTCCGTCGCCGCGTGTGGTGGCGACGAGAAGGAGTCGGCCACCCCGGCGGCCGTCGACCCGGCCGCCCTCTCCGCCGAGCTCACGTGGTGGGACACCTCGGACGCCAAGAACGAGGGCCCGGCGTTCAAGGAACTGATCACCAAGTTCAACCAGGCCTATCCGAATGTCAAGATCAACTATCAGTCGGTCCCGTTCGGTGACGCGCAGAACAAGTTCAAGACGGCCGCGCAGGCCAAGACCGGTGCGCCGGACATCCTGCGCGCCGAGGTCGCCTGGGTGCCGGAGTTCGCCTCCCTCGGCCACCTCTACGCGCTTGACGGCTCGGAGCTGCTCGCCGACGAGTCCGATTACCTGACGGCCCCGCTGGCCTCGAACAAGTTCGACGGCAAGACGTACGGCGTGCCCCAGGTGACCGACAGCCTGGCACTGCTCTACAACAAGGAGCTCGTCGAGAAGGCCGGCGTCGAGGTCCCGAAGACCTGGGCCGAGCTGAAGACCGCCGCGCAGACCGTCAAGTCGAAGACCGGCGCCGACGGCCTCTACGTCAACGCCGCCGGTTACTTCACCCTGCCGTTCCTCTACGGCGAGGGCGGTGACGTCGTCGACACGGCGAGCAAGAAGATCACCGTCAACTCCGAGCAGAACGTCGCCGGTCTGAAGATCGCCAAGGACCTGATCGACAGCGGTGCCTCGGTGAAGCCGTCGGCCACCGACTCGTACGGCACGATGATGACCCTCTTCAAGGAGAAGAAGGTCGCGTTCATCATCAACGGCCCGTGGGAGGTCAACAACATCAAGTCGGCGCCCGCGTTCGGTGGCGTCGAGAACCTCGGCATCGCCCCGGTGCCGGCCGGCTCCGCGAAGGCGGCCGCCCCGATCGGCGGTCACAACTACGTGATCTGGTCCGGCGTCCCGCAGGAGAAGGCGCCCGCCGCCGTCGCGTTCGTGAAGTACCTCAACTCGGCCGAGTCGCAGGCCTTCCTCGCCGACGAGTTGGGCCTGCTGCCCACCCGTAAGTCGGCGTACGAGGTGGAGTCGGTCAAGAACAACCCGGTGGTCTCCGCGTTCAAGCCGGTGGCCGAGGCCGCCGCGAGCCGCCCGTGGATCCCGGAGGGCGGCCAGTTCTTCGGCCCGCTCGACCAGATGGCCACCGAGGTCCTGATCCAGAACAAGGACCCGAAGGCCTCGCTCGACGCGGTCGCCGAGAAGTACAAGGCCGAGGTCGTCCCGGCGTACTCCGCCTCTTGACGCACTCGCGGGCGCCGGCTCCGGCCGGCGCCCGCACCCTTGACTGGAGCGCTTGAGATGACCACTGTGACACCGACCTTGCCCAGGCTGCGGCGCAGCTGGGACAAGCACTGGTCCGCCTGGGCGATGGTCGTTCCCGTCGTCGCCGTGATGGCGGTTCTGATCTTCTATCCCCTGATCAACGGGGTCTGGCTGTCGTTCACCGATCAGAACGAGGCCAACCAGCTGACCGAGATCTGCGCCAGATCGATCACCGGCGGCGAGGCCTGCAAGGAGAACCCGAACGCCTGGTCGTTCGTCGGCCTGGACAACTACCTCAACGTGCTCACCGGCAAGGTGGGCGAGTTCTGGCTGTGGGCCGGCAACACGATGATCTGGACCGTCACCGGCGTCGCCTTCCACTACGGCCTGGGCCTCGGCCTGGCCGTGATGCTGCACCGGCAGGTCCGGTTCCGCGGCCTCTACCGGGTGCTGCTCGTGCTGCCCTGGGCGGTTCCGGCGTTCATCAGCGCCTTCGCCTGGAAGTTCCTCTTCAACGAACGACTCGGCCTGGTCAACTCGGTGCTCACCACGGTCGGGCTGGAACCGGTCGCCTGGTTCTCCGACCGGTGGTCCGCGCTGTTCGTCGCCGTCGTCACCAACATCTGGCTCGGCGTGCCGTTCATGATGGTGGCCATCCTCGGCGGCCTGCAGTCCATCCCGGACGAGCTCTACGAGTCGGCGGAGATCGACGGCGCGACGCCGTGGCAGCGCTTCCGCGCCATCACGCTGCCGGGCCTGCGGCCGGTCAGCATGACCGTCATCCTGCTCGGCACGATCTGGACGTTCAACATGTTCCCGATCATCTTCCTGGTCACCGAGGGGCAGCCGGCCGGGCAGACCGAGATCCTGGTGACCGGCGCCTTCCGGGCCGCCTTCGAGGGCATCCGGAACTACTCGCTCGCCTCGACGTACGGCGTGCTGATCCTGTCGATCCTGCTGGTCTTCTCGGTGTTCTACCGGCGCGTGCTGCGCAAACAAGGTGAGGTGTGGTGACGTGGCCCAGATGATGGTGGAGCCGGTCCCGGTCACGGCGCCGAGCCGGCCGGCGCCGCTGAACAAACCCCGGCGCGGCCACCGTTCGCGGGCCATGTCGGTGCTGCTGCACGGCACGCTGATCCTGGCGTCGCTGATCGCGATCGGCCCGATCGTGTGGGTGGTGCTCTCCTCGTTCAAGCCGGGGTACGCCGTGCAGAGCACCGAGATCGCGCTGGTCAAGGACCCGACGCTGGCGAACTACGAATACGTGCTGTTCGAGACCAGCTTCCCGGCGTGGTTCCTCAACTCGGTGATCGTCGCCGGGCTGACCATGCTGATCGGCATCTTCTGCTCGGCCACCACGGGGTACGCGCTGTCCCGGTTCAACTTCCCGGGCCGGCGCCCGCTGATGATGGTCTTCCTGGTCACCCAGATGTTCCCGGTGGCCATCCTGATCGTCCCGATCTACACGATCATGGCGAACCTGGGACTGATCAACACGTTGCCGGCGCTGGTCGTCGCGTACCTGACGATCGCCGTGCCGTTCTGCGCCTGGATGCTGAAGGGGTACTTCGACTCGATCCCGACCTCCCTGGACGAGGCGGCGTCGCTGGACGGCTGCGGCCCGTTCCGCACCTTCTACCGCGTCATCCTGCCGCTGGCCCGGCCGGCCATCGCGGTGACCGCCTTCTACACGTTCCTGACCGCGTGGGGCGAGGTGGCGTACGCGTCGGCGCTCATCCAGACCGACAACAAGTTCACCCTGGCGTACGGCCTGCAACAGTTCGTGCCGCAGTTCAATCCGCAGTGGGAATATCTCACCGCGGCCGCCGTGCTGGTCACGGTCCCGGCCGGAATTGTTTTCCTTTTTGCGCAGAAGCATCTCGTGTCCGGTCTTACCGCCGGGGGCACCAAGGGCTGACGACAAAAGAAAGCTCCGGAATCCGTCGCGGATTCCGGAGCTTTTCCCTGCCCTTTTCCCGACCGCTGAGAACGCTCTCACGAGGCCGGTCCGGAGGCCGGCCGCAAACTGAAAGAACGTTCAGGCGGCGGGTGTGGCGACCGGCACGGCAGCGCGGGCCGGAGCGATCGCGGTCGAGTTGCGGACCACCAGCTCGGGGTGGAACAGGTATTCCGAGTGCGGGGCGCCGTGCCCGTTGATCTCGTCGACCAGCGAGCGCACGGCGGCCACCGCCATGCTGGTCACCGGCTGGCGCAGCGTGGTCAGCGGCGGGTCGGTGAAGGGGATCAGCGCGGAGTCGTCGAAACCGATCACCGAGACGTCCTCCGGCACCCGCAGCCCGCGCCGCCGGGCCGCCCGGATCGCGCCCAGCGCCATCATGTCGGAGGCGCAGATGACGCCGGTGACGCCCTTGGCGAGCAGCCGTTCCGCGGCCACCTCGCCGCCCTCCACGCCGAACAGCGTCAGCGAGGTCCAGTCGGCCAGGTCGGTCTCGTCGGCGCCGAGCTCGCGGCGCATGGCGGCACGGTAACCCTCCAGCTTGCGCTGCGTGTTGATGAACCGGTTGGGACCGGAGATCAGGCCGATCCGGCGGTGCCCGAGCGCGACCAGGTGGGTGACCGCCAGGTCGCCGGCCAGCCGGTCGTCGCACGAGACGAAAGGCGCCTCGAGGCCCGCGGCATAACCGTTGACCAGCACGATCGGCAGCGGCCGGTCGAGCAGGCGCTGATAGCGGGAGCGGTCGGAGGTGGTGTCGGCCGCGAGCGACGAGATGAAGATGATCCCGGAGACCTGGCGGTCCAGCAGCATCTCGACGTACTCGTCCTCGGTGACGCCACCGGGGGACTGGGTGCAGAGCACCGGCGTGTAGCCGTGCTGCGCCAGGCTCGACTCGATGACCTGCGCGAACGCGGGGAAGATCGGGTTGTCCAGCTCGGGGACCACCAGGCCGACCAGGCCGGCGCTGCGCTTGCGCAGGCGTTCCGGCCGCTCATATCCCAGGACGTCGAGTGCGGTCAGAACCGCCTGTCTGGTTTCGGCGGAGACGCCGGGGCGGTCGTTGATGACACGCGACACCGTCGCCTCACTGACTTGGGCCTGTTTGGCGATGTCGGCCATTCGCGCACGCATGGTCTCACTCTAGTTGGTCGGTTGTATCCACGGCATGGGGCTGAAAGGTCTTCCATTGTCTGGAAGTCCTTGCTAACGTCCCGGCAACAAGGACGATACAGCCGATCTTCGATGGCGGCGCCTTTCGATGGCCCGCATTTCTGCCGCTGCCCGAGGTTCCCGGCCGGAAGATATATACACCACAATCGATTCGGAAGGCGCACATCGTGGCACGCCGTCACCGATGGCTGGGCGCAGCGCTGCTCAGTCTTTTCCTCCCCCTGATCGCGGTGCCGGCCGCTGCCGCGCCGGCCGCCGTGGAACCCGGCGCGGCAGTCATCGCCCGATGGGGCTCCGATCAGCCTGCCAAGAACGAGCAGTTCTACTTCGTCCTGCCGGACCGGTTCGCCAACGGCGACACCCGCAACGACAAGGGCGGCCTGGCCGGCGACCGGCTGTCCACCGGATACGACCCGGCCGACAAGGGCTTCTACCACGGTGGCGACCTGAAGGGCGTGATGGACCGCCTGGACTACATCCAGGGTCTCGGCACCACGGCCATCTGGCTCGCCCCGGTCTTCAAGAACCGTCCGGTGCAGGGCACCGGCAGCGACGTGTCGGCCGGCTACCACGGGTACTGGATCACCGACTTCACCCGGGTGGACCCGCACTTCGGCACCAACGCGGACCTGAAGCGGCTGGTCAAGCTCGCGCACCAGCGGGGCATGAAGATCTACCTGGACATCATCGTCAACCACACCGCGGACGTGATCAAGTACGCGGAGGACGAGTACACCTACGTCGACAAGGCCTCTGCGCCCTATGTCGACGCCGAGGGCCAGCCGTTCGAGGACCGCAACTACGCGGCCTCCAAGACCTTCCCTGCGGGCGCCAAGGGCCCCTACACACCGGCTTTCGCCAACCCGGCTGACAAGTCGGTCAAGGTGCCGGGCTGGCTCAACGATCCGAGCATGTACCACAACCGGGGCGACTCCACCTTCGCCGGTGAGAGCAGCGAGTACGGCGACTTCTACGGCCTCGACGACCTCTGGACCGAGCGTCCCGAAGTGGTCCGCGGCATGACGAAGATCTACGCCGACTGGATCCGGGACACCGGCATCGACGGCTACCGCCTGGACACCGTCAAGCACTCCAACCTGGAGTTCTGGCAGCAGTGGGCGCCCGGCGTCGAGAAGGCCGCCGGCAAGGACGACTTCTTCATGTTCGGCGAGGTCTACAGCGCCGATCAGGAGATCCAGTCGAGGTACGTGCGCGAGGGCAACCTGCCGGCCACGCTTGACTTCTCCTTCCAGGAGACGGCCCGCGGCTTCGTCACCGGCAACAGCCCCGCCTCGGCGCTGACCGACCTGTACGCCAAGGACGACCTCTACACCGCCCGGGACACCGGCGCCGACCGGCTGCCGACCTTCCTCGGCAACCACGACATGGGCCGCATCGGCTCGTTCATCGCCGCCGCGGCGACCGCCGACACCCAGCTCAAGCGGGACCAGCTCGCGCACGAGCTGATGTTCCTGACCCGCGGGCAGCCGGTCGTGTACTCCGGTGACGAGCAGGGCTTCACCGGGCCGGGCGGCGACAAGGACGCGCGGCAGGACCTGTTCGCCAACAAGTCGGCGGATTACCTGGACGACGACCTGATCGGCACGGACCGCACGCACGCGGTGGACAACTACAACACCCGGCACCCGCTTTATCGTACGATCGCCGACCTCGCCAAGTTGCGGAAAGCGCACCCGGCGCTGGTCGACGGCCTGCAGGTCACCCGCTACGGGGCCGAGGGCCAGGGTGTCTTCGCGGCTTCCCGGATCGACAAGCGGACACGGTCGGAGTATGTGGTCGCGGTCAACAACGCTACTTCCCCGCAGACCGTGACGTTTCCGACATCGTCCAGCGGCGCCTTCGCCGGCATCTATGGCGCGACGGGTGCCCTCACCACGGCCGCCGGCAAGATCACAGTGACCGTGCCGGCGCTGTCGGCCGTCGTCTACCAGGGCGGGACCGTCCCGGCGAGTGCCACGGCGCCCACCGTCACGATCACGGCGCCGGAGGCCCCGGCCACGCGCGCCGAGCTGACCGCGGAGACCACCGGCGACCCGCTCGCCACCGTCACCTATGCGGTGCAGGTCGCGGGCGGCGGGTGGAAGCTCCTCGGCACCGCCGACCAGGCCCCCTACCGGATCCACCACGACCTGACCGGCCTGGCGGGCGGCACCGAGGTGCGGTACAAGGCAGTGGTGCGTGACAGCAGGGGCCGCCTGGCCTCGTCCACCACGAAGATCACCGTCGGCACGCCGGAGGCCACCTCCACCGCCGGGTACGCGGTCGTGCACTACCAGCGCCCGGCCGGCGACTACGACGACTGGGGCCTCTACGTCTGGGGTGACGTCGATGAGTCGATGACGACGACGTGGCCCGCCGGGCAGCCGTTCACCGGGCAGGACGCCTACGGCCGGTTCGCCTACGTGAAGCTGAAGCCGGGCGCCAGGAGCGTCGGATTCGTGGTGGTGGACAAGAACGGCGTCAAGGACGTCGACGCCGACCGGACGATCGACGTCACCGCGAACCCGGAGATCTGGATCAAGCAGGGCGACGCCGCGGTCCACCCGACCCGCCAGGCCGCCACCGGCGAGCCCGACCCGGCGCAGGACCCGAACAAGGCGATCATCCACTGGCGCAAGGCCGACGGGAACTACGACGGCTGGGGCCTGCACGTCTGGGAGGGCGCGGCGAACCCGACCGACTGGGCCGCCCCGCTGGCGCCGGCGCGGATCGACTCGTACGGCGCGGTGTTCGAGGTGCCGCTCGCCGAGGGCGCGACGTCGCTCAGCTACATCATCCACAGTGGCGACGCCAAGGATCTGCCCACCGATCAGTCGCTGGTCTTCAGCCAGGCCGGGCGTGAGGTGTGGTTGCTCGGCGGTCAGGAGACCCGGCTGCTGCCGTTGGTGCGGATCGCCGCCGGAGCCGGCGAGATCGACGTGGCGAAGTCACGGGCGGTCTGGCTGGACCGGGGCACCGTGGCCTGGAAGACCAGCACCGGCAGCACCCTCGAGCCGGTCGGTGCGGGGACGGACGGGAAGGTGTACGAACTCGTCTACTCGCGGAGCGGCGGGATCGGGGTGGCTGCCGGGGAGCTGACCGGGTCGTACCAGAAAATCGGTCTGACCGCCCGGCGCAACGGGCTCTCCGAGGCTCAGCGCGTGAAGTTCCCGCACCTGTGGCAGCACAACGCCTTCCGCGTCGATGCGCGCGACGTTGCCGAGATCCTGCGCGGTCAAGTCGTGGTGACCGAGCGGGACGCGGCCGGCAAGCTGCTCGCCGCCACCGGTGTCCAGCTCTCCGGCGTGCTCGACGACGTCTATGCGGCAGCGACCCGGGCGACGCTCGGCCCGTCGCGGAACGGCGTCGCGGTCTGGGCGCCCACCGCGCACAGCGTCGCGCTGGAGACCGACGCGGGTGTCACACCGATGACCCGCGACGACCGCACCGGCGTCTGGTCATCCACGAACCTGAAAAAGGGTGACTTCTACAAGTTCCGGGTGACCGCCTGGCAGCCCGCCACGCAGAAGGTCGTCACGGCGTCGGTCACCGACCCGTACTCGGTGGCCCTGACCGCCGACTCGACCCGCAGCCAGTTCGCCGACCTGGACGACGCGTCGTCGAAGCCCACCGGGTGGAGCGCGCTGCGCAAGCCGGCCGCCACCGCCCCCGCGAAGATTCAGATCTCCGAGCTGTCGGTGCGGGACTTCTCCATCGCCGACTCCACCGTGCCGGCGGCGGCGCGCGGAACCTTCACCGCCTTCACCCGGCAGAACAGCGCCGGCATGAAACATCTCCAGGAACTGGCCGGCGCCGGCGTCACCCACCTGCACCTGCTGCCGGCGTTCGACTTCGCCACCATCCCGGAGAAGCGCGCCGACCAGCAGCAGCCGCCCTGCGACCTGGCCTCGTTCCCGCCGGACTCCGAGCAGCAGCAGGAGTGCGTCGAGAAGGTCGCCGCCACCGACGGCTACAACTGGGGCTACGACCCGCTGCACTACACGGTGCCCGAGGGCGGTTACGCCGTCGACCCGCAGAAGCGGACCACCGAGTTCCGGTCCATGGTCGCCGGGGTCAACAAGGCCGGCCTGCGCGTGGTGATGGACGTCGTCCACAACCACACCTCGGCTGCCGGCACGGACGCCAAGTCGGTGCTCGACCAGATCGTGCCCGGCTATTACCACCGGCTGCTCGAGGACGGCTCGGTCGCCAACTCCACCTGCTGCGCCAACACCGCGCCGGAGAACGCGATGATGGGCAAACTCGTGGTCGACTCGATCGTCACCTGGGCCCGGGCGTACAAGGTGGACGGTTTCCGGTTCGACCTGATGGGCCACCACCCGAAGGCGAACATCCTGGCGGTGCGCAAGGCGCTGGACGAGCTCACGCTCGCCAGGGACGGCGTCGACGGCAAGAACATCGTCGTGTACGGCGAGGGCTGGAACTTCGGCGAGGTGGCGAACAACGCACGCTTCGTCCAGGCGTCCCAGACCGAGCTGGCCGGCACCGGGATCGGCACGTTCAACGACCGGCTCCGGGACGCGGTCCGCGGTGGCGGCCCGTTCGACGAGAACCCGCGGATCCAGGGCTTCGCGTCCGGCCTGGCCGGCGCCCCCAACGGCGACCCGGTGAACGGCACCGAGGCGGAGCAGCGGGCCCGCCTGCTGCACTACCAGGACCTGATCAAGGTGGGCCTCTCCGGCAACCTCGCCGACTACACCTTCACCGCCTCCTCGGGCACCGTGAAGAAGGGCTCGGAGATCGACTACAACGGCTCACCGGCCGGGTACAACGCGGCGCCCGGCGAGGCGATCACCTACGTCGACGCGCACGACAACGAGATCCTCTACGACTCGCTCGCCTTCAAGCTGCCGCAGGCCACCACGGCGGCGGACCGCTCCCGCGCCCAGTCGGTGGCGCTGGCCACCACGGTGCTCGGCCAGGGCGCCGGCTTCGTGACCACCGGCAGCGAACGCCTCCGGTCGAAATCCCTCGACCGGAACTCGTACAACTCGGGCGACTGGTTCAACGAGATCCTCTGGGACTGCGCGAAAGGCAACGGCTTCGGCCGCGGCCTGCCGCCCAAGGCCGACAACGAGCCCAAGTACCCGTACGCCAAGCCCCTGCTCGCCGACCCCGCCCTGATCCCCGACTGTGCGGCGATCACCGCGTCGAACAGTCGTCACCAGGAATTCCTCAAGATCCGTAAGTCCTCGCCGGTCTTCGGCCTGCCGACCCTCGCCCAGGTACAACAGCGCGTGTCGTTCCCGCTCGCGGGCAGCGGCGAGACGCCCGGGGTGATTACGATGACCCTGGACGGCCGGGGTCTCGATCCGAGATGGAAATCGGTGACGGTGGTCTTCAACGCCACCCCGTCGGCGGTCACCCAGAAGGTGTCCGCGCTGACCGGTAAGAAGGTCACCCTGCACCCGGTTCAGCAGGCGTCGGCCGACGCCTCGACCCGGACCGCGTCGTTCGCCTCCGCGACCGGCACGTTCACGGTCCCCGCCCGCACCGTCTCGGTCTTCGTCCAGAGCTGAGACCCACTGACGCGGCCACCGCTCACCCGATCAGCCCGGGTGGGCGGTGGCCGTCTTCTCAGATCAGATCCACTTCTGGAGTACGAGACAGCACACAGCACCGTGGCCACCCCGCGGCCTGCGCGCGACGCGAGCCTTTGCCGCGACCGCCGGGCTGAGCCCGGTGGTCACCGCCACCCCGGCCCGCACGCCCCGCGCCCCGCCCCACCCACCGGCGCGACCTCAGGCCCCGATGGCCCGCAGCGCGTCGTCCAGGCCGTCCCGCAGATCACGATGATCGCGATAGCGCGCCGGCTCGCCGCCGGACGTCCGGAGGACAGGAACCGCGCCCGGATCCGGCAGCAGCTCCGTGCCGAGATATCCGACACCGGCCAGCCGGGTCCTGCGCCCCTGGACCCCGTCCCCCCGATCAGCATCGCGCCGCAGGCCGGCGTCGGCAGGGGCAGCGGTCCCGGGCGTTCCGCCCTAGGCGTCGGCCGGCGTGCGAACCGGCCGCTGGAACAACCGGCTGGACGGGTAGTCCGGGATGTCGTCGCCGGTGCGGACCAGCTGGAAACCGAGGCGCTCGTAGTAGGCGTGCAGTTTCCGATTGGTCCGCCACACGTCGACGCGGGTCGACGTCGCGCCCCATTCGCGTACCGCACGATCGCCGGCCCAGTCGAGGAGCTGGGCGCCGATCTCCATCCCGGCGTGCGACCGGGCGACGACGAGCCGGTGCACATAGGCGGCCGGCTCCCGCAGCTCCGTCTCGTTCCAGAGGAACGGCAGGCCGGTGCGCCGCAGCGTGACTGTCGCGACGACGTTGGGCCCGTCCTCGACCAGCCAGGTCTCCTTGGCCGACAGGGCCCGGAGGATCCGCTCGTCGCGGTCCGCCGCGGACGGCCACGGTCTCGCCCACTGGTCGGTGTCCCGCTCGGCGAGCCAGCGGGACGCGTCATCGATCAGGTCGATGATCAGCTGCTGTTTGTCCGGCGTCGCCTGATGGCGCCTGTTCATGTTCAAGGACAGGGCTCCGAATCTGTTCAGGCAATCGTAGCCGTCGCCGGGGCAGACAGCAGATCAGCGGAAGGCCGCGGTGGCGGGTGACTGGATCTCCGCAGGCGCCTCACCGATGTTGTGGACGAGGTGATTGCGTTCTCTCCCTGGTTCGAGGGCCGTGCCGTGATCTGTCGCGGTATCCCACCTGCTCGAAGCCGAGCGTCTCGGCCACGTATCGCGCTCCGGCCGTCGTCGACGGTTCGGTCGATCTCTCGTCATCGGCATTGTGGTCGAACTGCCGGCCGACAGTGTCGGTGACGGTGGAGCCGAGGATGTACCCGGCCGCACCCTTCTGAACGTGCTGCCGTGGGTTCCTACTCGGCTGACTGATCAGGTACCTGACTGAGTTCCAAGTGACTCACCGGCGCGAGGGGCGCCATCGGATCGAGAGGCTCTGCCGTCCGCCACGTAACGGAGAAACGGCGCATCATCCTCTCGTACGACCTCGAATGGATAGGTGTCTCGAGGTACGTCTCCGGAGTCGAGCCGGGTTCGACGTCCGCATAGCGGTTCCACCGGTCGGCGTGATAGAGCACGAGCAGCGGCGGCTCTCGATAGGTTCGCAGCTCGAACGAGTCGAACTCGCTGAATCGCCCGGCCAGTGCGACGTATTCCTTCGTGAGCCGTGCAGCCCTCTTCGTGCCCAAGTCGTCGCGGAGCGGTGATGGGTGGCTGAGATCAGGAAGCAGGATCTGAACGGATGCACCGCGGGTGAGGGCGTCGAGCACAACCCGGCTGAAGTGTTGTCGAAAAGGCCGTTGCAGGAGGCGGGGCTCGGCCTCCAGCACATTGATCACGGTGGTGGCGTGATCAGCCGCGGTGAGGAACTTGCGGCGATCCAGTGACGGGTGCTCCCAGATGCGAAGCCGCCCCCGCTGATCGAGCTCCGGCTTGATCAGAGCCAAGATGATCACCCCGCCGGCCAGATCGGCGGCGATGTTGAGCCAGAGTGTGGGCCAGTAATCGGTGAGGCCGGCCGCCACGGCGGCGAGTGTCCCGGTGAGAAGAAGGACCAGGAGGACGCCACTGAGACGCCGGCCTCGTGACAGGTCACGGAGGGAGTGGTTGGTGCGGCGTCCACCCAACTTCATGGGGGCTCCCCAGCTTGGCGCTCAGAGGACCGATCGCTTAAACGATCATATTGTTCTAACAATTAGATTCATTCTAGCCACCACCTGAGTAGGATGAGCGCGGCGAGTGTGTGCCAACTCCCGTAGTTCGGAGGCATCGTGTCTGAATCATGGAGTGCTCAGGCCATCACCGAGGAGATCCGGAAACAGATCGAGCGCAACGAGCTGCCGCCCGGCGCCCGGCTGCCCACCGAGGAAGCCCTTCGGAACACATACGGCGTTTCGCGGGTCACGGTCGGCAACGCTATTCGGGCGCTCGTGTCCCTCGGCCTCGTCGAGCGGTTCCCGAGGCGGGGGACCTTCGTCCGGAACTCCACGCGCCCCTTCTTCATCACGCTCAGCATGGATCCCGAGACGGGCTTCGGTGGAGGTGAGGGTCGCTCGTTCGAGCGTGAGATCGAGGAGCAGCATCGCAGTCCCTCAGTCTCGGCGCTCGAGCTGCGCTTTGTCCGCGCGGAGCGCTTTGTGGCAGAGGCCCTCGACGTGACGGAGAAAGCCACTGTCGCCAGCCGATTTCAGGAGCACTTCGTCGACGAGAGACCTGGCTTCCTGCAGACCACCTTCTACCCGGGGTGGTTGATCGAACAGGGCGCTGACCGGGTGGGCAAGCCCGAGAATGTGCCACAGGGCGTGATGCCCTACCTCAGGCAGTCTCTCGGCATCGAGCAGGTTGGATATTGCGACGAACTCCTGGTGCGACCCGCCACCCTCGACGAGGAGAATTTCTTCGGGCTGCGCGGTGGACGGCAGCGCTCCGTCATCGAAGTCCGGAGACGATCGTTCGACTCCGAGCAGCGACCGATTCGACTCACCATCAGTGTGTTCCACCCCGACCTGACAAGAATCCGAGTTTTTGTCGGCAAAAATCCCTTCTCTCACACTCTTTCCGAACCTGCACCACGGCAGGTCCGGTCCACCATCGAAGAAGTGGAAGACGATGATCCAAGCAATCCTGCCGCCACCTCATCCTGACCCGCATGTTGATGCGACCCGGCGGTACATCACCTCGGTCGTCCTCGAACTGGCCAGCCGAGACATCATGGTGAGCCGCAGTTGGCTGGACCCGAGAGAGCCGCGGGACGCCACCGTTCTCCTGGCGGGCGACATCCGCGCACTGGTCTGGGACGAAGAGACCGGCTGGCGGAGCGGAATGTTCGTGTCAGGCCGTCAGGGTGTGCGAACCGTCTTGACCGATTGTCGTTGGCTGGCAGGCGGTGTGCTGCCGTCGGCTGCCGGCCTGGTGGACGCGCTGCTGGAAGAACGCTTCACCGGACGCGTGATGCATCGGCGCCACACCGACATGCACGACGGCTTCGAGGAAGATCTGCTGCACGTGGACAGTCGCGCTCTCGCGTACTCCTGACCCCGCGGGCCGGCGCCGCTTCGGCGGTGCCGGCCACCTTTTCGTCCGTGGATCGTCAACCCGGCGAATTGCGGATTCGGTGTGACGGGATCTCCGTAGGCACCTCACCGATGTTGTAGACGAAGTGATTGCGGTCGGCGGGCCAGACCGTGACCGTGTAGCGGATCGGCAGGCCGGCCCGCTCGTACGCCGTCCGTGACGTCTCGAGGACGGCGACACCGATCTCCGGGAGCTTGAAGAACGCGATCTCCCCCTGGTTCGGGGGGCGCGCCGTGATCTTGTCGCGGTATCCCACCTGGTCGAATCCAAGCGTCTCGGCCACGTATCGCACCGTGCCGGACTCGATGATGGCGGCCTGGACCAGCTTGATGGCGCCTTTCGTCACGAACTCCATCGGGTAGAACGACGTCTGCATCGCCCACGGCTTGCCGTCGATGCGTAGCGTCTGGTGCCGGGAGACCACCTGCTCGCCCTCGGCAAGCCGGAGTTCGTCGGCGATCCGCCCGGTTGCGGACTGGATCTCCACGCGGAGGTTGCCCTCCTCGGGCGTCCGGGCCTGGGCCTTGGCCGCTTCCCGATAGGCGATGCCCTCACCGCCACCCAGGCCGGTGTCGCTGTCCTGGGACAGCGTGATCTCGAAAGGCACGATCGTGTCCACCGCGAAAGAACCCAGGCCGGGCCTGGTGACCACCAGCCCCTGGCTAGTCAGGGCGCGGACCGCGTCGCGCACCGTGTTTCGCGATGCGTTGAACTCGTCCCGCAGCTCGAACTCGGTGGGCAACCTGGATCCCGGCTCGATAGCTCCGGACTCGATCCGGCGGCGCAACTCATCGGCGATCTGCCGGTACATCGGCTCGGCCATCTGTCCCTCCAGCCTGATGGGATGGTTGGGAGGAGTCCGGTGCGTGACCTTAGTTGTACAGCAGCAACGCGAGGGACAGAATCGACAGGTTGGGATGTGTGGTACCAGCGGTCTCGATCGGGCCACTCGAGCCGCCCGACGTCAGGTTCGAGCGTCCTGCCGGCCCCGGCCCGCCACGCCGAGCTCGACCGCGACAAGGATCGCCACGCCGGTCACCGCACCACCACCATTGGGCAGGCCGAAACCTGAGAGCTGACGGGCATCACGATCACCAGGACGGCGCGGACCAGACCGGGGCCGGGAGCGGCGACCCTCAGGGCCACGGCGCGATTGCCGATGAGGTGGCCACGAACGTGAGGAGGCGAGAAAGTGGATCCGCTGCTGCTGATGGTCCGTGCGGAGCTGGTCGGTCGGCTGACGTCGGCCGCCGGCTCGATGGCTGCCACCGCTGAGATGCTCGTGAAGGTCCGGGAGGTCGCCGGTGACGTGTGTGGCACCGAGTCGATGCGGGTGGCCATCGAGGAGTTGACCGCCACCCGGGAACGTCTGCTGGCTCAGGCGGGGGCGATCAGCGCATCCGGACGGTGAAAACGGGTAAAGCCCCGGACCATGGAGCAACTGGAGTGGCTGGCGGTGGTCCGGCACGGGTTGAGCACCGGCAACGTCACCGCGGAACAGGCCGAGTCGGGCGGCGCCGAGTCGATCGACATCCCGGAGCGCGACGCCGACGTGCCTCTCGCCGACCTCGGGCGGGAGCAGGCGGCGGCGGTGGGCCGTTTCCTGAAGGAGCGGTCGCCGACCCTCGCCGTGGTCTCGCCCTATCTGCGGACCCGGCAGACCGCGGAGATCGCCCTGGACGGCGCCGGCATCGAGATGATCGTCGACGAGCGGCTGCGTGACCGTGAGCTCGGGGTGCTCGATCTGCTGACCGCACGGGGCGTGCACGCCCGGTTGCCGGACGAGGCCGCGCGCCGGGCCCGGCTCGGCAAGTTCTACTACCGGCCACCGGGCGGTGAGTCCTGGGCCGACGTGCTGCTGAGGCTGCGGGCACTGCTGCGGGAGATCCGCGAGGACCATCCCGGTGAGCGGGTGGTGCTCTTCGCCCACGAGGCGACCGTACTGATGGTGCGATATCTGGCCGAGGGGCTCAGTGAGGCGGAGCTGATGGCGATCGCCCACGAGACGGCGGTCGCGAACTGCTCGGTCAGCTCGTGGCGGCGTGACGGCCACCGGCTCGCGCCGGAGCTGTTCAACGCGGTGGATCACCTGCACCGCGAGGAGACGCCGCCGACCCGGCAGGAGGACGTCGATGACAAGCCGACCCGATGAACGGGTGATCACGTCCGGCCTGCTGAGTGAGTGGGCGCTGCCCGACCCGGCCGGTGACAAGGAGTCCCGCGGCACGGTGCTCGTCGTCGGCGGCGCCCGGTGCACCCCGGGCGCTGTCCTGCTCGCCGGGGTGGCTGCCCTGCGCGCCGGGGCGGGCCGGCTCCAGCTGGCGGTCGCCGCGGAGTCGGCGGTGCCGTTGAGCATCGCGGTGCCCGAGGCGAAGGTGATCGGGCTGGACAAGCCCGACGAGATGCTGTCGCTGGCCGAGAAGGCCGACGTGGTCGCGCTCGGACCGGGCCTGGACGACATCGACCACACCACCCGGCTCATGCGGTCGGTGCTCGGCGCGGCCGGCGATGACACCGCGGTGGTGCTCGACGCGTACGCCCTGGGCGCTCTGAGCAAGGACCGGACCCTGCTCCGTCAGCACCGCGCGGTGTTGACCCCGAACGTGATCGAGGCGGAGCACCTGCTCGGCCGCGATCCCGGTGACGACCTGGCGGCCGTGGCCCGCGAGCTGGCTGACCGGTACTCCGCGGTGGTCTCGGTCTACGGCCACATCGCCGCGCCCGGTGGTGCCGCCTGGCGGGAGGAGAGCGGCGACGCGGGCCTGGGCACCTCGGGCAGCGGTGACGCCCGTGCCGGCATCGTCGCCGGCTTGCTGGGCCGCGGCGCGGACCCGGCCCAGGCCGCGTGCTGGGCCGCTTACGCGCACGCGATGAGCGGCCGCCGGCTGGCCGTCAGGTACGGCCGGGTCGGCTTCCTGGCGCGGGAAATCGTCGACGAGGTGGCCACGACGATTGCGACGGTCTGAACCCGGGTACGCATCGTTATAGCAATGTCGCTCTATGGAAGGAGTTGACGGTCATGACGACCGCCCGCGAGATCATGACCCGGGACGTCACCTGCGTCGGCGAGAAGGAGTCCCTCGCGGAGGCCGCCCGGAAGATGGCGCAGCTCAATGTGGGCTCGCTACCGATCTGCGGTGAGGACAACCGCCTGCACGGCATGCTGACCGACCGGGACATCGTCGTGAAGGCGCTGGCCCAGGGTCGCAACCCGCAAGAGACCCTCGCCTCCGAGCTGGCCGAGGGCAAGCCGATCACGGTCGGCGCCGACGACGACGCGGCCGAGATCCTGCGCACCATGAGCCAGTACAAGGTGCGCCGCCTCCCGGTCATCGACGGTCATCAGCTGGTCGGCATCGTCGCGGTCGCCGATGTGGCCCGCGCGCTGCCCGATCGCCCGGTGGGCGACCTGATCGACGCGATCAGCGAATAACGACGAAGCCCGGCCCGCTCAGCCGTCGAACCGCTCCCAGTCCAGCCCCAACTTGCGGAAGCGGCGCAACAGCGAGCGGTGCCGGGCACCCACGTAGACCTCGAACCAGTCCGCGTCGTCGTCACCGACCAGCACCACCATGCCCGGCCCGGCGTAGAGCCGGGAGCGCGCGCACGGCCAGCGCGCCGGGCGCAGCGGCACCCGCCGCAGCGGCGCCACCATGCGCTTCGCCTGGGTCCGGTCGACGAACGCCATGCCGCCGGGCGAGGAGTCCATCGCCGCGTGGGTCAGGGCCGCGATCAGCAGGTACGGGTGGAGCCGCTCCCGTTCCCGCAGCGGCTGGTCGCTGAGCCCGTGGTACCAGACCGGCGGGTTCGGCGTGTCCTCCGTGGTCAGCGTGAACACGCCGTCGCGCTCCTGGCCGAAGGTGATCGTGCCGGCCGTGTCGACCGGGTCCCGGAACAGCCGCAGCGCGCCGTCGTAGATCTCCTGGCGGCCGGCCGCGATGCGGTGGAAGTCCCGCAGCGGGCCCTCCCGGGCGGCGACCTCGTGCGGCGCGATGCCGGCGTACCAGCCGCCGACGAACCGCTCCAGCGCACCGACCGGGTCGTCGGGGAGCAGGTCGAGCCAGTCCACGTCCGGTTGCTCCGGCGGCGGCGTGGTCGGGCGGACCCGGTCCAGCAGGTCGTAGGGGAGCGGCGCCTCCAGGAACAGTTGCAGGTCCTGCAGCGCCCCGCGGCGCCGCCCGACGCGTGTCACCCGGGCCGCGCCGAGCGCGAGACAGCCTTCCGGAAGGCGGGCCAGGGCCAGCACGTGGGGTTGCGGCTCGGCGGTGAGGCGGGCGGCGATGCGGGCCGGGAAAGGACCGGACACCACAAGGTCTTCGGAGGTACGGACTCCGCGCTCCGCGATGACGACGACCGTGTCGTGCCCCGCCGCCAGCAGCGTGTCCTGATTTTTCAGGATCTCCGCGTCCGGACCGGCCAGTGTCACCGCCTCGGACTCGGCGACCACGGACCACAGACGCACCCCCATCCGATCAAGATAATGAACCGGCCGCCGTCCGTGAACGCCCGGATGCGCCCGTGACAATCTTCGTGAAGAGCGGTCGAACATCCGTCTGGCCGAGGGCCGGTCGTGCCACCGAGCTGATACATGGATAGGCATGACTGTCTTCGTCGACCGGCGTTCCGTACTCCGTCTGGCCGGGGCGGGCGCCGTCGCCTCCGCCGCGCTTCCCGGCACGGCCGCCTCCGCTGCGGCCGAGGGTGTCTTCCAGCACGGTGTCGCCTCCGGCGACCCGCTGCCCGGCGGCATCCTGCTCTGGACCCGGGTCACCCCGGTGCCCGAGGCGACGCCCGCGTCCGGGCTCGGCCCGAGCGTGAGCGTCGACTGGCAGATCGCCACCGACTCCGGGTTCGGCTCGGTGGTCGCCTCGGGCGCCTTCGTCACCGGGCCGGAACGTGACCACACCGTGAAGGTGGACGTCTCCGGGCTGGCCCCGGCGACGACCTACTGGTACCGCTTCGGCTACGCCGGCAACCTCTCGCCCACCGGCCGTACGATGACCGCCCCGGCCGCCGACGACGCGGTCAGCCGGCTCCGCGCCGGGGTGGTGAGCTGCTCGAACTGGGAGGCCGGCCACTTCGCGGCCTACCGTCACCTGGCCGCCCGTGGTGACCTCAACCTGGTGGTGCACCTCGGCGACTACCTGTACGAGTACGCCACCGGCGATTTCGGCGCGGGCAGGACCGTGGTGCGCCGCACCGAACCCGCGCACGAGACGGTGACCCTCGCCGACTACCGGATCCGCCACGCCCAGTACAAGACCGATCCCGATCTGCGCGCCCTGCACGCGTCGGTGCCGTGGGTGATCACCTGGGACGACCACGAGGTCGCCAACGACATGTGGAGCGGGGGAGCGGAGAACCACACCCCGGGTGCCGAGGGCGATTTCCAGGACCGGGTGGCCGCGTCGCGCCGGGCGTACGCGGAGTGGATGCCGGTGCGCCTCGCCGAGGACGGCAGCATCTTCCGCCGGCTGCGCTACGGTGACCTCTTCGAGCTGTCCATGCTGGACCTGCGGACCTACAGGTCGGAGCAGGCGGGCGGCACCGCGGCCGACGACCCGGGCCGGACCGTCGCCGGCGGCGACCAGATGTCCTGGCTCACCCAGGGCCTGACCACGTCGACCGCGATCTGGAAGCTGGTCGGCAACCCGGTGATGATCTCCCGCCTGGACGTCGGCACGCTGCCCGCCTGGCTGGTGCCGCCGCTCGCCGAGCTGGTCGGCGTCCCGCAGAACGGGCTGGTGCTCAACGTCGACCAGTGGGACGGCTACAACGCCGACCGGGAGCGCCTGGTGGACGCGCTGCGGGCGCGCGGCACCGAGGACGTCGTGTTCCTGACCGGCGACATCCACACGTCCTGGGCCAACGAGCTGACCACCAGGGACACCGGCCCCTTCCGGCCGGCCGCCGCGGAGTTCGTGGTCCCGTCGGTGACCAGCGACAACATCGACGACTTCCTGAACACGCCGCCGGGCGGGCCGCTCAGTGTGCTGGCCGCCTCCCTGATCCGGGCGACCAACCCGCATGTGCGATGGGTGGAGACCGACGGCCACGGGTTCGGCGTGCTGGAGGTGACCCGGTCCCGCTGCCGGATGGACTGGTACCACCTGGCCGACCGCACCCGGCGGGACACTGCCGCCCGGTGGGTGCAGGGCTGGTCGGTCGGCCGCGGCTCGTCCCGGATCCGGCGGGAGTCGTCCCCGATCGGCTGACCAAACGCTTCCGGTGGCCGCCGCGACCGGCACCCCGCTCAGTGCTGGTGCTCGTGCTCGCGGTCGGTCGCCCGGGCGGCGCAGAGAAACGAACCGCCCACGGCGAACGCGCCCAGCACGCCGAGCGAGATCTGCTGCTCGTGGTCCATCTGCCGGTCGTAGGTGGCGCGGCTGACCTCGACCACCCGGTCGTTGTCCTGGAGCACGTAGCGGCCGTCACGGGTCTGCGGTTTGCCGTCGAGCGCCACGAAGGCCAGCACGATCGACAGCCAGAACCCGAAGAAGATCCCGCCGGCGGCCAGGGCCGCCCAGTGCGGCACGTGCGGCGGCACCCAGGAGGCCAGGCTCCAGAGGCGGCGCGGGGCCCGGGTCCGGTAACCGCGCCGGTTCGCCAGGATCCCGGCCGCGAAGCCGGGCACGGTGAGCAGCGCGGCGACACCGACCGCGACCGTCGGGTGGACCGGTCGTATCCCGGCGGCGAGCGCCACGATCAGGGCGCCGCACCACAGCACGGCGGTCCCGCAGAACAGGCTGAGCCCCAACAGTCCACGGTGCGAGATCATCACGCCGGACGTTACGGGAAGTGGGCGTCGACATCAGGCGAAACGCGCTCGCCGCCCAGGTCGCCGAGCGGATCGGTCACGACCCGTTCCGTGACGACCCGCTCGGCGAAGGCGAAGCCTGCTCTCGCCGTACGTGCTGGACGAGGCGGCGGACCCGCCGGCTCGGCGTCCTCACGGCAGCAGGGTGACGGTCTCGCCGCGGTCGATGGTGCGGACGCCGGTCAGCGACCGGCTGCCGCACTCCTCGACGTACTCGCTGAGCGGCGACTTCATCACCCGGTAGTCGTCGAAGTGGATGGGCAGGGTCAGCCGGGGCCCGATCAGCCGGGTCAACTCGGCGCCCTGCCTGCCGTCCATGGTCAGCGTCAGCCCCAGCAGCTTGGTGCCGCCCAGGTGGATCAGCATCACGTCCGGCTCGCCGCAGCGCTCCCGGATCTCACCGAGACGCGGCCGGTACAGCGTGTCCCCCGTGATGTAGAGCCGGAGCATCCGCTGGCCGTCCACCGACCAGTCGATCAGCGAGCCCATCACGTCGGGCAGCAGGCGGCCGACGATGCCCGGGCCGTGCGTGCCGGGCAGGGAGGTGATCCGCAACGACTGCCCGTCGCGGCTCCACTCCTCGGCGTCCCAGGTCGGCAGCCCCTTCACCGCGGAATAGTTGCGCTTACGCAAGCGCCGCTGCGCCTCGACGGTGGTGACGATCGGCAGGTCCGCCGGGACGGCCCGGCGGGCGGCCCGGTCGAAGTGGTCGCCGTGCAGATGCGACAGCACGATGCCGTCCAGGGGCGGCAGGTCCGCGTACCCCATGGCGGGGTCCCGCAACCGGCGCGTCCACGCGCCGTAACCGAGGTACGTCCGGCTGCCCGCCGGGCTGAAGGCCGGATCGGTGAGCAGGGTGAACGTACCCAGCCGCAGCACGGTCGTGGCGTTACCGACGAAGGTCACGCTCGCGTTCGGTGTCATGGGGCGCGCCTACCCGCCGCCGGGCCGGCGAAACCCTGCCGCGCGCCTACCCGCCGCCGCGCCGGGCCCGCGGGGAGTGCCGCCGATAGACGCTGACCGTCGGATCGCCGGCGATCCAGAACCGCCACGGCACGTCGTGCGCCGACGTCACCCCCACCCGCGGCCCCGCCTCGATCGTCCCCACCGGCCCGTCCGGCGGCGCCAGCGTCGCCGGCCCGGTGCCGTCGATCACCGACGTGTCGTTGGCGCCCTTGTCCAGCGCGAGCACCTGCATCAACTTCGCCGGCCCGGCCGCCAGGTCGCTGTCCCGGCGAGCCGCCGGCCGCCGCTGCCGGGCGACCTCCAACCCGTCCACGACCTCGCCGGCCCGCAACAGCACCGCGGCCGCCCGGCCGTCCTCACCGCAGACCACGTTCGCGCAGAAGTGCATCCCGTAGATCTGATAGACGTACAACCGCCCGGCCGGACCGAACATCACCGCGTTGCGGTTGGTGGGCCCGCGGTGCGCGTGGCTCGCCGGGTCGGCGCCGAGCCCGCTGTAGGCCTCCACCTCACTGAGCCGCACGGTCACCCCGTTGGCGCTGAGCCGCCACCCGAGCAGCAGCCGGGCCGCCTCGTCCACCTTCGCCGCGGGCAGCTCCAGCCAGCTCACGATCGATCACCCTCCTCGGCCGACGCACGCCTGCGAGCCAGGCGTCTCCCCCTCCCCGTCCCTCATACCCCACACCGCCCGCCCCGACGTCCTTTCACCCCCCCCGGTGTCGCGGCTGCCACCTACCGCCATCACGGCCGCCAACCGCCCGCGCCCGCCGCCAACCGCCCGCGCCCGCCGCCGCCCGCCCCGCCCGCCCCGCCCGCGGCCGTCCGCCCGGCCGCGCCGAGAGACAAGCAGGCGACCTGGGCCGCCGCCCTGCCGCCGGCCTTCGTGACCGGGGCGCTTCGGTGCGTACCCGCCCTGACACGGGCAGTGCGCGCAACGGCTCCCGTCGATATAGTCCCTGCCACGAGGAGGGTGCCGATGGAGTCGAAGCGCACGCTGGTCTGGTCGGCGGTGCTCGCGTCGTTGCTGGTCGGCTTCCTCGGCGCGGCGGCCTTCCTGTTCGTCCGGCTGACCACCATCGATCCCACCCGGGACACGCGGCCCCCGCTCGGGCCGCCGCCCTCGTTCCCGGTGGTCGAGGGCGCGGCGGCGGACGGGCCCCGGGCGGCGGCGGACCCGGTGCGCACCGAGGACGACCTGGAGCTGGTCTGCGACAGCTGGTATTTTCCGGCCGCCCCGAAGTTCCGCGGTGAGGGTCCGCATCCGATAGTGATCAGCGCTCGGAACCGGCTGGACCGGACCGCCAGGGCCACCCGGACGCTCACCCTGACAGCGTTCGCGGGCACCGCCGCCCAACGGCGGGCGTGGGCGCCGAAACCGGCTGAGGTCCAGCTCGTGGCCTGCCTCGACCTGGTCTCCGTCGGGCCGAAGCTGCGGGACTGCACAGTGGACGACCCGGCGGCCGAGACGTTGCCGCTGCGGGAGGGGCGATATCGGCTGGCGGTCTACGAGGTGGCCACCCGCAAGAGGGTCGCCGAGACCAAGTTGACCGGTAAGGATCGCCGTTGCCCGTGGGTGGCGGTGACCGGCGATGATCGTGAGCTCTACACCGTCGTGGACGACGACCAGCTCTACCGAGCCCTGCGCAAAAGGGTCGAGCGCTAGCGGCCCGGGAGCCGCTCCTTATGACTCGGTGTGCCGATCCTTAAGGCTTGCTTTGCCGAACCCACCCCCGCCGGCTCGTCGCGCATAGTGATCGTGCGCCGTTCCCCGGCCGAGTTCACCGAGGATTCCCCCGTGCCCGTCTCCGCTGCACCCCGGCGGCAGGTCCCGCAAGCGGTGGTGGGCACAGCCTCCTGGTGACCGGCCCGGCGCAGGGCTGCACCGGGCCTGGCGTCCCCCGGCTCGGTGAACGCCCCGCTCGCCGCCGCATCGTCCCCCGGCGGCGATTCCCGCCCGAGGTGGTGTCGCCGTCACCCACGGCCACCACCTCGGCGAGGGCCACGGAGCCGGCCGAGCCGGTGCCGGCATCATCCGGACGGCTCAGGACTTCGCCGGCTGAGATCTTCGTCGTAGGGTGCACCGGTGCTCGAAATCGTGAAGGCGTTCCTCCGGCGTCTGGCGGGTGCCCCGGCCCGGCAGCCGGCGCCGCCCCCCAAGACCTCCGCGCCCCGGCAGAAGGCACCGGAACGGCCTGCCCCGGCCCGCCCCGGGCCACCCGCCGCGCGTCCCGCCCCGTCGCGCCCGGCCGCCCCGGCCAAACGTGCTCCCCGGCAGATCCCGAAACCCCGTGGCGGCCGGCATCTGGCGTACGCGCCGAGTCTCGACGGTGACGCCGATCCCGGTGAGATCGTCTGGACCTGGGTGCCGTACGAGGATGATCCGGCCCAGGGCAAGGACCGCCCGGTGCTGGTCGTCGGGCGTGACGGGCGCACGCTGCTCGGCCTGATGCTGTCCAGCCAGAGCGAGCGGAACGGTCAGCGGCACTGGCTGGCGCTCGGCCCGGGGGAGTGGGACCGGGACTCGAGGCCCAGCTGGGTCCGCCTCGACCGGGTCCTGGAGGTTGACGAGGACGGCATCCGGCGGGAGGGCGCGATCCTCGACCGGACCCGGTTCGACCGGGTGGCCGCGCTCCTGCGCCGTGACTACGGATGGCCGTGAGGCCACACCGAGAGCCGCAACCGCCACGCCGAGAGCCGCAACCGCCACGCCGACGGCCGTGCCCGACCACGCCCGACGGACGTAACCCTCCACCCCGGGTGGACGTAACCGGACAGGAACGGGCGTATTCCGGATAGCGTTGCGGACATGGATATGGACGTGATGGCCGGCTTCGGCGGCAAGCAGGCCTGGCTCGCCGTCGCCGGCTCCGAGCCGGAGAGCGTCCTCGAGGCGCTGGGCCTGCGCGATCTCGGCCCGGTGTCCTGGCGCGACGGCCTGGATCTGGCGCACCTGACCGACGACCGGGTCGCGATCACCCCGCCGCTGCCCGGCGCCCGTGACACCCGATGGGTGCTGGCGGTCGGACGGCAGTTGATGCAGAGCCCCCCGGATCTGGTCGCGCTCTCCGCGACGCTGGACACCGAGGTGCAGTACTTCGCCACGCACCGGGTCACCGAGCTGCATCGATGGCAGCGCGCGGCGCGAGGTGACCTGATCCGCGCTTTCGGGTATGTCGGTCAGACCGGCGAGGTGACATCGTGGTTCGGCGACCCGGACCCGGCCGAACGCGATGCCGGCCTGCCCGGTGAGCTCGACGACGAGGCGACCGTGCTGGTCGCCGAGCGGGACGTGTTCCGGGTGGCCGGCGCCTGGAGCGTCGACCCGACCACGTTGACCGGACTACCCCCCGGCCCACTGCGGATGGGCGCGACCCGGTAGGAGGCCCGATGCGCAAATACGTGATCATGGGTGTGCAGGGCAGTGGCAAGGGCACCCAGAGCCAGATGCTGCGGGACGACCTGGGCCTGACGCACATCAGCGTCGGCGACATCTTCCGCTGGCACGTCCGCAACCACACCAAGCTCGGTGCGCAGGTCCGCCGGATCATGGCGGCCGGCGACCTGGTCGGCGACGACCTGGTGGAGTCGGTGGTCCGCCGCCGGCTGGACGAGCACGACTGGAACTTCGGCTTCATCATCGACGGGTTCCCGCGCAACGGGCGGCAGGCCGAGTTCTTCATGGAGAGCTACGACATCGACGCCGTCATCCACCTGGAGCTGCCCGACGACGAGGTGCGCCGCCGGGTGCTGAGCCGCCGGCTCTGCCCGAACTGCGGGATGGACTACAACCTGATCGCCGACCGCCCCGAGCAGGAGGGCCGCTGCGACATCTGCGGCCACGAGCTGGTCACCCGCGCCGACGACACGCCCGAGGCGCTCGAGGCCCGGCTCCGCGACTACCACGAGAAGACCCGCCCGGTGCTGGAGCTGTTCCGGCGCAAAGAGGTGGTGCACGACGTGGACGGTCGCCCACCGCTGGACGAGGTCCAGGCCGCGATCCGCAAAACCCTGGGCCTGCCACCCCATAAAGGATAAAACCCCGCTTTAGTACGCCCACGCGTACCACCTCGCGCTGCTCCCGCCGCACCGCGGCCCGGGGCCACACGCGACCCCCTGCCACCCCGGGCCGCAGCGCGACCGCCGGGCCGGCTGCCCACTCCAGCGTGGTGATTCAGGGCGCGCTGCACACCCGAAGTCCCCACACCCGTCCCGCTCAGCGTGCCGACCCGCTCAGCGTGGCCCGGCTCAGCGTGGGCCGGCTCAGCGTGCCGACCCGCGCAGCATGGGTCCGCGCAGCGTGGTGATCTCGGGCGCTCCCGTCTCCGTGCGGCTGGCCGGGCGTGGGCGACGATGTGGCAAACCAACACAACCGGGCATGGGCGTCCGAATTTCCCACATTTGAGATCATCTATGCTCTCACGCACTGTGGGCGCGATATGGCCGAGCGTGCGGCATTGCGGCCTCTGACTGGTCGAAGAAACCTCGGGTAAGGAGATCGAAATCTCTTTGACATATTGCGTTCGGGCAGAAGCGGGCGTAAACAAAGACAAAGCCAAAACGAAGTCGGGCGGTGAGCACGGATGTACGCGGAGGAACGCCAGCAAGAGATAGTGCGGCGGGCCCGCGCCGAGGGGCGGGTGGACGTCGTCGCGCTGGCCGAGACCTTCGGGGTGACCGCCGAGACGATCCGCCGGGACCTGACCGTGCTGGAGCGGGCCGGCGTGCTGCGACGGGTGCACGGCGGCGCGATCCCGGTGGAGCGGCTCGGGTTCGAGCCGGCCCTCGCCACCCGGGACGCCGTGCTGATCAGCGAGAAGGAGCGGATCGCGAAGGCCGCGCTGGCCGAGGTGCCGGAGGACGGGGCGATCATCCTGGATGCCGGGACCACCACCGCCCGGCTCGCTCAGCTGCTGCCCGCCGACCGCGAGCTCACCGTGGTGGTGAATTCGCCGGTGCTGGCCGCCACGCTCGGCCTCAAGCCCAACCTCACCGTTCTGCTGCTCGGCGGCCGGGTCCGCGGCAAGACCCTGGCCACCGTCGACGACTGGGCGCTGCGGCCGCTCGCGGAGATGTATGTGGACGTCGCCTTCATGGGAACGAACGGTTGCAGCGTCGAGCGCGGGATGACCACCCCCGATCCGGCCGAGGCGGCGGTCAAACGGGCGATGATCGCCGCGGCCCGCCGGGTGGTCCTGCTCGCCGACCACACCAAGATCGGCAACGACTACCTGGCGAGGTTCGGCGGTCTGGCCGAGCTGGACCTGCTGATCACCGACAACGGCCTCGACGGCGAGCTCGCCGGCGAGGTCGAGGCCACCGGCGTCCGGCTGGTGCGCGCATGACCCCCACCGAGGCCGGCCGGCCCGAAGGCCCGACCCCGACCGAGGCCGGCCGGCCCGAAGGCCCGACCCCGACCGAGGCCGGCCGGATGTCGGCCCCGGCCCCCACCGATGCCGCCCGGATCCCGAGCATGATTCTCACTGTCACTCTCAACCCCAGCGTCGACCGGGCCCTCGAGGTGGACGCGCTGGTCCGTGGGGAGGTGCTGCGGGCCGGCGACTCGCACATCGACCCGGGCGGCAAGGGCGTCAACGTCACCCGGGCCCTGCTGGCCAACGGCGTCCGGTCCACCGCGGTGGTGCCGACCGGCGGCGCCGAGGGTGAGCAGCTCGTCGACCTGCTCAAGGCCGAGGGGGTCGACATGCTGGCCGTCCCGATCGCCGGCCGGACCCGTTCCAACATCACTCTTGCCGAGCCGGACGGCACGGTCACGAAGATCAACGAGGTCGGCCCGCAGCTCTCCGAGGCCGAGTTCGCCGAGGTCAGCGACGCGGTGCTGGCTGCGGCGGGCCCCGCCAGCTGGGTCGTCATCTGCGGCAGCCTGCCACCCGGCCCCTCGGTGGCAGCCTTCACCGGCCTCTGCCGGCGGCTGGTCGCGGCCGGCGCCCGGCTCGCGGTGGACAGCAGCGGACCGGCACTGCTGGCCGGCGTCGCGGCCGGCGCGGCGCTGGTCAAGCCGAACCGGGAGGAGCTGGCCGAGGCGGTCGGCGGCGAGCTCACCACGCTCGGCGACGTGACCGACGCCTGCGAGCGGCTCCGCAAGGCCGGCGCGGGCGCCGTGCTGGCCAGCCTGGGGGCGGACGGCGCGGTGCTGGTCGACGACGCGGGAGTGCTGACCGGGACCTCCCCGGTGAGCGTGCCGCGCAGCACCGTGGGCGCGGGCGACGCGCTGCTGGCCGGTTTCCTGGCGGCCGGGGCGCACGGCGAGGCCGCGCTGGTCGAGGGGCTGGCGTGGGGCGCGGCGGCGGTCAGCCTGCCGGGCAGCCGGATGCCGGGCCCTGACGACCTCGACCGTACCCGTATCCGCATCGACCATCATCCCGACCCGGATCAACCACTGAGCCGCGACTGACCGAGGCGGCCGGCCGCCGGTTCTGGCCAGGCGACCAGCCGCCGCGACCGGGCACAGCATGCGTGTGAAGTTCGGGTACGGATCGGACCCCAACTTCACACACGGGGTTCGCGACCGGACGACCCAAAGCCAGGCGCCGAAGCCGGAGGAACCAGCCGGGCGGAGACGCCGGACACCACTGCTCCACCTAATACCCGACATATCCAGCCATTCACCGAATGGAGTCCTCCATGGCCTCTTCATACACCCCCGAGGTCACCGGGGGCGGGTTCCGTGCCCGCGTCCAGCGAATCGGCGGTCACCTCGCCGGCATGGTCATGCCGAACATCGGCGCGATCATCGCCTGGGGTCTGATCACCGCCATGTTCATCCCGGTCGGCTGGGTGCCGAACGAGAACCTCGCCCAGCTCGTCGACCCGATGATCAAGTACCTGCTGCCGGTCCTGATCGGTTACACCGGTGGCCGCATGGTGCACGGGCAGCGCGGCGCCGTCGTCGGTGCCACGGCGACCATGGGTGTCGTCGTCGGCGCGGACGTCCCGATGTTCCTCGGCGCGATGATCATCGGACCGCTCACCGCGTACATCCTGAAGCTGTTCGACAACGCGGTCGACGGCAAGATCAAGCCCGGCTTCGAGATGCTGGTGGACAACTTCTCGGCGGGCATCATCGGCGCCGGCTTCGCCATCCTGGGCAAGCTCGCGATCGGCCCGGTCGTCAACGCGCTGACCAAGGCCGCCGGCAACGGCGTGGACTGGCTGCTGGACCACAGCCTGATGCCGCTGGTCTCGGTGCTGGTCGAACCGGCCAAGGTGCTCTTCCTGAACAACGCCATCAACCACGGCGTGTTCAGCCCGCTCGGCGTGCAGCAGGTGGCGGAGGACGGCAAGTCGATCCTGTTCATGATCGAGTCGAACCCCGGCCCGGGTCTCGGCCTGCTCGCCGCGTTCCTCTTCTTCGGCCCGAAGTCGCTGCGCCCGACCACCCCGGCCGCGATGATCATCCACTTCTTCGGCGGCATCCACGAGATCTACTTCCCGTACGTGCTGATGAAGCCCCGCCTGATCCTCGCGATGATCGCCGGTGGCATGGCCGGCGTCGCCACCTTCATGGTCACCGGCACCGGCACCGTGGCGTCCCCGGCGCCGGGCAGCATCTTCGCCTTCGCCGCGGTCACCGCCAAGGACGGCTACTTCGGCATGATCCTCGGCGTGGTCATCGCCGCCGCGGTCACCTTCGGTGTCGCGTCGCTGCTGCTCGGGTTCGGCAAGCTCAAGTCCGACCAGGAGGTCGACGAGAGCGTGGCGGACGAGTCGGACACGCCGCCGGCGGCCGAGATCCACGAGCAGCGTGCCGCCGCGGACGACGCCACCGTCACGGCTGACGGCAGCCGCAAGGAAAACGCGTAACCCCATCTCCACGAAGAGGAACGGAGCCCGGCATGGCCACCATCAACGGCAAGGACATCCACAAGCTCGTCGTCGCCTGCGACGCCGGGATGGGCAGCAGCGTGATGCTCGCCAGCACCCTGCGCAAGCAGCTCGGCAAGAGCGGCGTCACCGTGGAGCACACCCCGGTGAACTCGATCCCCGCCGACGCCGACCTGGTGGTCTGCCACAGTGGGCTGGCCGCCCGGGCCCGCTCGGTGGCGCCCGGCAAGCCGATCGTGCCGTTCCAGATCTTCCTGGGCGACCCGGCGGTGACGAAGGTGGTCAAGGCGATCCAGCAGGGCAGCGACCTCAATGTCTGAGCTGCTGGACCGCCGGGCCATCCGGCTGGCCGAGAAGGCCGCCGACCGCGACGAGGCGATCCGTCTCTGCGGCGCGGCGCTGGTGGACATCGGCGCCGCCGAGGCGGGTTACGTCGACACGATGCTGGCCCGCGAACAGTCGATCTCCACCTACGTCGGCGAGGGTGTCGCCATCCCGCACGGCACCCTCGGCGGCAAGGAGCTGGTCAAGCGCGACGCCCTCGCGGTGCTGCGCTTCCCGGACGGCGTCGACTGGGGCGGCGAGCAGGTGGCGGTCTGCGTCGCCATCGCCGCCGCCGGTGACGGGCACGTCGAGCTGCTCGCCGCTCTCGCCGAGATCCTGCTCGACGAGGACCAGGCCCGCGAGCTTCGCGAGGCCACCGAGACAGAAACCGTGATTCGCCTGCTAGGGGCGATCCAGGAGGACAGCAACTCATGAAGGTCGTACGTTTCCACGCTCCCGGCGACGTCCGTTTCGAGGACATGCCGGAGCCGGCCGCCGGCCCGGGCGAGGTGAAGATCCGCGTCCGGAACTGTTCCACCTGCGGCACCGACGTCAAGATCTCCAAGTTCGGGCACCACCACATCCACCCGCCGCGGGTGATGGGCCACGAGATCGCCGGCGAGATCGTCGAGGTGGGCGAGGGCGTCGAGGGCTGGGCCGACGGGGACCGGGTGCAGGTCATCGCGGCCATCCCGTGCGGTGTGTGCGGCGAGTGCACGCGTGGCCGGATGACCATCTGCCCGAACCAGGTGTCGATGGGTTACCACTTCGAGGGCGGCTTCGCGCAGTACATGGTCGTACCCAAGGAGGTTCTGAAGGTCGACGGCCTGAACCGGATCCCGGAGGGTGTGTCGTTCGCCGAGGCGTCGGTGGCGGAGCCGCTGGCGTGTGCCTTGAATGCGCAGAACCTGGCCCGGGTCGGCGAGGGCGACGACGTGGTGGTCATCGGCTCGGGGCCGATCGGCTGCCTGCACGTGCGGCTGGCCCGGGCCCGCGGCGCCGCCCGGGTGTTCCTGGTCGAGCTGAGCCGGCAGCGCCTGGACATGGCCGCCGCCCTGGTGAAGCCGGACGCCGCGATCTGCGCCGAGGAGACCGATCCGATCAAGGAGGTGCTCGAGCTGACCGGCGGTCGCGGCGCCGACGTGATCATCACCGCCGCCGCCTCGGGCAAGGCCCAGGAGCAGGCCGTCGAGATGGCCGCGCGGCAGGGCCGGATCAGCTTCTTCGGTGGCCTGCCCAAGGACAAGCCGACCATCACCCTCGACTCCAACCTGGTGCACTACCGGGAGCTGCTGATCGTCGGCGCGAACGGCTCCAGCCCGGCGCACAACGCCGAGGCGCTCAACCTGGTCGCCACCGGCGCGGTGCCGGTCGCCGACCTGATCACCCACCGCCTGCCGCTGGAGGGCGCGATCGACGCCTTCGGCATCGTGGCGCGCGGTGAGGCCATCAAGGTAACGATCGAGCCTTAAGGAGACTCCATGCCCACGCGCACGGTGGCGGTCGGCTCCGCCAGCGGCCTGCACGCCCGGCCGGCCAAGCTCTTCGTCGAGGCCGCCGCCGCGGCGCCGGTCAAGGTGACCATCCGGGTCGGCGACAAGAAGCCGGTGCCGGCGAAGAGCATGCTGTCGGTGCTCGCGCTCGGCGCCAAGCAGGGCACCGAGGTCACTCTCGAGGCCGACGGCGACGGCGCTGACGCGGCCCTGGACAGCCTCGCCGCGCTGCTCGCGAAGGATCTGGACGCGGATGCCTGAGACGAAGGCCGGCATCGGGGTCAGCGCGGGGGTCGCCGCCGGTCCGCTGCTGCGGATCGCCGCGGTGCCCGCGCTGCCCGCGCCCGGTCCGGTCGCCGACGTCGAGGCGGAGGTGGCCCGGGCGTCCGCGGCGCTCGCCGAGGTGGTCGCCGACCTGGAGCGGCGGGCCGACCGGGCCGCCGACCCCACGGTGGCCGAGGTGCTGCGCGCCGAGGCGATGATGGCCGACGACGAGACGCTGCGCGACGGCGTCCGCGAGCTCGTCGAGGACGGCCGCGACGCGCCGCACGCGATCGACGGCGCGTTCGCGACGTTCCGGGAGGCGTTCGCCGCGGCCGGCGGCTATCTCGCCGAACGGGTCGCGGACCTCGACGATCTGCGGGACCGGGCGGTCGCGGTGCTGCTCGGCCTGCCCATGCCGGGTGTGCCGCAGCCCGGTCACCCCTACGTCCTGGCGGCCCGTGACCTGGCGCCGGCGGACACCGCGGACCTCGACCCGGAGCAGGTGGTCGCGCTGGTCACCGAGGTGGGCGGCCCGACCAGCCACACCGCGATCCTGGCCCGCGCGCTGGGTCTGCCGGCGGTGGTCGCCTGCCCGGGCGTGCTGGCGATCGCGGACGGCACTCCGGTGCTGGTGGACGGCGCCACCGGGCGGGTGGAGGTCGGCGTCGACGAGGCCACGGCGACGGCCGCTCTCTCCGTCGCGGCCCGGCAGACTGCCGCGGCGTCGGCTCTGACCGGTCCGGGACAGACTTCGGACGGGTACGACGTCAAGCTGCTCGCCAACGTCGGCTCCGCGAAGAACGTGCCGGCCGCGGACGAGGTGCACGCCGAGGGCGTCGGCCTGTTCCGCACCGAGCTGCTGTTCCTGGACCGCACCCAGGAGCCGTCCCGGGCCGAGCAGGCGGCGGCGTACCGGGAGGTGTTCGCCGCGATGGCCGGGCGCCGCGTGGTGATCCGGACGCTCGACGCCGGCGCCGACAAGCCGCTGCCGTTCCTGAACCAGGAGGGCGAGCCGAACCCGGCTCTGGGCGTCCGCGGCCTGCGGGTGGCCCGGCAGCGCCCCGAGGTGCTCAGCACCCAGCTCGCGGCGATCGCCGAGGCCCGGGCCGACACCGGCGCGGACGTCTGGGTGATGGCGCCGATGGTCTCCACGCTCGCCGAGGCCACCGGGTTCGCCGAGGCCGTCCGCGCGGCCGGGCTGCCGAAGGCCGGCGTGATGATCGAGGTGCCGGCCGCCGCGCTGCGGGCCGCCGACCTGCTGAAGGTGGTCGACTTCCTGAGCATCGGGACGAACGACCTGAGTCAGTACACGTTCGCCGCCGACCGAATGTGCGGTGATCTCGCTGATCTGCTGGATCCCTGGCAGCCGGCTCTGTTGCAGCTCATCGGGGTGTGCGGGGCCGCGGGCCGGGCGGCCGGCAAACCGGTCGGGGTGTGCGGGGAGGCGGCGGCCGACCCGGCGCTCGCGCCGGTGCTGGTCGGGCTGGGCGTCACCAGCCTCTCCATGTCACCGCGGGCGATCCCGGCGGTCCGGGCCTCGCTGGCCGGGTACACCGAGGCGGACTGCCGGCGGCTCGCCGCGGAGGTCGTGGCGGCGCCGGACTCCGCGCACGCCCGCAAGCTGGCCGGCTGAGCCCACGGCCTCCGCCAGCCGATCCGGCGGAGGCCGTGCCGTGCGCTCAGAACGGGAACATCGGCCAGTCGAGCTTGAAGGGGAGATCCACCCGGGTGTTCTCCACCTTGTCGATCACTGTCCACAGCACCTTCGGCGCGGGCGCCCCCTGCAGCGCCGTGACGTCCTTGACCTGTCCGTTCCGGTAGCGCACCTCGACGCGGTAGAGGTACCGGTCGCAGCAGGTGTCGCGCGGCACGTACCGCGGGCGGAGCGCCCGGAACGCCGGGCTGGACGCCAGCCGCAGCACCTCGGCGGCGTGCTTGCCGCCACCGCCGGAGATCTGGAACGACGCCTGCGAGTTGCCGATCCCACCGGTGCGCTGCACCGAGACCGACTGGGCGACCGGCGCGGCCTGGGCCGGGGCCGCCGTCGCGAGCAGGCAGGTGAGGGCGGCGGCGGCGGAGAGTAGCGTGTTCTTCGTCATTTAGCGCACCATAGCGCCGCAATACCCGCTGATCACGCCAATCGCCCATGCCCGTTCAGGTGACAGGCGTGTCCGCCGCGTCCACGTCGAACCCGAGCTTGGTCAGCCGGGTCTCCACCGCGTTGCACACCCGCTCCACCACGGCGAGCCGCGCCCACGGCTTGTCGTCGCCGGGGATGACGTGCCACCGGGCCTTCGGGCGGTCGGTCCGCTCGATCATCTCCTCGATGGCCGCCTCGTAATCGGCGCGCTTCTCCCGGTTGCGCCAGTCCTCGTCGGTCAGCTTCCAGGTGCGCAGGGGATCGTTCGCCCGGCTCTCGAACCGGCGCAGCTGCTCGGCGTCGGAGACGTGCATCCAGAACTTGATCAGCAGCATGCCCTCGGCGGTCAGCGTGCGTTCGAACTCGGCGATCTCGTCGTACGCCCGCTTCCACTGGTCCTTGGTGGCGAAACCCTCGACCCGCTCCACCAGCACCCGCCCGTACCAGGACCGGTCCAGCACGGCCATGCCGCCCCAGCCCGGCAACACGTTCCAGAACCGCTGCAGGAAGTGGTGCCGCTTCTCGTCGTACGTCGGGGCGGCGAACTGCGACACCCGGACGTGCCGCGGGTCCAGCGGGGAGACCAGCCGCTTGATCGCACCGCCCTTGCCGGACGCGTCCCAGCCCTCGAAGACCACGCACAACGGCGGCCCGAGCTTCTTGCGGCCGATCTGCCCGCCGAGAATCAGCCGCAGCCGGAGCAGTCGCTGCTGCGCGGCCTCCAGCCGGGCCTCGGCCTTCTTCTTCGAGATCTCGTGCGGCGGTTCCGCGCTACCCAGGTGACCCATCCGTCCAGCATGTCGAAACCCGCTGTGATCCGCAGCGGGGAGTGCGGGACAATTCCGGGCGTGACTTTCGTAGACGACCTGCAGTGGCGCGGACTGATCCAGGACTCGACCGATCCCGACGAGCTGCGCAAGGCACTCGACGGCGGCTCGATTCCGTTCTATGTGGGCTTCGACCCGACCGCCGCCTCGCTGCACGTCGGTCACCTCATGCAGGTCCTGACCGCCCGCCGGCTCCAGCAGGCCGGGCACCGGCCGCTGCTGCTGGTCGGCGGCGCCACCGGCCAGATCGGCGATCCGCGCGAGTCCAGCGAGCGCAGCCTCAACCCGCCCGAGGTGGTGGAGGGTTACGTCCAGCGGATCCGCGCGCAGCTGGCGCCGTTCGTGAGCTACGACGGGGCGAACGCCGCGACCCTGGTGAACAACCTGGACTGGACCGGACCGACCTCGGTCATCGAGTTCCTGCGCGATGTCGGCAAGCACTTCCCGGTGAACAAGATGCTGGCCCGCGACGTGGTCCGCAACCGCCTGGAGAGCGGCATCAGTTTCACCGAGTTCAGTTACCAGCTGCTGCAGGCCAACGACTTCTACCAGTTGCACGTCCGCAACGGCTGCATGCTCCAGTTCGGCGGCTCGGACCAGTGGGGCAACATCACTGCCGGCGTCGACTTCGTGCGCCGCCGCGGCGCAGGCCCGGTGCACGCCTTCGTCACCCCGCTGGTGCTCAAGGCCGACGGCACCAAGTTCGGCAAGACCGCCGGCGGGGCGGTGTGGCTGGACCCGGCCATGACCACGCCGTACTCCTTCTACCAGTTCTGGGTCAACAGCGACGACCGCGACGTCAATCAGTACCTGCGGTACTTCAGCTTCAAGTCCCGCGAGGAACTGGAGGAGCTGGAGAAGGCGACCGCGGAGCGGCCGCAGGCCCGGCTCGCCCAGCGGGCCCTCGCCGAAGAGATCACCGCGCTGGTGCACGGCCCGGAGGAGGCGAGGCAGGCCATCGCCGCGAGCCAGGCGCTCTTCGGGCGGGGATCGCTGGACGAGCTCTCCGCGGACACCTTGCGCGCCGCGCTGGCCGAGGCCGGTCTGCACGAGGTACGCGGTGAACTGCCCACCGTGGGCGCCCTGCTGAAGGACTCCGGTCTCGTGGCGAGCGCCAACGAGGCCCGTCGCACCATCACCGAGGGCGGCGCCTACCTGAACAACGAGCGCATCACCGACGGCGAGGCCGTGGTGCCCGAGTCGGCGCTGCTGCACGGCCGGTTCCTCGTTCTGCGGCGTGGGAAGCGGACCTTCGCCGGCGTCGAGATCATGCCCTGACCTGCACTTTCACTCTGATCGGCCCGCTGTGACCCACGTCGCGGCGGGCCGATTTGGCGTCCGGGACACGAGCCTGTAATGTTTTCCGAGCCGCCAGGGAGACGGGCGAGCGAGCGGGACCCGTGAGGGGCTCGGGTCGGCCGTCCTGACGGAAATCCTAATGTTGATCGCGCGGTCGTCGATCGTGCGGTTTCGTGGGGTGCCCATTCGATTGTGGATCGGCAATTTCGGTTGTGAGGCCGGATTTGACGAATCGGATTCGGCGGGTAAAGTAGAGCGAGTGCCCCGGAGGGCGGGCCGCGGTTGCGGGTCGTGTGATGGTGTGTGGTTGTTCTTTGAGAACTCAACAGGGTGCTTGATAAGCCAGTGCCATTTATGGCAA
>NZ_JBVYOQ010000005.1:0-454288 GCF_056134165.1 Actinoplanes sp. 13 | reverse complement strand
GACCAGCGAACGAGACCGATCTTCGCGTCGTGACGCTGATCAACATCGATTCAGCAGATCGTGTTAGGAGCTCTTAACTGCCATCTTGTGGCGCCAGGGGTGGAAGATCGCTGAGCAACCTACGGGGAAAGTCGGCTCGCACCGTGTCTCCGGTGACGGTGAAGGCCTCTATCGCCTGCTGCCAACTGGCATATGCTTCGCCGATCCGATCGACCCGCACTAGTACTCCAGCAGGAGATCCGGTCTGAGCTGCTGTGACGGTGCGGGTTTGTTCGTGGACAGCAAGCAGCCACCGTCAAGTCTCAGCGGTTGTGTGGACTACCGAAAACGCGGCGGTGGCTGCCGCCTACAGAGTAGACGCTCAGCGATGGTCTGAGCTGTTCAGCGAGCTGATGGACACGATCGAGGCACGCTTCATCAGGCCCGAGCCTCGGCGCCGGGTCCGGGACTTCGTCGCCGGCCTGCTGGCCCCGTTGCCGAGCAAGAACTGCTGGACGATCGCCGAACACGCCGGCGACGACGGCCCCGGCGGCATGCAAGATCTGATCAGCCGGGCGAGCTGGGACGACAAACTGGTGCGTGCTGACGTGCGGGACTTCGTGACCGCCCGGCTCGGGCATCCCGACGGCGTGCTGCTGGTCGATGAGACCGGTGATCTGAAGAAAGGCACCCGGACTGTCGGCGTGCAACGGCAGTACTCCGGCACCGCAGGGAAGATCGAGAACTGCCAGCTCGCGGTGCACCTGTCCTATGCCTCACCGCTCGGGCACACCCTGGTCGACGTCGCGCTCTACCTGCCGAAATCCTGGGCCGACGATCCGCGGCGACGCTCTGAAGCAGGCGTGCCTGACACCGTCACCTTCGCTACGAAGCCGCAGCTGGCACGCCGCTGATCGAGACTGCGATCACCGGCGGACTGCCGTGCCGGTGGGTCGCCGGCGACGAAGCCTACGGCGGCGACCCCCAGCTTGCCGCCGCGCTACGCGGCCACCAACTCGGCTATGTCCTCGCAGTCGCCTGTTCACACCGGGCACCGACCGGCCTCGGCATCCAACGAGCCGATCAGATCGCTGCCGGCCTCCCAAAACCAGCGTGGCAGCGGATCTCCGCCGGAGCCGGAGCGAAAGGTCACCGCTACTACGACTGGGCATTCATCACCCTGCCGCAGGCAGCCGACCAGCACCAAGGCCATCACTGGCTGCTGATCCGCCGCAACCGGACCACCGGTGAGCTCGCGTTCTACCGCTGCTGGTCACCCCAACTCGTCCCGCTGCACCACCTGGTCGCCGTCGCCGGATCTCGTTGGCGAGTCGAGGAATCATCCCAAGCCACGAAGACCGGACTCGGCCTGGACCAGCATCAACACCGCCGATGGAAAGCCTGGCACCGCTGGACCACCCTGGTCATCGCCGCCCACGCATTCCTCGCGGCAGCAACCATGGCCAGCACCACGAGCCCGGACGGCCTGATCGCCATCACCGTCAACGAACTCCGCCGACTGTTCCACGCCCTGGTCATCGAACCAGCCAGACGGCTGGCCGACGTCATTGCCTGGTCCATCTACCGGCGCCGCCATCAAGCCACCGCCAAGACCAGCCACTACACCCGGCAAGCCCTCACCGAACCCTAAAACGGATCTCCTGCTGGACTACTAAGCGGGTGGGAGCCAGCAACCCGCCTGCACTGAAAGATCAAGGACAGTACTTATCCGGTCGCGACCATTCCCTCTACCATCGATGAGCATCTACCTCAGGTGAGATCGAATTGCGGGAGGAGCAGCATGTTGGGGATGATTACGCGACCGAGCACGACGTCTTCGAGCGCCGCCACGCTCAGATTGCGCGGGTGGAGACTTCTCGCCGCCGCGATGGCGGGGGTTCTTGCGCTGCCTTTTATGAGCGGCCCAGCCAGCGCAGCAAGTCAGCAAATCTCGGGGGGATATGGCTCAGTGACGAGTACTAACGCAAGCGCCTGCTCCACCGGCGGTCTGCTCATCTACTTGTACTACGCCAAGGTGAAGAATGGATCGGAGAGCGGTGGCAGGCTCACGGCACAGCCGGGTCGTTGCAGCCAATTGACGCTTCTTGACGGGTCGCGGTTCACCCACTTCCATCTATGCAACAGCAACCTCGTCTGTGGCCCAGAAGTGTGGGTGTAGCACGCGTCGTTAGGCTTCCAGCCTTGTCTGGAACTGTGACCTGCGACGGAAACAGCGCCATCCAGGCCGCGCATCGCGTGACGGACGTGTCGCTCCCGACCGCGACGTCGGCCAGGCGTTCGGCGGCGGCGCGGTGCTCTACCGCGATACGCCACGTCTCGCACGCCGAGATAGCGCAGGGAGATTGTCATAGCTCTGGTAGCAACGGGCAAACCCACCCGAACAGCACCTCACTGCCGCGCAGCAACGCCACCCCGAACCGCCTGGGCCTTCATCCCACTCGTCCCAGTTGATCCGAACGCGGAGTAGCGAGACTTCCCAGTGTCGTTGTCAACCCATGAGGTGCGGGGTTCGTCCTTATGGGCAGGGGCAGCGTCAGCTGCCCGAAGACGCTCGGGTGGCGTCGGCTCGGGTTTCGAGCCACCGGCGAACCTCGGAGAAGTCTGCCTCGGTCAAGCCCGCATAAGGATCGACGCGGTGCAGCAGCGCCTGCCCAGGGTGATGCGCTAGGACCCATCGCTGGTCAGCGTCGGTCAGCTCGTCGTCGAGCCAGACGAACGGCCGACCACCGGCCCACTGCGTCAGAAACGCCGTCTTCCAGTGCAGGCCTCTGCCTAGGTCCTCATCGTCGTCCGGCCATTCGACCACGGGCAGCTGCGGAAGCCCGAGCCGCGGCGAGACGACTTCATTAGCCTCAGCCATCCATGTCGTCGCCCAAACCAAATGCCCCTTCAGCGCAAGGAGCCTCTGGCCGTCCTTCGGGTCCAGCCGGTCCAGTAGAGGGTTGCCGACCTCGGTCGAGGGCGCAGTGAGGACGCCGCCGGCTCGGTCAACCGACCGGCTCTTAAACGGGATCAGTGGTCCATCTACATCGAGAAAGATCAAGGGAACGTCGCTGATACCGGGCGTCACGCCTGAACCGTATCGCTCGGAAGCCGCAGACTCGTGAGTTGCCTGGGCGGACCATTACGGTGCAGCAGCGTCGACAGGTCGTGGCTGGTAGAGCGTTCCGTCGCGAACCATGGCCCAGAGCACGTTGGCTCGGCGCCGGGCCAGGCAGAGCAGGGTCGTTGATGGTTTCGGCCCTCTTGGCGTTTTCGGTCGTAGTAGCTTCGCGATGCGGCGCAGGTTCTCAGGCTGGCCAGCGCGGACAGGTAGAAGGCGCGCAGTAGGCCGCGGTGGAAGCGGGTTGGGCGGCGCATGTTGCCAGCGACCCGCCCGGAGTCGCGTGGCACCGGCGCCAACCCGGCGAACGTGGCCAGCCGGTCCGCGCTGCCGAACACCGCGAGGTCGCCACCGGTGGCCGCGAGCAGCTCCACCCCGATCCGGGAACCCATCCCGGGCAGGCTGTCGGTAACCTCGGCGCTGGGATGCTGCTCGAACCGGGCCTCGATGAGCGCGTCGACCTCCGTGATCTCGGCATTCATCGTCGATTGGTCGATGCGCGGCACCGCCCACCAGGGCTACCAACTCGATCTGGGCGGCGTCGCCGCCGACGTCCTCCGCCGAGGTGCCGATGGCCGCTGGCGCTATCTCATCAACAACCCCTTCGGCACCAGTCTCTGAGCGCACCGGCCGCTGGCGCGCACCGTAGTCGCCCTTGATGACGCAGCGATCTCATCCGCAGCGACATCGGGGTGGGGCGGGAGGTTGAAGAGCAAGTTGAGTGACTGTCTCACAGCCTGTACCCAACACCGCGTCTGCTAGCTCGGACACGGCGTCTGCCCGCCGGGTCATGCACCGGTAGAGCGTTCGGCGCGGACCGTCCTGGTCGACGGTCGTGTGGGGTATGGCGGCCGGGTGGCCGCCATACCCCACCAGGAACGCTCTACCGGAAGTCGGCCGCGTGGTCGGTGGCCCATTGCGCGAATGTCCGTGCGGGCCGGCCGGTCAGGTGCGGGACGACGTCGGCCCACTCCTGGTTCGTCGGGGCGGGGTTACGCGCGGATTCCGCCCACATGGTGAAGATCCAGTCGACGAACGTCTGTGGATAGCCGTTGCTGATCCACTCGGCTCGGGCCCGGGCCGGATCGAGTTCGTCGAATCGCACCGTGGCACCAATCGCCGTGCCGATCGCGTCGGCCTGTGCGGCCGTGGTGAGCGCCTCGGGGCCGGCGAAGGTGTAGGTTCGGCCGGCGTGGCCGTCCTCGACGAGCACCCTCGCGGCGACCGCGGCGATGTCAGCCTCATGGGTGGGCTGGGTCACCGCAGCCGCGTACGGCCGGCGAACCACCAGACTTTCCTTGATGGTCGGGGCCCAGTCCAGCCAGTTCGCTGCGAACTCCCCGGGGCGCACGTGCGTCCACTCGAGACCGGAGTCCTCGACCGCACGTTCGACCGCCAGGTATCCGTCCTCACTGAAGTCGGAGTCGGCCAGCGCCCCGGACAACACGACGATGCGCCGCACGCCGGCCCGTTTCGCAGCAGCGACGACGTCACGCGCCGTGCGTCCGACGGAGAACAGGTACATCCGCTCCACCCCGCGCAACGACGGCTCCAGGGACGTCGGGTCGGTCAGATCGCCGCCGACGACCTCCACCCCGTCCGGAAGATTCGCCGCTGACGGCGTCCGCGTCAGTGCGCGGACCCGGTGGCCGGTCTTCACCAGTTCGGCGACGACGTGTCGGCCCACCATGCCGGTGGCACCCGTGACCAGAATCGTCATCGTGTCGCCTCCGGCCGGAAGTCGGCGGCGTGGTCGTGGGCCCACTGGGCGAACGTGCGCGGTGCTCGACCCGTCACCCGCAGGTAGGTGTCCGTCGGCGGCAACGCACCCGTCCCGTCGACCGCGTCGGCGAGCAGCGCGATCATCCAGTCGGCGGTCTCCTCGTCGAGCCCGTCGCGTAGGCACTGCCGGCGCGCCTCGGCCGGATCGAGCTCCTCGAACCGCACCTGCACGCCGATGGCGGCACCGATCGCGGCGGCCTGCTCCGCCTGCGAGACCTTCACCGGGCCGGTAACGGTGTACGCGGCACCGACATGGTCGTCGGTCAGCAACGCCGCAACCGCCACGTCGGCGACGTCGGCCTCGTGAACCACCGGGTAGCCGGCGGCCGCGTACGGCCCGCGGACCACCCGTCCGGTTCGGATCTGGTCGGCCCACTGCAGCGCGTTGGCGGCCAACAGGCCCGGCCGCACATGAGTCCATTCAGCGCCGGATGCCTCCACCAGCAGTTCCAACCCGCGGTGTGCTTCCCGTTCCTCGGTGAGGTGCCGCCCGAGCGCGCCGTCGCCTCCGGTGCCGGGTGCGAACCCGGCCGCCGCCGCGGAGTGCACCACGAACCGGGTCACGCCGGCCTTGACCGCCTCATCGACGAACCCACGGTCGGTCGCGGCGTACACGAAGGGAAACAGGTATACCGACCGCACTGCGTCCAGCACCGCCGGCCACGTGTCGGGACGTTCGAAGTCTCCCTGGACCACCTCGACACCGTCCGGCAGCCGACCTGGCTGCGGCCGCCGGGTCATCGCCCGCACCGGCTGCCCGGCCTCGGCCAGTCGGGCCACCACCTGGCGACCCACGTTCCCGGTCGCTCCGGTTACTAGGATTGTCACGTTGCTCCTTCTCGAATACCTGGAGTGGGGCAATAGACCGCCGCCGCGAATCCACGGCCAAATGGCGCGGCGGCGGTCACCACGCAGGCTAGGGCGAAAATCGAAAAGTCGCACATCGTACATATGTACGATGTGCGAGCGTCGCAGTTCCAGTCGGGTCGCTGTTCCGGATGGCGCGGCACACCCACGCACGGCGTTTCGCCTCGGACGTCGACGCACCCGATCGCTCAACCTCGACCCCCGGGGATGAGGCAACCGCAGGCCAAGAACACCTGACCGCGCGAAACCCAGCCCCATTCACGCCCAGCGAGCATCCGGATCTGCCGCAGAGAACGCGCGTTGGGTCCCGTCGTCGCCCGTGCCCAGCGGGCTGGGCGGCACGCACCGTAGTGACCCTTCATGACGCCGAGACCGCGGACTAGGCCGTGTGAGAAATTTCAGCCTGCTTAATCCCGAAAAGCAAGAAGTACAGATAGAACGAAAGCAAATCGAGCGCTACCGTGTGGTTCTCGTACCCGGCTCGAGCGGCGGGTAGCGGATCTGTCGGACATTCGACTGCGCATGGCCATCTGGTGGCGCTAACGTTCCCGCCGAACCAGTCAGCGCGATTCGCACCCGGAGCGACCATGCCGAGAATCAAACAGAAATTGATTGCCCCAGGTAGTGACATGGAGGGCGTCCTGGCAGACGTGAGAACGAGGTTCGTCGCGCAGTTGGGGCAGCCGGATCAATGCGATTTCACCACATTCGAGAAGTGGCTGCAGGCCTATGCGGGTCCCGGCGGAAAACTGCTCGGAAATTGCAACATCCGAGCCGATGGGTTGGCGCCTCTGCTGACCAAGGCCGGCGAGAACTCCGGCTGGCTCAAAAGCATGATGAACGCGCCAGGAAAGCCCATCGATCAGAAGTGGGCCGCGGTCGCGACCGCCTTGAACAAGGGACGGGCCCTCATCATCGAAGGCAGAGGCACCGAGATCAGCGGAGACCAGAGCAACTTCGCGGACAGCAAGACATTCCATGCCTTCGTTCTGCTGCAGTCGATCGAGGACCGGGACGGGAAGAAGTGGTTCATCGGCTTCGACCCGGACGTCAGCGCGACGACCGAGACCCGGACGCTGTGGAACAGCTTGATCAGGGCTGCCTTCCGGACCGAGGACGAACAACTCGCCTCATGGAACGAGAAGGTCAGGGATCTGAACGGCAACGCGTTGCACGAAATCTTGACGAAAATGATTCTCGGCACGATGCCCAACGGGTTCGGGCCGTTGGTCAGAGCATACGCAATCGACAGGACGAGAGGCCTGGTGCCACCTTTCCGCGGCTGACTCATCCGATCCAGGCCCGGCGCCTCCGTATATCAGTACTCCAACGACGCGCAGGGCCCCGGCAAAGTCCTAAATGAGGCTGCGAACAAGATCTCGCCCCTGGTCCAGCGGAACCAGATGAACGCGAAGGAATCGGTGCGGTCGGCGGCTTGGGCGCACCTGGTCGGCCAGCCCACCCCCGCCACGCCGTGGGGCCGGCAGGGCGACGCGTGGCCGGTCAAGTACGTCGACACCGCAGTGGTCGCCGGCGGCGACGTCGCCGTGCAGGACTCCGTGGGCGGGCCGCCGGGCCGTGCACCGCCGCAACGAGCGCCGATAGGTTCCAGATGCGCCATCCTCCCCAGGATGACGCTCGGTCACCGTCGGCCAGACCGGAGGTGGGCTCTACGAACGCGCTCAACTGCCGAGGAGAGTTCGTGGAAGGCGACGGCGTGGAAATGAATCTCACTTATTTCCGCTCGCTTCTGACTCCCGAATTTCCCCTTGCGGAGGGATGGCACCATGACTTTTTCTACGCAGCCTTAAGGTGGCGGACATGGAAGATCTTGCAGCACACCGCTCATTGACGGAGCTGAACTTTACGCAGCAGCGCACTGTTCGCCGTTCACCACTCTTTACCAGGCTTCCTTTAGCCATCATATGCTTGCTGGCCGGGAATGCCGCTTGGGAGATTGTCCGCATGAACGCAACTGCGATCCAGTTCTCCGTCATGGAGCGGTCTACATCCTTCGCTTTGATGGGCGTCGGCGCCGGCCTCCTCTTGACGCGTCTTCAATGGGCCAGAGCGATGCGCCCTGCTCTAGGGATTGCGATCGACCCGGAGGATGACCGCACTCGGGAACGGACTAGCAGGTGGATACTTCGTGTCGTAAACGCGGGGCCCGGAGTACCTGTGATCGAGAACTTTGACTATTTCGTTTCATTTGAGGATGCTGACCACTTACCCAACGAAGAAGATTTCGTTGACTTCTTACAGTTAACTCGACTCTTTGAAAAAAGGGGATTGAGAAGCGAAGTCGACTATTATATTAAGTATCTGACACGTGGGGGCCCACTACCAGTGAGCACCTACGCGGCAGGGACTGAAGTTTGCTGGTTCAAGAAGAGTATCCTCTATGATATCAAACGCCTCGATATTCGAGTGCGGGTCATCGATATTGCAGGCGACACGCATGAGCGTGTCTTTCCTTGCAAGTATTTCCTCGAAGGCGTGATGGTTCCTGCTAGCGGTCCGAACAGGCGACGCTTCTTAAGAGGCAGAGTGCGCTAACTCTTCTGCCGCGATCCGCGTGAGGGCTTGGACAGGGACGCCTGAGCGGCCGGTAACTCGGGCCCCGCCGAGGCGGGGTTGATGCTCATGGGTGTATGGACGTGCTGAGCGGAGGGGTTCCCGGCTTGCGACTGATCTTCAGGGCCGGGTAGTCGTAGGTAGATACGTCTTCTACCTGCCATCTTGTTGCTTCGAGAATCGTGTGGAGCGCTTTCGTCATCGCAGAGACGGCCTGATTGATCGCGGTCTGCCGCGAGTCGCGCGTTACGGAGGGTGATGTCTGGGCAAGGTGTCGGCCAAGGCAAGCTCGTGTCGATGGGCAGTGCACCTTCATCCAAATGAAGCTTCTCCGATGAACATTGGCATATTGACAACTTGAAAATCGGAGCCGTTGCATCCACAATCGCCAGTATGGCGAACTTCGACAGAGAAGACTATAGCGTCTCCGACCATAACGATTCGGCGCATCCAGGTGAACCGTACGACGGCACAGGAGGGAAGGACTGGTATGACTCATCTGACATTATTACAGATCAGTACTCGTCAGACGTCCTGGGCGATTCATCGGAGGCTGCAGAACTGCCAGCTGGGTCCGAATATGGGCGGAACTCGGGGGTCGATGCACCGGATAGCATGAAGCCCGGTGATGCTGAACGCAATTGGCTTGAACAAGTGCGGGCCGCGTATCGGAGCGATCCGGACAATGCTGTCATAACGCGAATGCTCGATGAGGCCGCTGCGCGCTACTACAAGGCTAAGGCTGCGGACAAGAGCGACGCTGACGCGGTTAGCCTAGCTGCAGAAGAAAATGCCAGAATACTGGAATCTGACGATACTCCTGCAGAGATTAAGAATCATTTGGTTTTCAGTGCCATCGTGCTCGCGGTAGCCGTCCTGTCGGGCGCGGCAGCAGGGGCCGCGGGGGCCGTAATAGTTAAGGAAGTCATCTCCAAAGAGATCATCAAGGGTGCCATCGCAGGCCTCATCACGACTACGGCCGCTATCGCTACGGATCACATCTTCCAACGGTCCGCGCATGAAGCACCAAGGGCATCGCCGGAATCGGATGACTCTGCGGTGGGGCGCAGTGGAAAAACGCGACGGGCAGATTAGCGTGCTCCATCAAAAAAAACCGCCACCCACGCGCCTGCTGATGGGTCGGAGCACTAATAGCTATAAGGTGGCGCACTGAACTGCCGCGGACAAGTAGCGGTAGCCTCCCCGGCATGGGCCTTGATGTTGAGCTCTTCACCTTCGAGCAGGAGGGCACGAGCCCACGGCGACGCCGGACTGTCGAGATGGCGATGGTCGGCGACACACATTTCCGGTTCGCGCAGGCTGTGGAACGTACGCAGCACCGCGGGTTGACGCCATTGCTTGACCGTATTGACCTGTACGGAACTTTAGAACTCTCCTGGGACGAGATGCCACAGTTCCTGAGCGAGCTGGATCAGACGCTTGCCTCAGCCGTTGACGACGGGGAGCGTCAGGTGATCAAGGCGGTATATGGCCTTGCAGAACGATGCCGCGCTGGCCGGCATCTGGCTCTGCGGCTGGTCGGCGACTGAGCCCATCCGGCGGTGCAGCCTCACTGAATTGTCCGCACTCAACTGCCGCCGTCCGTTCGCGTTGTAGCCGGAATCCTCTCGGAGCTGCGGTGGCTCACGGTGGGTCCGGTTGACGATCACACCAGTCGTGGTTTTATGGCGAGCCAAGCGCGGAGCTCGTGGCTCAAGACTGGATCGTTGAGGTCGGCCAGGTGTAATTCGGCAGCGTTGATCAGACTCCTGGCGCGCCGCGAATCAAGCAGAGCCTGGCGTTCCAGGGCGCGGACGTTCTTCCGATCGGTCAGCAGCGCGACCTGGTCGATGGGGACGGCTATGGCGTCCAGACAAGCCCGAACCACGGTGTCCGCTGATGGCAGAGCCGACTCCGCCATTCCGGCGTCGCGCATCTGCGAAACAAAATACGCCATTCGCTCCGCGACCTCGCCCTGGCCGAGTGCGGCACGGGCCTGCACCAGCACCCACATCTTCAGCTGAGTCCATGCGGCGCGCTCCGCCGCCCGGTTCTCCCATCGCTCATCTATCAGCAGTAGCAGGTGCAACCACCAGTTCGGCTCCTCGCCCACGGCCTGACGCCGAACCAGCCATCGCCTGCGCTCATCCTCGTTCGACTGCAACAGCCGATCGAGGCCCGCGCCGGAGATCGTCTCGTCTCGCACCCCGCCAACAGTGACGCCACCGGCGACGGTAATCAAGGATGCGACATCCCGATTTGCCGCAGTCCGCGCGACCGACGAACTCGGTTGATGGCGCCACAGCGGTACTCCTGTACGCGGTGTTCAGCGGGCGCGCGCTATCGGACTTCAGTCAGCGTTATGCGCGCCGGGCATCGGCGATTGCCATGTGAAGCGGTCGTCCTCAACTCCAGCGTGCCAGCCGTTGATGGCGGTGCCGTTGTTCAACGCGTCGGCGATGACGGCCAGCATGTTGGTCACACTCGGCCAACGCGGGCCGTCGAACCATATGTCCTCCTTCCGGTGCTCGCCGACGCAGCCGTGCCGCAGTCCGGGACGCAGGTCGAGGAAGAGGTAGCCGCCACCGAGGCTGTCGGCGATGGGAAACCAGCTCGGCAACCATCGACTGTCGGCCGGCGTTCCTGCAGGTTCCTGATCCAGCACAGGGGTGTTGGGCCAGTCGCGGGCGCTGTCCGCCAACATCCGGTAACTGATTAGCGCGTCGGCGATCGGGGTCGGATGGTAGGCCACAGGGATCAGACTGGGATACGGGAAGACGGTGCCGTCGCTGAGCCGCCACCACGCCAGCTGATCAAGAGGCACGGCCCTGCCGGTGGCCACCTCGACAGCGCGGATGTCTTCCTCTACTGCCGGGCCCCGAAATGACGGGCGTTCCTGCGGGCAGTGCTGCTCGAACCAGCCGAGAATCGGATCCCAGGAGTGCTCCACGGTGTCAACCACAACCCCAGCATCTCCCGAACACCGCAACTCCACGGCGCTTTCGACCATCACAGCTCACAGCATGCAGGTATCTCGCTGGGCATACTCATTTGCCGCCTGTCGTATGCGGTGGTTGGGCGAAGTTCTCATGTTCGATACGGCTCGGTTTCGGTTGCCGACCGAGCGCGGGCTGCCCAGATCAGGCTGCCATCATGACGGGGTGACGTCGGTGCCGGAGAGCATGCCGTTTCGGTGGGATCTGATCACGCAGGACCAGTTGGGATCGTTGCTCGACGGCACCGCGACGCCCGACCTGTGGTTCCTCGACGATCTCGTGGCGTGTACCGGGAAGGTGCTTGCCCGCAGCCGGAACGGGGATATGTTCTTCGTGGGTAGGTCCTTGGACTCGATGTTCGACCTGCTCGGTGGCGTGTTCACCCGCCCGGCCGGGGTGCAACGGCTCTACCGGTTGCCGTTGTCATTTCAACGTCCGGGGATCAGATCTGGTCGGCGCTGGCGGCGTCGTCCGTTGACATCTGCTGAGGTCGAGCAGGGCCGCCGGTTCCTCAAGACGGTCGGATTGACGCCGTACGCGCTAGCGCGCCGGGACCGCCCGGCGGTCCTGGTCGATGTCGTTTACGAGGGCGAGACGTTTGCCGAGTTGTTCACGCTGATGCGGGACTGGATCGAGCAGGAACGCGAGCCGTGGCCGGTCATCCGGCGCAAGCTGTCCTTCGTTGGGGTCACCATCCGCCGCAAGACCAGTCCGAACACCGACCGGTGGCAGCAGCACGCCGCCTGGACACGGACGCTGCCCGCCTCCGCGGTGGCCAACGTGTCACTCGACCCGAGAGTCTGGTCGTACTTCCGGGATCACCAAGTGAAGCTGACCCGATCGTTACGCCCTGACCGATGGACCGCCGCAGCTGAAGGCCCCGGCCGAGACGAACGCACGCGGCAGGCACTCGGCGAGGCAGCGGCCCTGGTCGCCTACGGTCGCAGCCCGGCCGGCCGGCAAGCCGTCGCCCGCGCCATCGGCCGCGACCCCGCACTCAGCCAATCGTGGCTACGTACCCTCGTCACCAGCCTGACCATAGGGTGAGTTCCGGCTACGCGCCCGGCGCCGTCGGCATCTGAAGGACACGCGGAATTGCCGCCAGTGCGAGCGCTCGACGCACCGAGCGGTGTCACGTCGCGCAACCGTCAGGCTGCATCGGTTCATGCACGCTCGTGGCACCCCTCTGTGTCAAGAGGCGGCGGCGAGGTCTGTTCTAAGGTGGGTTTTGGCGGGTCCGGGAAGTGACTTCTCCGAAGTGTCGATCATGGGGTTAAGGTCGGCCGCGCTGGATTGCAGAGTCGCCCCCACGTGTCCTCCCGGGCCCGTTTCGATCCTTCTGGCATCGGCGACCATGCGCTTGTAGACGATGTCGGACAGTCGGCGTTTCAATGCCCGCATGGCTTCCATCGAGGTTTTGCCGTCGGTGAGTTTGCGCCGGTAGTACCGGCGGCCTTCGGTGTCACGACGTAGCTGGACGACCGCCATGATGTGCAGAGCGCGGTTGATGCGCCGGTTCCCGGCGCGGGAGAGCCGGTGGCGGTTCTGGTCGCCGGAGGACGCGTCGATGGGTGCGGTGCCGTTCCAGGATGCGAAGTGGGCGCGGCTGGCGAACCGGGTGATGTCACCGATGTCGCCGATCAGGCGGGCGGCGCCGGACGGACCGATCCCGGTCAGTTCCTGCAGCGTGCTGCCCGTCGAAGCCACCAGGTCGATGAGCTCGGCTTTAGCGTTTGATCTTCTTGTCGATCGTGACCAGCTCGTGGATCAGCTCGGAAGCCAGCCAGCGGCGGGTCTTGCCGACCACGTCGCGCGGCCGGACGGTGTTCAGCAGCGCGCGTGCCTGCTGAGCGGACAGGAACTTCTTCGCCCCGCCCGGCACCAACTCGAGCAGCAGGTGATGCAACCGGGACACGACCTCGGTGCGAGTCCGGCCGAGTTGGTCACGGCGATCGACGAGTAGCCGCAGCGCCACCGTGGTGTCATCGGCTTGGACCTGTCGCAGGCCCGGCGTGCGCAGCGCGGCCACGGCAACGCTGTGGGCGTCGACCGGGTCGGTCTTGCGGCCCTGGCCGGTGGCGAACACCCTGGCCCGTGCGGACAACTTCGTCGGGACGTCCACGACGGTCTCGCCGTCGGCGAGCAGCCGCTGGGCGACGTGCCGGCCGATGCCGTTGCAGCCCTCGACCGCCAGAAGCCCTCCGGGTCGTGGTGTGGCTAACCCGTCACCGCGGTAAGGTCGGTCAGGCGGCCAAGATCTCCCGGTCCCACAACGGCAGATCATCCGGCCGCAGATCGAGCCGGCAGCGCAGATGGCGCGTCAGGTGCCGCGCGCGCCCGTGTTCGTAGGCGACGTCGGCGCGCACCTCAGCGACCACCCGAGGATCGACCGGCAGGTAATGCACCGGGGTTCCGTTGCCCGGCAGACCGGTCCACCCGGCCGGCAGCGGTACGGGCCAGACCGGCCGACCGGTGACGGGCTGGAGCAACCCGGCCAGTTCCTGCTGCTGATCGACCGTCAGCCGCATCGTCCGAGCGATGTAGTGCAGCCGTTCCCGTTCGTCGAGACGGCCGAGCAGCAGCGACTGCGGCGCCGCCAGACTGCCGGTCACTCCGCCGACGATCGCCTCCGTGGTGACGTGGATTTTGCATTTTTGCCAGCCGGTCCGGCCAGGCACGTATCGGCTGCTCAGGGGCTTGACCACGACACCTTCCACGCCCACCGCGGCCCAGTCCCGCATCCAGGTGCGGGCTTCCTCAACGTCGGTGGTCTGCGGGCACACCGGCACCTGGGCCGGGCCGCCGGCGAGCAGTTGCTCGAGCTGAGCGCGTCGCTCGGCCAGCGGCCGGTCGAGCAGGATCTCATCGCCGACGGCGAGCAGGTCGAACGCCACGAGATGGGCCGGATGGGCAGCCACCTCGGCAGCCAGTCCTCGGCCCGCCGTGATACGCCGCTGCAGCGCCGTGAACCGGGTACGTCCGGTCTGCTCGTCCCAGACGATCAACTCGCCGTCGAGGACCGTGCCGACCGGTAACCCGGATAGACAGGCCACCAGGTCAGGGAAGTACCGGGAAAGATCACGGCCGGGCCGACTTTGCAAGATCACCCGGTGCGGGAGCACCCACGCGCAGCACCGGAATCCGTCCCACTTCGGCTCGAAGATCACGGACGGGTGACCCCGCTGGCCGCCCGGCTCCGGCAACTCGGCGATCGGTGCCGCCCGCATCGGGTCGACCGGAGGACACAACCGGGCCGAGGGAGATCGGCTCACTCCATGACGCTAGGACCCCGGACCGTCGTGAACAGGGGAAACAGCGAAACCGTCAGGAGCGGACCCGGTGCCGGGCCGGGTGCAGCGCATGGCGTGGGCGGGACCGGGCGTGCGCGTGTGCATGGGTCTGGTCGCAGGGCTTCGAGCGGGATCGGCAAGGATGCCATCCGTGGCCGATGTGACGTCGTTGTTCGCCCAGGACAGTCTGGGAAAGCTGCTGCTCGACCGGACGGAGAAGGTCACCAGCCAGCTGCAGAACTGGAACGCCGACGCCTTGCTGGCCACGCCCGAGGCCGACGCCGCAGCAACGCTCGTGGCTACCGGCTCGGTGACGTGCCCGGTCCTGCGGCGGGACGACGCCTGGATGCTGCCGCCCTCCGAGGGGGTGCAGATCTGGCACAACTTCCGTGGACCCGTCGAACGGCGGGTTCCCCAGCTGATCCTCGTCGTGCCGTTCACCGGGGAGCGCGAGGTCTTCCTGCTCACCGCTCAGACGTACGGCATGAACAAGCCCCAGGTGGTCCAGCTCGGGGAGCAGGAGCTGCATCTGGCGGTGGAGAACCCCGACCCTGACCCCGCGAAGGTGCGTGCCCACCTCGACGCCCAGATCGACGGCATTGAGCGCCAGCTGGCCTGGTCGCGTCAGCAGATCGACGAGCACAACGACCGCATCCGGCGTGAGGTCCCGGGCATAGTCGCCACCCGACGCCAGCAGCTGCTCGCGATCCGCCACACGCAGGCCGGCATCGGCTACCCCATCCGGCGCCGCCAGGACGCCGCCGCGCACGCCGTGCCGGTGCGCCGCCGCACGATGCGCCCGACCCGGCCCGCCGAGGCCGCCCCCGCTTTCCAGCCCGAACCGGTGCTGTTGCACAGCGACTACATGGACGCGCTGGCGGTCCTGCGCAGCGCCCGCAACGCGCTGGAACGCACGCCGGGCGTGGCAGCGAAACTCGGTGAAGAGGAGATCCGGAATCTCCTGCTGGTCAGCCTCAACGCGCAGTTCCAAGGTGACGCCGGCGGTGAACTGTTCAATGGGGTAGGCAAGACCGACATCCTGATCCGGGTCGAGGACCGCAACGTCTTCATCGGCGAGTGCAAGATCTGGGACGGGCTGGCGAGCCTGCAGCAGGCCCTGGAGCAGATCTTGAAGTACCTGGTGTGGCGCGACACCAAGGCCGCCATCCTGCTGTTCATCCGCACCCGCGACGTCACCGCGGTGATCGCCAAAGCGATCGCGGCGATCGAGCAGCACCCTCACTACAAACGGCGTGGGCCCGAGAACAGCGACGACCAGATCGACTTCGTCATGCACGCCACCGGCGACCCGCAGCGCGAGATCCACCTGGCACTGCTGCCGTTCGCGCTTCCCGGTTCCAAGGGCACTCGATAGCCCGCGGGCCGGAGCCGGACCCTGACGCGGGCAAGCCGTCGAACGGACCCACCCCATACCGCGGCCGGGCTCGACTGCGAGACCTCGACGCGACCTGCCCCGTTCTGCTCGCCAGCGGACCGACCGCACCAGCGAGTCGGCTCGACCCTGTGACGCCGGCGAACGGAGCTTCTGATCATGACAGCCTTGCGCCTGTACACCTGCCTCGACGTGGCTGTGCCTCACCTCAACCTCGCGGCCGGTCGGACAAACCTGTGGATCACAGCGCTCGCCGCTCCGATGCCCTTCGGATGCTCGCGGAGCAAGGAATCGTCTACCGAGAAGAAACCTTCGGCGGTCCGGTCGGACCCGGCCCGGCAGCCACCGGCGTCCAGCGCGCAGGCCTGGCCGGCCAGGCCGCGGTGTACGCCTATCCGGTGCCGTGGGCGCCGGGCAGCCCGGTGGTGCGCATCGACACGCCTTCGTCCAGGCTGGTGGTCGCGACCATGGGCGAGGTCATGCCTCATCTCACGAATCCGTGAGCACGACCGGCGTCCCCTCGCGGTGGAAACGGCTCGAAACGCCTGACTCGTGCACGTCGGTCAGGCGCGGCACCCGGCATACTCTGGGCGCGGCAATCGTCGCCCGAGTGGTGTTCAGCAGGTTCCGACCTGGGACACCGGCCTGGCCATGAACGGCCGGCTGCGAGTGGACGAGGCGAGGATTGCTGATGGACGGCGCGGTCAACAACGAGTGGTTCACCTGCGGATGGCATCAGCTGCTGCCGCGCCAGGCGTTCCCGCTGCACATGTTGGTCGCCTCGGCGACGGTGCACGACCTCGACGGCGGCTTGGACTCGCTACTCGAGCAGATGCAGTTCGGCGCCAACTGGAACATGCTCTACGGCGGACTGGACGCCACGCCGCTCTGGACCCTGCCCGAGGACAAGGACGACCAGGAGCAGATCGAACTCGACACCACCTGGCAAGACCGATTCACGACCACGATGCACGCCGCCGGAAAACCGCTGCCCACCACCGTGCGAGACCTTGCCAGACTCATGGCAGAACTCGGCGTCTTCCAGCGGGAGACGACTGAAACCGGGGAGCGGTGGCGGTCGCCCGACGTACTGCCAGTCCCGGAGGACGTCCTGCCACTAGCACCAGATCTTGCTGCCGAGCTCGGCAGCTTGCGGTGGAACGACCGGATCGAACCCTACGTCCAGGAACTCATCGGTTTCCTGATCGAACTCGACGAGCCAGCGGAGTTGGCCACGTCGATACAGCGGCTGGCACGTGCCACCGACCTCGACGAGGAATCGGTACGGCACGGACTCGCAGGGCTCGTCGGCGCCGGTGACCTCCGAGTCGTCCGGGGCGAAGGATCCCAGGAGACGACCGTGGACCCTGAACGGCTCCCCGAACACGCCCGCTGCCGCCTGCTAATCGACTGGGAACATTTTCACTCACATCGGATCGGGCTCCGCAAGGCGTAGGTCTGCTGGCGTAGGTCTGCTGTCCCAGCGCCAGCGGCATGTACGGCATCGTCTACGGCGGGGCGGGAAACCGGAGGTGTTATCCATGGCAGGGGGCCGCGTTCGTCGCCCGGCCTGGAGCCACCTTGAAAGAGGCGAGGATTTGAACCTCTGGTGGCAGGTTGGTGATGCCCTGCTGCTGCCACTCCGCCCGGTCATCGTAAAGACTCTGTATGACCTCCTTCGGGGCGCTGGCGAACTCGAAGATTCTGCCCAGTGTCACTGAGGGCGGATGGTCGCCGAGGTCGTCGAAGTACGACCACTTTCCGTTCGCGTCGGCCCCGAAATCGATCGGGGTCCGGGTCAGGAAGCGGCCTGGTGCCGCGGGCTTTCCCTCCGTCGTGCACGTCTCGCGGTCCAGCCGAACCATAAGAATGAGCTTTTCTCGGTCCGCAGCCGGACCGATGACCTGTCCTTGCAGGCTGAACGGGCCGGTGATCGGCTCCTTACCGCCGTTGATCTGCGTCGGGCAGAAGGTGAGATTCCCCGCCTTTCGCGGATTCGGCATGGCCATGCTTGAGGAAGCAGGCAGCGGACAGCTGGCAATCCCAGAAGGAGGTGCCTGGTCAGCGATAAAGCCGTCATGGAGCGCGTTCGGGAGGCGGCTGATAGCCACTTGAGCTATCCCTGCGGTAAGAGCTAGGACAGTTGCGCTGACTGCGACGGCTACCGCTGGATCCATCCGATGGAAGCGGCGCACGAACTTATAGGTGACTGCCGATGCGGCAACGGCGACGACGGCAATGCTCACGCCGACAAAATGGGCGACCTCCACAGGACCAGTACTGCCGCTGAGAGCCGCTGAGGTCCCCAAGCTGGCGATTATGGCCACCGAGAGCGTCGCCACCGCGACCAAGGCTGGCTGCAGGCGTCGCGTGAGCTTGCCGCGGCGACGAGGGCTACGTGTGCCAGCCCGGGACATCCGTCGGTGAAGATCGGCTAGGCCCTGCTGCGAGTCGTGATGTACGGCATCGAGGAGAACTTGCTCAGCACGATTGGCGGCAGCCCGGCCAGCAGCGTCGCCGTTGTCGTCACGGCTGTTCATGAGGCCCCCTCCGGTTGCCGTCCTGCTTCAGTGTCTACTTCGACGAATAGAGAACGAAAGCGTTCCCGGAGTCGTTCAGTAATGCCTCGGACGGTCGAAGCGGGTATGCCCAGATCATCGGCGATCTGGACTGCCGACTTGTCCTGAAGCCAGGCCAACACGGCTACGGCGCGTTCCTTGGCGTCAGGGATGTCGGTGATCGCACGGACGATGTCGAGTCCCATCACCTCGTCCTCCACATGGGTGAAGGCACCGCTGTCTGATCTACCCACGACAACTCGGATCAGTTCGCGCCACCGTGTACTGCGACGATAGTCATCGATGCTGCGCCGTACTGCGATCGTGCGTAGCAATGCCACCTGGTCCTTGTCGGGCAGACCAAGCCAGGCCTGGTTGTCCCGCTTCCAGAGCTCCAGAAAAGCTTCCTGAGTGAACTCCTCGGCGGTGTGGACGTTCTTGGTGACCATGACGACTGCGGTGAAGACCCGCGGATAGTTTCGGCCGTAGGCAGCCGTGAACAGGAGTTCTAGTTGGTCGTCGTCACCTTGGGCCACGAGGGGAGCCCTTCTCACCCGGCCGGGATTCGATGGCCTCGTCGGGTGTAGCTGCGGCGGCTTCGGGCTGCTCCGCGACCGTGACGTCAACGGACCAACCAGCACCGTGTCGGAAGAGGAGCCGCATGCCCACACCCCCGATCTTCAGGATCCGTTCAATACCCCGCAGCTGAATGAATAGGCGCAGCATGACGACTACGCCTTGGCCAAGGATCGCCAATGCGATCAGTGCCTGAGTCACCCACTCGGTAGTCAAGGGCCCTCCCCGTCCCGGACGTGCGCCTATGACTACTCATCGGACGGGCGGCCTAAAACGTCCATCGCGAGGACCACAAGTTGTGCATGCTTGCCCCCGATGTCCGACCGCAGCCTCCTGACCTGCATCGGGGCCCCTGCGTGTAGCCGGGAGCGCTCACCGGCTGACTGGCTCGTCCTGTGTCTGCTCCCCCGTGCGAGACGGCACCGAATGAGCGGCCGGCCGTCGATGCCTTCCGAGAGGCCGCCGTCGCTCTGCATAGCATCGTCTACGACATGGTCCGGCGGGCCCTGTCGGCAGCGACGAGGTGCGCGGGATCGTGCCGCAGTGCGTCGCGTTGATGCTGGTAGCGGCGTGTGGTTCGCGGGTCGGCATGGCCCATCGAGACCTGCACTCGGGTGAGCGGCGCTCCGAGATCGTCGGCTTGGGTCGCGTACGCGTGCCGCAACGAGTGCGGGGACACCCTCCGCCGGAGGACGAAGGGGGTGGCCCACCAGCCAGCGAAACGGACTGCCCTTGAGTACGGGAAGCCGCGCCATCGCACGATGCTCGATGTGTTCAGACGGGACGCTGGGTTCGGCCGGCGTCAGCCAGAGCCGGTTTCGGTGTCTCCCCGCCGCCGGCGGCTGGCACGGCGGGCGCCGAGCAAATGGCCGGGGTGGCGTTCCAGGTTGTGCCGGTCGCGGTCGTAGCGGCGGGTGGTGCGCGGGTCAGCGTGGCCCATGGCGTCCTGGACGTCTTCCAGGGGGATACCTGCGGCGCGAGCGCTGGTGGCGAAGGTATGCCGTAGCGAGTGCGGCGACAGCTGGCCGGCGGAGGCGATGCCTGCGGCTGCCGCGAGGCGGCGCAGGGTGGTGAACACCTGCGGTTCGCCAAGCCGGCCCGGCTCGCCGGCGGCGCCGGCGGTGGCGAACAGCGGTCCGGTCAGCGCGTCGACGGCGACGCTGGCTGCGGCGGCGCGGGCGGTCAGGTAGTCGTCGAGGGCTTCCAAGGTGTGCGCCGGCAGCGGCTGTTCACGTGTGCGGCCGCCTTTGCCGACGAAGGTCAGGGTACGGTGCCCGGCGTTGTAGCCGAGGTCGGCCATGTCCCGGCCGATGGCTTCGCCGACGCGCAGGCCGAGGTCGGCGAGCAGCCGGATCAGTGCCCGGTCGCGCAGCGCGGCTAGGTGCCGGGCGGAATACCAGCCGGTGAGGTCGGCCCGCCCGGCGGGGGAGCGCTGCTCGGCTTCGTTGTCGGCTTGGGCGAGGAGCCGGTCGACCTCGTCCTCGGTGAGCCCGACGGTGTTGGAGGTATGGGCGTTGACGGGCGGGCGTTGCACAGCGGCGACCGGGTTTCGCGCGGCTGCCCCGTCGGTGTTGGCGACCAGGTGGGTGTACCAGCTGGAGACGGAGGCGAGGGCTCGGGCGACCGTGCTGGCCGCAGCGAGCCGGCCGTCGGCACCGCGCCGTTCCCGCCAGACCCGGAACTGGGCCAGGTCAGTGGGCCGAGCGGTGAGCGGATCGAGACGCTCGGCCACGCACCAGTGCAGGTAGGTGGACAGGTCGCGGCGGTGCGCGACCGCGGTGTGCGCCGAGTTGCCCCAGGCTTGCAGGTTCCAGGCCACGGTGAGCCGGCGCACGCTGTACCGGGTGCCGTCGTCGGCGGGCAGTGCGGGCAGGTCGGCCGCCCAGGCGGCGATCTGCCGAGTCGCGACGGTCAACGCGTCGCCGGTCGCGGTCGCGGAGGACTGGATCGCGCGGGGCGGATTCCCGGGGCACCTGGACGGCGGGGCGACCTCAGCGGCCGGGTCCTGGCTGTCGGCGGGGTAGGGAGTGCTCATTCGCGGGGCTCCGGTTGGCGAGGATCCAGGTTCGGCGGAACCTGAGTACGGGCGTCCATGTCGGCGTAGCTGAGCTGCTCGATGGTCAGTCCGTGCACCGCACGCAGGTCGACATGCCGCAGCCGGGTGGCGACCAGACTGGTCCCGGTCAGATCGACACCGTCCAGCTTCGTCGCGGGCAGATCGGCGGGAGCAGCCGGATCGACCAGGTCGAGGGCGCTCAGGCCCTCGTCGGGGCCAAGGTAGGCGTCAGCCAGCTGGGAAAAGCGGACCTTCGCCGCGGTCAGGTCCGCGCCGGCCAGGGTGGCGCCGCGGAGCGAGCAGCCGCTCAGGTGGGCACTGTGCAGGTTGGCGCGGGTCAGATTGGCCTGGTCGAGATCGCACGACATCACGCTGGTGCGCGTCAGCACAGTGTCGCGGAGTTCCGCGTGCTCCAGAGCTGTCTCGACCAGCTGCGCGTGGCAGAGATCGGCGGCGTACAAACTGGCCCATCGCAGATCCGTCTCGACGACTTCGGCGTTTCTCAGGTCCGCCCGCGCGAGGTTGGCCTGCCGTAGGTCGGCGTGGTGCAGCACCGCCTCACGTAGATCGGCCTCGCTCAAGTTCGCCTTAGCGAGTCGCAGGCCGGTCAGGTCGGCATGGCTCAGGCGAGCCCGTGAGAGGTCGAGAGGGCGGGTTTCCTCCCGCTGAGGGCGGCGGCCGAGCACGGTGAGCGCGGCCTGGACGTCAGCGGCGGGCCGCTGACCGGCCCCGGTGGCGGGCGGCGGCACGTCCGGGGCGGGGGGCAGGTCGCGGGTCTGCTCCCGGATGAACGCTGCCAGCACCTCGAGCACGGTGTGATGGTCGCGTTCGGACTCGACCATCAGGTGCTCAAGAGCGTAGATGCCGCCGAGTCGTTCGGTGAGCTTGTCCGAGGCGAGCAAACCGATGGCCTTGGTGTAGCGGTCGGTGAGCTGGGCCCGGCGGGTCAGGTGGAAGGTACGCGCGGTGTATCCGGCGCCGGTGAGCAGCACCAGGCCACCGACACCGGCGAGCAGCACCTGCCGGGTGGCGTTGCGGGCATCGGCCTTGTCCTTGCCCTGTAGATGCTTGGCCGGCGTGGCCCACCAGGCGACCGGGCCGAGCAGCAGCACGAGCAGTCCGACCGCGGCGACGACAGCTAGTGGCGCCCACACCGCAGGACGTTGCGCGAGACGGGAGGACCGGCGTCCGGCCGCCAAGAGGGCGCTCAGCGACGTCCCTACCGCCGGGCTCGCCAGCAGGCGCCGAGCGAAACGCCGAATACTCATTGATACAGGATAACAGCCATTATCCTATGCCACTACGGCGAACACTTAAGAGTAACGGATATCGAATGACGGTTTTTCGATATCGTCGCATCGGAAATAGGATGACGACGTGACGATCTCCGAAACGCCTGCCGCCCGGCCCGGCCGTGCCGGGCGCCGCCCGGTCGGCGAGCGCCCCTGCGGCTACACCGCTTGCCCCGACCCGCTACCGGTGCACGACGGCAACGGCCGCCCGCCGCGCTACCACCTCGACGCGCGCTGGCCCGGCGGCAAGACCTGCAAGCAGATGGCCGCCGCCGCCCGCAAGGCCGCCCAGGACGCCGGCGTCAGCGCCCTGGTCGACCTGCTCGACGACCGCGCCGAAACCCTCCTGGAGGGCCTGGCGCCGCTGTCCGACGACCTCACCGAGGTCCTCGACGCGCTGCGCGACCTGCGCGCCGGCCTGCGCGACGAGGTCGCCGAGGCCGACCGGGCCCGCGCCGCCGCCGAGCAGGCCGCCCGCGACGCGTCCGAGCGGGCCGAGCAGGCCCTGCGCGGCCAGCGCGCTGCCGAGACCGACGCCGCCGCCGAGCGCCAGCGGGCCCGCGACGCCGAGACCCGCGCCCGGCAGGCCACCGCCGCGGCCGACGCCCGGGTCCGCGAAGCCACCGACCGGCTCGCCGTCGTCGAACGCGAACGCGGCGAGGCGATCGCCGCCCGCGCCTACGCCGACCAGCAGACCCAGGACGCCACCGGCCGGGCGGAGAGGGCCGAACAGGACGCACGCACCGGCCGCGAGACCGCCGACGGGCTGCGCGACCAGCTCACCGCCGCCCGGCAGGATCTGGCCGACACCCGGACCCGGGCGCAGACCGCCGAGCACGAGGCCGCCGGCCACCAGCGCGCCCTGACCGAACTGACCGAGCGCACCGAGCAGGCCGCCACCGACGCCGCGACCGCGCTGGCCGCCATGACCCGCGACCGTGACCAGGCCACGGCGGCGATCAACGCGCTGGGCCGGCGGCTGCGTCACCTGGAACAGCAGGCCGCCGCTGCCGCCGAGCGGGCCGACGGCCTGCAGCGTGAACGCGACGACGCCCGCGCGGCCGCGGACCGAGACCGGGAACGCGCGGACACCGCCGAGGCGCACCTGACCGCGTTCACCACCGCCCTGGCCGCCGGCCACTTCCGGGCCGACCCGCCCGGCGACCCGGCCTGATCCGTTCTCCCTGCGACCCTTTAGGCACACCGGAGAAGGGGAAGCGACCCGATGACCACGATGGGGGGCCCAGCGCGGCGCCGCCGGGCCGGCCGCGGCCGCCGTGCTCGCACAGCTGTCCCTGCCGTTCCTCAACCGCGACGCGGTCGCCGCCCTGCTCGACGTTGAGCCCAAAACCATCTCGCAATACCTGGCCGAGTCCCGGACTGGCGGCCGCTACGAACGGCACCCGTTCCCCGCCTCCGACGGCCGGCTCGGCCGCGCCCCCCTGGTGGCACCCCGGACGCGCCGACGAGATCCGCGACTGGGGATGCCCGACGGCCGGGCCAGGGCGCCGGCGGCGGCGGCCGCCCCCGGGTCCCATAGCTGAAGTCCTTGCGCCAGCCATCAGGAGGGCAGATCCATGGGTAACGCCGAGTTCGACCGTTTCCGGGAGCAGTTCGAGGCCATCCTGAACGAAAACCCGACCTACCGGGCGATGAAGCCGGTCGACATGAGCTGGCTGGTCGGCTACCTCCGAGTGGACCCTGCCACGGGCATCGCCCCGGGCACGCTCAACGCCGGTGCCAGGGTGAAGATGGTCAAGGTCGCCGATGTGCGCGGCGGGGTACGGGTGTCCGCCACCAACCCGTGGACCGGTAAGACCGTCGACTACACCGTCAAGGCCTCCGGCAGGAAGGTCACCGTCCGAGGCTAACCCCCACGGTCAGTCCGCGAGCTGCACCCCGCAGACGACACCCGATGCCGGGTAGACGCACCCGCATACGCGCCGGGACCGTTCCACTCCTCGAAGTGGAACGGTCCAGTTCCATGGAAGTGGAACGACAGCGTCACTGATTCTGGGTCAGCGCAGCGAAGTTCTCACGAACGACTTTGGTCGTCGGGTGGTCGGCGCCGAGCACCCGCCGGCAGCCGGTCATGGCCTGCTCGTACAGCGGAACGGCCCGGGCCAGGTCCCCGGCCGACCGGTAGGCGCCGGCGAGGTTGTTCATCGAGGTCAGCGTTTGCGGGTGGTCGTCGCCGAGCACCCGCCGGCAGCCGGTCAGGGCCTGCTCGTACAGCGGAACGGCCCGGGCCAGGTCCCCGGCGGACTCGTAGGCGCCGGCGAGGTTGTTCACCGTGGTCAGCGTGTCCGGGTGGTCCTCGCCGAGCACCCGCCGACGGTCCGCCAAGGCCCGCTCGAACGACGGAACGGCCCGGGCAAGATCTCCGGCCGCCCGGTAGGCGTAAGCGAGGTTGTTCATCGAGGTCAGCGTTTGCGGGTGGTCGTCGCCGAGCACCCGCCGGCAGTCGGTCAGGGCCTGCTCGTACAGCGGAACGGCCCGGGCCAGGTCCCCGGCGGACTCGTAGGCGCCGGCGAGGTTGTTCACCGTGGTCAGCGTGTCCGGGTGGTCCTCGCCGAGCACCCGCCGACGGTCCGCCAAAGCATGCTCGAACAACGGAACGGCCCGCGCCAGGTCCCCGGCCGACTCGTAGGCGCCGGCGAGGTTGTTCATCGAGGTCAGCGTTTGCGGGTGGTCGTCGCCGAGCACCCGCCGGCAGTCGGTCAGGGCCTGCTCGTACAGCGGAACGGCCCGGGCCAGGTCCCCGGCGGACTCGTAGGCGCCGGCGAGGTTGTTCACCGTGGTCAGCGTTTGCGGGTGGTCCTCGCCGAGCACCCGCCGGCGGTCCGCCAAGGCCCGCTCGAACGACGGAACGGCCCGGGCAAGATCTCCGGCCGCCCGGTAGGCGTAAGCGAGGTTGTTCATCGAGGTCAGCGTTTGCGGGTGGTCGTCGCCGAGCACCCGCCGGCAGCCGGTCAGGGCCTGCTCGTACAGCGGAACGGCCCGGGCCAGGTCCCCGGCCGACTCGTAGGCGCCGGCGAGGTTGTTCACCGAAGTCAGCGTGTCCGGGTGGTCCTCGCCGAACACCCGCCGACGGTCCGCCAAAGCATGCTCGAACAACGGAACGGCCCGCGCCAGGTCCCCGGCCGACTCGTAGGCGTAGGCGAGGTTGTTCACCGAGGTCAGCGTTTGCGGGTGGTCCTCGCCGAGCACCCGCCGACGGTCCGCCAGGGCCTGCTCGTACAGCGGAACGGCCCGCGCCAGGTCCCCGGCCGCCCGGTAGGCGTAAGCGAGGTTGTTCATCGAGGTCAGCGTTTGCGGGTGGTCCTCGCCGAGCACCCGCCGGCAGCCGGTCAGGGCCTGCTCGAACAGCGGAACAGCCCGGGCGATGGCGCCCTGCCCCTGGAGGAAGGCTGCTGCCTGGCTGTACAGACGGCCGGCCGTCGCGTCGTCGTCCAAGCCGCGACTGTGCTGGGCGAGGGCCTCGACATGTGGTGTCAGCAGCCGCCAGCGCGGCCAGTCGCCCGGCATCCGCCAGTCGTCCGGCATGGCGGCTTGTAACTGAGTGATCGCCTGAACGCGGGCGGCGCGGATGTCCTCCGCCCGCCGGTGCGGGTCGGAGGGCCGGTGCGGGCCTTCAGGGTCCGGGGTACGGGCAACCGCTTGCACCAGCCGGTGCACCGTCAACGCGTCCTCATCGACGCCGATCATGCTATACGCGGCGAGCCGGCCGATCGCCCGAACGACCGCCGGCGGGCTAGCCAAAGCGTCGAGCACGCTACGCGGGATGCCGTCCGCGGCGTACCAGGCCACGACCCGCAGGATCTCGCCCGCCAGCGGAGTGTCTGTCAGCCGGTCCAGGGTGACCCGCCACACCCGGGCAACCGTGAGTTCACCGTCACCCTCACCACCATGGGCGAACACGTCGGCGGGATAGTCCTTCAGCAGGTCCAGGTAGCCGTCCGGCGACAGGCCCGTCTCGGCCAGATACGACGCGGCCTGCTTCACTGCCAGCGGCAGACACCCCAGCTCCCGGCACACCCGGGCCAGCGCGGCATCGTCATGGTCGCGGCCGCCGTGCGCCAGGACCTGGCGCATCAACTCCACGGCGTCGTCCAGGTCGAGGACGTCCACGCTGACCGGTGTGGCGATACCCGCCCAGCCGGTGGAGCGCCGGCTGGTCACCAGCACCCGCCCGACACCCAGCCGCCTCACCACCGCGGCGACATCCTGCGGATCCTCGACGTTGTCCAGCACCAGTAGCCACCCATCATGCGACGCCAGCCACTGCACCGCCCGTTCCCGCAGCACCTCCAACGGCAGCCCCGCCGTCGCCGCAGGCTGCAACACGGTCGCGAACGCCGCCAGACCGGCGTCGATACCCGCCGGGGTATCCGCCTCGATCCACCACACCGGCCGGTACCGCGCCCGGTGCCGCCACGCCCACGCGGCCGCGAGGGTGCTCTTACCCACCCCACCCAACCCGTGGACCGCCTGTACCACCACGGTTCCCGGCCGCTCCAGCACCGCATCAAGCTGCGCCAACTGTGCGGAACGGCCCACGAACACCCCCGGAGATGGCACGTTGATCAGCCCGCCCGGCACTGGCACCGCCGCCGGCGCCGCCAGCTCCGGCGGCGCGGCCTGCTGCACGACGGTCGCACCGTCGCCGATCACCACCGGCCCCGCAATGGCCGCACCGTCCCCGGTCATCACCGGACCGTGCAGGGTCTGCGCGCTCACCGCACACTCCGCCGGTGCCGGTGCCGGTTCATCAGCGGCTGCCTGCCGGTCCCGGCGTTGCCGCACCAACGTGACCACGATGGTCAGCACAGCGACCACCGCGAACGCCCCGCCCATCAACCGCAGGTCATGCGCCCACCTCCACGACTCCGGAAGCAGGCCCGTGAAGACGTTCGTCAACGCCGCCAGCACGACGAACAAGAACGCCTCCAACAGCGGCAACCGCCACCACGGACGTCGATGCCCGCCATCAGGACCAGTCATCGATCCATCTTGGCCTAACCCGACCACCACCGCGCTGTTCGGCCCTTGAGTCTGGTGAGACCGCCAAATCAACCGTCGCGTATTCCGGGTTGCGGAGCCCACAGGCTCGGTGGCCTGGCTACTCTTTGTGGTCGCCGGGAGCGGACCAAGTGGCGCCCGACTTCGGCGGCGCGGCCGGTCGTGGTGAGGTGGTGATAGCCGGGCGCGGTAGCGCCGGGGAGTTAGTCGGTGCTCGCGAACGTCCGGCTGGGGAGAGCGTCCAGTTCCTGGGTCCAGGCTGTCGCGGCAGTGAGCAACTCGTCGGATCGCAGGCGCAGTTCAACGGTGTACTGCGCGGAATGCGAATTTTCGACACGCAACCAAGGCGGCGCGGCCTCGGCGGTGAACTCGACGTTGAGCACGAGTTCGTCGTCGCGGTGCGCAGCGACGGAGAAGCCAAGTACCGGTTCCATGAACGAGAGCGACGGTTCTACCTGCTCGCTGGGCACCGCTCGGCTTGACGTTCTCCAGTCCTGCGCAGCGTTGCGCAACCAGATTGCCAGCTCGCGGGCCTCTTCGATGAGTAGACAGGAATCGATGAAAAACCAGGCTTTATCGCCGAGGTTAACGGTGCCGTCGATGACCAGCCATCGGTCGTCCCAGGGCCCGGCGTCAGGCGGGAACTGCCAGCGCACCGGGCGTAGGCCCATGGTGACGCCGTCATTCCCCTCGATCAGCACACTGCGACTTTAGATCGTCTCCGTGCATGCCTGTCACAGCGGTATAGGGCGATGAACGGGGGCTGGACTAGCGACTTCCGTGATCGCCGGGCGCATAGCTGGACCAGGTTGTGCCGGCCTCGCGAGCAAGGCGGGTGGTGGTGACGTGGTGGTAGCCGAAGGCGGTGGCGACGACGGGCGCGGGCATGTCGAGCACGTGCTGGCGGATCGCGGCGGCGCGGCCCGCGGTGGCCGGGATGCCGAGAGCGTTGATGAGTGCGGACAGGCTGCGGGGGTGGATCGGTTGGCCGGCGCGGCGGCCGGGGAACAGCCAGCGTGATTCGCGGTTCGTGGCGGTGTTCATGTTGCCTCGGTGGGTGAGGTGCTCGATCACCAGGGTGGCGATTGGAGTGGGCATCGGGGATGGCGGGTCGCCGAGCCGTAGCAGGACCTGGTCGCCGTCTCGGATCACGTCGTCGATGGTGAGTCGGGTGATCCGGCTGACGGGCTGGGCGTAGAGCAGCAGGATCGCTGCGGCGGCCCGAGTGGATAGCAGGCCGTGTTGGCTGGTGAGGACTTGGCCGAGCAAAGCGAAGCGGTCGCGCTCGAGTAAGGGCGCGCCGCCGCGGCGGGCGGTCTTGAGCAGAGTGAACCGGCGGGTCAGCCGGGTCTTGGCCGACCATTGCAGGAACGCTCGGATGTTTGCGTGGTCGCTGACGGTGCGCTCAACGCACCAGGTCTCGACGTAGGCCGGGGTGCATTCGGGGAGCGTGAGGCCGTGGTGGGCGAGCCAGGTCAGGAGTGCGGTGGCCTGGAGGATCTGCTCGCCGGCGTAGCGGCGCCCGGCGGGAGTGATCGGCCGTTTCTCGGCGCGACCGCGGAGCCGGGGTAGGACGTGCCAGGTCGCGAAGCGGCGCAGGACTTGGGCGTGGTCGGGGTTGGTGATGCCGGCGAGGTGCTCGTGCAGCCATCGCTCGAGCAACAGGATCTGCTTGTCGACGCCGGGCAGTAGGCCGCAGGCCATGAGCAACTCGCGCAGGTGCGCCGCGGCGCACCACGGCTGCACGCCGTGGAATGCCTCGTGAGTCGGGCGCGGTTGAGCCGGAGACGTGCGGTCACTTCTCACCGACATTGATCACGGCAAACGACTGATCTTGGTGTCAGAACTCGCGAACATCCGGTGCTGTTTCTCGGTTCTGTCCCATGTAGCGTGATTGATCTTGCGATCGATGTTCGTCATGTTCGTTCGTTGAGTGACGGTGTGACGAGGTCATCGGCAAACTTCTGCCACATCTTGAGCAAGTGACGGTCGAGGGGATCACGGAGGCCGCCGAGGGCGTTCGCCTGTGGGCCGCAGTTCGGGGATCGAGATCGCGATGCCCTCGGTGCTCGGACTGGTCAGGGAGGGTGCACTCGCGGTATCAGCGGTTCCTGGCTGACCTTCCGATCGCAGGTCGGCTGGTGGAGCTATGCCTGACGGTTCGCCGATTCTTCTGCGACAACGTCGCCTGCGAGTCGAAGACATTCGTCGAGCAGGTCGAAGGGCTGACGCGTCGGCGAACTCGCAGCAGCGAGCCACTACGGGCGATGCTGACGTCGATCGGGTTGGCACTGGCCGGCCGCGCGGGAGTCCGGCTGGCCGCGAAAATTGGGATCCGGGCGAGCCGGAACAGTCTGCTTCGGCTGATCAGGGCACTTCCTGACCCGGTGCTTAGACCGGCGACGGTACTGGGAGTCGATGACTTCGCCATCCGGCGAGGTCAGAACTATGGCACCGTCCTGGTCGACTGCGAGTCCCGGCGAGTGATCGATCTGCTTCCCGGACGTGACGCGGCACCGCTCACCGCATGGCTGCACGGCCCACGAGACTCCGGAGGTCATCTGCCGGGATCGGGCAAGCGCCTATGCCGAGGCCGCCAAGACCGCAGCGCCTGGAGCGGTGCAGGTCGCTGACCGGTTCCACCTATGGCAGAACCTCGCGACCGCCGTCGATCGTCTCGCGAGACGTCACCGAGCCTGCCTCATCGAACAGCCCTGCATCGCGGCCGACGGCGATGCCGCGACGGCCACGGAGCCGATCGGCGCGATGGCACAACGCCGCAAGGCGAACCATGCTCTGGTCCACGAGCTGATCGCCCAGGGCGCCGGCTTCCGCCAGATCGCCCGCCATCTGGGCTGGAGCCGGGGGTTGAGGAACATCGGAACGGAAAGTAACGCTAACGATGATCTTGAGTCGGGAGAGCTCCGAGCGGACACGTTCGGGGTGAACCTCTACAACGCGGCCGGGTCCCTTCTCGAAAGGAGCCCGGCCGTTCGCGTGGATGGAGCCGGCCGACTGTCACACCTAGCTCGTGGTGGGCTGCGTCGGGGCTGCACACCCCAGTTGGTTACGGCCGGTGCGAAGGGTGCACGCGTGCCGCGGCGACCTGCTGCAACTCGTCGAGCGTCAGCAGGTAGTCGGAGCGGCCGAATCCGCGCTTGCGGCTGTCCATAACGCGGCGGAACTCGGCCAGCATCCGCGTGTAGACCTCGAGCATCAGCGAGTGCGAGTTGCCCTGGTCGTTCCGCTCGACCTGCGGCTTGAGTTCCGCCCAACGGTTGTCCCGCATCTGGTACTCGACGTAGGTCGCCATGTGACCTTCGAGCGCGTCGTTGTGGTCGAAGCCGCGGAAATCGAGCTCAAACGCCAACTCCTCGTTGACGGGCGTGCCGGCCTTGGCGAGGTGCTCGATGCTGAACGTGAGGATGCGGAACATCTGCAGGATGTCGGACACGCGGCCGCAGTCGCGCTTCGACAGCTCGGTGCGGAGGCCGGTGAACTCCATCGAGTACTCGGCGGCGAATCCCTCTTCGAGGATCATCGCGCGCTCTAGCTGATACTTCAGGTCACCGTCTTCCCCGTTCGCGTCTTCGGGCAGCACGCGCGCGAGGATGCGGTGCAGCAGCGAGAGCACCTGCCGATCGATGGTCCGCATGCTCTCGGGTGCGGGTTCATCGCCGCGCTTCGCCTCAGGCGTGTACACGGGCACGACCGCCGCCAGCAGTAGATTCCGAACGTATTCGCTGAGGGTGAGGCCTTCGCCGTCCGCCATTTCCTTGAGCTGATCGCGGACATGATCGTCCACCCGCACATTCAGAACAGCCATGCCGCTCTCCTCTGATACTGTATGACGCAACTCGTAATACCGTCATACAGTACAGCAGTGTTGCAGGATGATGCACATGTCAGTGCGGCCACCATCGATCGCAGCTGTCGATGTCCGCAGCCGTCTGCACGGATGTCCGCAGTCCTCTGCACTGATCAGATGGGACCGCTCGCCCTCCGTTCACCGGAATCTCGCCTGAGCCGCGGTACCGCCGACGACAGACTCATGCAGTGCAGGCGTCACTCACCGCACGGCATAGCTTGTCCATCGCTGACGTGGGTGTGGTGGCCGACACCGGCCATATACGTATGACGTGGTCCGCGCCGCCTGTAGCCAGCGTGTCGCCCTCTGGGCTGAAGGCGATTGCCTTCACGTCGTCGGAGTGACCGGTGAAGGTTGTCCGCAGCTGACCGGAGGCGATGTCCCAGAGTCGGGCGGTGTGGTCATCCCCGGCCGTCGCCAGGATGTCGCCGCTGGGGTGGAACGCGACTGCGCGTACCACGCCGGTATGGCCGTACAGAGTTGTTTGCAGACGCCCGGTCTCGGTGTCCCACAGGCGCACGGTGTTGTCGCTGCTCGCTGCGGCCAGTAGACGTCCGTCGGGTCGGAAGGCGAGCGCATTAACGACCATCGGCGCGGAGAACGTTCGCCGAGGTGTTTCAATGGCGGCGGTGGTGTTCCAGAGCACTACCGTGCCGTCCACGCTCGCAGTGGCGACGGTGCGCCCGTCCGGGTGGAATTTGATCGCAGTCAACCACCGGGTGTGGCCGGTAAGGGTGGCGCCGGGCGCGCCGGTACGGGTGTCCCACAGCTGTCCGTGGATGTTTCCGGTGCCCGCGACGGCCGAGCCATCAGGACTGAAGTCCAAGGCGTTCAGAGTCTCGGCCGGAAGCCATGCGCGCCGGGTCCGGGTGACGGCATCCCATAGCTCGAGCTGAGCGGTGTCACCGCTTACGGCGATCGTCCGTCCGTCGGCGCTGAAGGCGACCGCCGAAACGGCTTTGTTGTCGTCGTGGTCGAGTAGCACCTTCCCTTGTCGGCGAGTCAGGTCCCACAACCGCGCCGTCCGATCGTCGCCGGTCAGCAGCGTGCGCCCGTCAGGGCCGAAGGTCACCGCGTTCACCGCAGCGGTGTGTCCCGCCAGCGTCGCCTGGGGCAGCCCTGCGGTGGCGTCCCACAAGCGAACGATTCCGTGCGGCGAGCCGACGCTGGCAGCGGTGGTAGTGGCAAACATCCGGCCGTCAGGACTGAACGCGAAGCTCTCCACACCGGTGCCGGGCAGTATGAGACGCGTTCGGCGGGTCTCGGTGTCCCAAAGCCGAAGGGTCCCGTCGAGGTCTGCCAACGCCAGCGTGCGGCCGTCTGGGCTGTACTCCACGCTGCTTACTTCTGGGACGGTGGCCTGAATCCGTCCAGTGGCAAGGTCGTGCAGGCGGGCGGCGGTTCCGTCCGCGGTGGCGACGACGCGGCCATCGGGCGCGATCACTCCGCAGTAGGCGGCACCATCGACTACGCGGCTACCGGCCGGGCCCCAGAGGCGCACGACGTTATCCCAGCCGCCGGTGACGACGGTCTGCCCGTCCGGCGCGAAGGTCACGCAGTTGACGGCGTCGGTATGACCGTGCAGAACGCTACGGGCGCGTCCGTCCGCTGCGTTCCATAGGCGCACGACGCCGTCGATGCCACCGGTGGCGACCGTGCGTCCGTCCGGGCTGAACTGCACGGCGTTTCCCCCGGCCAACGTCGCTCGCACCTGCCTGGTCTCGACGTCCCATAGGTGCGCCGTGTCGCCCTGGGAGGTGGTGGCCAGAGTCCGCCCGTCCGGGCTGAACGCCAAGGACCATCCGGACGACTCCTGCTCCGGCAAGGACGCCACCACCTGGCGGGTCGGCACGTCCCACAGCAGTACGGCGTTCTTATCACTCACCGTGGCCAGGGTGCGGTTGTCGGGGCTGAACGCGAGCGGCGACCCGCCCAGCGCGCTATCCGTCAGCCGCGCGAGAAGCGGGGATTGCGCCGCCGCGTACAACGCCCCGGTGGCCTCGGCGGTGGCGCTGGTCCGGTAGGCGCGCGCGGCCAGCACGGATGCCTGGTCGGGGTCGATATTGAACTGAGCCGTGGACTGAGCGGCCAGCTGGCGCGACAACGCTGTGCGCTGCGCATCGACGGCGCTCTGCCGTTGCCACAGGGCGACCGTCGCGGCGGTCACGGCCACCGTCAGCAGGGCCGCGAGCACGGTGGTCAGGCGCCGGGCGCGCCGCATCGCGGCGCGCTGCGCGTGCTGCGAGGCGGTCAGGAACTCGGCGAGATGCCGAGGCAGCCGCCGCTGCCGGGACCAGTCCAGCCCCTCCGCGAGGTCTGTGCCGTGCAGTAGGTCACCGCTGTCGCGCCGCTGCGACCAGTTCGCGTACCGCTCGCCGGCGCGCCGCAGCCAGTCCTGGAACCGGTGATCCTGCGCGACCCAATCGCGCAGGACCACCCACTCGCGGATCAGCGCCTCGTGCACCAGTTCCGCGACGGGCACCCCGCCCGTCGTCCCCGTCGTCACGATCCGGTGATCAGTGAGCACCGCGAGCACTTCATCAATGTTGCCGTCGTCCGCGACAAGGTCGCGCAGGTCCGCCAGGGGCACCTGCTGTCGTGTGGCTGGAACGCGCCGCGTCTCGTCAGCCGGCCGGACCAGGGCGGTCAGGACCTCCCGGACGGTCGGCCACTGCTCGGACGGCAACCGTTCGACGGCGGAGTCACACCACGTGGCGACGGCCCCAGCTACACCGCCGACGCGCTGGTAGGCGTCGTGAGTGAGCAGGCCATCGCTGCGCCGCTGCCACAGCTGGCCGAGGGTGAGTTCGAGCAGCGGCAGAACGGTGATCGGGGCGCGGCGGAGCCAGCCCGCGTCGGGCTCTGCGCCCAGTACGTCGGTGATGATGCGCTCGGCCAGCCCGTCCTCACAGCGCAGACCTACCGCTTCGGCGGGCTTGAGGATGATCTCGCGTAGTTCATCGACGTCCACCGTCGCCGGCACGTTGATCAGGCCTGGCATCAGCGCTTGCAGCAAAATCGGCGCCTCGGAAGCGAGTCGAGGATAGAAGTCGTCACGTAATACCAGGACCACGGTCAGGCCCGGCGTGCCGATGGCCGCCGTCAGCGGTGCCAGCTCCCCGGTCGCGGACGCCGGGCGGGTCAGCGCCTCCTCAAGCTGATCCACGACCAGCATCAGGCGCGTCCCGTCCGGCTCGGCCGCCAACCGGGCCGCCACCGCGTCCGGAACTACGCCGGGCAGCCCGGCACGATCCAACTCGGCGCCGAGATCCTTGCCGGGACGCACCAACACCGGCACCCATCGGTCACTTCCCGGCACTGTCCCCGCGGCGAGCGCTGGCATCACTCCGGCCTGGACCAGTGATGTCTTGCCGGCTCCTGACGGGCCGAGGATGAGCAGCCCTTTGCGGTACGCGATGAGGCCGGCGAGGACGTCCCGGACCGCTCCACCACGGCCGTGGAACCAGGGGCTGTGCTCAGCGGCGAAGGCCTCCAGCCCGCGATAGGGGCACCGGTCCGTGCGCACGACGCGACGGCGCCCTGCTCGCAGAGCGGCCAGCTCCCGCGTCATCTGCACGTGCCACTCGCGCCACGGCCGCAGATCCGGGTCACCGGTCGCGCCGGTGTGCAGGGCACACGCCCAAACGAACGCCTCTACGAACTCCCACGTCGGGACTGACCGTCCGGTGAGCTTGTCCTGCAGCGTTCCCCGCGTATACGGGGAACCGACCTTTGCGGTCAGCCGTACGAGGTCACGTATCGACGGAGTACCGGAGTCGGCCTGCAAGCGGCGGAGCCGCTCGGCGAAAACTCGGACGGGATCAGCGTGGTTCTCGGCGTGGACAGAGCTGTCAGTTTCCACCTCGTTGACCCTCCTCACGGTGCCGCGGCGTTGCCTCCTGTCTGGATGTCGTCCGGGAACATCGCCGGACGGCAGCTCGGACAGGTGTTGTGGGCCTACCACATCGGATCCTCTGGCAGGACCTACACAGGGAGGCAATTGTCATGGCGTGGCGTCTAGTTGCTGGACGAAAGGTCACAGTCAAAGAGGGAGACGGCCCGGTAAACACGGGCATGCAGGTAATCCAGGGCGACACACTGATCTTCAACGCTTCCGGCTCAATCTGGGCGGGCGTCTGGTTCACAGGTGAGAACGGCCCAGAAGGTTGGAGTAACCGCGACGGAAACCGCAAGTTCCTCCTTCCTGGAGCGCACCCTTACCAACTGCTGGGATTGCTGGACAACGGTCACTTCGAGATCGGCCGGTCGTTGCGTCTGGATGAAACGGCCAACCAGGGTCTGCTCCGACTGGAGATCAACGACGATGTGCATGGGAACGGCCACGGCGCCTTCCAGTGCACGATCCAGCACTACCGCAACGACTGATCGGCAGTGAATCGGCGCAAATCGACTTCTTGTAATGGTCGACTAGCGCGGCGAGTTGTGGGCAGACCAGGGTCGGAACCTCAACCGAGGTTCCGACCCTCCCGCGTCACCGCACAATGCTCAACTGATGGAGGCTCAGGACCGCAGTGGACGCCGCCGTGAGCCTCCGAGCAGGCGCAGCAGCTACGCGACCGGGTCGCCGCCGGCGAGAAGAAATCCGCCCTTGCCCGGGAGTTCGGCATCAGCCGCGAGACGGTCTACAGCTACCTCCGCCCTGCAGCCATCGCCGGCTGACCAGAGCCGAGCACCCTGTCGAGCTCGACGGCGTCCGGCAGAAGGTCGGCCGGGACGCCGTTGTCCTGCAAGAAGGCGATCTCTCGTTCCCATACTTCCCGGCGGCCGCTGCCCATCGTGAGCAGCCCCAGAAGCTGCCGGGCACCACCGGGTACGGTCCTGGCCTCATTGAGCGCGGCCTCCGCCGCGACGGTGAGGTCGGGCCACGCGGTGCCGTGTGGCGCCAGCGGGTCACCGGCATACGCCCACCGCGGCGGAGCCGGTCGGATTGCGGGTTCGAGGACGCCGCGAGCGGTGATCCGGCCGTCGGCGGCCAACTGCAACGCGACCGCCGCGGCGTTCAGCATCGTCTCCTGGGCGGGCCACTCCATCTGCTCGTACGGCTTCCAGGTGCCCATACCGGCTCGGACCGGTTGCCCGACGGTCTCCCAGATCAGTTTCAGCATGCGGCCTCCGACCTGGCCGGCGGTGCTCGGTGACAGGCTCACCTCGTGCAGCAGCGTGCGCAGCAGCCGGAACCACACGCCGACGTGGACGTCGCGACCCGGCAGGTTGACCCTGCCGGTAAGCAGCGCCTGCCGGGTGTAGCGGTCCAGGGCAGCCAGCGGCTCGGCCACTGGCATCGGGTCCGGCGGCCGACCGTGCAAGGCGATCGCGATGTCGACGGTAACGGCGTCCTCCGGCCTGCAACCGTGCTCGCCGCAACTGACATCAGCGGAAGCCGGCCGACCAGCGCCCGGCCTCGACCAGGCAGCACGGCGCAGATCGGGCAGGTCCGGTTCATCCAATGCCGTGGCAGCCACGGCCCACGCCAGAACCGGTACCTGCTCAGCCCGTTCCCGGTACTGGCGCGGCGCGAGCAGCACCGAGTGAGCTCGGACGTAGTTGTCGAACGAGGCCTGCCGGTCCGGCGCGTCCAGGGTGTCCAGCAGCCACGGCCGCTAGCCGGCCAGCGTCGTCGCCTGGATCTGGGCGAGGTCGACGCCGGTCCGCTCGGCCAGCGCGGTGAGCATGGCCGCGGGCGGGTCGTGGTCAAGGTCGTCGGGCACGGTGAAGCCGACCAGGCCGAGGTTGTCGGCGAGCAGGCGGGCCACTGGCAGGTGGTAGAGCTCGGCGAGGCGGGCAAGCCACGACGACAGCGCTTCCAGCGGGCCGGGCGGCGGGTGCAGCGGCCACCGCGGTGTCACACCAGTTCCCGCTCGAACAGCCGGCGCCGCTCGGTGGGCCCGAGGTATGAGGCCAGCAGCAGGGTGCGCTGGTTGATGGCCTCCTCACCGGAGTCGATCGCCGCGATCGCGGCGTCGGTGAGTAGCCTGGTCAGCTCGCCGATCGTGCCCTCGCTGCGGGTCAGCAGGTAGAGCGCCATCTCCTCGGTCGCGATCGGCGACGGCCGGCGCAGCGGGAACGAGGCGGCGAAGCTGGCCAGCAGCGAACACGGGTGCCGGCGCACGTAACCTCTCCAGCTGCGAAACCCGGGAGCCGTCAGGCACGTCAAGCAGGTCCTCCAGCAGCCGGGCCTGATCAGCTGACACCAGGGCGGACAGCCGCTCGTGGAGCCGGTCGGTTGCCTGCGCCACCAGCCGGGCCAGGGTGCTCACCGCAGGGAGCAGCACCTTGCGCTCACGCAGCCAGCCCACCGCCGCGTCGAAGATCGCCTTCGGCCCGTCCCCGGTGGTCCACGCCCGGTCGTCGATCCAGCGCGCCAGGTCCGGCTCCGCCGCAGCGAAATCGGTGTATCCGTACACCCGGGCGATCTCGCGCTGGTGTTCGAACCGAGTCGGCCGGCGCCGCAGATACTCCTTGGCCACCGACGGATCAGCCGCACCGACCTGCGCCGCGACATAGTCGACCGCCTCGGTCGGCACATCCAGCGGATCCTCCAGGAACAGGCCCAACGCCCGGACCGTGGCCACCTGCAACCCGAACCCGATCCGGTTCTCGTCCCGCCGGCGCTCGACGATCAGATCCCGGTCCGCGTCGTCGAGAAAGAAGAGGCCTTCCAACTCCGTCGGCGTCAGCCCGGCCGGAAACCGGCAGTACGCCGCGGCCTGCTCATCGGTAAGGAACTCAACCGGCACAGGCCGAAACGGTAGAAGAGATCGAACATGATCGAAGCCGGGTTAACGGTCAGTCGATCACGACAACCGACGTACCCCGAACGTGTCGAGCCGGAGCCCCGACCCAAGATCATCCTTAGCGTTACTTTCCGTTCCGATGTTCCTCAACGGCCTGCTCGCACAGCTGTCCCTGCTGCGCGCCCGGTTCACCCCCTACCGAGAAGGCCGCCTGCGCCCCGGCGCGACGATCCGGCGGGGGACTAGCGATGGCCGGCCCGCCGACCGACCCGGCGCGGCGGTGAGGAGCTGGTCGTACTTCTCCAGCGACGGCGGGCCCGGGCGCCGGTCCGGAGCAAGCCGGGCCAGGGTGGCGTCGAGCGCCGCCTGGCCGTCACCGGATGGGTCCCTGAACCAGCAGGGCGGTCCAGTACGGGTCGCCGACGCCGTCCTCGTCGTCTTCCCAGACGTCAACGGCCCGGCCGGTCAGGTCCGTGATGACGGCCGCGGCCGCCGTCTGGGCAGCCAGGATTGTGCGGCGCCGCCGGGCCGCTTCGGGGCGGGTAGTCGTCGACGCCGCGGTGCTCGCCCTGGACCACTACACCTACCAAGGGCTGACTACCGGCCGGGTGGGTCCGCCGGCCGCGACGTTCACGTCGGTCGCTGGTTCCGGCTGCTGCGGACCCTGCTCGCCGAGGGTCGGCGAGGCGCCCTCGCAGGTCGGTGCCCTCTCGGAGACCGGGGTTTTCCGTGGGAGGGCGCCCGGGAGTGTCAATCAATCTCGAACGAGATTCCTTAACACCACACCGCATTGCGGAGTCCGCTCGTCGTGCACGCAAGGCCCATCAACGGGTTGCTGGACATACCGGCGAACTGGTGTTCGCCGACGGCAAATATCTCTCACGTTCGGTCGGGGTGAGGTCACGCCGTAACCGGTCGCAGATGAATGCGACCATCTCCGACGAAGTCATCCCGGCACCCACCCACACCCGCACCGTGTTGTCGGCGCTGGCGCTGGCCAGCTGTCTGCCGTCCGGGCTGTACGCCACGTCGTACACCGCGTCGGTGTGGCCGGTGAGGGTGCGGGAGGCACCGGTGGCCAGGTCCCACACCCGCACCGTGCCGTCGGCGCTCGCGCTGGCCAGCTGTCTGCCGTCCGGGCTGTACGCCACGTCGTACACCACGTTGGTGTGGCCGGTGAGGGTGCGGGAGGTGCCGGTGGCCAGGTCCCACACCCGCACCGTGCCGTCGCGGCCGGCGCTGGCCAGCTGGTTACCATCCGGGCTGTACGCCACCGCGGACGCCGCTGCCGGTGGTGCAGGCCGCCACCGAGGAGGGGAAGCCCGTCGCGGCGCTGGCCACCGCCGTGACCAGTCCGGCCGCCGCCGCCGAGATCCAGCGGTACGCCGTCGACCAGCTCGAGAAGCGCGGTGGTCAGCGGCCCTACGACCTGGTCGAATCGCTGATCCAGGAAGGCCAGCGCGAAAGCACCATCGTGGTGCTGCAGCTGACCGAGCTCACCGGCGCCGACGGCGACTACCACACCTGGCGCGGTTTTCAGGTCACCGGCAACAACCGCGCGTATGCCCGGCTGTTCGGCGTGTTCGGGATCAACCCGGCCGACCTGCTGATCGGTGTGCCGCAGCGACTGATCCCGCTGCCCGGCGAGGGCGAGAACACCCACGCGCGGATCATCTCGCTGGCCGAAATCTTGCGGCGGGTCAGCGCCAGGCTCAACGCCGAGTACGACGACCCCGACCGCGACCCGGAGGGCCGTGCCGCCCGTGCCGCCCGGCTCGCCGACGTCGAGGCCCGGGTCGTGGTCGGCGTGCAGGACCCAGCGCATCTGGAGGCCGCGCTGCGCGACCTCAACGTGCACGAGCACTTGCGCGGCCAGCTCGCCTACGACGACGAGGACCGCGCCCTGGGGCTGTGGTCGACGGTGGTCAAGGCGTACCAAACGGCCGGCCGGCTCGCTGCGGCGCTGGCCGCAGACATCACCAAGGGGCGGGTCAGCGCCGCCGATCTCGACGAGGCCGGTATCGCCGACGCGCTGGTCGGCGCCGGTCCGCTCGACCCGCTCGCCGTGCTGTTGACACCGGGTGAGCCAGCCACCGCGATGGCGCTGCGCGACATGGCGATCCGCTGCGCGACCACACTGATGTTCCCGCCGGTCAAGGAGCCCGACGAGCGCAAGAGCTACCAGCGGGTCGATACCGGCCAGGACTGGCCGATCGTGCGGCGCACCTTGCAGGAGGCCAGCTGGAGCCAGCAGAACGGGGCGAAGGCGGTGCGCCGCACCGAGGTGTGGGCGGCCGTCGTCGCGCAGCACTTCGTGCACCGCGGGAACCTGCTGGCGATGCGCGGCGCGTTCGGTGCGCGGGACGTGCAGTACGGCGTCAGTGCCGATGCGCGGAGCCTGACCAACCTGATCAACGCATGCCGCGACGGCGTCAAGGGTGCTTGGGAGACGCTGGTGCAGCGGCACCTGCTGCCCGGGCTGGTCAACGCCCCGGAGCCGTTCATCACCGCCGGGCAGGGGTCCGAGGTCGGACCTAAGCGCAAAGGTGTGCGGCGTACGCCCGCCAGCGCCGTTGACGCTCTCGTGCACGCGTACAAGGAGCCGAACGCGAAGGTCAGCCGAGAGCTGCTGATCGCGTTCGCGATCAAAGTGCTCGAGGCGCCGGACGCCACGACCGGGATCAAGGGGATGCCGGGCACCTTCTGGGCGCCCGGCCTTGACGGTGAGCCGCGGACCGGTGTGCTGGCCGACAAGAACTGGTTCGACGCGACGTTCCCGCCGCCGACCGGCGCCAAGCCCAAGCCGACTGACGGCGACACCGAAGACAGCGGCGGTGACCAGGACGACAACGGCGGCGACGCAGGTGCCGAGGGCGGGAGCCAGCCGCCACCGGACACGATCACGACCGAGGACGAGATCGTCGAGGACGCCCTCACCCGCATGGTCCGGCTGCGCGGCGAGATCCCCCAGAAGATGAAGACGATCACGGCAGCAGCAGGCCAGCTGAAAGTCGACTTCGAGGAACTCGTCGAGGTGATCACCGAGGCAGCGGCGGCCCGGGTGGAGGCCGGGGCCATCGAGGTGCCGGTCGACGTGCAGAAGGCGCACACCGACGAGCTCAAGGAGATCAAGGCCAAGATCAACGAGGCCGTCGGAATGCTCGCCGAAGCGATCGTGGCGGTGACCGACCTGTGAGGGGCATCGACACCGAGCTGGTCGCCGGCCCGGCGGTCGACCGCACCTCGCTGCTGCTGCTGCGGTCTGCGCTGGGCATGCTAGCCTTCGCCGGGATGCCCCGGCGCTACCCACTTGGCCCGAACACCGGGCGGACCACACTGAGTGAACTGGCCGACGTGCCCAGCGGGCTGTATCTGGCCGTTGACGACGCCGACCGGGTGCGCTGGCTGGGTAAGGCCCGTCGGGCCGGCGGCGTCGGCGCTCGCCTCGGCGAGCACCTCGACCGCCCGGAACGCGCGGCCGCGTTCGCCGCGGTGTTCGTGGCCGAGGCCGACCCCTACATCAGCGGCCCGGCGATCGCCGCCGCAGAGGGTTACGCCGCCGACAGGCTGCAGCTGCGCGGCCGGCTCGGGCCGAGGACCTGGCCGTCCGCGCACAACTGGGCGGTCATCGTGGGCGCGGCCCGGCCGTCCGGGGCCCGGCCCCGGGCCTGACCGGTGTGGGAGGGTCTCGGCCGACTTAGCCGAGACCCTCCCACGGACCGGTGCCGGTACCCCGACCGAGCTCGCGACAGAGAGGTCCCCGAGTCGCCTGTGAGGGCGACACGGGGACCTCGTCGTCGAGCAGACTTAGCTGGCGGCGCGGAACCCACGTCGGCGGTACTTGGCCTCTACGTCGTCGTGCCACTGCCGGTGCACGTCTTCGTCGAGCACCGCACCGCCGCACTCAGGGCACTTGGTCGGTACGGCCAGCACGGGCGTGATGCTCTGGGCGACTTGCATGGCCCGCACGGTAGTGACCAATTTGCGCCACTTGTCGTGCCAGGTTGTGTCGATCTCAGTCTGGTCCACGCGGCAGAGCTGCAGGATCCGATTGATCATTTCCCAGTCAGGCACGCTCCCGCTGCCGTTGAGCAGGCGGTTGAGGCTGGCAATGGGAAGCCGTACCCCGCTGCTCGCCGCAGCCTGCTCTTGTAACCAGCGGTGGGTGATGTGCCGACCGGCGAGCTGGATCTCCTGCTTGAGTTCCGCGCCGAAAACCCTGAGCAGGACAGTCACACGCTCGTCGGTGACCTTCTTGTTGTTCACCATGTCCATCTCCTTGTCCGGAGCCCCGCCGGCCGTGTCCCGCTCACGCGGGGAACACGACCGGCGCCAGGCCGCTGGATCAGGCGGGAAGCGGCCGGTGGCCGGTCCCGCCGTCGATCCCGGAGTCCTGGGTGAGCACGAAGATGCCCACGATCAGGACCAAGGCCAGGAAGCTGCTCGCGGTCAGCGCCGTGGGCAGCTCGAAGCCGCGGTTGAGCAGGTCCTGCAGGACCTGCTCGGCGTATGCGGCGATGGACATCAGCGCCGTCACGCGGGCGGCGATGATGGCGGTGGAAGGGGGGTCGCCCTCTTCGGGCACTTTCACTGGGACCTACTTTCTCCACGACGAGTGTCGTGGCGTGTCCGCGACGAGGAGCGTCGCGGGCCATGGGCTGGCAAGCGGGCCTCTCCCGAACCGGAAGAGGTATTGCGGTGTCCGGGGTGACAAGTCCCGGACATCCCACTTTTACATGTGGCTAGAGATATCAGCGAGTGGGCGCCTCGATTTCGCTGTTCCAACTTTGCGAGGAACACGCGCCTTAGTTGATTCGCCCGAATTGCGCCGATGAAATACGGCACTAAACCGTAGCGAAATTTAAGTCGTACTGGAATTGAGATCAATTGATTTAGCAAGACCAATGCGTTGATGTAGATACCTTGATATGAAATTACGTACGGTGAGGACATTATTCCATCATCGGACGCGGGTCTCGGGTCCGACTGTGCTCACATCCCCATCTCGACGTATAACCCTCCGGGGTGGAAGGAAATGCGTTGATCTTCGCGGGTGAGCTTCAGCTAGGGACACGGACCGTCGCCAGGCTCCCGGGTCGGGACGGACGAGAGGGCGTCAGCCTTTACGTGACTCCCCGAGTTTCCGTCCCTCGGCCGGCGCTCATCGCCGCGGGCTGCTGGTCGAAGGAGGCCGGAGCATGCAGCGAGGCGGGACCCCTCGGGGATCCCGCCTCGACATTGATGAGGGAGCTCCGCCGGGAGTCAGCCGGCTTTGCTCCCTCGATCCCCGGAGGAAGCTCTCTTTCGCTTGCCAGCCCATGGCGTCACGTAAGAAGGTCCCGGGGAGTTCTGAGGTTTGCACTGTGGAGCGGTTTTGTTGTCAGTGGCCGCCTAGCTGTGGGGACCGCTACTGCGAGCATCGCCGTTGATGCCGAAAGTTTCCAGTAGAACAGCGATGCCAGACGAACCAGTCGCAACATATAGCGATCACGCCGCTACTCGCTGTCTCCGATTCTTACATCCGGACGAGCGTACCGCAGAGTACGGAGTGCTGCGGGTGGGTGTGATGCGCCAAGTGATCCCGGACTGCCGCGTCGGGTAGCTCGCGGCAATAGTCGAGAACGCCTGCGCTGACCGCAGTAGTCAGCGCAGGCCCTGGCCGCGCTGGCTGTGTAGGCCGTATGCACTGCCGCGCCGAACGCCTTCGAGAGGAGCGGGCCGGCCGGCCTTACGGCTGCGGTGTTGACGGTGCCAGCCAGCAGGCCGGTCAGGCTGCGGGGCCCAACTCGGCGGCGCCGCCAGGGTGTGGACACCGGCGCCCCGCGCGGTTGGCGTGTGGATTGGTTGCCCTGCTGCAGGATCACGCTCGGCCATGGCGAGATGCGCGGCATCGACATCTCCGCTGAGCTGACACGGTTGCGAGATGACCGCGGCTGCTCTGCAACCAGGGTTTCCCAAAACACCTGATCGGCCGGCCAATGGGACGTGACCGCGGAAGTGCTGCTTGGCGCGCTTGCGACGACGCGATGGCCGGCGAGGCGAGGGCTGCTGGCGCGGCGAAAGACAGCCGGGCCGTCTCTGCGACCGGAGAGCGTGGCGAACTCGAGCAGCCACGGGACCAATGTGGCGCCGCACTCCTGCTGGGCGAGGTCCCTCGGCAGGATCCGAGGCAATGCCGGAATAATCCGGCACGAATCGGTAAGCGGTTGTCGAACGGGGCCCCTGTCGTACACCAACTGCAGATAGCACAGGCAGGCCTTCCGGATTCCCTGCTCAGGGAAGCGACACGGCCGCGCTTCGCACTGCACCAGCGGGAAGGTAGCGGTGCGGCGGGAGATGGTCGCGACCCGCCTGGTTACGTGCGCATCATCGATCCACCAGTATTGGCTCCGCAGCGTGGAAAGCCGCTGCTGGCCATCAGTAACGGTCAACTGCCCATCGGCGCTCCAGGCCATCGGAGCGCTGCCGCCAGCGAGGCTGGCCGTGGCGATCGCGCTCGGGTACAGATCGTCGACATGCGGTTGCCGTAGCGCCCACGTGCCCGTCGGCGCAACGCCGCGAGGAATCCGGGCGGCTAACCCGGCCGTGACCTGCGCCTGGGTGGAAGCGAACACCCGGATCAGCGGGTAGCCTCGCACGGTTCCCGCTCGCCGTTCGGCCACGGCCCGCACAGAAGTTTCCGCAGCATTCCGCCAAGCGGTGAGCAGCCTTCGCAGCAACAACCTGTCGGTCACGGAACAGATCCCTTCCGAAGGGCCTTGATGGCCGTACCGTGCTGGCTGTGCCCCGACCTTCTTGTAAAACACCGGGGCGAACAGCGCGATCAGGTGAGGCAGCGCCCAGCCGTAGTCAAGGGAGTACATCGGATATGTGACCTTGGTCTGGAACTCATGGGTAAAGCCGCCGCTGCCGGCCGCATGGTCGCCCCTACCCCAATCGCCCGGTGCCCTCGAAGCAGAGACATCAATGACAATGTAGATCGGATGCAGCGACCAAACCACTTCGGGATTCGGCATAGTGCGCCCCTCCTCACTGACCTTGCCATGGGAACCTTCGGATAGCCTGCTGAGAGCTTCCGGCGCACCGTCCGGAATGCCTATATTGGGATTCGCTAGTGGCGCATTGCTCTGTCCTTCTTGTCGATCGAATGTAAGTCCATGGTGCCGGTGTCCGGCGGCAGATCCAACAGCAGAAAGCCGGATGGCAGAATACTTGGAACAGGGCGAAACACGATGGCGGCGTGAACTGCGAATCTCGCAGCATCAGACCCGTGAAGGTTGAAACGCGGAACGTGCTGGAACGTGCTGGAACGATGCGCTGCCAAGCATGCGATGAACGCCGTTTACGCAGGTCAAGCGGCTATTGCCGAGACTGTGGCAGGGAATCGCCGCTATTTCGTTACCGCCGGTGTACTTGAGACCCCGATTGTCGACGACGTATTCTTGAGCCTGCCGCCGCACCGAGCAAGTGCGCCTAGTCGACGGCGAGGTGCGCTTTGGGCAAGGAGTAAGCGCGTCGGCGCGAAAGGGTCAACCTCCGGCGGGTTGCAACTGCCCGAGCAACCCCGCGACCTCCTGGAAACGCACGCGGCTGCCCTCGATGAGGCGTGGCGCCAGATCGCGGCCGGGCCGTCCGCGGACATCGCGGCCCGGCGCGTCGACTACTCCACGGACCCCGAATCCGGGTTGCGCATCGACGGCGATACGGTGTGGATGAGCCTCGACTTCGACACCGAGGGCCGGATGAAGTCCGGCTGGGTCGAGGAGATCTGCTAAACCTCCTGGGAGGAGCGGGTCCTCGGAGACGACCACCCGGACACCCGGACCACCCGCAGCAACCTTGAAGCGGCGCGGCGGGCTAAGGCAGCTGACGGTGCGAAATAGGGTCCGAGCCCACGCGGGTACCGGCTCGTTGCAGTCCGGCCACAAGGCCCGACAACACCGCGTGACCTTCCTAAGAGGCAGCTCACGTTGTTTGCGGGCGGACGCTGGTCCTGCACTAAGTCCCAGATGAGCCATCTGCCGGTCATCGAGCGGGCTCAGCAATCAGGAAATTGCCGGTGCTGCACTTGACCTGCTGGCGTCAAGGCGCCCGGCCACCCCCCGTAGAGGGAGCCGGCTCGCCGGATGAGCGTCAGAAAGATCTTGCGGCCGGCACCAACTACAGAGCGCCGGGCCGATCAACATTCGATGGCGGCAGCTTGTCGCCACCGACAGCGTCGGCTTCCGCCACTTCCGCGACCGGCGCGAGCCGCGGGTAGGCGTCGGCCCCACCCGCAGCGGGTCGGTAGAGCCGGACCTTGTTGATCCGCTTGATCCGTGGGGGATCACCTCGTTTGCGGCTGGTGACATGGTCCTTACCGGCACCCCGACCTATCCGGCACGCCACCCAGCCGTTCCCCGAGTACGTCACCCGATCTTTAGACGGCAGTAGCAGCTGCGGCTGCGCGCACTGAAGCACATGCCTGCATCTGCGACGGCGCCGTCGATGCCCGGTGAGTGCCCGCCGACGGCTGTCATTCCAGGTCGTCGGCTTCGTCCTCACCCCATGTCTTTCGGTACAGGCGGTCGAGTTCGGCGCGTACGGCCCGAGTGGGTATTCGATCCAGTAGTTCCATCACTCTCTCGTAGCGGGCCTGGTCACGTTGCTGGCGTTGCAGTCGGCTAGAACTGATCCACCGTTGTGGGTCTTCGCCAGGTCCGCACGACGGGCACCAGACCCAGACGGAGGTTCCGAGGGACGAGCCAGCGACTTGACCATGGTGGAGCCTCGCCGCCAAGAAAGGAGTCGTACTGAAGCTGTCGCCATGGATGAAACTTCCGCCCCGGAAGAACACGTTACTTCCGCTACTTCTGACTCTGATACGCGTGCTCTCGCGGCCTTGCTTGACATGCGCGCCGACGGTGCCCAGCTTGATGCCGAGGCCCTCAGCGATCTCCCGATGAGTCCAGCCGGCCGCGGCGAGGGTGGTTACGATTCTGCGCTGGTCGGGCAGCTGCGCCATCGCGCGCAGGGTTGTTCGCAGACGCTCGGCCGCTTCAGGGTCGTGCTGCGGTGCCAGAGAGGTCCAGGTCACCCGGCGCGAATTGTCGATCAAATTCGTCTCATCGTCGCCGAGGAACAGCAGGTCACGGTCGACCGATGCCGCCTTGCGGGTGGCCACGTGGGTCAGCCAGCCGCCGGGTGCCCGAAGCCATCTGACTTTCCGCACGCGCAGGTCGTTGAAGGTGTCCTGGACGATGTCATCGGCGTCGGCGCGCTGACGGCCGCGGGACAGGACGTAGTGGAACAGGCGGCGGTGACGGGCCCGGTACCAGGCCTCGAAGTCAGTGAACAGCGGGCTGCGGCAGTCACTGCAGCGATCCCCTTCCGCGTAGACGCGCTCACCGGCGTCGGGCGCGGTCACCGTGCGCTCTCCGGGCGGTGCCGGGCGGACCAGCGACCCGCGGTGTCGCAGCCGCGCACCTGAGCGCCGGCAGGCAGCTGGGCGGTCGCGCGCACCAGCGCGGCGCGGCCGTGCAGCAGCACCCAGGCACGCAAGGCTTGGCTCAACAGCAGCATGGCCGGCGCGAGAGCGCCGACCAGCATCGCGGTCATGGGATCCATCATGGAGACTTTCCGCCTTTCCAGGTAGGGCCGCGTCCCGAGAGGGGAGGGCTGTCTACCGGTAACGGGGCGGATTCGGCGGGACTTCTTTACGCCCGTATCAAGATTTATTCGGCTTCTCAGGTTGCTGGCGCTGCGTGGGCCTGACGAGGGTGCGTGACGCTCGGGTGGCGAGGCTGCCCATCAGGCGCCGCGCTCGTCGCGGTTGGCGCCGATAACCCAAGTGAGGGGCAGGCCAGTGCCGGGCTGGGCGGGCTCAGGCCAGTCGGCCGGCCCGGCTGCTACGCCGTGGTGCTAGCCGGCGAGCTCAGCGCGGGCAGCGGCGAGCCGGGGGGATCGGCGTCCGGCACGTTCCGGCGCCGAGCCGGGCCGCGGGCGGCCGTGGCGGCGGCACGGCCTGCGCCGGCCTGCGCGGTGACGGCAGCCGCGGCGGTCTGCTCCCAACCGGCACGCAGCTGCTCGTGCGTCGCCGAAATGGGGCCAGCGTCAGCTGGTCCCATTTCTGTTTTGTGAGATCGTTCCTGCGAACCCCGTCGCTTCTGTATCCGTAGACCATCACAGCGAACAGGCGAGCAGAGTGGCGGCTATGGGCAGGGCGGATGATTTGCAATCCTCGTCGTCACGGCCGCGACTACGTCTTCTGTCTTTGCGCCCCAGACCGACTCAGGGCCGAATTTCCGCTGGATGAACCCACACTCTCTTGCGAACCTCTCTCGGGTTTCAACGCCGTCCCGCTCTTGATCGATGCTCAGCAAGATGGATCGATGCTGCGACGCAACGGCCTCGACGAGCGCCTGCAGAAGGCAGGTGCCGAGGCGAATGCCATGTCGAGTCACCACAATCAACCCGATCCAGAACGCGGGATCGGGCAGGACACCCCGAGGTAAGTATTGCTCCGCACTCACCGGGAATCCGTAGGCCATTCCGGTGACCTCATGCTTTTTAGGGTCTTCGCCTGTACCCGCCAGCGCCGCGAACCAGGTGGTGCCGGCGAAACCAGTCGACTCCTCGGGCCACCCAGCCTCGCAGAGGAACGCGCTGACGTCGTCTTCGAGGCCACCGTCGCCGCCCTGAACGATCTTCATCCTTCGGTCCTACAGCATCAGCCCGAGTCGGGAAGGCATCTTCTGAGCTAGTTCACTGCGTGGCAGCGGGAACGCGCATGGTGTCGAATGTTCGCATGACGAGGTCTGCCATCGAGAGCGCCAGCTCGAGCATCGGCGTCAGGTTCGGCAACGATGCCGTCACCCGAAGCTGCACGACCGTGTCGGTGGACGTCGCGAGCTCCTCCTGGTCCAGGAACGTCCGCGACGGCCAGGGGTCACCGTGCGCGAACGCGCTGCACGTCTTCCACAGGAACTCGGCAGTGGCTTCCGTACCGTCGTCGACTCCGAGCGACCGCACGATTCGCCGCCAATCGGCCCGCCGCTCCACGGCGCGCATCGTCAGCCCGTTACGGCCGGCGACCTGCCGGACCAGATCCAGCCGGCCATCTACGACCGTGGCACTGCGCCGCTGAGCCGCGGCCGCCAGGGCCTCGGCCTGCGTGAGGGCCTTCAGGTCGGCCGCCTGGAACTGCAGTTCGCGTAGCACCCGTTCCTTGGTGTCCTGCCCGCGCAGCAGCCACATCGCCGAGGCAAGGTTCTCCACAGCGGCCCGCAGCAGCGTGAACGCTCCGTAGGTGGGGATCGTACCGGCGTTGATGGCCAGCAGTTTGATGGCCATCAGGTGATCGATCGCGATGTCCAGGTGACGGTGGACGCCGTGCCCGACCTCGTAGGGCGTCGAAGCGGCGTTCGCGGCAGCCAGGACAGATCCAGGATGCACCGTGAATCCGCCATCGGCCTGACGCCGTCGCGTCAGGTGCTCGATCCGGTCGAAGAGAGCCCTCGGCATGCCGCGATCTTTCACCTGGGCACCTTATGCACCGCGGCGACGGGCCGGCGAACGAGTTTGTCCCTCATGCGAGGGCGTCCGGCCGTGCGTGCCCCGGCTGTGTCCTCCCAGCCCACGTTTCCCGGCCAGCCTCCCGGGGGCCGCAGGGCCGTCATGGTCACCTTCACCAGTCCGTCGATCAGGAGTTCCTGCACCTCAGTTCCCGCCTGCGGCTGCGCCTGCTCCGCCGACCCCGACCGCGTTGCGGACGAGGGCGTTGGGATCTTGGTCGCGGTTGAAACTCGTCCGTAGCCGATCCGCATCGCCGTGTATTACGAACATTCGTTGCCGGATAAGTCCCTAACACGCCGGAGCACCACCTGCGGCCAGTACTCGACCAGCACTGATAACGACTCTCGCCACGACGCCACCGCCAACACCGCGCCTAGAAGCCGACCAGCCCGATCGAGATCGCCGGCGGCTGCGCTCGCTCCGGCCACCACGGTGAGCGCCCGATTCTGCTCGTCTGGGTACTTGATCGATCGTGCCACGGTCACCGCCCGGCCGTGGTCGCCGGCGGCAGCGACCACTCTGGCTACTGCAGTCAGCGCCCGTGCCTGTTGGGTCGAGTCGGTGATCGAACGAGCGATGGTTTCGGCGCGACCGGGATCGTCAGCCGCAGCGATCGCCTCGGCCACCGCGGCTAGCGCTGGTGATTGGTGGTCCCGGGCGCCGAACCAACCGGGGACGATCTCACCTTGGCCGGAGTCGCCGGCGCCGGCAATCGAGCGTGCGATGATCTCAGCCCGGTCGTAGTCGCCGGTGGCGGCGATCGCCTCGGCCACCCTTGTTAGCACATGCGCCTGCTTGAGCACGTCGGTCATCGCGCGAGCCATGGTTTCGGCCTCTCCGGCGAGGTGCCGGGCCCGGTCGGAGTCGTCGGCGGCGATCGCCCTGGCCACCGCAGCCAACGCCCGTGCCTGCTCGGCCGGGGGGATGATCGAACGAGCGATGGTCTCGGCCCGGTCGTGGTCGCCGGCGGCGGCAATCGATTGAGCCACCGCGATCAGTGCCGATGCCTGAAAGCCTGGATACGCGATTGAACGGGCGATGGTCTCAGCGCGGTCGTGGTCGCCGGCTGCGGCGGTTGCCGCGGTGACCGCGGTCAGCGCCCGTAGCTGGGAGCTTTCGCGAGGGATCGATCGGGCGATGTTTTCAGCGCCGCCGGGGTCGCCAGCTGCGGCGATCCCCTCGGCCACCGCGGTCAGCGCCCGTGCCTGCTTGTCCGGGTCGATGATCCTTCGGGCGATGGCCTCCGCGCGGTCGGGGTCCCCGGCGGCGGTAATCGCCCGAGCCGCTGCGGTCAACGTCAACGCCTGCTTGCGCCGGTCGATGATCGCACGGGCCAAGGTTTCTGCTTGTCCGGTGATGTGCCGGGCCCGGTCGTGGTTGCCTGCGGCGGCGGTCGCCCAAGCCAACTCGACTAGCGCCTGTATTCGATAGGCCGGGTTGGTGATCGACCGGGCGATGGTCTCTGCCCGGCTGAGGTCACCCGCTGCGGCGATCGCTTTGGCCACCGTAGCTAGCGCCGGTGCCTGAGCGCCCGGGACAGTGATCGACCGGGCGATGGTCTCGGCACGGTCAGGGTCGCCGGCCGCGGCGATCGCCTCGGCAACCGCTTCCAGAGCTAATCCCACATCGGGGTCGGTGATCGCACGGGCCACGATCTCGGCCTGCTCGGCGAGGTGCCGAGCCAGACCGGGGTCGCCAGCGGCGACCGCTTTGGCTACTGCGGCCAACGCATGCGCCTGCCATCTCGGGTCGGTGATTGAGCGGGCGATGGTCTCGGCACGGTCAGGGTCGTTAGCGGCGGCGATCGCCTCGGCTACCCTGGTTAGCGCCCAAGCCTGCGGGTACGGTTCGGTGATCGCGCGGGCCATGGTTTCGGCCTGTTCGGCGAGGTGCCGAGCCAGGCCTGGGTCACCGGCGGCGGCGATCGCCTCGGCTACCCTGGATAGCGCCCAAGCCCGCGGGTACGGTTCGGTGATCTCGCGGGCCATGGTTTCGGCCTGTTCGGCGAGGTGCCGAGCCAAGCCAGGGTCACTGGCGGCGGCGACCGCTTTGGCTACTGCGGCCAACGCATGCGCCTGCCATCTCGGGTCGGTGATTGAGCGGGCGATGGTCTCGGCACGGTCAGAATCGCCAGCGACGGCGATCGCCCCGGCCACCTCGGCCAGCGCATGCGCCTGCAGGTATGGGTCGGGGATCGAACCAGCCACGATTTCGGCGTGGCCGGGGTCGCCAGCGACGGCGATTGCCCGGGCCACCGCGGTCAACGCCCGCGCCTGCTCTTCCGGGCTGCTGAGCGAACGAGCGAGGGCTTCGGCTCGGGTGTGTTGTCCGAGCGTGGCCCAGACGGCGGGCAGCCCAGTTGGGATGTGGCTGTTGCGGTCGGCAAGGTTGTTGCGGCGGATGCACAACCGCAGCATTGCATCGAGGTCGGGTTTGGAGCCGGCGAGCACAAGATCCTGGCATGTGGCGATCTCGGCGAGGGCCGCAGCATCGCCGCCGGTCACATCGAGCATCCAGTCGTGACGAGCCGGGTCGGTGACCAAGTCGACCAGCCGGGAGACATCACCGGCGGTGCTCAGCATCCGGGGGTAGCCGAGCAGCAGATACTCCGGCGTATTCAGTGGCCAGCGCAGATTGCCGTGGCTAGGGAGTCGGTAGCGGTCGGCCCAGTCGTGCAAGCGGTTGCGGTAGCCAGTCAGTCGAGTTTCGTTGAGGTACCGGCGGGCGGCGACGTCGAGTTCCTCGTGACCGAGCAGATACACCAACGGGCCAGCCTCACCGGCCCACTGCTGGGAGCGGTGGGTAAACGTGCGCCCGGCCACGGTGTGCAGCACCTCTTCAATCTCGATCAGCCCAGCCCCAGTCAATTCCTGCAGGTCGTCGCTGGACAAGCCACCGCGGGCAGCGGTCAGCATGCCGAGCAGATCCTGCTCGACTGGGCTGCCGGTGAGCAGCCGTTTGAGTTCAGTCTGTGCGAGCCGTTGCAGGTCACGGGCGTGCGGAGAATCCGTGAGCGGCTGGACGATGCTCCGTTCGCGTAGCGGGTGCCAGTCGGGCACATCGTCCGGCACGGGCGGATTGGGTCGGCCGGCCACGATGACCCGCATTCCAGCAGGTGGGACACCGGGCAGCAGCGCGGCGATGCTGCGCGCGTGCGGGCCGGTGGTGACCCCGCAATCTTCGTCAAGTCCGTCGACCAGCAGAACAAGCCGCATCCGTCGCTGCCGGCAAGCATCTGCGGCCTGGTTGAGCAGGTCCAGCAGCCACGCTTCCCGTAGCGATTCGTCGATCATCGCCGGGACCTGCCGGCCGGTCAACGCGGCCAACTGCTCGCCGACCACTGCGGTGAACGCCTGCCGGTTGTCCTGTGCCGCGAGCCGGGCGGTGATGAAGAACGCCACCACCTGCACTCGCGAGCGCACCGACTTGGGTGGCTGCAGCACGAACGTCGACAACAACGCCGACTTACCCGCCCACGGCCCCGCCTGCCACCACACATACGCACCGGCTTGCTCGTCCAGACAGAACCGGGCCAACTCCGCCAACTCCGCCTCGCGGCCCACCAACGCGGGCGGCGCGATGTGCCGGACCTGAGCCAGATACCCCGACCGCCGGGGCAGCAACGGCCCTGGCCCGGATGACCTCGAAAGCGATCGGATCAGCTCGGTGACCTGCGCGGCGATGGTGTATTCATCCTGACCGCAGGCCCGCGCCAGCGTCTGGGCGACCGCGCGGACATCAGCCAGCGACGCCGGCCCACCCCGGGAGATGATCCGGTGGATCGCGTCCTTCTTCGGTGAACCGTCGAGGCGGTCGTCGCCGGCGATCCGCTTCTCCAGGGCCTCAAGGGCGGGCCTGCCGGCTTCCTCGTGCAGGTCGTAAAGCAGATCGCGGACCTGCTGCTGCGGGCCGGCATCGAGCTCGGGCCGGGCCAGCTTTCGCGGCCGGCGCACCGTGGCGCGCTTGGCGGCCGCCGCGGGCGGGCGGCGCACTGGTCGGGACTTGTCGGCATCCATCGTCCGATCGATGATGCCCCACCGCTCCCCGTCGTGGATGCTCGACACCCATCGACACTCAGGTCGGCACTGTGACGGGGCCTGAGTCTGAGAACACAAGCCGGCGCCGGTTCCGCTTTCGTCTCAGACATTCAGGGAGCACCCCGATGACCTCATCCTCGCAGCACCCGCACGACCCCGAGCAGCGCCGCACCCGGATGTCCCTCGCCGTGGTCACCGGCATCTTCGCCGGCGCCACCCGCGCTCTGACCAGCTGGCTTCTCGATCACCTGACCATCGGCAACTAGCCGGCCTGGGCGGGATCCCGCTGTACCGACGGGATCCCGCCGTCCCCATCTCACACGTAACAGAGAATTACGGACATCTGACATCCGTGCAGACGATTCCGCACATCGACGGCTGCCACCCGAGTACCAGTTTTGGTGACAGCCGTGGTGAGAGATCAGCGCCGCCAACGAGGTGAGACCTTCTAGAGATGCCGCACCGTGCCACACCGGAGGCTGTCGTTACCGATCTGTCCGCCGTCGATCCGGCGGTTGTTACCGAGTTCTACCGGGAGGTCGAGGAAGCCCACCAGCTCGGCGGCAGCTCCAACGACCTGGTGCAGCTGCTTGACGACTGGTTCGTCGAGCAGGGTTTTCGGACCGTCCTGTATCGCTGGCCCGAATCGGGAACCCGGCGCGTGACCAAGGTCGGGTTGTGCCGTTCCCTCCCAGCGCCCACCCGCTGACCCGCTGTTGGCTGCGGGCTCAGGGGGCACCGACAACGGGAGGACTAGCACCATGCCGGACGCCACCTCAGGCGCACTGCCGTACGGCTACACCCTGGCCGAGCTGCAGGATCTCGCCCGCGCGGCGGCCAGCGACGAGCGCGAGCAGGACCTCGCCCTCGGCGCGATCACCGAAGCCCTTTACACGGCCGACGCCGCGCCGTCCCCGCACGTGGACCCGGCGCCCGGTAGGGCTGCTCCGGTCCGGAACCGTGTAGCGATCGCTGGGGAACGGCAGCAGGCCGGTCGCCGGTTGCGGGTCAGCGGCGACTGCGGCGGCCGGCGGCGTCACGACCAGCGCAGCGATGGCCAGAGATACGAGGTGGCGCATCATCGTCTATGTCTACGCCGGGTCGCGCACTCCGGCAATCGCCGCAGCATGCATGAATCACGGTGTTGGGGGGCAGTCTGCCGGTGACGATCGGGCACGTGGATTCTGGGAGCGCACATGGCATGGACACGAACGGTGCGGGAGCGGGCCCGGGCCCGCTTCACCGAGGCGGCCCGCCGCAACGTACCGCCGCCGTTCACCGCCGGGCCGGATCTGAGCATTCCCCCCACGCCACCGGTCGTGGTGGTGAACCGCAGGGACGACAGTGAGGTCCTGCCCCGCGCGGTGCGCACGGCCGGGGCGTGGGCCTGGCGCTTCATCCTGTTCGTCCTCGCCGGCTATCTGTTCCTGCGGGTCGTCGCCCTGCTCACCCTGGTGATCATCCCAGTGCTGGTGGCCGTCCTGCTGGCCGCTCTGTTCCAGCCGGCCAGTGCCGCGCTGACCCGGCGCGGCATGAACAACTCGCTGTCCGCGGGGCTGGTGCTGATCGCCGCGCTGGTGCTGGTCTTCGGCGGTCTCGGCCTGATCGTCCGCACCTTCATCGCCCAGCTCGACGACCTCTCCGCCCAGGTCAGCGACGGCATCCGGGAGGTGCAGACGTGGCTCGCGCAGAGCCCGCTGCACGTCACCGACCGGCAGCTCGACCAGTACGTCGACCAGGCGCGCGCGGCGATCACCGAGAACCAGGGCGCGGTCACCTCCGGCGCGCTGAGCACGGCCACCACGCTCGGCGAGGTGGTCACCGGATTCTTCCTGGTGCTGTTCACGCTCTTCTTCTTCCTGCGCGACGGCGGCCAGATCTGGTCGTTCCTGTGCCGGCTGCTGCCCCGCGAGGCCCGGCTGCCGATGGCGCGCGCCGGCCACTACTCGTGGCACACGCTCGTCTCCTATGTGCACGCCACCGTGCTGGTGGCCTTCGTGGACGCGCTCGGGATCGGGATCGGCCTGGTCATCCTGGGGATCCCGCTGGCGCTGCCGCTGGCCGCGCTGGTCTTCCTGGGCGCCTTCATCCCGGTGGTCGGCGCCACCATCGCCGGCGCGGCCGCCATCCTGGTGGCGCTGGTCGCCAACGGGCCGGTCAGCGCGCTGATCGTGCTGGCCATCGTGATCGGCGTGCAGCAGCTGGAGGGCCACGTCCTGCAGCCGCTGATCATGGGCCGGGCGGTGGCGCTGCACCCGCTCGCCGTGATCCTGGCGATCGCGGCCGGCATTGTGCTGGCCGGCATCGTCGGCGGCCTGATCGCGGTGCCGCTGCTGGCAGTGCTGAACACCGCCATCCGTTACCTGAACAGCCACCCCGAGGGAGAGCCCACCCCGGACCGGCAGCCGCCGGGCACCGAACCCACCGACGACGACCAGGCCGAGGCGGAGGATCAGCAGCGCGACGCCGGCCGGCAGGCCGATCCGGTGGACCCGCCGCCGGCCAGCACGTCGGTGGCGCCGGCCGGCTGAGCCCCGGTCACGGCGTCCAGGCGATCTGAGGCGAACGGTAGAAGTCGACGTCGCGGTGCGCCCAGCGCGGGCCGTGGGCGCCGATCCGGGTCCGGAAGGACTCCCAGTCGCGGGCCGGCGACCAGCCAAGCTCGGCGATCGCGGCGAGCCGGGGGAACGCCATGAACTCGATGTGGTCGAGCTCGCGCAGGGTCTCCGACCACAGCGGGGCCTCCACGCCGAGCACGGCGCTCTCCGGCACTCCGGCGACGTGCGTGCCCGGGTCCCAGTCGTACGCCGTCCGCACCTCGATGTAGCCCGCCCAGCTCAGCCCGAGCGGGGTGGCCGGGTCGTACTTCATGTCGAGGTAGGCGCGGTCGGCCGGCGACATGACCACCTTCGTGCCGCCGGCCACCGCGGCCGCCAGCGAGGCGTTCTCCCGTGCCTGACCCCAGTACTGGGCGATCGCCTGCCGGGCGGCGGGCGCCTGGGTGATCTCGTTCCAGCTGTACGCGGTCTTGCCGTACTCGGCCACCAGCGGCAGCACCCGCTGCTGGAACGCGACGTAGTCGGCGTCCGGGGTGGCGTGCGCCTCGTCGCCGCCGATGTGCAGGTACGGCCCCGGCGTGAGCGCCGCCAGCTCGCGGATCACGTCCTCGGCGAACCGGTAGGTGATCTCCTTGCCGATGCAGAGCGAGCTGTAACCGACCGCGGTGTCGGTGCGCGGCGGCGGCGCGACCCCGTCACAGGTCAGTTCCGGGTACGCCACCTGGGCGGCGTTCACGTGCCCCGGCATGTCGATCTCCGGGACGATCGTCACGTGCCGGTCCGCGGCGTAGCGGACCAGGTCCCGGTAGTCGGCCTTGGCCAGGAAGCCGCCACCGGCGCCGTCGACCCCGGTGCCCGGCGCGCCGCCGGCCGTGGTCAGCCGCGGCCACGAGTCGATCTGGATCCGCCAGCCCTGGTCGTCGGAGAGGTGCAGATGCAGGTGGTTCACCTTGAAGCGGCTGATCTCGTCGACGTACCGCTTGATCTCGGCCGGGGTGTGGAAGTGCCGGGCCACGTCGAGCATCGCCCCGCGGTAGGCGAACCGCGGGTAGTCGACGATCTCGCCGCCGGGCATCGTCCACCGGCCGCGCTGCACGGTGTTCGCGTCGATCGCCGGCGGGAGAAGCTGCAGCAGCGTCTGGACGCCGGCGAAGAGCCCGGCGTTCGTGCCGGCCCGCAGGGTGACCCCGGAGCGCTGCACGCGGAGCCGGTAGCCCTCGGCGCCGGGCGCCCGCCCGTACGCCAGGGAGATCGCCGGGGTGCCGCCGGCGGCCCGGTCGACCACCGGCAGCCGGTATCCGGTGGCCGGGCGCAGCGCCTCGGCGAGACGATCGGCAACGGCGCGCGCGGACCGGGGCGCCTCGATGACCGTGCGGCCGGTCAGCCGGAACGCGGAGCCGTGCGGGCGTACCTCGACCGGGGCGGGCACGACACTGCCGAGCGCGACTGCCGGTGGCGCCGCCTGCGCCGGGGCGGAGGCGGCCGTCAGCGAGAGGACACATGCGAGAAGGGCGGCCAGGCGGGTACGCATAGCCGGACCCTACATACACGCAATTCGATCTGTAAAGACTCCTTTTAAAGAGTCCGGGTCAGCTCGTACCCATCCTGATCAGCGCGTTCCCTCCGAGCAGCAGCACATCGGCACCCGCCACCAGAGCCATACTCATGTTCAGCCGGCGAGCCGCCACCTCCGGGTCCGCGCCGAACAACCCGCGCACCATCAAGACGATCGCCGCGCCGACCAACGGCAGTCCACCGATCAACAGATAACCGACTTGTGACGGCGTGTTCCCCCCGGCCACCAGCAGCGTGACCATCACCGCCGGCACGATCCCGAAGAACACCACCGCGAGTACGGCGTACCAGCGCAGCGGCCCGATCCCGTTCGTCATCCCGCACCCTTCGACCGCGGAATCCTAGCCCGTGACCCGAACGGGATCCCCGACGTGACCGGGCGCTTTCGCTCATCCGCGGGACTTCGCGGCCGATGAGGTCCTCGTGGAGACCGCGCCGAGCCGGGAGGTCCCGGACGCTGCCGTTCCGCCGTGGCGGCTGACGCGTACGCTGCTCGCGGCGATCGGCGTCGACGTCGTCGCCTGGGTCTGGTTCTCGATCGGCCTGAGCCGTCCCACCCCGCCGGCGGCCGGCTGGGCGCTGCTGATGGTCGCCGTCCCGATCGCGACCGTCGCGTCCTGGCGGGCCGGCCACGGCGGCCGCACCTTCTGGCGGTACGTCTCGGCCGGCATGGTCGGGCTGGGCCTGGCCTCGGCGGCCGCGGCCCGCGACTTCTTCAGCGGCGAGCAGACCGGCCAGCAGATCGGCGGCTTCACCGCCGTGCTCTACGTCGGCGGCCTGCTGTCGATGATGGTCGGCCTGCTGCGGATCCCCGGCGCCCAGCGCACCCGGATGGAGTGGACCAGGTTCGGCCTGGACGTCGCCACCATGATCGTCACCGTGCTGACCTTCACCTGGCTCCTGGTCGTGCCCCGCTGGGAGAGCTGGACCGACGGCAGCGCGGCCGGCACGGCCTCGGTGGTGGTCGTGGCCGCCGCCGCGATCATCGGCATGCTCGCCTTCGTCAAGGTGTCCTTCACCGGCACCGGCCCGATCGACCGCCGGGCCCTCTACATCCTCGCGCTGACCGGCGCGGTCGGCGCGGGCGGCGGGGCGATGGCGCCGCTGCTCGCCGAGCGGCCCTACCTGAACACCGGCCACGTGCTGCTGCCCACCACGTGCCTGCTGGTCTGCCTGGCCGCGGACCGCCAGCTGCGGGCCACCGTGGCGGGCCGGCCGGCGCCACGGCCGCTGTCGCGCCGGCCGAGCGTCATGCCGTACGCCGCGGTCCTGGCCACCGGCGCGCTGCTGCTGATCAGCGCCTCCGACGGGACCGGGAACCTGGTCGCGGTCGCGGCCGGCTCGGTCGTCGTCACCATGCTGGTCGCGGCGCGTCAGATCATCGCGCTGCGCGACAACGCCCGACTGCTCGACGCCCTCGACGCCCGCCAGCGCGAGCTCGCGTACCAGGCCGGCCACGACGGCCTCACCGGCCTGGCCAACCGCACCGTGCTGACCGGCGAGATCACCGCGGCGCTCGCCGCCGAGCCGTCCGACGTCAGCGTCGCCCTGATCGACCTCGACGACTTCAAGGAGATCAACGACGATCTCGGGCACACCGTGGGCGACGCGCTGCTGGCCGCAGTCGCGGAGCGGATCACCACCCAGCTGCCCGCCGGCTGCCTGGTGGCCCGGCTCGGCGGCGACGAGTACGCGCTGCTGCTGCGCGGCGACGCCGTGGCAATCCTCGCGTCGATCGCCGCGGAACTGCGCCGCCCGCTCGACGCCGGTGGCTACGAGCTGGTCGTCGAGGCGAGCATCGGGCTGGCCCCGGCCCGGTCCGGTGACACCGCCGCGGAACTGCTGCGCCGCGCCGACGTGGCGATGTACGAGGCGAAGAGTCAGGGCAAGGGCCGGCAGGTGACATACACCGAAGGCATGGACCAGCGCACCGCGGAACAGTCCCGGCTCGCCGCCGACCTGCGCAGCGCCCTCGACACCGACCAGCTGCACCTGCTGTACCAGCCGATCGTCGCGATGCCGGGCGGCGACCTGTTCGGCGTCGAGGCGCTGGTGCGCTGGACCCACCCGGAGCGCGGCCCGATCGGCCCCGGCCACTTCATCCCGGCCGCCGAACGCACCGGCCTGATCGTGCCGCTCGGCACCTGGATCCTCGAGGAGGCGTGCCGGCAGGCGGTGCGCTGGCAGCGGGAGCTGGGCGACGCCGCGCCGCGCACGGTCTCGGTCAACGTCTCGGCCCGGCAGCTGCGCGAGGCGGGTTTCGCCGCCGAGGTGGCCGCGGTGCTCCGGCGCACCGGCCTGCCGCCGCACATCCTGACCGTGGAGGTCACCGAGACCGCGGTGTTCGACGGCGGCACGGCCCTGGACGAACTGAAGGCCATCGCCGCGCTGGGCGTGAAGATCGCGCTGGACGACTTCGGCACCGGCCACTCGTCGCTCGGGCTGCTGCGCACCTGCCCCGCGGACATCCTCAAGGTCGACAAGTCGTTCGTCGACGACGTCACCGAGGGTGGCCACCAGGCGGTCATCGTGGCCGCGCTGATCGGCATCTGCGACGGGATGCACCTGCGCGCGGTCGCCGAGGGCGTCGAGACCGCCGAACAGGCCGCCGAGCTGCACCGTCTCGGATACCGGTACGCCCAGGGTTACCTCTACGGCCGGCCGATGCCGGCCGAGGCCGTCGCCACCTTCCACCCGGCCCACTCCGTCAGCGTCGCCGCCTGAGACCACACATCGACGGGTACGGGCCGACGCGATCCCGCCGCCTTCGAGTAAGCGCCCTTGCGCGCCCGCCGCCGGGAGGACGATTCGGCCGGGCCCGTAGGCGGGTACCCCCACACCCATGGCGAGATATGAGGTCAACGACGCCGCGGTGCGCAGAGCCCGGGAGCTCATCAAGTCGCGGCAATACGTGCTGGACAGTGACTGGAGCAGTGTCCAGCCCCGCGCGGACGCCGAGAACACCTACCTCGGCCGGCACACCTGGAACGAGTACGCCGAGTGGCACCTCGGGCTCACCGACGGCGCCACCGACGAGACCAAGGGGCGGTACGCGTTCGTCTACGGCGACTTCCGCCGCCTGCACCGCGCCGGCCTGATCGCCTGCGTGTACCGGGCGTCGGAGTGGCGCCACAAGGACATCGAGCTGGCCGCCCACGATCTGCTGCAGGAGTTGGACGCGGTGGCCGGGATCACGGGCGCCGCGTCACGCTGACATCCGGGCGATCAGGCACAGCCGGGGGCGGCCCTATCGGCTCGGCTCGACGAGGATCTTGGGCCCGGGGCCCGCTCCGGCGGGCCGTCGTCCGGCGAACACCTCGGCCACCTCGTCGAGGCCGACGGTGGCGGCGACCAGCGGCCGCGGATCCACCGACCCGTCGGCGTACGCGGCGATCGTGCCCGCCAGCCCGGCTGAGGCGCCCAGGATGCCCACCGCGGTGACGTCCTTCAGCACGGCTGCGCGGGTGTCGAGCAGGCTCGGGGTGCCGGACAGCCCGATCCAGACCACCCTGCGCCCCGGTTCGACCAGGTCCACGGCACGCGCCGGCGACTCGGCCCCGTTCGACGCGTCGACGACCGCGTCCCACGCCGGGCCGGGCAGCGTCCCGGCCGTCCACGCATGCTCGAAGCCCAGCCCGCGCACCAGGTCCAGGTCCTCCGGGCGGTGGCCCAGCACGTGCACCTCGGCGCCCCGCGCCCGGCCGAACATCGCGGCCAGCAACCCGATCGTCCCGGACCCGAGCACCAGCAGCCGTTCCCCGGCCGCCAGCCCGGCGGCCGCCACGCTGCGCAGCGAGTTCCCGCCCGGCTCCACCAGCGCGCCGAGCGTGGCGTCCACCGGCTTGGGCAGCGCCTTGAGGTACGACGCCGGAAAGGCCAGCCGCTCCGCGAGTGCGCCGGGCAGGCCGTCGGCGATGCCCAGCTCCCGCATCTCGGCGCAGACGTGGTGCCGGCCGCCGAGACAGCGACGGCAGTGCCCGCAGGCGATCATCGTGTCGCCGGTGACCCGCCGCCCGATCCACGCCGGGTCGGCGCCGGGGCCGGCCGCGGTCACCGTGCCCGACCACTCGTGGCCGGGGCGCAGGGGGTACGACGACCGCCCGGTGTGCAGGTAGCTCATGTGCCCGGTGAACAGCTCCACGTCGGTGCCGCACACCCCGACCCGCTCGACGTCGATGACCACCTGCCCCGGCCCGGCCACGGGCTCCGGCACCTCCTGGACCTCCGCCTTGCCCGGACCGGTGAAGACGAGCGCCCGCATCAGCCCTGCCAGTACGGCGTGGTGGTGCCGGCCGCACCGACCCGCGCGGTGAACAGCCGGCCCGAGTGCGGGTGCCGGGCCAGGTCGCCCGGGGAGAGATCCTGCCGGGCGGTGGTGATCACCAGCGTGTCCAGGTCCGGCCCGGCGAAGGCGGCACTGGAGGTGTGCGGGGCGTCGACCTCGACGATGGCCAGCAGCTCACCGGCGGGAGAGCGGCACTCGACGCGCCCGCCACCCCAGACCGCGATCCACAGGTTGCCGTCGGCATCGGCGCACATGCCGTCAGGGCTCCCGCCGGTCACCGAGAACGCCTTCCGCCGGGGCCCGGTCGCGCCGCCGGCCGGGTCGTAGTCACGGACCCAGACCGTGCCGGGGACCGTGTCGATGTTGTACAGCCGGGTGCCGTCGGGGCTCCACGCCAGCCCGTTGGAGAGATCGAGATCGTCGTCGAGCACCGTGCAGCGGCCACCGTCCACGCGGACCAGCACCTCCTCGCCGGTCCGGTCGTCCTCGGCGAGGCTGCCGACCAGGAACCGGCCGGCCGGGTCGACGGCGCCGTCGTTGAGACGGCTGGCGCGGTCCGGCGGCAGCACCCGGACCAGCGCCGTCCGCGCGCCGGTGGCACCGTCCACCCTGGTCACCGTGTGCCGTTCGGCGATGACCAGGTCGCCGTCCTCGGCGACGGCGACCGCGCCGACGGTGGACCCGTACGCCCGAGACCCGGTGACGGTGATCGTGCCGTCGGCGGTGTCCAGGCGCCCCTCGTGCACCGCACCGGCGACGATGTCGACCCAGAGCAGGCGCTGCCGGACGGTGTCCCAGACCGGGCCCTCGCCGAGGAAATAGCCGTCCGGAGTGGCCGGGCGGGCGATGTGGTGAGTGGTCATCTGGTCTCCGTGGCGCCGGTGGTGCGGTAATAGCATCGGATCACGTTTGCAGCACGCGAACCAGGATTTCCACTACTGGAATACCGGAGGGTGCGATGCCAGCACGACGAAGCGCGCAGTGGTACGCCGGGGACGACCGCAACAGCTACATGCACCGGGCCTGGATGCGCCGCGGCCTGCCGGACGACGCGTTCGACGGCCGTCCGCACATCGCCATCGCGAACACCGCCTCCGACCTCACGCCCTGCAACGCCCACCTGAACGAGGTGGCCCGCAGCGTCGCCGACGGCATCCACCGGGCCGGCGGCATCGCGCTGAACCTGCCGGTCGTGTCGCTCGGCGAGACGCAGGTCCGGCCCACCGCGATGCTGTGGCGCAACATGGCCGCGATGGCCATCGAGGAGATGCTGCGCGCCAACCCGATCGACGGCGTGGTGCTGCTCGGCGGCTGCGACAAGACCATCCCGGCCCTGCTGATGGGTGCCGCCTCGGTCGACCTGCCCGCCGTGGTCATGCCCGGCGGGCCGATGCTGACCGGCACCTTCCGCGGCGTCCCGCTCGGCTGCGGCACGGACGTGTGGAAGCTCAGCGAGGAGGTTCGCGCCGGCACGCTCAGCTCCGCCGAGTTCCAACGCTCCGAATCGTCCATGATCCGCAGCAAGGGGCACTGCAACACGATGGGTACGGCCTCCACGATGGGCCTGCTCGCCGAGGTCCTCGGGATGACGCTGCCCGGCGTGGCCGGCACCCCGGCGCCGGACAGCCGGCTGCTCGAGGCCGCGCACGCCACCGGCATCCTCGCGGTCGAGATGATCGACGCCGGCCGCACCCCGGGCGCCGTCCTCACCCGCGGGTCGTTCCTCAACGCCATCGTCGCGCTGGCCGCCCTCGGTGGCTCCACCAACGCGGTCGTGCACCTGCTCGCGATCGCCGGGCGGCTCGGCATCGAACTCACCCAGGACGACTTCGACCGCACCGGCGCCGGGGTGCCCCTGCTCGTCGACCTGCTGCCGGCCGGCCGGTTCCTGATGGACGACCTCTACCGGGCCGGCGGCCTGCACGCCGTCCTCACCGAGGTCCGCGACCTGCTCGACCCCACCGCGCTCACCGTCACCGGCCGGCCGCTGGTCGACCACCTCGACGGCGCCCGCGTCTACGACCGGGAGGTGATCCGGCCCCGCGAGCAGCCGCTGCAACCGCACGCGGGCATCGCCGTGCTCCGCGGCAACCTCGCCCCGCACGGCGCCGTGATCAAACCGGCCGCCGCCTCACCCGAACTGCTGCGGCACCGGGGGCCCGCCGTCGTCTTCGACTCGGTCGAGGACCTGCACGCCCGCCTCGACGACCCCGACCTGCCGGTCACCGCCGACTCGGTGCTGATCCTGCGCGGGTGCGGGCCACGGGGGTACCCCGGCATGCCCGAGGTCGCCAACATGCCACTCCCGGCCAAGCTGCTCGAGCAGGGCGTGCGCGACATGGTTCGGATCTGCGACGGACGGATGTCGGGTACGGCGTACGGCACCGTGGTCCTGCATGTCTCCCCGGAGGCCGCCGCCGGCGGACCGCTCGGCAAGGTCCGCACCGGTGACATGATCATCCTGGATGTTGCGAACCGGCGCCTCGACGTCGACCTGCCCGACGCCGAACTCGACGCCCGCGAGCCGGCGCCGGAGATGGTGAAGGCTTTCGCGACGCCGTCCCGGGGGTGGGAACGCCTCTACGTCGACACCGTCGGGCAGGCCGACACCGGCGCCGACCTCGACTTCCTGGTGGGCTCCAGCGGCGATCAGGTGTCTCGCGAATCCCACTGACCGAGTTTGGCCGGCTGAGAGGTCAGCGTTGCCGCTGACCTCTCAGCCGGCGCTGGTCTTTCAGCGCCGGCACTGACCTTTCGCGCATCCGGCTGACCTTTGGAAGGCTGGTGCGATGACCGACTTCAGTGGACTCCATGCCATCGTCACCGGCGGCGCCTCCGGCATCGGCCTGGCCACCGCCACGCTGCTGGCCGGCCGCGGCTGCGCGGTAGCCTGCCTGGACCTCAACACCGCCGTCGACGAGCCCCTGATCGGCATCCGCTGCGACGTCACCGACGACGCCTCCGTGCGAGCCGCCGTCACCGAGGCCGCCACCCGCCTCGGCGGCATCGACATCGTCGTCAACAACGCCGGCATCGGCGCCCAGGGCACCGTCGAGGACAACGACGACGCCGAGTGGGCGCACGTCTTCGACGTCAACGTGCAGGGCATGGTCCGGGTCAGCCGGGCCGCCCTGCCCCACCTGCGCGGATCCCGGCACGCCGCGATCGTCAACACCTGCTCCATCGCCGCCACGGCCGGCCTCCCACAACGCGCCCTCTACTCCGCCACCAAGGGCGCCGTGCTCTCACTGACCCTCGCGATGGCCGCCGACCACCTCGCCGAGGGCATCCGCGTCAACTGCGTCAACCCCGGCACCGCCGACACCCCGTGGATCGACCGGCTGCTCAGCAAGGCCCCCGACCCGGCTGCCGAACGCGCCGCCCTCAACGCCCGCCAGCCCAACGGCCGCCTCGTCCAGCCTGAGGAGATCGCCGCCGCCATCGCCTACCTGGCGGGCCCGCACTCCGCCGCCACCACCGGCACCAGCCTCGCCGTGGACGGCGGCATGCAAGGCCTCCGCCTCCGCAAATAGCCCACCCACAACTCCCCGGCCACCCACGACTCCCCGCCACCGGCCACTCGCCCCACCACCGCTCACCGCCACCGGCGACTCGCCCCACTCATCACGCTGCCGCCGGCCACTCACCCGATCACGGCCACGCCGGCCGGGGCGTGCCGGCCGGGGGTGCCGGCGTGGGCGCGACGGCCCAGCACGTCGGCGTGGGCGCGACGGCCCAGCACGTCGGCGTGGGCGCGCCGCCCCGGCACGTCGGCCGGGCACGCCGGCCTGAGCGCTGCTACGTCAGCCGGTGACGCAGGGCGACCCGTTGAGCGCGAAGCCCGCCGGCGCCTCCCCGCTCCCCGTCCACGACCCGACCACACCCACAGTCCGCGCAGCTCCCGGCGCGATCGACCCGTTCCACCCCACATTGCGCAACGTGACCGCCGCCCCGTCCTGCGTGTACCCGGCGTTCCAGACCGACGTGATCCGCTCTCCACCCGCGAACGCGAACGCGAGCGTCCACCCGTCGATCGGAGCCGCCCCGGTATTCGTGACCGTCACCGAGGCCACGAACCCGCCACCCCACCGTGCAGTGTGCTCGAAGCTGACCCGGCACACCGGCGCGGGCGGCGGCGTGCTGGGCGTAGGCGTGGTCGCCTCAACCGTCACCGTGTTCGAGGCGATCGACACGTTCCCCGCAGCGTCCCGCGCCCGCACGTAGAACACGTTCCGTCCGGCCGGCAGCGCCGCCCGGTACGACGTCCCACTCACCGTGGCCACCAGCCGCGATGTGAACCAGCCGTCGAACCAGTACACGTTGTAGCCGGTCACCGCGACGTCGTCGCCGGACGGCGACCAGCTCAGCACCGCCGCGCCCGGCGTCTCGCTGCTCACCGTCAGTCCCGCCGGCGCCTGCGGCGGTGTGGTGTCGGCCGCGCTGTCGGAGAGCGGCGTGACCACGGTGACCGCTTCGGACGACAGTGACCGGTGCCCCACGTCGTCGAACGCCGCGACCCGGAACGTGTACTGCGTCGCCGGCCGGATGTTGTCGGTGATCGTGTACGTGGTGACGTCACCGGCCTTGGCGAGCCGGTAGATGTCGTCGAACGCCTGGTTCCACGTCACGTCGTAACCCGCCACCCGGCAGCAGCCCGGCCGCGACGCCGTCCAGCTCAACGTCACCGAGGTGGACGTGACGGAGGTGGCGACGAGCCCGGTCGGCGCCGCCGGCGGCATCGGCGACTTGGACGGCGTCGGCGGCGTGACCACCGGAGGCAGGGAGGCGCCCGGAGGCAGGGAGGCGCCCGGAGGCAGGGAGGCGCCCGGAGGCAGGGAGGCGATCGATCCGGCGGCGCCCCGCGAGCCGGCGGATCCGGTGCTGCCCTGCGCCCCGGTGACGGTGAGAAGGCCGGCCAGGGTCATGGCGGCCGAGACGGTGGCGGCGGCCAGCAGCCGTCGTGAGTTCAGCATCCCCCCAGCATGGGAACGCCATTTACCCGAGTCAATGTAATCCCAGACCTGTGCTGATCCGCGTCACACGCGACTGACCTGCCGCAGGGCAGTCCGCTGCAGGCCGGCGACGGCTTCCCGGCCGGCCCGGTTCGCGCCGACAGTGGACTGCGACGGCCCGTACCCGATGAGGTGGATCCGTGGTTCCGCAGCGACCTGGGTTCCCCGCATCGGGATGCCGCCCAGCGGCCCCCGCAACCCCAGCGGCTCCAGGTGCCCGAGCGCGGCCCGGAACCCGGTCGCCCACAGGATCACGTCGACCCCGGTGTGCCCACCGTCCGCCTCCCGCACGCCGGACGGCTCGATCGCGGTGAACATCGGGCGCCGTTGCAGGGCGCCGCGCCGCTGGGCGGCACGGGCGTAATCGGTCCACCCCAGACCGGTGTACGAGACGATGCTGCCACTGGGTCGCCCCGCCTCCACGTCAGCGAGCACTTGGGCGATCGTGGCGCGCCCCTCGTGCTCGGACCGGAACTCGTCGATGAACACCGGTTCGCGCCGGGTGTACCAGAACGTGGTCGCCACCCGGGAGATCTCTTCGAGCAGCTGCACCGCCGAGATGCCGCCACCCACGATCGCCACCCGCTGCCCGGCGAACTCGGCGGCGTCCACATAGTCGACGGTGTGCAGTTGCCGGCCGAGGAAGGAGTCCCCGCCCGGATGGGCCGGCTGTACCGGATTGCCCCACGTCCCGGTCGCATTGATCACCGCCCGGGTGAGCCAGTCTCCCGCACTGGTCTCCACCAGCAGTTCGCTGTCCGGCGCGGCGTCCGTCCGCCGCACCGCGTGCACCCGCACCGGTCGTACGATCGGCAGCTCGAAAGCCCGCTCGTAGTCCGCGAAATATCGCGGGACCGCCGTGCTGCTCGGCTCCCGCGGGTCGACGTCGGGCCGCGGCATGCCCGGCAGGTCGAAGATGCCGTTGACCGTCTCCATCCGCAGTGACGCCCACCGGTGCTGCCACGCCCCACCCGGCGCCGCGTCGCCGTCGAGCACCACGAACGGCTCCACCCCGCGGCGCCGCAGATGATAGGCGGCGGAGAGCCCGGCCTGCCCCGCGCCGATCACGATCACCGTCGCCCGCCGCCGCATAGCCGTCTCCTCGGTAGATCTCCCGTCACCCGGGGCAACAACTTGCCGCCGCAAATAATCCGCCCGGCGACCCCCGTCACATCACGACGGCGTGGCCCGCACGTCGAGTGTGTGAAGTTCGGGCGCGTAGCGAACCCGAACTTCACACACCCGCAAGGCGTCAGAGCTGGGCCATCACCTCGGCCAGCTGGGCGCGCGTCCACTCCAGGTGTGCCGGGTCGGTGAAGTTCCGGTAGGCGCCCTCGATGACCATGATCAGCACCAGGTGCAGGCAGTACAGCCGCCGCCGCTGCCGTTCGCCCGGTGTCAGCTCCGGGTGGCCGTAACCGGCCATGAACGCGGTCGGGTCGCCGAACGCGGGCAGCACGCTACCGACGAAGCCCGCCTCCATCAGGAAGTCGCCGAACAGCGCGCGCTCGTGGTCGAGGATGCCGACGATCTCGCCGTCGCGGATCAGCACGTTCAGGGGCCACAGGTCCCACTCCACGAAGCGGGGCTCGGTCACCTCGTCAAGGCAGGGAGCTGCGGTGGCGACCGCGGCACGGACCGCCTCGTACGAGCAGCCCAGGTCGACGCCGCGCCGTTCGCCGTCGCGCAGCACGTCCTCGAGGATGCCGGTGAACACCACCCGCCAACTCGGATGGCCGGGCCCGGCGAGCGGGCCGAACGCGGCACCCCGGATCGAGTTCAGCTCGCGGTTGACGGCGCCGAGCGCCCGGCCGTACGCCGCCGCCTCGTCGCGCGGCAGCGAGTCGCGGACGACCCCGAAGTTGAGCGCGTCCACGAACTCCATGACGAACCAGTCGGCGTCGCACAGCTCGCGGCTGCGGTCGGCGAAGTCGACCCGCGGGACCGGCACCGACGTCCGTTCTCGGATCAGCGCGATGGCGGCCAGCTCGATGTCCATCGCCCCGCGCTCGTAGGTCATCACCTCGACGTGCGGCGGTGGCGCGATCTTCAGGACCTTCGCCGAGCCGTCGCGCAACCGGATCCGGTACGCCACGTTGAACCAGCCCTCGCCCAGCTCGTCGTACCAGTCGGCACCGTCGGGGACCTGCTCCCGGCCGTACGCCCGGGTGATCATCGCCTGTAGCGTCTCCACCGGCTGCCGGTTCTTGGTGATGCTCTCCATGCCCTCATGATCGCTGGTCCGCCGGCCCGGGGCGACTTCCCGGAAATCCTCACCCGCGGGGCTCGCCGGCCGATACTGACCGCCGCAGGAAGGTCCAGCAGGCGAGGGTGATGAATGATCAACGCAACGATTGCTCCGGAGTCGGCCGACGTCTCCGCTCGGCCGGCCGCCTCGGCGGAGCTGCCGGACGTCGGCTCCACGATTTTCCTCGTGCTCGGTGAGGGGGTGAACTTCCGGACGCGCGTCGAAGCCGTCGACGGCCGTGTCCTGCACGTGGCCGCCCCGTTGGAGACCACCGGACCCGCGGTGCTCCGGGCCGGCGACGAGTTCGACGTCTTCTGGGTGCCGCCGGGCACCCGCACCGTGATGCGCTGCCGGCTGACCGGGATCTCGGACGAGGCCCCGTTCCGGTGGGCGCTCACCCCGATCGGCGAGCCCCGGCAGAGCAACCGCCGCGAATATGTCCGTGGTGGTGGCGGCGCCGTGGTCCGCCTCGTGATCGAGTCGAGCCGCGAGCCGGTGGAGGGCGCTCTGCTGGACATCAGCGAGGGCGGCCTGCGGTGCTGGCTGGACGTGCCGGTCGCGGTCGCCGCGGGCGAGCTGACCTGGGCCACGGTCTGGCTCGGCGACCAGCAGGTGGAGTTGACCGGCACGGTCCACTCGGTGCGCGCGGCCCCGCACGGCGACCCGGGCCTGCACGTGATCCTCACCTTCGACACCGAGGAGAGCACCGCCCAGATGATCCGGCTCTACATCCTGGCCTGGGAGATCAGCGAGCGCCGCCTGCGCCGCCAGGGCGGCTGAGCGGGCCCGGCGGGGCGGCTGCGAGCTCCACGGACCGGGCGGCCTGATAGGGGCAGCCGGCCGCCTCGAGCTGTGCCGCCGTGGCCAGCACCCGGTCGCGGTCGCCCGCCAGCAGCGCGGCGGCCCGCGCGACGATCGCCGTGGCCACCGGATTGCCGGTGACGATCTGCCCGGCCGCGGTCACCCGGGCGACCGCGGCCGGGTGACCGGCCAGCACCGAGGCCTCGGCGCGCAGCGCCACGTACCAGTGCAGCCAGATCCACGTCACCCACTTCCACACCTCGTCCGGCTCGGGTTCGAGGCGGTCGAGCGCCGCCGCGGGATCGCCCTCGTGCAGCAGCAGGATGCCGTCGAAGACCGCGCCGTACGAGTGCAGCCGTCCCGGCGAGGCGCCCATCCGGTCCAGGACGTCCAGCCATTCCCGCCGTCGGGCGGTCTCGCCGCGCAGGCCGAACACCAGCGCCACGCCGGCCACCGCCGGTCCCAGATGGGCCCGCGCCGGCTGCCCGGCCCGCTCCCACGCGTCCCGGAACCGCACGCTGACGGCGAGCACCTCGTCCTCCTCGCCGGCCAGCGCCCCGGCCATCAGCAGCCAGTTCGTCGCCCGGTGGCCCACCTCCGCCAGCAGCGGGTGGTCGGCCAGCCGGCGCGCCCACTCCCGGGCCCGCCGCAGGTCACCGGCGCCGAGCCCGGCCTCGACCGCGTCACCGAGCGCGTCCAGCAGTTCATGGGTCGCGGACGGCGTCACCGGGAGACCGGTCAGCAGGGTCACCCGCCGGCGGGCCGTCGCCGCGGTCCCGAGCGTGTCCCCGGCCCAGCTCTGTGCCCCGGTCAGGGCGCCCAGCGCGGCCGACAGCGCGAGCGGATCACCGGCGTCCCGGGCCAGCGCCACCGCTTCGGACGACCGGGCCAGCGTGGCGGCCGTGTCGTTCTCCTCCGGCCCCAGCGGCGACCCGAACGCGTCGGCCAGCACGCCGGCCTCTGCCAGGGCCACGGCCGCGCGCGCCACCGGATCCGCGCCGGCCAGTGCCCGGGCCGCGTCGACCAGGGCCGCCGCCTCGGCCGGGGACGGCGGCCGCTCGAACTTGCCGGTGAACCGGAAGGCATTGGTGGCCGCAGTGGCGAGGAAGACAGCCGCGCCGGGGTCGTCGCCGGCCCGCCGGGCGGCCTCCGCCGCCGCGAGCTGCAGCTCGAACATGTCGTCGCCGCGCATCCGGCACCCGGCCGCCGCCGCGGCCTCCCGCAACATCAGGGCCGCGGCGGCCGGGTCCTCCGCCAGTGCCGCCGCCTGCGCAAAGCGTTGCTGAGCTTCCCCCACGTGGGTACGCGCAAACGACAGCTCCGCCAGCCGGCGCGCCAGCCGGTGCGCGTCCGCGCGCAGCTCCACCCGCCCGGCGGCCCAGCCCAGCGCCGCCCGCAGATCATCGGCCACCCGGTCGAAACGCGCCCGGAAGCCGGCCTGCCCCAGCGCCACGTCGAGTCCCAGACACCAGCGCAGATGCCCGTCCCGCGCCGCCTCCAGCTCGCCGGCCGCGCGCAGCCGCTCCGTCCCGTACTCCCGGATGGATTCCAGCGCCCGGTACTCCGTGCCGGTGCCCGCGGCGGTCACGGTCATCAGGCTGTGCTCGGCGAGCCGCGCCAGCCCGTCGGCGACGTCACCCAGGTCGCCATCGGTCACCTGCGCGGCCGCGGCGGCGGTGAACGGCGCCACGAACACCGACACCCGGCGCAGCAGTGCCTGGTCCTCGTCGGTGAGCAGGGCGTGGCTCCAGTCCAGGACCGCACGCAGCGACCGGTGCCGCTCGTCGGCGCGGGGCCCGCCGGCGAGCACCCGCAGCGGATCCGCGAGCCCGGCGGCGAGACCGTCCAGGCCGAGCGTGGCGTACCGCGCGGCGGCCAGCTCGATCGCCAGCGCCACCCCGTCGAGGCGGCGGCAGATCGCGGCGACCTGCTCGCGCAGCGCGGGCGGCGGAGGTTGCCCCACCGCGGCCGCCCGGTCCAGGAACAGCGCCACCGCGTCCGACTCGCTGTCGCCGTCCAGTGACAGCGGCGGCACCGGATAGACCCGTTCGAACGGCACCATCAGCCGGGCCTGGCTGGTGGCCAGCACCGACACCCGGGGGCAGGCCGCCAGCAGCCGCTCCAGCAGCGGCGCCACCCCGTCCCGGACGTGCTCGCAGTTGTCCAGCACCAGCAGCGCCCGCCGGTCGGCGAGGGCCGCGAACACCGACTCCGCCAGGTCCTGCCCCGGCTGCTCACCGATGCCCAGCGCGCCGGCCACCGCGGCCACGCAGCCCCGCGGATCGGTCACCGGCACCAGGTCGGCGAACCACACCCCGTCCGGGTAAGCCGCCGCGGCCTCTGCGGCGACCGCCAGCGCCAGCCGGGTCTTGCCCACCCCACCCGGGCCGACGGCGGTCACCTGCCGGTGCCCGCCGATCATCTCGGCGAGCGCGGCCCGCTCCGGCGCCCGGCCGACGAACGAGGTCAGCGGCGCCGGCAGCACCGGCGCCGGCCGGGCCGGGTCCGCACGCCGCACCTCGGCGGCCCGCTGCGCGAGCGCCCGCCTGTCCGGCAGCGCCAGCTTGCGCAGCAGGGCGGAGACGTGACTCTCCACGGTACGCACGGAGATGAACAACCGGGCCGCGATCTCGGCGTTGCTGAGGTGTTCGCCGAGCAGCTCCAGTACCTCGGCCTCCCGCGTCGAGATCTCCACCGGCCCATCTTCGCGCACCGGGTCCGTAGTGGTTTCCGTGGCTGCCACGGATGCGGCCCGGACCCGCCTCCGACGAGGCTGTGAGCAGCTCACCCGTACCAGCAAAGGGGTCTGATCGTGAATGTCGCCAGTCCTTATCGGCAGGTTCTGCGGCAGCCCGTGCTGCGCCGGGTCCTGCCCGGTGTGGCGGTGTCGTCGCTCGGTGACGGCATGACGATGGTCGCGGTGGCCTGGCTCGCCGTGCAGATCGCCCCCGCCGGGCAGGCCGCGGTCTGGACCGGGCTGGCAGTCGCCGCCTACAGCCTGCCCGCCACCGCCGGTGCCGCCCTGTTCGGCCGCCTGATGCGCCGCTTCACCGGTGCCCGGCTGGTCGCCGCCGACGCCACCGTGCGCGCCGTCACCCTCGGCGCCGTCGCCGTCCTCGCGGTGACCGGCCGCCTCGGCCCGGTCGGTTACGTGCTCCTGCTCGCCCTGTCGTCGCTGCTGCACGCGTGGGGGAGCGCCGGCGTCTACACGCTGGTCGCCGAGCATCTGCCGGACCGCGACCGGCTGGCGGGCAACGCGCTGATCTCGACGTTCCAGCAGGCCGCCTTCGTGATCGGGCCGGCGTTGGCGGGCGCGGTGGCGGCGCTCACCGGGCCGGGCTGGGTGATCGCCCTCGACGCCGCCAGCTTCGCCGTCCTCGCGGTGTGCTGCCGCGGCGTCACCGGCCACCCGGTCGCGGCCGAACCGTCCGCCGCGACCGGCGGCCGGCGAACGATCGCCACCCGGCCGCACCTGCTCGGCCTGCTGCTCGTCACCTGCGTCTTCTTCTTCCTGTACGGCCCGGTCGAGGTCGCCCTGCCGATCTACGTGGCCCACGACCTGCACGGCTCGGCGGCGCTGCTCGGCGCGTACTGGACCGCGTTCGGCGTCGGCGCGGTGGCCGGTGGCCTCGGCGCCGGAATGCTGCGCAGCCGGCGCCTGCCCGCGGTGATCGCGGCCATCATCGCCGGCTGGGGCGCCGCACTCCTGCCGCTGGCGCTGACCCACGCGGTGTGGGCCGGACTGGCCGGGCTCGCCCTCGGCGGCCTGATCTACGGCCCGTTCACCGCCCTCTGCGTCGCCCTGTTCCAGCAGGCCAGCCCGGCACACCTGCTCAGCCGGGTGCTCGCCACCCGCACCGCGCTCACCATCCCGTCCACCGCCCTCGGCACCCTGGCCGGCGGCCCGGCAGTGGCCGCGCTCGGCGCCCAGCCGACGCTGCTGCTGTCGGCGGTGCTGACCATCGCGCTGGGGGTGGCGGTCGCGGCGGTCCGCTGGCCTGCGCCGTCCGATCCGCCGGACGAGGCGCGTGAGGCCGGCCCGCCGCGCGGACAGCCCGGCCCTTCGGCCCGTGCGGTCAGCCGAGCCAGCCGCCCAGTAGGCCGCCCAGCAGGATGGGCGCCAGGCGGGTGGCGAGGTCGAGGAGAACGTCCCCGGTCCGGCGCGACCACGGCGGTGACACGGCGATGACGATCAGCACGGGCGGCCGGCGGTCGCCCCGCCGGGCGGCGACCCATGGTCGGGCGGCATGTTTGAGGAACCTGTGAGCACAGGGAACTCCCTCCGGGGACGGGGCGCCCTTTGTTCATCCGCCGTCCGGGGCGGCCGGCGGAGGGCTGACCAGGAGTTTGCTGGCGGTCCTGCCTGTGTTCGGCCCCTGCGGCAACGGTCCCGGCCGGAGTTCGAGTCCGGCCCTGTTCAGTGCCTCTTCCACCCGAAGGCGTTCACGGTCACGGGCCGGTCCGTCGAGCGGTGCCAGGTGCTCTTCGATGCCGAGCCGGCGGCTGGCCATGGTAAGCCTTGCGTCATAGTAGGCTCGCCGTCATGTCCGGTGAGGTGCGGACCGTGACCGTCACCGGCTACGACGGCCGGGACGTGCTCGTCGATGTGGACGGTGTGCCCGGCCGCATCCCCGGCCATGAACTCTCCCTTCGCCAGGTCGACGATCCGCGCGCGTTCATCGGTGTCGGCGAGACCCGCCCGGCCGAGGTGATCGGTGCGGTTCGGGGCGAGATCCTGGTGTCCGCCCGGGCGTGTGCGGACCCGGCCCTGCGGGCGTTCCTGCTCGGGATCCGGCGGGGCGACGTGGTGACCGGCACGGTGGCGAGCGTCCACAACTTCGGGGTCTTCGTCCATCTGGACGGGGAGCCCGGCGGGGAGGCGACCGGTTTCATCCGGGTTCCGGAGATCAGCTGGCGGCACCTCGGCCATCCCGCGGAGGCGGTCGCGGCGGGGGAGCGCATCGCCGCCGAGGTGATCGACGTCGACACGCGCAGGGGGCAGGTCGCGATCTCGTTGAAGGCGCTGCACCCGGATCCCATGATCGCAGTGGCGGAGCGGGTCGGTGAGACCGTGACCGGGCGGGTCGTCAAGGTCGTACCGTTCGGCGTGTTCGTGGAGGTCGTCGAAGGTCTGGCGGGCCTGCTGCGTGAGTCGGCCGTGGAGGGTGACGAGGTCACCGTCCGCATCACCGGGGTGGACCCGCAGCACCGCCGGATCTCGCTGGCGCGGTCCTGACAGTGGGGGCGTCGGCGCGCTTCACGGGGTGTGCCAGGTCATCGCCGCGACGGCGGCCCCGACCGAGCACAGCGCGAGGAACGGCCACACCCACCATCCGCGCCGCTCGATGCGGGTGATGGAGAGGGACCAGCTGATCAGCGAGAGCACGACCGCCGCACAGATCTCCAGCCACGCCCGCCGGCCGAGCATCTGGAAGCAGCCGATGACCTTCTTCGCGCAGTAGGCGACGGTGAGTTCCGGCGCCGACCAGAGCAGCAGGAATCCGAAGTAGCCGAGGCTCAGCACGACGGTCGTCCCGACCGCCGCCGCCAGCCACACCCGGAACCCCATGGCGGCTGATTATTTGCCTCCTTCCTTGTAGTTGGCTGTGGGCCGCCCAGGGTTGTTACATCTGTTTCTCCGGTTCCGGAACTCCGCTTGCTTGACCGGCGTGTTTCTCATCTGTTTCGCTGCGTGCAAGACGATAAATCTCTGTTTCATCTGTTTCACAAGGGGGACCGGATGCGACGCGGTGCAGCGGGACTGATCGGCATACTTCTCCTGGTCACCGGCGGGTCCGCTGCGGTGGCCGGGCCACGGGAGCCGGCCGCGCGGGTCTGGGTCACCACGGTCGACCGGTCCGAACTGCTGCACGAGCGGGCCCCGGTGACCTTCGGGCGCACCACGAGCCCGCACCAGACGATCGTGGTCAACCCCGAGCGGGCGTACCAGCGCATGGACGGCTTCGGCGCCTCCATCACCGACTCCGCGGCCGCTGTGCTCCACCGGCTGCCGCCCGCCGCGCGGGACCGGGCGATGCGCGACCTGTTCGACCCCCGCCACGGCATCGGCGTCAGCTTCCTGCGCCAGCCGATCGGCTCGTCGGACTTCACCGCCGCCGCCGAGCACTACTCCTACGACGACGTGCCGCCCGGGCAGACCGATTTCGCGCTGCGGCACTTCAGCATCGACCACGACCGGGCGCAGATCCTGCCGCTGCTGCGCCAGGCGAAGCGGCTCAACCCGGCGCTGAAGATCATGGGGAGCCCGTGGAGCCCGCCCGCCTGGATGAAGACCACCGACTCCCTGGAGGGCGGCCGGCTCAAGGACGACCCGAGGATCTATGACGCGTACGCCCGCTATCTCGTCAAGTTCGTCAAGGAGTACGCACGGGCCGGCGTGCGCATCGATTACCTCACCGTCCAGAACGAGCCGCAGAACCGGCACCTCGGCGGTTACCCCGGCGCCGCCATGCCGGTCCGCCAGCAGGCCGCGGTGATCGAACGGCTCGGCCCGCTGCTGCGCGGGACGAACGTCAGGATCCTGGGGTACGACCACAACTGGTCGACCCACCCCGGTGACGTCGAGACGACCCCGCCGGGGGAGGACCCCGAGACCGACTACCCGTACCAGCTGCTCGACAGCCCCGCCGCCAAGTGGCTGGCCGGCACCGCGTACCACTGCTACTCCGGTGCCCCCAGCGCGCAGACCGCTCTGCACGAGGCCCACCCCGACAAGGGCATCTGGTTCACCGAGTGCTCCGGCTCGCACGGCCCCGGCGACACCGACGAGCAGATCTTCCGCGGCACCCTCACCTGGCACGCCCGCAACCTCGTCATCGGCGTCACCCGCAACTGGGGCAAGTCGGTCGTCAACTGGAACATCGCCCTGGACAGCACCGGCGGACCGCATCTCGGCGGCTGCGGCACCTGCACCGGCCTGCTCACGCTGCTGCCGGACAACACGGTGCGCGCCGACGCGGAGTACTACACGATCGGCCACCTCGCCAAGTTCGTCCGTCCCGGCGCCGTCCGCATCGCCAGCACCTCGTTCGGCACCACCGGCTGGAACGGCCAGATCATGGACGTCGCCTTCCGCAACCCGGACGGCTCCACCGCCCTGATCGTGCACAACCAGAACGACGAGCCGCGCCCGTTCGCCGTCACCGTCGGCGACCGCACCTTCGAGTACACCCTGCCCGGCGGCGCGCTCGCCACCTTCGTCTGGCCCCGCTCGCACGACCTGGCCGCCCGACCCGGCGAACTCGACCTGACCGGCGCCACCGCCGTCGCCGAACCGGCCGGCGAAGGCGCTGCCCTGGCCGTCGACGGCGACGCTTCAACCCGTTGGTCCAGCGGCACGGCCCAGGCGGCCGGCCAGTACCTCCAGGTCGATCTCGGCCGGGCCCGCACCTTCCGGCGCGTCGCCGTCGACAGCGGCGGCAACGTCGGCGACTACGCCCGCGCCTGGACACTGTCGATCAGCCGCGACGGCCGTTCCTGGCACGACGTGGCCGCCGGCGCCGGCACCGGTCAGCTCACCACCGTCACGCTCCCGCCGACCCGGGCCCGCCACCTGCGGATCACCGCGACAGCCCCGGCGGCAAGCTGGTGGAGCATCGCCGACCTGCGTCTCTACGCACGCTGAGCGACGCTTCTTCTGGTACGCCCAAACGGGCCCCCGGGGCCACACCGCGAGTTCTGGCGGTCGTCACGCGGTCGTTCACCGGGACTTCGCCGGGCCGAAGGTGCGGAAGCGTTCCGCATGGTCGGCCACCCACTGCTCGAACGTTCGCGCCGGGCGGCCGGTCACCTGCTCGACGGTGTCCACCACGCTGGTGGACCTCTCGTCCGGAGCGGCGTACCACCCGACGACATACTCGGCGTCCGCCCGGGACACACCGGTGGCCGTCAGCCGGTCGACGGCCTGTTCATGGGTGATCGGGACGAAGGTGATATCACGGCCGACGGCCCGGGACAGGACGGCGATCCGCTCGCGCGGCGTCAGCGATTCCGGGCCGGTCAGGTTGTACGCACGCCCCGCGTGGCCGTCCTCGAGCAAAGCCGTCGCCGCGACCGCGCCGATGTCGGCCTCGTGGACCAGGGCGCTGGGAAAGTCGTACGGTTCCCGCACGACCCCTTCGCCCCGGACCGAGTCGATCCAGGTCAGCGTGTTGGACATGAACTCCTGCGGCTCCAGGCGGGTCCACTGGACGCCCGAGTCCGCCACCGCCTGCTCGGCCGGCCCCACCCAGCCGCCCCACACCACGGTGATGCGCCGCACGCCCGCGCCGACCGCCCGCCGGACCAGCTCGGGCCCGGCCTCGGCGAGCCCTGCCGTAACCGTGATGTGCAGCCGGTGGACGCCGTCCAGCGCGGCGTTCAGGGTCTCCGGCGCCGTATGCGTACCGGCCACCACATCCACCTCTGCCGGGAACCGTCCCGCGGCCGCAACCGGGTCGCGGGTGAGCGCCCGAACGTGTTCGCCTCGGCGGACCAACTCCGCCACCACGTGCCGACCGGTGTTCCCGGTCGCCCCCGTCACCAATGTCGTCACGGCGACTCCTCTCCTCCCCGGCGACTCTAAGAACTCAACCTCACTTGACATCAAGGGCGGAACGGCCACGATCCCGGCTCCCGGCCGGAGCGGGGCTGGAATCCGCCGGCGAGGGCCGCCGGCCGTTGCCCGGGTCACCTCCGGACTGCTGACCGGGCACAGTGGTCACCATGAGCCTCGTATCCGCCCAGCAATGGATCTCGCTCGACGGTTTTCTGGCCGGTCCGGCCGGCGAGTCGGACGTCTTCGCCGCCGTCGAGGACTTCGCCGCCTCGGAAGCGCACAACATCGCGCTGCTCGCGAAGGTGGACGAGGTGCTGCTCGGCCGGCGCACCTACGAGTCGTTCGCCGCGTTCTGGCCGGGCGCGGACGATCAACCCATGGCCCGGTTCGTCAACAGCCTGCCGAAGACCGTCTGCTCCACCACGGTGACCACGGCGCCGTGGGGTGATCACGCGCCGGCTCAGGTCGTACCCGATGCTGTCGCTCATGTCCGGGCCCACCGTGCCGGGGCCCGGCGCACGATCGTCTGGGGAAGCGTGTCCGTGATGCGGGCACTGCTCGCGGCGGGGGAGCTGGACGAGCTGGAGCTGTTCGTCGCCCCGGTCGCCCTCGGTGCCGGTGTGCCGCTGCTGGCCGCCGGCAGCCCGGCGCTGCCCTTGCGCCTGGAGGAGTCCGACGTCTGGCCGGGCGGCGTGATCCGCCTCCGCTACACAGTCGGACGCCGAAAATGAGTTGACGCCACCGATATTCTGATCCTCCGTATCTTCGGCGGCCCATCGGGCGGTCCGTGAGAGCCGGGAGGGGCCCTGTCCCTCCGCCTCACGGGAGACGCCATGCGCCGGGCACCCGCCCTCTCCTTCCTGCTCGTCACCGTCTTTCTGGACCTGCTCGGCCTCGGCCTGATCGTGCCGATCGTGCCCGCGCTGATGTCCACCGTCGCCGCCGACGCCGCCGGCGCGGTGTTCTGGTCCGGGGTGCTCGGGTCCACCTACGGCCTGCTGCAGTTCGTGGTCTCGCCGCTGCTCGGCCGGCTCGCCGACCGGTACGGCCGGCGGCCCGTGCTGCTCGTGTCGCTGGCCTGCCTCGGCGTCGACTGGCTGGCGCACGCGGCCTCGCCCGGTCCCTGGACGCTGCTGCTGTTCCACGCCCTCGCCGGTGCCTGCGCGGGCACCAACACGGTGGTCAACGCTTACGTCGCCGACGTGACGGCCCCACACGAACGAGCCCACGCCTACGCGCTGATCGGCTCGGCGTTCGGCCTCGGATTCGTCGCCGGCCCGGTCATCGGCGGCCTCCTCGGCGCGGTCGACGTGCGCCTGCCGTTCCTGGCCGCCGCCGTGTTGTGCTTCGTCAACGTCGCCTACGGCTGGTTCGTGCTGCCCGAATCCCGCCCCGGCGACCGCGCCACCCCGCTGACGCTGCGCACCGCCGACCCGATCGGTGCGCTCGTCGCGGTCCTGCGCCGGCCGGTGCTGGGGCGGCTCGCCCGTGCGCGTCTCTGCGCCGACGTGGCCCGCATGATCCATCAGTCGACGTGGGCCTTCTTCCTCGCGTACCACATGGGTTTCGACACCGCGCGGATCGGCACGCTGATGGCGGTCTCCGCGCTGGCCGGCGCGTTCTTCCAGGCCCGGGCCGTCGGCCCGCTGGTCCGCCGCCTGGGCGACAAGCCCGCCGCCGTCCTCGGCGCCCTGCTCAGCGCCGTCACGCTGGCCGGCACCGCGCTCGTCTCGACACCGTGGCCGCTCTACCTCCTGCAGGTGGTCGGCGTGCTGGCCGGCGTGGGTGGTGCCGCCGCCCAGTCCTGGATCTCCCGCAGCACCGGCGCGGACGAGCAGGGCACGGTGCAGGGCGCGCTGACCGGTCTCGGCGCGATCGCCGAGACCGTCGTCCCCTTCGTCGCGGGAGTGGCGTTCAGCTGGACCCTGGCGCACGCGTCGCCCGGCATGGTCCTCGCCGCCGCGGCCGTCTTCGCCGCGTGGTCCGCGCTCCTGCTCGCCACCACCCCACCCCCGAAGGCTCCTACCGGGCCGTAACGCCCACCCCGGTGTGTGAACTTGAGGCTCGTGTCGAGCCTCAAGTTCACACGCTGCTGGGGGCTTGGAGTTCTCGGGCGGCCTGCTCCAGGTGCTCCAGGAAACGGGTGACCGCGGGCGCCGTGCTGCGGCCGGCCACCGTGGCGGCGTAGACACGGCGCACCGACTCGTCGTCCGGGTGCAGGCGCAGCAGGGCGATGTCCGCGGGCGTCGCGCGGACGGCGAGGGCCGGGATCAGCGCGACGCCGAGTCCGGCCGCCACGCAGCCGAGCTTGCCGGTCCACTCGGCGACCACGATGTCGATTCGCGGGCGGAAACCCGCGGCGACGCTCGCGCCCAGCAGTGACCGATCGGCGTGCGGGGAGCCCGAGACGAACGGCTCGTCGGCGAGCTCGGCCAGGCGTACCGTGCGGCGGCGCGCCAGCCGGTGATCACGGGCGACCGCGACCAGCATCCGCTCGTCGAGCAGGTGGCGCAGCTCGAAGCGCGGATCCCCGGACGGCCCGGCCGGGGCCGAACTGATCACCGCGACGTCGGCGTCGCCACCGGCCAGCTGGTCGAGCAGGGCCGGGGTCAAGCCCTCCACCAGCGATAACGCGATCGCGGGAAAGGCCTGGCGGAACGACGCGAGGGCCCGTGGCACGAGCGCGGCCACGGCGGTCGGGAACGCGCCCACCCGCAGCCGCCCGGCGCCGAGCGCGTCCAGCTCGTCGACTGCCCGGCGGGCCGTGCTCAGCCTGTCGAGGACCGCGTCGGCGTGCGGCAGCAGCGCCCGGCCCTGCTCGGTGAGCGCGATGCCGCGGGGCAGCCGGTCCACCAGCCGGGCGCCGACCACCGTCTCCAGCGCCGCGATCTGCCGGGACACCGCGGACTGGGTGAAACGCAGGCTGCGGGCGGCGGCGGTGATCGAGCCGAGACGCGCGACGGTCCGGAACACCTCGAGCAGTCGCGTTTCCATCCCGTCATGTTATGCACGCATGTCAGCCATGCCAGATGCTCGTTTGTCGCATGGCGGCGCGCTCCCTAGCGTCGAGCCATGAAGCTCATCCTCGACAACCCGGCCGGTGTCGCCGCCCCGTACCGGGATCGCTTCTCCCATGTCGCCCGCCTGGACCTGCCCGGCGGATCGGTGCTCACCCTCTCCGGCCAGGTCGCGGTCGACGACCACGGCGCGGTCGTCGGCCCCGGTGACGCGGGTGTCCAGGCGAAGCGGACCTTCGAGCTCATCGGCGCGCTCCTCGCGGCGCACGGTGCGGGGTTCGGCGACGTGCTGCACATCCGGACCTACCTGCTCGACCTCGGCGACCTGCCGGCGTACGCCGCGGTGCGCCGCCGGATCTTTCCCGCCGATCCGCCGGCCAGCACGACCGTCCAGGTCAGCGGCCTCTTCCTGCCCGGACTGGTCCTGGAGGTGGAGGTGACCGCCGTGACCAGCCACGGCTGAGGCCGGACGCACCTGAAACCACCACGCAGGTCCCGAGTCGACCGCTGGGAGTCGCCACGGCGGTGGTGTCTACAGTGGTCGATGTGAACGGGGGCTGGCCGGGCCGGGGTCTGTGGATGGTCACCGCGACTGCGGTGGACGTCGACTGGCGTCTCGCCGTGGCCGCGTTCGCGGCGGCCGCCCAGGTGCCGGTCGCCGCCGTGGTCGTCGGCGCGGCGGTGCCGGCCGACGACCCGTCCCGGCCGCATCTGGCCGGGCTCGTCGAGCTGACCGGCGCCGCCCGTCTCACGCTGGCCCACGCGCGCGACCTCGTCCTGGCGACCGCCCGGGCGTACGACGTGGTGCTGCTCGCCGCGCCCGCCGGCCCGCTCGTCGCGATCGGCGAGGGCGACTGGACGCTCGCCGACCTGGCCGCCGAGGTGAACGCCCGGGCCCTCGTGGTGACCAGCGCCGGCCCCGACGCGGTCCACCACACCACGCTCGCGCTCGGCGCCCTCGCCGGGCACGGTATCTCCGGCTCGGTCGTGACGATCGGCGACGTCGACGACGCGGACCTTCCGGTCGAGCCGGCCGGCCGCATCCCCGCCGGCCCGCCCGTCGACCTGACCGACGCCGCCGACTGGTTCGACGAGAGGCTGCGCGAGACGGCGTCCGGCGGCCCGGGCGCCGAGCAGGTCGCCGGCCGCCGCCCGGCAGTCAGTGGCAAACGGGTCGTGCTGGCCCTGTTCGGCTTCTTCGTGGTCCTGGTCGTGCTGGTCTGCACCATCGCGTGGTGGGGCCGCCCGACCTTCGAGTTGGAGCAGGAGGCCACCCTGAGGCAGCCGGCCCCACACCTGTCCGCGCCGCTGGTGCCGCCGTCACGCCGCTTCACGCCGCCGCCCGCTCCTCGCCGGGCCGCCACCGACGTCTGCCCGCAGAACTCCGGCCACGTCACCGCGACCCGGCCGGACGCGAGGACCACGGCCCGGGTCGGCGCGGCCTGGCGCCGCATCGAGAGATGGCTCGCCCGCCGGGCCCCGGCCACCGCCCGGTCGCTGCGCCCGGGCGCCGGCGCCGCGCAGATCGACGCGCTGCAGCGCCGGATGTCGGTCGCCTTCCCACCCGACCTGGTCGCATCGCTGCGCCGCCACGACGGGGTCGATCAGGTGGGCCGGTTCGACTTCCCGCCGTTCTACGGCCCGCTGTCGCTGCGGGGCATCTTCGTGGACTGGGAGGTGACGTGCGGGGTGCTGGCCGGGGCCGAGGACTCCTGGGGCGGCGAACCCTGGTGGGACCCGGACTTCGTGCCGTTCGCGGAGGTCGGCGACGGCGGCAGCCTCCTCGTCGACCAGCGTCCGGGCGGTCACGGCCGGGTGGGTGAGTTCTACCCCGAGGACGGCACCGACTTCACCGAGTGGCCGGCCTCGGTGGCCGAGCTTCTGGAGCAGACCGCCGGGTGCCTGGAGACGGGACGGCCGTGCGGCGGACGTTACCGGGCCAGGGTCACCTCGGGCGGCGCGCTGGAGTGGGACTCCTGACTTTCGCGACCGGCCCGTTTTGACCGTTTCGGACGCTCACCGCTGGGTAGCCCGCCCGTGGAGGAATGATGCGTGCGCTGACGATTGAACCGCTCAAGCCGAACACCGCCGAAGTCCGGGACGTGCCGGACCCGGAGCCCGGACCGGGGGAGATGCTGGTCGAAGGGCTGGCGCTCGGCGTCTGCGGCACCGACCGGGAGATCGCCGCCGGCGAGTACGGCTGGGCGCCGCCCGGCCGCGACCGGCTGGTGCTCGGGCACGAGTCGCTGGGCCGGGTGCTGGCCGCCCCGCCGGACAGCGGGTTCACCGCCGGTGACCTCGTCGTGGGCGTGGTCCGCCGCCCCGACCCGGAGCCGTGCGGCGCCTGCGCGCGCGGCGAGTTCGACATGTGCCGCAACGGTGGATACACCGAGCGCGGCATCAAGGAGATCGACGGGTTCGGCAGCGGGCTGTGGACCGTGGAGACGGACTACGCGGTCGGCCTGGATCCCCGGCTGGCGGACGTCGGCGTGCTGATGGAGCCGGCCTCGGTCGTCGCCAAGGCCTGGGAACAGATCGAGAAGGTGGGCGGCCGGTCCTGGTTCGAGCCGGAACGGGTGCTGGTCACCGGCGCCGGCCCGATCGGCCTGCTGGCGGCGCTGCTCGGCATGCAGCGCGGGCTGGAGGTGCACGTGCTCGACGTGGCCACCGACGGACCGAAACCCGCCGTCGTCGAGGCGCTCGGCGCGCGGTACCACTCGGCCGGGATGGCGGAGGTCGCGGCCACGGTCAAACCGGACGTCGTCATCGAGGCGACCGGGGTACCGAGCGTGATCTTCGGAGCGATGACCGGCAGCGCGCCGTACGGCGTGGTCTGCCTGACCGGCGTCTCGGCCGGCCACCGCCTCACGGTCGACGTCGGCTCGGCGAACCGCGAGATCGTGCTGGAGAACGACGTGGTCGTCGGGTCGGTCAACGCCAACCTGCGGCACTTCACGGCCGCCGCCACCGCCCTCGCGGAAGCGGACCACGGCTGGCTGTCCCGGCTCATCACCCGGCGGATCCCGCTCGAACGTTTCGCCGAAAGCCTGGAGGCCGACCCCGACGACATCAAGGTGGTCCTGGATCTGACCTGAGGCGTCCATGGACCCTCGACTCACCGACCCCGGATTCACCGCCGTGTCCGGCGTCGACGTCTCGGCCGCGTTGATCGAGCGGGGCCGCCGCGCCCGGCCCGATCTGACCCTCGACCTGATCGAGTCGCCACCGGCCCTGCCGCACCCGGCGAACCGGTTCGACGTGGCGGCGCAGCCATCCAGATCCTGGCCCGCAAACGGTGACCGGCACGACGCATGCCTCTACGGGACGGTGGCCGACGGCACGTTCGTCCTCGACCGGGACCCGATCGCGACGTCGTCGGCGATCCGGTCGATCTGACGCCGGACGTCGTCGAGCGATGCCGCCAGATCAAGCCCGTGCGCTACGACCCGGACGCCGCTGCCGGTCAGCCGGTACTCCCGCCGGGGCGCATGGCCGGTGGCGTACACCAGATGGCCTTCGGACGTGCCGAGTGCCGTGCAGTAGGCGAGCATCTGGTACAGATCCGCGTTGGGCGGCGTGGCCTTGCTCGTCGTCTTGTACTTGGCGTCCACCACGCCCGCGCACCGCTCGTGCCGCCACCAGGTGATGTCCGGGTACATGCCGACCAGCGCGGTGTCGTCGAGGAACATCGGGTGCTGGGCGACCACGGCACCGCCGTGGCGGGCGGTGACGGCTGCGCGCAGGACGGCGGTGAGCCAGTCCTCGAAGACGGTGTTGAGGTCGACCGTGAACCCGCCGGCCGATGTGGTCCCGGCGTGGTGTTCGGTGCCGTGCCGGGCGAGCACCAGCCGGGCCAGGCGGAGCGCGGGACGGTACCGGGCGTTGAGCCTGGTCTCGGTGACAGCCGGCAGCGGTGTGCCCGGCGTCCACCGGGACACGTCGACCAGCGCCTGGACGAGCCGGTGCAGTCCCCGGCGGGCCGCGGCCGGCACGCCGGCAGTCCGGCGGAGCTGATCGCCGGCAGCGAGCAGGATCTGGTTCTCGGCGATGTCGGGGGAGTAGTCGTCGTACCGGACCTCCAGCGGCGGGGCCAGCCCGAGCCGGGCGCGCAGCTGATCGGCTTCGCGGAGCCGGCCGCGCAGCGTGGGCAACGCCTCCTCCGCCACCCGATAACCCTGCAGCACGCCGGCGGCGAGGGCCCGCGACGCCGCCGCGGTGAAGGCCACGGCGAGCGCCGGCATGAAGTCGTCGACGGTCTCCAGATCAGCGATCTCCGGCCGCCAGGCCCGGTCGTCGCGAGCGTGGCTCACCATCCAGAACAGCCGGTCGATCGGAAGCTTCGGCCGGACCCGGAGCTCGACGGTGTCGCCGCCGGCAGGGAACTGGAGCACCCCGACGGTCGAGGCCGCGGTCAGCCGCAGCCGGCCGTCGATGGTCAGGCCCACGGTCACCATGCCGGTTCGGGCGAGCAAGGGAGCCAGCAGCGCATCGCCGGGCTCGAAGTCCTTCGTCTGGTGCTCGTCGAGAACGAACTGTCTCATGGCGCCAGGCGCCGCCGGAGAACGCTCAACCCGTACCTGGCGCCGATGTCGACGCCATCACCGAGGTGTCGTTCCTCCAGCAGCGGTTCGATGGCCGTACGCCAGATCCGGGCCAGCCCTTTCTCGTCGGCGACGCGGGGGTTCATCAGGTACGACGGTCCGACGGCCGCGTCCCGGTCGCCGATGGCGCGGTTCAGCTCGTCCAGCAGGTCTGCCCGGTCCTCCGGGAGCTGGTTCGCCACCAGCCATCGCCGCAGCATGTCGCACAGCGGGGGCTCACCCGGGAACAACCCCTGGAACAGGAACCTGCGCCGCATCGCGGCATCGACCAGGGCGATGGACCGGTCGGCGGTGTTCATGGTGCCGATGATGAACACATTCGGGGGCAGCTCGAAGTCGTCCGTCGGGGAGTACTGCAGTTGTATCCGCCGGCCGCGGTACTCGAGCAGGAAGTACAGCTCACCGAAGACCTTCGCCAGGTTGGCCCGGTTGATCTCGTCGATGATCAGCACGTAGGGCTGGGCCGGATCCTTCCTGGCCTCGGTGACGAGCTGTTTGAACGGGCCCGGCTCCAGCGAGAACGCGATGCCGCCCGGCTGGTCGCCGCGGACCGGCCGGTAGCCCTCGAAGAAGTCCTCGTACGAGTACGAGGGATGGAACTGGACGAGCCGGTACGCGCCGTCGACGTCACCGGTGAGGTACTGCGCGAGTTCGTACGCCAGGAAGGTCTTCCCGGTGCCGGGTGGCCCGTACAAGATGATCTGCTTCTTCTCCCGGAGCAGGTCGACGGTGTCCAGCAGCCACTCGTGATCGATGAACAGCCGGTCGGCGAAGGCCGGTGTCGGGTCGTTGAGCTCGACGTCGGCCTCGGCCGTCGCTTCGTCCTCGATCGGGGCCAGGCCGGCCAGGGCGGCGAACTCGCTGGTGGCCGCCCCGAGGTCGCTGACCGTGAGCTGACCGGCGAGCTTGTTGCGGGCCATGGTCGACAGCTGGTCCTTGCTGATCGGCGCGTCCGGGTTGGCCCAGGCCACCGCCCGGCGCCGGTTGGCGATGTTGCCGGGGGCCGGCGTCCAGGTGACCGGCCCGGTCACCCGGCCGACGTAGATTCCCCGCCAGTCCAGGGTCACAACGACGTCACCCTCGCGCATGCGGTTGAGGAACCGGTCGAGGACGCCGACCCGAACGCTGCGCTGGGCGACGGAATATCCGGTCAGGCGTTCCCGGAAGACCTCGTCGAGGTCGGCTTTCGCGGTCCCCGGCTTGATCTCCGGGAATTCCGGAAACGCCACGGAGCAGAAACCTTCGGCGAGCCACTGGCTGATGAGATTCTGGCCGTGCACCTTCGCGCCGCGGACCAGCCAGCCTCGCGGGCCCGCTGCCTCTTCGGCGCCGGTTGCCCCGCGCCACTGATCGAGCAGCGGAGGCGCGTAGAACCGCACCGCTGTTCCGGTCTCGTCGCGGAGCCGGGTGACGATCGCATCCAGGTCCCGGTCGACGTCGCCGGTCGGCGCGGTGACACTGAACGCTTGGACGATCTGTTCCTTGTGCCTGCGCGAGACAACCGCCGGGAAGGTCTCCGGAAAGGCGAGGTTGAGCAGCACGTTGCGCTGGCTGTAGGCGCTGCCGATCGGCACCTCGTCCACGACGGCACGGAACAGCCAGGGGTCGTGCAGCGCCGCTTTCTGCCGGTCGGACGGCAGGCGCTTCCAGTTCTGCACGAACCTGACGAGGAACGCGATCTGCCGATCCCGCTGAGTCATGTATGCCGTGCCGGCGCGAACAAGCCCGCTGTCGAGCAGCCGATCGAGGTGGGCGGGGATCTCCGGTCGTGGATCCAGCAGGCTCAGCGCCCCGTCGACGACCGTTCGCTTGGCCGGTCCGCCGATGTCTTTCGGCAGCAGCAGGTGCAGATAGATCAACTCAGCCATCAGCTGAACCGCTTGCGGCGGAGCCGATGACAACTGGCCGCTGAGCTTCTGGACGAAGCTGCCGCTTCCGGTGTCGGGCTGCTGCACGAAGTTCGCGTCGAGCGTGTCCGCCGATGCCGCCGACCAGATCGCAGCGCCGGGAGTGAACAGCGAGCCGTCGCCGATCAGGCCCGCTTCCAGAATCCGCCGGGCAGCGGCGTAAACAGCCTCGTCGTCCACAGAGCTCACCATAGGGGTCTCAGGCGCGGGGGTCGGTCACCGCGCCGAGGAAGAGGATGGCGTTGGTGTCGCGGTCGGAGATGGTGAAGGCGAACGGGTGGTCGACCCGGAAGACCGTCTGACGCAGGGGGAGCGAGGTGACCATCGCGCCGCCGGAGACGGCAGCGGCTTCGGTGCCCTTCTCGTCGACGCGGAGGTACGTCTTGTGCGCCACCGTCGACAGGGCCGGCCCGGCCGGTGACATCGGCCGGAAGTCGGCGTCACTGGGAGTGAACGCTGTCGTCATGCCGAGCTTGCGCAGCGCGCCCGTCAGCTCACCCTGCCACCGCAGTTCGAAGCGTGGCAGCGCCAGCTCGTCGAGCGTCTGGTCGGCCAGGCTGTCCACCGCTGCCTGCCACGACCCGGCGTCCAGGGTGGCGAGCACGCTGTCCAGCCCGTCCGCCCGGTCCGGCAGCATGATCTCCATGCCGTACCGGCCGTCCTCACCGTACGGCAACCGCACCATCCGGTAACCATCACGCTGCGTGTAGCCGAACGTCTCGCCGCTCAGGTGCATCGTCGGCACTTCGGTGCCCGCGCCGCCGGGCACGGTGAAGCGCGCCGGGCGCGTCCGCGCCGGGTCGAACGGGGTGCGCCACTCGCCGAGGAAGTACACGGCGTTGAGCAGCGCGAGCGTGGCGGCCTGGTCGGGCAGGCCGAGGTCGCCGGCGATGCCGTCGATCAGGCCGTTAGTGTTCTGCCGCACCCATTCGTCGATCTTCCCGGCGGTCTCCGCCGCGCCGAGGTCGGCCTGCTCCGCGGTCGCCCCGAGCGTCCGACGGACGAATGACAGGTAGTCCTGCTCCAATGGGCTGTTCGGATCTGCCCATAGGGCGTTGGCGACCGACAGGGTGACCTCGTCGGTGTCGGCCACCTGCCGCAGCAGCGCGCCGACCCGTACGTCCCGGTGGTTCTTCAGATGCAGCACCTCGGCGATCTCGGCGGCCGTCGCCCCGTCGGCGCCGGCCAGCAGCAGCGCCAGCAGCGCGGTCATCGACAGCGGAGCGGTGATCGTGGTGCGGGGACCGCTGCGGACCTCGCGGAAGAGGTCGAACGCGAAGCCGTTGACTGCTGCGCTCACCGCGCGGGCGTCGGCCGGGGCCAGGTCGGCCACCAGCGCGGCGTCGATCCGGGCCGCGTCGCCGGGCGCGCTCGGTGCGCCGCAGCCGGCCAGGACCAGGGTCAACACGATCAAGAACGCCTGCATGCGTACGGGTGAACGCGCTCCGTTGCGAGCCATAGATGTTCGACGCCCGCCGCCCCGCGCCCGTTCCGTGCGTCCTACCGCAGAAATCCGTGCAGCGCCCCGACCACCGCAGCCGGGTTCTCCTCCGCCTGGTGGTGACCGGATTCGATCGGTTCCCCGCGGACGTCGGCAGCCCAGGCCCGCCAGATCGTCAGCGGATCGCCGTAGAGGTCTTCCATGTCGTCCCGCGTCGACCACAGGAACAGCACCGGGCATTCCACGACCCGTCCGGCCCGCCTGTCCGCCTCCTCGTGGTCCCGGTCGACGCCGAGGCCGGCCCGGTAGTCCTCGAGCATGGCCCGCACCGTGTCCGGGTCGCGGGTGGCGGCCCGGAACTCGCGGTGGTTCTCCGCGCCCATCGATTCCGGGTCGCCGCTGTACCACTTGCCGGGGTCGGCCAGGATCGCGCGTTCCGGCTTGTCCGGCTGGGCGAAGAAGAACCAGTGGTACCAGTCGTGGGCGAATTTCGCGTCGCACCGGGCGAGGGCTTCGCTGATCGGCACGCCGTCCATCACCACGAGGCGGCTCACCGCCCGCGGGTGGTCGAGGGCCAGGCGCAGGGCGACGTAGCAGCCCCGGTCGTGGCCCGCCACCGCGAACCGCGGATGCCCCAGGTGTTCCATCAGGCCGGCCAGGTCTGCGGCGACGGCACGCTTGGACTGCTGCGAGTGGTCGGCGAGGAGGGGCGCCTTGCTGGACGCGCCGTAGCCGCGCATGTCCGGGCAGACCACGGTGTAGCCGAGTTCGGCCAGCCGCGGTGCCACCCGGTGCCAGGTCGCGCCGGTGCGCGGGTGCCCGTGGATCAACAGCACCGGCGGGCCGTCGCCACCGTGCCGGACCCGCAGCCGTACGTCGCCCACCGTGATGTGCTCGTCCCGGAAGCCCTCGAACATGGTTGTCATCCTTACCCGGCCGCCCTCGCCGGGCATCCTGTTGTTAGCGGCAACATCTCTGGATCGCGAATGCGCTCGAAGAGCCGGCGGCTAGGTACACGCCTTGACAGTCATATATGTGAGCGATAACACTGCTGCGAAACGCCTTCGGAACACAGCGGCGATCCGGCCCCCACCGGTCGCCCGCTGAAGGACCCCCATCCGGCGAAGGAAGTGAAGCCCCATGTCCCCGTTCCGTCCCGGCCGCAGACTGGCGGCCCGCGCATCGACGGTGCTCATCGGCGCAGGCCTCGTCACGGTCATCGCGCCCACGCCCGCCTCCGCGGCGGAGATCCCCACCGGCGCCCGCTCGCTGCAGTCGGTCAACGTACCCGGCGCATATCTTCGGCACGCCGACTACCTCGGCTCCCTCGCCGCGGTCAACGCCGGCAGCTCCGCCCAGGCGCGCAGCGACGCGACCTTCACCGTGACCCCCGGCCTGGCCGGCGGGACCGGTTGCGTGTCGTTCCAGGCGGCCAACGGGATGTGGCTGCGCCACCGGGACTACCGGATCCGCCTGGAGGCCAACGCCGGAACCGCGGTGTTCCTGGCCGACGCCACCTTCTGCGTCCGGGACGGCTCCACCGCCGGATCGGTGCGGCTGGAGTCGTTCAACTTCCCGGGACGGTTTCTCCGGCACCGCGACAACCAGCTGTGGGTCGACCCCGCAACGACCAACCCGGGCACGTTCGCCGGGGACAGTTCGTTCCGGGTGACCGCGCCGTGGGTCGCCGGCCGGCGGAGCCCGGTGCTCAAAGGCCTGTACGCCGACCCGAACATCGCCCACCTCGCCGGGCGGTACTACCTGTACCCGACCACCGACGGGTACAACGGCTGGAGCGGGACGCGGTTCAAGGCGTTCTCCTCGACCGACCTGGTGAACTGGACCGACCACGGGACGATCCTGGATCTGGGCCCGCAGATCAGCTGGGCCGACGACCGGGCGTGGGCGCCGACGATCGCGTACCGCGACAACCGGTACTACTTCTACTTCAGCGCGGCGACCAGCATCGGCGTCGCCACGTCGAGCAGCCCGACAGGCCCGTTCACCGACCCGCTGGGCCGGCCGCTGGTGCCGGCCGGATTCCGCGGCGGCCAGATGATCGACCCGCACGTCTTCACCGACACCGACGGGCAGGCCTATCTGTACTGGGGGAACGGCTCGGCGTACGCGGTACGCCTGAACGCCGACATGATCTCCTTCGACGCCACCGCGGTCCGCACGTTCAGCCTGCCGAACTTCCGCGAGGCGCCGTTCGTGTTCAAGCGCAACGGCACGTACTACCTGACGTACTCGGTGGACGACACCCGGTCGGAGAACTACCACGTCGAGTACGCCACCGGCGCCTCGCCGTTCGGCCCGTGGACCCACCGCGGCACGATCCTGGCCAAGAACCTGAGCCTCGGCATCAAGGGGCCCGCGCACCAGTCGGTGGTGAAGGCCCCGGACAGCGACACGTGGTACATCGCCTACCACCGGTTCGCGATCCCGGCCGGTGACGGCACCAACCGCGAGGTGACCGTGGACCCGCTGCGGTTCAACGCCGACGGGACGATCCAGCCGGTCGTACCCACTCTCTGAGCACCGCCGCCTTCCCCCATCAGGCAGAAAGGTCCATGATTGTGCACCTGTCCCGACGCGAATTCACCCGCCTGGCCGCCCTGGGCGCGCTGACCACCGCCACCGGCGGGGCAGCGCTGCTCGGCGCGCCGTCGGCCGCCTCGGCCGCCAACACGGCGTACGTGTTCGGCTATTTCACGGAGACCCCGGACCAGAGCGGCGACAGTTACGCGCTGCACCTGGCGGTCAGCACCGACGGCCTGAACTGGCGGCCGCTGAACCAGAACAATCCGGTGGTGACGCCGACTGCCGGCACCCAGGGCCTGCGCGACCCGTTCATCCTGCGCAAGCAGGACGGCACGTTCGTCGTGCTCGCCACCGACCTGCGCGGGCGCATCTTCACCGAGAACAACCAGTACCTGCACGTGTGGGACTCCACCGATCTGCGCAGCTTCACCGGGTACCGCCGGATCCGGATGCACGGGCTGGCCACCCACACATGGGCTCCCACCGCGTTCTGGGTGGCCTCCCGCAACCAGTACGCCATCGTGTACTCCGCCAACAACGGCAACGACGTGTTCATGGTCAACTACACGTCGGACTTCCGGACGGTGAGCGCCAACCAGGTCTACTTCAGCCCCGGTCACCCGGTGCTGGACGCCGACATCGTGGCCGACGGATCGACGTTCTACATGTACTACAAGAACATGAGCGACGGCCTGATCTACGGCGCGCGTTCGTCGACCGGCAACCCGAACAGCTACAGCAACTACACCGGCGGGCTGCGGCAGGGCAACGCGATGGAGGCGCCGCTGCTGATCAAGAACAACACCGGCAGCGGCTGGCGGCTGTGGGGCGACTCGTTCAGCCCGGTCAACAACGACTACTACGCCTGGTCGACGTCGAATGTCGGCAGCAACGCGTGGACGCTGCTCAACCAGCGTGACTACACGCCGCCGCTGAACGCCAAGCACGGCTCGATCGTGGGCATCACCGCCGCGGAGCACGACGGCCTGGTGGCGCGCTGGGGCCTGCCCGGCTGGGTCCGCCTCAAGTCGTACAACTTCCCGGACCGGTACGTGCGGCACGCCGACAGCATCGGCCGGATCGACGCGTACCCGTTCGACCCGCACCAGGACCAGCTGTGGCGGATGGTGCCCGGCCTGGCCGACAGCGCCGGCGTCTCGTTCGAGTCGGTCAACTACCCGGGCCGGTTCCTGCGGCACAGCAATTACGCGATCCGGCTGGACGCCACCGACAACACCGCCGCCTTCCGCGCCGACGCCACCTTCACCCGGGTCGCCGGCCTGGCGGACGCGAGCTGGTCGTCGTTCCGGTCGTACAACTTCCCGGACCGATACCTGCGCCACTCCGGGTACGTCCTGCGCGTCGACCCGCTCAGCGCCGCCTCCAGCGCCGGCGACCGCCAGGACGCCACCTTCCGGGTCTCCTGATGACAACGGCGCCGAACGCGCTCGGCGACCGGAGCCCGGTGGCGGACATGTGGCGCACCACCGAGGACATCAGCGACACGAGGAGCTCCGGCTGCCGGGCCGACTGTTTCATGGGCGTCACCGAGATCCTCGACGTCCAGGCGCCGCTGCACCTGTGGTCCGGGCCGCAGAAGTGCGTGCGGGAACGCGGGCTCCCTCGCGGGAGGGAGAGGATCCCCCTGGAGGCGGGAGGTACACGGGCACGCTCGTTCCTAGCGTCGAAGCATGCCGACTGACCGTATACGTGCCGCGTGGCGCAGTGCCCACACCGCGGTTCCCGGCGTTCCCCGCTGGGCGCGGATCGCCGCCTTGACCATTCCGTTCATCGTTCTGCCGTCGGGGATCTGGCGGCTGCCGGCCGCGTTCCGGGACGGGCCGGACTTCGGGGAGCGGCTGTACATCGTCTGCCTGTCGGTGGTGGCGGAGGCGATAGCGTTCACGGCGGTCGGGTTGATCGCCGGCTGGGGCGAACGGTTCCCTCGGTGGATACCCGGCCTGCGCGGCCGCCGGGTGCCGACGGCGGCCGCCGTCGTTCCCGCGGCCCTTGGCGCGGTGTTCCTGACCCTCCTGTGGACAGCCGCCTTCTCCGGGATCCTCGCCGGTCGGACCTGGGGCGGCGAACCGCTGCCCGCAGAGTTCCCCACGCAGGGCGGCACGCTTGAAGCCGTGATCTTTTACGCGTGCTATCTGCCACTGCTGCTGTGGGGGCCGATGCTCGCCGCGGTCGCCTACGCCTACCATCGCCGTCGGCAGGTGCGTCCTGTCCCGATCCCGGGCACATGAGTTGGCCGGCGCGCGGAACCGTGCCCACACCCACTGCTGGTCGTTGTGGCGGTCATGGCCGGCCGGGTAGCAACGAATGATGTGGTCGGGACGCTAGGTGGACGAGGGCAGGCGGACCGTGACGCGCAGGCCGCCGTCCGGGTTCGGCACGGCGTCGAGGGTGCCGGCGTGCGACCGTACGATCGCGCGGGCGATGGCCAGGCCGAGGCCGCTGCCGCCGGTGTGGTCCAGGCGGTCGCCGTTGAGGCGGGTGAACGGCTCGAAGAGCCGGGGCACGTCCGACGCGGCGACCACCGGGCCGGTGTTGGTGACCGTGAGCGTGCCGTCGGGGCCGAGCGCGACCCCGACGGTGCCGCCCGGCCGGTTGTACTTGACGGCGTTGTGGACCAGGTTGCGGATCAGGCGTTCCAGCAGCACCCGGTCACCGTCGACGGTCCGGGGGAGCAGGTCGGTGGTGAGCGTGACCTCGGCGGACCGGTGCCCGGCGGCCACCTCGGCGGCGATCTCGGCGGCGATCTCGTCCAGGCGCTGCGGGGTGTGCGCGACGATGCCCTGCTCGGCCTGGCTCAGCGTGAGCAGGCCCTCGATGATGCGCTCGCTGCGTTCGTTGGCCTGCAGCAGTTGCCCGGCCACCTGGGCGGACTGGTCGCCGGCGAGCGGTTCCGCCATCGCCACCTCGATGATCATTCGCTGCAGGGCCAACGGCGTACGCAACTCGTGGCTGGCGTTCGCGGCGAAGGTGCGCTGGCCCTCGTAGCCGGCGGCGAGCCGGTCGAGCATGCCGTTCAGTGCGACGGTGAGCGCGGTGACCTCGTCGTGGCGGCCGCGGCCCGGCGGGATGCGCAGGCCCAGGTTCTGCGGGCCGACCTGGGTGACGAGCGGGATCAGGTCGCGCACCGGCGCCAGCACCCACCGGGACACCGGCCGGTACAGCGTGACGGCCGCGGTCAGCATGATCGCGTACAGGGTGAGGGAAGTGACCGGCTTGTTCCGGTCCAGCGTGCCGCAGAAGCCCTCGATGGCCTCCCGGCACGGCTCGTATTCGTAGGCAGGGAACCACTCGAGCCCGTACCAGTAGCGGTGGACCACCATCACCACGGTGATGGCGATCGCCAGGACCAGCAGGAGCCTCGCCCGGACGGTACGCAGGTGCATCCGTTCAGCCTCCGAGGCGGTAGCCCGCGCGGGGCACGGTGTGGATGACGGCCGGATCGCCCAGCTTGCGGCGCAGCTTGCGCATGGTGACCGGTACGACGTTCGTGAACGGGTCGATGTTCTCGTCCCACACCTGCTCCAGCAGGTCCTCGGCGCTCACCGCCTGTCCCTGCGCACGCATCAGCGCCCGCAGCAGGCCGAACTCCTTGGCGGTCAGCTCGAGGGGTCGCCCGTCGCGGGTGGCCGTGCGGGTGCCGGTGTCCAGCACGACGCCGTCGCGTTCGAGCACCGGCGGCAGCGCCGGTGCGGTGCGCCGGGCCAGCACCTCCAGCCGGGCGACCAGCTCGGCGAAGGCGAACGGCTTGGTCAGGTAGTCGTCGGCGCCGAGCCGCAGCCCGGCCACCCGGTCGTAGACGCTGCCGGCCGCGGTCAGCAGCAGCACCCGGGTGTCCAGGCCCTGCTCGCCCATCCAGCGGCACACCTCGTCGCCGGTCCGGCCGGGCATGTCCCGGTCGAGCACCGCCACGTCGTAGCGGTGCACGGCGAGCCGCTCGACCGCGGCGTCACCGTCGTAGCAGACGTCGACCGCCATCGCCTCGCGCCGCAGCCCGCGCGCCAGCAGGTCGACGTAGAGCCGCTCATCGTCCGCCACCAGCACCCGCATCTGCTTGAGTGTACGAAACGGCAGATAACCACCCGATAAATCGTCGATCTTGGATTTAGCCGGGGGTTATCAGCCCGTCCGTAGGTTCGGCGGCCATGTCGACACTGATCGCGCCGGCGCCCCGGACCGTCATCCCGGCACGGTTGCCCGAGCAGGCCACCAACCCTTGGCGTACGGCCTTGGCCGCGGCCGTGACGGTGTGGGCGGTGACCACCGTCGTCCGCCTGGCCGTCAGCGCGCTCGCCGCTCTGCCCCGCCGGGACGGCCGGGCTCCGGACCTGTCGGCGATCATGTGGGGCTGGAACCAGTGGGACGCCCAGCATTACGTGACGATCGCCGAGAGCGGCTATCACCAGGGGCCGGGCTACCCGGCGTTCTTCCCGTTGTACCCGCTGCTGATGCACCTGCTCGACCCGATGCTGCCCGGCGGCGCCCAGGTCGCCGCCCTGGTCATCGCGAACGCCGCCGGGATCGGCGCGCTGGCGGTGCTGCACCGGCTGGCCGGCCACGAGTTCGGCTCCCGGGTCGCCGGGCGCGCGACCTGGTACCTGGCCGCCACCCCGATGGGCTTCTTCCTGTTCATCGGGTACAACGAGTCGCTGTTCATCCTGCTGGCCGTCGGTGCGCTGTACGCCGGTCGTCGCGGGCACTGGTGGCCGGCCGGCACGCTCGCCGGCCTGTCGTCGGCGACCCGGCTGTTCGGCCTGCTGCTGGTCGTCCCGCTGGCCGTCGAATACCTGCGCCAGACCGGGTGGCGGCCCTCCCGGATCCGGCCCGACGTGCTCGGCCTGGCTCTCGTGCCGCTCGGTGTGGCCGCGTACAGCTTCTATTGCTGGGTGGAGCTGGGCGATCCGCTCGCCTTCAGCGCCGCGCAGGATGAGTGGAGCCGGCGTTACACGCTCCCCGGCGAGGCCTGGCTGATCACGGTCCGCCAGATGGGCGAGCAGGAACTGCTGGCGCCGCACACGCTGGCCGCCGTCCTGGACGCCGCCGCGATCCTGGTCGCGGTCGTGCTGCTCGTGTTGTGCGTGACCGGCCCCTACCGCTTCCGGCGCGATCAGGTCTATCTGGTGGTCCAGGGCGGGCTGACGCTCGTCATGCTGATGTCGACGGAGGTGGGCGGCCGGTCCATGCAGTCGGCGGCCCGGTACGCCATGGAGGCCGTCGCGATCTTCCTGGTGCTCGCCCGGATAGGGGCGAACGGAGTCGCCGATCGCGCGGTGCTGGTGGCCGGCATGGCCCTGCACGCGGTGTTCCTCGTCGTCTTCATGAGCGGGGCATTCCTGGTCGCCTGATTGACAGGCGTTAATCCAATGGCAACAATCGTGGTGACGTGGGAGCGCTCCCACCACTGGCCTGTGATGTCACTGGAAGGACCCCTGTGAAGCCACACCGACGTCGGCAGCTCACCGCGTCGCTCGCCGCGGCCACCCTCGCGCTGACCCTGCTCCCCACTGCACCGGCCGCCGCCGCGCCGGTCCAGCACATCCCCAACGGCGATTTCGCCTCGGGCACCACCGGCTGGTGGTCCACCGAGAACGCGCCCTTGTCGGTCGTCGACGGACGGCTCTGCGCTCAGGTCCCCGGCGGTACCACCAACGCCTGGGACGTCAGCCTCGGCCACAACGGCGTCCCGCTCATCGACGGCGCCGCGTACGCCCTGAGCTTCAGCGCGTCGGCCGGCGAAGCGGTCAGCGTCCGGGCCAACGTCCAGCTCAACGAGGAGCCGTACACCACGGCGCTGTCGCGTGCCGTCGCCCTCACGGCCGAGGCGCAGACCTTCGAGTACGAGTTCACCGCCGGGGTCGACTCGCCCAACGGCACGCTGACCTTCCAGCTCGGCGGCAGCGCCGAGGACTTCACCTTCTGCCTCGACGCCGTCAGCTTGACCAGCGACGAGGCCGCTCCGCCGCCGGGCGGCCCGGAGCAGCTCGAGAACGGGGACTTCGCCGACGGTACGGCGGGCTGGTACACGTACGGCACCACCTCCACCGGGGTGGACGACGGACAGCTGTGCTCCGCGGTGCCGGCCGGGCTGGCCAACCCCTGGGACGCCGGCATCGGGCAGAACGGGATCACTCTGGTCGCGGGCTCGTCGTACACGTTCTCGTTCGACGCCTCGGCCACGCCGGGAGCCACCGTCCGTGCGAACGTGCAGCTCGGGGCGGAGCCGTACACCTCGTTCCTGTCCCGTGAGGTCGCGCTCACCGCGGCCTCGCAGCACTTCGAGTACACCTTCACGGCCTCCGCGGACACCACCGCCGGCCAGGTCGCCTTCCAGGTGGGTGGCAGCACCGCGGCGTACACGATCTGCCTGGACAACGTCTCCCTGATCGGCGGGGAGGAGGAGCCGCCCTACGTGCCGGAGACCGGACCGCGGGTCCGGGTCAACCAGGTCGGCTACCTGCCCGCCGGGCCGAAGAACGCGACGCTCGTCACCGACGCCACCCAGGCGCTCGGCTGGCAGCTGAAGAACGCCGGCGGGGACGTGGTCGCCGACGGCACCAGCACACCGCGCGGAGTCGATGCCGCGTCCGGGCAGAACGTGCACAGCATCGACTTCAGCTCCTTCCGCACCGCCGGCTCCGGCTACACGCTGGTCGCGGACGGCCAGACCAGCCACCCGTTCGACATCTCCGGCACCGTCTACCAGCAGCTGCGCTCGGACGCCCTGCAGTTCTTCTACATCCAGCGCAGCGGCATCGAGATCGACGGCGACCTGGTCGGCGCAGAGTACGCCCGGCCCGCCGGGCATCTCGGCGTCGCGCCCAACCGTGGTGACACCGACGTGCCCTGCCGCGCCGGTGCCTGCGACTACCGGCTGGACGTCCGCGGCGGCTGGTACGACGCGGGGGACCACGGCAAGTACGTCGTCAACGGCGGCATCGCGGTGCAGCAGCTGATGAGCACCTTCGAACGCACCAAGACCGCGGCCACCGCCGCGCACGGTGCCGCGCTGGCGGACAGCACACTGCGGGTGCCCGAGCGCGGCAACAAGGTGCCGGACATCCTCGACGAGGCCCGCTGGGAGCTCGAGTTCCTGATGCGCATGCAGGTGCCGGCCGGCGAGCAGTTTGCCGGGATGGCCCACCACAAGATGCACGACGCCAACTGGACCGGCATCCCGATGCAGCCCGAGGACGACCCCGAGCAGCGCGAACTGCACCCGGTGTCGACGGCGGCCACGCTCAACCTGGCGGCGACCACGGCACAGTGCGCACGGCTGTACGCCCCCTACGACGCGGCCTTCGCCGGCCGGTGCCTCAGCGTGGCGCGTACGGCGTACGCCGCGGCGAAGGCAAACCCCGCCAAGATCGCTCAGGACCTCGGCGGCGGTGGCGGCGGATACGGCGACGGCGACGTCAGCGACGAGTTCTACTGGGCCGCCGCCGAGCTGTACCTGAGCACCGCCGAGCAGGCATATCTGATCGACGTGACGGCCAGCCCGCACCACACCGGCGACGTTTTCGCCGCCACCGGGTTCGGCTGGGGCAGCACCGCCGCACTGGGCCGGCTCGACCTCGCCACGGTGCCCAACCTGCTGCCGCAAGCCGACCGGCAGCGCGTCCGGCAGTCGGTGGCGGACGCCGCCGATCGATACCTGGCAACCCTGAAGGCGCAGGCGTACGGGCTGCCCATGCCGGGCAACGCGGGCAGTTACTTCTGGGGGGCGAACAGCAACATCCTCAACAACGTCCAGGTGCTGGCCACCGCGTACGACCTGACCGGTGACAGCAAGTACCGGGACGGCGCGCTGCAGGGCGTCGACTACATCTTCGGCCGCAACGCGCTGAACCAGTCGTACGTCACCGGCTGGGGCGAGAAGTCCTCGCAGAACCAGCACAGCCGCATCTTCGCCCACCAGGCGGACGCCAGTACGCCGCACCCGCCGGCGGGCTCCCTCGCCGGCGGCGCCAACGCGGGCCTCGACGACCCCTTCGCCAAGGACCTGCTGGAAGGCTGCAAGCCGATGTTCTGCTACGTCGACCACATCGAGTCGTACGCGACGAACGAGGTGGCGATCAACTGGAACTCGGCGCTCGCCTGGGTGTCCTCCTTCCTCGCCGACCAGGGCACCGGCCAACCGGCCGGCGGGGTGTCCTGCGACGCGACCTACACCGACTACGGCCCGTGGCAGGGCAACGGCGGCTTCACCGCCCAGGTCACCCTGACCAACACCGGCACCACCGTGATCGACGGATGGACCAGCCGGTTCGCGTTCCTCGGCGGCCAACGGGTGCGCGAGGCGTGGTCGGCAGCGGCCACCCAGGACGGCGCGACGGTGACCGCCAAGAACACCAGCACCAGCCGGCGGATCCAGCCGGGGCAGACGGTGTACTTCGGATTCAACGCCACCACTGCGGGTGGCCCGAATCCGGCACCGGAACTGATCACCCTCAACGGGTCAGCCTGCAGCTGAGGAAGTCACGAGAGGCCCGGCCGGCGTCAGCCGGCCGGGCCTTGGCATATGCCGGGGCGGACCGACAGAATCAGGCGGTGCCCGAACCCCTTCGCTACCGGCTCATCACCGGCCCGGACGACGCCGAGTTCTGCGCCCGCGTCAGCAGCCTCCTGAACCAGGGCTACCGCCTGCACGGTTCCCCCGCCGTGACGTTCGACGGCGCTCAGGTCATCGCCGCCCAAGCCCTGGTGCTCGCCGAGACGACGGACACCGGGACTACCGTGGGCGACGGGGTGCACTGATCCAGGCCGGCAATCGCTGATCGTTCGCGGCAGACCGCTCCCGGGACTGGTCAGGGCGCCGGCGCGCGGGCCGCGAGGAAACACAGCACCGCCAGCGTGGCCGCGAACGGCCCCCACAGGTACCGCTCCCAACTGCTCGGCGACGCCACGTTCATGACCGTGCCGAGCAGCAGCAGGCCCATCACGATCCAGGTGCCCCACTGCGCCACGGTCCACGGCAGCAGTTCCGTCAGGTGCCCGGCCCGGCGCAGCAGCACAACACCGGCGAGGACCCAGATCGCCGCGGCGACCAGGCTCGCCACCCGCAGCTGCCGGGGCAGCGTCCCGGCGTGGCTGCCGCCCCAGGCGGCCCGGCCCAACGGTGCGCCGGCCGCGAGCGCGACCTGGAACAGCACGATGATCCCGAATCCGATCGCCGCCAGTCGCGCCGTCATGCCTGCTCCATCTCGTCGAGCATCGGCAGGCAGGTGTCGGCCCACCCGATCGCCGCCGCGGCACTGTGCCGGCCGGCCAGGATCGTCATGCGGATGTACGGGCTGTCCGGCGTGCCCTCGGTGTCGTTGCCGGCCAGCAGCCGGTCGAACTCGGCGAGCCGGGCGACCGCGTCGGCTCGGGCGCCGGCGATCAGCTCGCGGCAGGCGGCGGAGCCCAGGGCACGGCCGAAGAAGAGTCGCAGCAGCAGCCCGTTGCGCGGCGCCACCTCGCGGACGGGCTCGGTGAGCAGCTCACGGAGGCGCTGCCGGCCGGTGTCCGTGACGGTGAACGTCGAGCCGCCGGCGCGGGCGGTGCCGGCGCGCGCGACGAGACCCTCCTGCTCCAGCGCCTTCAGCGTCGGATAGATCTGGCCGAAGCTCTCGCTCCAGAAGTGCCCGAGCACGTCGCGGATCGCCTCCCGCAACGCATAGCCCGACATCGGCTGGATGCTGAGCGCACCCAGAACCGCCATGTCGGTCTGGCTCGACCGTGCCACCGCGCCTCCAATATATCTGCCAGATATGTTGCGTCAGGGTAGCGTGGCGGTCAAGCCGCCGGGACCTTCCCTCCCTGCAGCACGGCGGGAAGTCTCAGGTACGTGTTTCGGCCGCCGATGACGCCTCGCATGAGAGCTCCCCGCCGTATGCGCTGGATGATTCTTGGCGTCATGGCCGGTGCGGCCGCCGGTTGGGTGCTCGCCGCGCGCAGACGCGACGACCGGCAGGCCGCACCGCAGAAGCCCGCTGTCCCGATTCCACCCGTGCCGGCCGCTACGCGCGAACCGGAGCCTGCGCGGTCACTCGCCCGGATGGCCGTCGGCTCCCTCATGGTCGTCGTGCTGGCGATCGCTGTCGTCGTCGCGACCAAACCATCCAACGGTGACGGACTGGTGACACCGCGCATGGTGACAACACCGAGCGCCGGCCCGAACGGTATGTACGTGCAGGTCACCGTACCCGGACCGGTCGGCCGAGATCAGCGCGTAGCCTTGACCGCCGACAACGGCGCCCGTGTCGAGGTCGGCGCCGAACTGCACCTCGAACAGCCCGATTTCGACAACCCGGACCAGCGGCTGGTCTTCTTCACCGTGCACGTCCACAACACCGGCACGGCGCCGATCGTCGCGCGTCTCACCTCGGACGCCTGGGTCCTCGACTCGGCCGGTGAAAGCCACCGGGGCGATCACATGCGGTCGGACATGGGGGAAGAGCTCACCGTGCCTCCGATGCTGCAACCGGGCTGGGAGGTCGACCTCACGGCCGGCTTCCCCGTTCCCGAGGACGCCGAACTGACCCGGTTGCACATCGCGCTTCCCGTCGGCGAAAGCACCCGCAGCGCGGAGTGGAACCTGCAGCGATAAGCCTGCTGAGCAGCGACGAGATGCCGATCGTCACCGCTCAGAAGGTGTAGTAGCTGTAGTAGTACGGCCGGCCCCGCTCGTAGATCGCGCGCAGCCAAGGCTGTCCGACCTCCGGCAGCCGTGCCAGGACGCTGAGGAAGATGCGGCCGTCCGGCTCGAGCCGGCAGTTGGGGAGCAGCGCGGGGAGGGCCTCCGGCAGCACGGGGACCGACCGCCCGACCGGTTTCGGGTCGCGGTGGAACGCGAGATGCCGCCAGGCGTCCCAGGCCAACGGGACCGGTTTCACCGGCCGGGCCGCCGGCCAGACCTCACCGGTCTGCGGATGCTCCGGGACGAGGGCCAGGTCGCCGGCGGCGGTCGGCAGTCCGGGCCCGGCCAGGGTCAGGATGCGCTCCCGCCCCGTGCCGGCCGGGAGGACGAGACGGTCGAGAGTGGGCCGGAAGATCTCGGCGACCCGGTGATCCGGGATCAGGATCGGGTCACCGTTCGAGACGGCCAGCAGACGCGCCAGCGCGGAGGCCGTGGCGGCCATCCACATGGGGTCCCAGCCGCCGTCCGGTTCGAGGGGCGGGACGCCGGGCCGCTGGTCGAGCAACTCCGTCCAGCCCAGCAACGGGTGCGGTCCGGAACCGTCCTCGATCACGTGGGTCGTCCGCGGGTCCAGCCACACTGCCTGCCGCAGGCCGCAGTCGTCGATCCGGGTGGCCACCGCGGTGCCGCAGGTGACGCAGACCATGTTGGGCTCGCTCCCGTCGAGGCCGCAGCATCCGAAGTCGCCGGCCAGCTTCGGGTCGATGACGGCGTTGCGGACGTCCCCCGGGCCGAGCAGGACCTGGCCGACCGGCCCGTCGGAGACGCTGTACCTGGGCGCGTACCAGCCGAGCGCCTCACCGGCTTCGACCTCCTCCCACCGCCGCCACGGCGGACCGGAAGGCAACGGGTTCACCGCGAAGGTGCCGGGCTCCAGCACCGGGTCGAGTGAGCCCGGCCCGTTCCCGTATTTCTGATGCGCGTGGACCGGAAGCGCGACCCGGGACACCGGGACCGTCAGGGCGGCTCCGCAGGTCCGGCAGCCATGAATGGTCACGTCATCAGTCTGACCGATCGTGACCTAGCCGTCGACGGTGACCACGCCGGGGTTGTCGATGAGGAACGGCGCCACCCGGTCCTGGGCCACGGCGGCGAAGAAGGTGCTGGCCGGGGCGGGGAGCTGCTCGCCGCGGTATCGACCGTCCTCGAAGAGCGCTCGGCCGGGCAGGCCGATCGTGGTCATCGTCGCCGGTGTCAGCGTCTTCAGCTCGGCAGCCCAGTCGGCGATGGAGTGCGGGCTGCCGGTGAAGGTCAGCGAGTTGCCGAGGGCGGTGATCACGGTCAGCAGCTTCGCCGGGTCGGTGACCACCTCCCGGTTGAGCGCCCGCCTCGTCATCGCCTTGATGAACTGCCGCTGGTGGCGCTGGCGGTCGTAGTCCGAGCCGGGCAGGCCGTAGCGCTGGCGGACGTAGTCGAGGGCCTCCCACGGCTGGAGGCGGACCGCGGTGTCGCCCTTCGGGTACACCTTCTGCGCGCCGGTGTACGGGCGCAGGCAGCGATGGTGGCCCTGGCATTCGGGCAGCCGGTCGCGCGGGGTGCCGTCGGGCTTGCGGTGCTCGGACACGACGTCCTGGTCGATGCGCATGCGGACGCCGCCCATCGCGCGGACGAGCTTGGTGAAGCCGCCGAAGGTGAGGATGGCGCCGGCGTCGAAGTGCGGGATGCCGGTGAGGTCGCCGACCGTCCGGGCGAGCAGCTGATATCCGCGGGCCGGGTCGTAGGTGTCGGCGCCGGTGCGGCTGCCCAGCGCCATCGCGGCGTTGATCTTGGCCTGCTGTGCCACCACGCCGGCGGCCGGGAAGTCGGGGATCCGCACGACCAGGTCGCGGGGGAGGGAGAAGAGATAGGCGCCGTGCCGGTCGGCCGGGATGTGCGCGACGACGATCGTGTCGGCGAGCGGGGCGACGTGCGAACCGCGCGGGTCGATGCCGACCAGCAGCACGTTCAGCGGGCCGTCCATGCTGCCGGGCGCGGCGCGGACCGCCTGGCCCACGACGAGCGCGGGAAGCAGCAGCAGAGATCCGACGACGGCGCTGAGCCGAGCCCACATCGGTGCGCGACGGTGCACGAACCTCTCCTCTCGATCACGGCAACGAGCGAATACTCGCATGATTTCGTACGATAAAAGCGTTTATGCTCGCTGAATGCCCGCTCGTCAGCTGCTCGCCGCGGTGATCCTCGCGTCGGTGGCCGGCTGCGGCACGTCGCGGGAGGCGCGGGTGGTGCCGCCCGCTCCCGCGCCGGTGATCTCCTCGGTGAAGGCGGCGCCGTCGGCAATTCCGGTTCCGATGCCCACCTTCACCTCGGCGCGGCCGCAGGGCACCTGGCGCCGGCCGGCACCCACCCGCGCCACCCGCGCCGGCCGGCTCAGCGAGGACTGGGAGATCACCGTCTACTACACGGCGGTCGAGCGGTTCCACGACGGCGAACCGACCGAGGTCACCGGCTGCCTGCGGCTCGAATGCTCGGACGGCGACGACAGCCTGGGGGAGTACCCGGCGGGCTTCGTCGACGCGGTGCAGGAGGAGGGCACCGGGCGTACCGCCTCCGGGCGCTACCTGAACTGGTCGTACGACATCGGCTTCTGGCTGGACTCGGCGCCCCGCAGCGCCGACGGCAACCGGCTCACCCCGTTCGTCTCGGCGGCCGCGGACCCGGAGGTGCTGCCGTACGGCACCCGTTTCACCATCGCCTCGTGCGGCCGGCAGGAGGACGGGTCGGCGCCGGCGGCGGCGGTGTGCGCCCGGCTGCGCGAGGCCGACTGGCGGATCACCGACGAGTTCACGCCGGGGCTGGGCGGGCCGAAGCACATCGACGTCTACATCGGGCCGGAGACCGGGCCGGGCTTCACCGACACCGCGTGGTACCTCTCGCTGATCGGCGCACAACTGACGATCAGCTGACCCGCCGCTCACCCGCTCCCGCGCCGACTCCCGCCCCCGCGCCGTCTCGGTCCCGCGCCGGCCCTCTGTCCGGCCGGCGTCCATCCCCGGCCGAGCCACTCGCCGGGAAGGCGGTGCGGCGGGGAATGGCGCCCGAGACAGCCGTCATACGCGATAAAGTCCGAAATATGATTACCGTTCCGGCGGGGAGCAGTCTCACGCTGCGCTCCCCGGGCACCCAGGACTCGGTTCTCGTCACGCTCGCCGAGGTGCGGGCGCCGTTCTTCACCGAGCTGCCGCCGATCCCGGTGCTCAGCCTGGACGCGCCCGGCGTCCGCCGTTACGGCATCGTCGAGCTGGTCACCAGCAGCGGCGTCACCTGGGCGGAGGCGGAGCTGCGCGACGGCCAGTTGCACGTCCTCGGTGACACGCCGACCGAGGTCGTCCAGCGCCGGGCGTCCGGCCGGCGGCCCGGCGCCTATCCGGCCACCGGCACCGCCCAGCTGGAACGTGTGGACGGCCGCCGCCTGGTCGCCGTTTCGGGGCATGTCGAGGACATCTCCACCGACGGTCTGCTGCTGCGGGCCACCGGTGACGACGGGGTGCCGTCCCTGCCGTACGGCATCGAACGGATTCTTCTGCACGTCGAGATGCCGTGGGGTGAGTTGACCGCGGCCGTCGCCACCGTCGACCAGCGGGCCGACCTGTTGCGCGGCACGTTCGACTGGATCGATCCGGCCAACGCCGAGGAACTGGTCCGGTTCTGCGGGACCCCCTGACAGCTCAGAGCAATGCTTCGGTACGCGCCAGCACGGTGTTCAGGACTCGTCCCGCGACGGCCAGCTCCGCCTCGGGCAGGTCCGCCCAGAGCCGGGCGGTGTCCCGGCCGATCGCCTGACGGATCCGGGTCCAGAGCGCGGTGCCCCGTTCGGTCGGCCCCGCTGCGTCGATCAAACCGGCCCGGATCAGTGCGGCGAGGTGTTCGCGGGCGGTCGCCTCGTCGACCTTGAGGGCTTCCCGGACGCGGTCCACCCGGGTCGCCCGGTCGGTGACCGTCAGGGTGAGCGCGACCCATCGGGGCTCGGTGAGATCGGTGCCGGCCAGGTGCCGGTCGAGGAGGACCTTGAGCGCCTTCTCGGTACGGCCGATGAGCTGACTGCCGAACGGCAGCAAATGATTAGTCACACTAACGAAGTTAAACCGTTAGTGTGACTAACGCAAGTGTTAGGGTGGGCCGGTGACCCAGCGGCTGGAACGTTCCCGGACCCGGCTGCTCTCGATGGTCGCCATGCGGTCGGACCGGCTCGTCAACGGGGCCCTCGCCCAGGCCGACGCCCGGAAGTGGCACTACGCCGTGCTGGCCACCCTGGAGGAGTTCGGGCCGGCGAGCCAGGCCGCGCTGAGCGAGCGGACCCGCATCTACCGCAGCGACCTGGTCGCCGTCATCACCGAGCTGACCGGGCGCGGGCAGGTGGAGCGGGCACCCGATCCGGCCGACCGGCGCCGCAACGTCGTCACGCTCACCGAGCTGGGCGTACAGCAGCTTCTCCGCCTGGACCGGATTCTCGCCTCGGTGGAGGAGGAACTGCTCGCGCCGTTGAGCGCGGCCGACCGCGAACAGCTCACCCGCCTGCTGACCGTGCTGGCCGCCCACGACCGGCCCCCGCGGTGATCGCCGCCGGGACCGGCCCCGGCGGTGATCAGGCTTTGAACGTGATGATCGGTCCCGGCGCCCGGTGTCGCACCGGTGGGGTCAGGGTCGCCGTCCCGCCGCTGCCACCGGGGCGACGGCGCGGAGTTCGGCGGTCAGCCTGGCGGCCAGGTCCAGCGCGGACTCGGACGGCGGCGACGGGGTGGGCTCGAAGAACGTCACCTTGAGCCGAGGGCGTCGCGGGAAACGGGCGATGTCCACGGTCCCGGAGACGGCCGCGCAGACGATGCGGGCCTGTGGCACGGCCTGGGCGAGGCGCCCGACACCGCTGCGGGCGCGCAGCTGCCGGCCCTGGGAGCGGGTGCCCTCCGGGAAGATGCCGAGGCAGCCGCCCGCGGCGAGGCACTGCACCGCGGCGTCCAGCGCGTCCATGTCGGCCTGTCCGCGCCGGACCGGGATCTGTCCCATCCCGTCGAGGACGCGGCGCAGCAGCGGGTTCTTCCAGAGTGACGCCTTGGCGAGGGCCTGGATCTGCCGGCGCCGGCGGCCGGCGAACGCGATGACCACCGGGTCCCACGCGCTGTCGTGGTTGGCCGCGACGATCGTCGCGCCGTGTGTCGGAAGGTTCTCCAGGCCGACCACCTCGAGACGGCCCCACCAGCGGACTATCGGCCCCGCTGCCGCCATCACGGCTCGATAGACCGGTGGGATGCGGCCGGTGTCGTTCGTTGCGGTGGCGGGACGGTCGGGCTCCATGGCTCACTCTCACTATCCGGACATGCCGTCCCGTTGCTGCCGGGACGGCGATTCACCGGCACTGTCTAACAGGCGCAGCGCCCCGCGGCAAAGCGGCGGACGGAGAGTCTCCGGCACGTCTCGTGCCGGAGACTCCCGCGCCGGGTCAGTCCGGCGGCACGGGGCTGTCGCCGACGCGCCGGCCGGAGTCGTCGACCAGGTCGGGGGCCATGCTGCCGCCGTGCGCCTCCTGCTCGGGGTGGAACTGCTCGGGGTGCTCCATGTCGTTCGGCTCGACGTCGGCCGAACCGGGGCCGTCCTGGGTCGCGAACTCGGCGAAGGCTTCAGGGTTCTGATCGCTCATGATCGTGGGCATACCCGCTCGCGGCCGGACGAAGCCGCGTGATCCCCAGGCGTTCGTGGGTGACAGCCACCGGACTGAGCCCGCCTGCGACATCGCCGATCGCCTCAGCCGGCGCGGTAACCCTCGAAGAGGGGCCCACCGGCCCCGGCCAGGACCTCCGCCGCCAGCGGCGCCGGATCGTCGCGGGCGGCCAGCCACCGCTGCGCCAACCCGGGGTCGAGCTCGCGCAACTCGCGGAGGAGCCATTTGCCCCGGCTGAGCCAGCGGCCCGCGAACGCCAGCGCCGCGCGGGCGGTCTCGGTCCAGAGGGCCGCGCCGATGACGACGTGTTCGCCCGGGTCGGTGGCGTGCTGGTGGTCGTCGAGCAGGTCGGTGAGGTGATAGCGGAAGCGGTCGCGGTCGGCGCGGCTCAACGGGGGCGGGCCCTGCGCCAGCACCCGGGCGCACTCCGCCGGCAGCTCACCGGGATCGCCCGTCAGCGGGACGCCGTGGGCGAGCATCCGGTGCGTGCTGGGTTTGCGGTCGGCCAGCTCCCGCGCCAGGATCCCGGCGAGACGCTCCGGGGTGTGGACGAACAGCTCCACCGGCCAGCCGTGGAAGCGCAGGCTTTCGCGGTGGCCGGTGCCGTTGTCCCGCAGCACCACGATGTCCAGGTCGGAACCGGCGGTGCGCTGCGGGCCGAGCACGCTGCCGGTGAGGATCGCCCAGCTCGCCTCGGGGAAGCGGTCGGTGACCAGGAGGCGGGCGACGGCCAGCGGATCCTCCCGGCCGGCGTCAGCTCTGCCGGCCGACAAGGTCGCCCACCTCCGTGCGGGACGAGACGCCCAGCTTGCGCAGGATGTTGGAGACGTGCACGGCGGCGGTCCGCGGCGAGATGTACAGCCGCCGGGCCAGCTCGGTGTTGGTCAGCCCGTCGCTGATCAGCACGGCCACCTCCCGTTCGCGGGGCGTCAGCGCGGCCGGGCCGGTGACGGCGGGCGGCGCGTCGGGCGGGGCCATGCCGAGCCGGGCGCGGACCTGGGCCAGCTGACGGACCCGCCAGCCACCCCACCGGGCCAGCAGGGGCACGGCCGCGTCGGCCTGTGCGGCAGCCTCCTCGCGCCGGTCGACGGCCAGCAGGCAGCGCGCCGCGCCGACGCGTCCGGTGCCGCGGGTGGCCGGGCCGAGCACGTGCGCCTCCACGATGGACAGATAGCCGGGCAGGGCCTCGGCGTGCCGGCCCCGCGCCTCGGCGAGCTGGGCGTCGACGAGGGTCCGGTAGGCGTCGTGCGCCTCGGGGTCGAGCAGCGCGGTGGCCAGACGGTGCAGCCGGTGCGCCGGCAGGCCGATCTCCAGGGCGGCCGAGATCAGGTCGTGGGCCTGTTCACCGCTGCGCCACTGCCCGGCCAGGGCGGCGATCAGCTCGTCCGCGGTGGACTCGGCCCGCGCCAGGTCGCCGCGCCGGCAGGCCAGGTGGAACGCCAGGCCGGGGATGGTGGTCGGCGGGTTGTTCGGCACCGCCGCCAGGTCGGTGATGAGCTCGTCGACCCGGTCCAGGTCGCCGGCCTCCAGATGCAGCCCGGCGAGGAAGACACCGTGATAGTCGGCCCACCGGCCCCACCGCCGGTACCCGCGGTCCTGCTCGCGTCCTTCCTCCAGCGCCGTGATCGCGGCGCTCAGGTCACCGGCCCGGACGGCGAGCCGGGCCCGGCCCTGGAAATAGCCGGCCACGGCGAGGGACTCGAAACCGGCCCGTTCGGCGTCGATCCGCATCCGTTCCAGGATCTCGGCGTGTTCCGCCGGCGAACTGGGCGAGCTGGGTGGCTCGCCGAGCGCCAGGATGTGCAGGGCGCGGGCGGCCAGCACCCATTCGCCCGCCTTCTCGGCCTCGTCGACGAGGGCGGACAGGACGGCGTGGCCGTCGTTGACGGTCTGCGGGCGCTCGGCGAGCGTCGAGCCTTTCTCCAGCAGTGCGGCCCGGCGGATCTCCGGCAGGTCGAACTCGTCGGCCAGTTCCAGCGCACGGTCCGTCCAGAGCAGCGCGGCGTTCAGGTCGTCACGCAGATAGGCCGACTGGGCGATCGCGGTCATCGCCCTGGCCTGGCCGGCGCCCGGCGGCAGCTGCGCGATCAGCGTCTCGATGTCCTGAGTCAGGCCGCGCATCTCGTCGGTGGCACGCGACTCCCAGGCGATCCGGACCAGCAGGTAGAGCGACTCGGCCCGGTCCGTCGCGGCGGTGGCGAGGTCCCGCCAGCGCCGCGCGTACCGCAGCGCGTCGTCCAGCAGCCCGGCCAGCCACGCCGCGCGGGCGGCGGAGGCGAGCAGCTCGGTGTCGTCGGGCACCTCGTCGAGGCCCATCTCGGCGAGCTGGAGAGCCTGATAGGCGGAGCCGATGGAGAGGTAGAGCGCGGCGCCACCGCGCGCGGCGGCGATCATGTCCTCGTAACGCCCGGCGCCGCGGGCGTGGTGCGCCACCATGGCCGGGTCGGAGGCGCCACCGGTCAGCAGCACGTCCAGCGCGGCCTCGTGCAGGCGGCGCCGCTGCCGGCCGAGCATCTGCTCGGCGATCGCCTCGCGCACCAGCGCGTGCCGGAACGCGAACTCGTCCTCGCCGGACTCCACCAGCACGCCCCGGGTGACCAGGTCGCGCAGGGCGGCGATGAGCTCGTCCTCGCCGGTGCCGGTCACCTCGGCCAGCAGGTCGAACGGGATGCGGTGGCCGAGCACGGTGGCCGCCTCGACGATCCGGTGCGCGGCCGGGTCCAGGTCGTCGACCTGGCGGCGCAGCACGTCGGCCAGGCTCCACGGCAGCGGCTGGTCGACCAGCGCCGCAAGGTCGTCGCCGGGCAGCGCGCGCAGCAGCTCCTCCAGGAAGAACGGATTGCCGCCGGTGCGCTGGTGCAGCGCGGTCGCGGCGCGCACCGGCGCCGGTGCGCCGGTCGCCGCGGCGAGCAACGCCGCGGTCTGCGCGGGGGTGAGGCGGTCCAGGCGTACGTACGTGACGGTGTGCCGGCGCTCCAGCTGGGCGAGCAGTCCCGCCACCGGCCGGCGGCGGGTCACCTCGTCCGGGCGGTACGTCCCGATCAGCAGTCGCGGGCCGCGGTGGTCGGCGATCCGTTCGAACAGCGCCGCGCTCTCCGAGTCGGCCCAGTGCAGGTCCTCGAAGACGACGACAGCGGGGGATTCGCCGATCAGCTCGTCCAGGATGGCCAGTCCGGTGTGCAGGCGCTCCACCGGGCTGCGTCCCGGGTCGGCGAGGGCGGCCAGCTGCTGCTCGTCGACCTCGGGGCGCCCGTCGACGGCGTCCAGGAGCACCTCGTACGGCCGGGAGAGGGAGCCGGGCTCGGCCTGGCCGACCAGCACGACCGTGCCCGCCGGCAGGGTGGTCAGGAGCTCGTGCACCAGCCGGGTCTTCCCGATGCCGGGCTCGCCGGCGATGATCGCCACCGCCGGCTCCCGCGCCGCGGCGAGCTGCGCCAGCCGGCGCAGCTCGCTCTCGCGCCCGATCATCACCGGGCCGGCACCACCGCGGCTGGTTCGCACGACGCCAGGGTACCGGCGGGCCGGCCGCGGGCGGCACCGGCTTTGCGGGCCCGGCGGGCCACCCGCGCCATCGACAGCAGCCGTTGCCGGTCCGCCTCGGCGATCAGCTCGCGACGGCGGTCGTTCGCCAGGCCCAGCATCATGTCCGGGTGCATCAACATGGTTCCTCCTCGTCGTGGTGATGTCTCCATCCTCGGTCGGCGCGCCTCCCCCCACATCGGGAGCGGTTACCTATATTCGCTGGTCAGAGCGACGTAGAAGGGGCTGTACGACGCGTCTACGCATACCTAGGCGCGCCGCCCCTCCGCGGAGTTCTCAGGACCGGGTGGAGCGGGTCGATGGACACGTAGCTCGACCGGCGGCCGTGCGGTCGCCGGTGCCAGGGAGGACGGCGCTTGACTACCGTTGACGTAGTGCGGGATCGGACTGTGCACGCCCTGCTCGCCCTCGCCGAACAGAAGCGGCTGGAGGGCGACTACCGGTCGGGCTGCGAGGCGGCGCAGCAGGCCGTCGACCTGGCGGCGCTGCTCGGCGACGCCGCCGGCGAGGCCGCCGCGTTGCGCTCCCTCGCCAATCAGCTGACGCGGGTGGGGCAGCAGGAGGAGGCGGTCGCCGCCTGCCGCCGGGCGGTGGTGCACCTGGAGTCGCTCGGCGACGCGGCGGGCCTCTGCGAGGTGCTCACCGTGCAGGCCATGCCGCTGGTCGACCTCGGCATGCACGAGGAGGCCCTCGACGTGCTGGCCGGCGCCCGCGACATCGCGCAGCGCCTGGACGACCGCCACCTGCTCTACTGGGTGCACAACCGCACCGGTGTGGTGCACGCCAGCCTCGGTGACCGTGAGCTCAGCACCGAGTGTCTGATGCGGGCGCTGAGCATGGTCGACGGGATGGACGACGAGGCACGGTTCTGCATCCTCAACAACGTCAGCGACAACGCGGTCTACGAGGTGGCCCGGCTGCGCGAGCTCGGCGACGCGGAGGCCGCCGGGCGCACGCTGACCGACGCGCTCGGTCACGTGGCGGAGGCGCTCCGGCTGGCCCGCGCCGCCCGCCACCCGTACCGCGAGTCGCTCAGCCTGGACAACTACGGCATGTTGCTGGCCCTGGCCGGTGACCTGGACACCGCGGCGTCGATGATCGAACAGGCCCGCCAGCTCTCGGTGCGGTCCGGTTATCGGACACTGGAGTCACAGGCATTGCAACATCAGGCGCGGGTACGGCTGATGCGCGGTCACCACGCCGAGGCGATCGACGGTCTGCTCCTGGCCCTGGACCGGGCCCGTCAGGCCGGCGAGAAGCCGATGTCGATGGAGATCCTGCGCGAGCTGTCCAGCGCGTACGAGCTGGCCGGTGACCTCGCCGCCGCGCTGCACCGGTACCGGGAGTTCCACGACCTGGAGCGCGAGCTGCACAGCCAGGTCGCCGCGGCCCGGGCCCGGATGGCGGCGCACCACTTCGAGCTGGACAACGCCCGGCTGGAGGCGGAGAACGCCCGCCTGGAGGCCGAGCTGCACCGGACCCGCAGCGCCGAGCTGGCCGCCGACAATCTGCTCTGGCAGCGCCAGGCGACCGAGGACGCGCTGACCGGCCTGCCGAACCGGCGCTCGGTCGACGAGCGGCTGCCGTCGCTGGCCGCGGACGGCGCCTGTGTGGCGGTGGCCGACGTGGACCTGTTCAAACGGGTCAACGACCAGTACGGCCACTTCGTCGGCGACGAGGTGCTGCGCCGGATCGCCGCGATCCTGCTCGACCACGTCCGGGACAGCGAACTGGTGGCCCGGATGGGGGGCGAGGAGTTCCTGATCGCGATGCGCGCCACCGAGTTGGCGGACGCGCACGCCCGCTGCGAACTGCTGCGGGCGGGCGTGGCGGCGTACCCCTGGGAGCAGGTCCATCCCGGCCTGGCCGTCACGATCAGCCTGGGTGTCGCCCGGGCCGACGGGCCGGCGTCGCTGGCCGACGCGATGAGCCGGGCCGACGAGCGTCTCTACGACGCGAAGCGCGGCGGCCGTAACCGGGTGCAGGCCGGCTGACGCCTCGGTCGGGCAAGGGCTCCGGCGCCTCAGCCGGGGAAGGACTCCGGGCCGAGGCGGCCCCACGCCACGAAGACGGTCAGGGCCCGGTAGACGAAGGCGTCGCCGGCCAGGCGGGGCTTTCTGACATCAGGTTGGGACGGGGAACTCCTCGACCCCGAGGACCCGCAGCAGAGCGAGGCGCTCGCGGCTCTCGTCGTCGGCCGGGGTGAACACCAGCAGCAGCTGCCGCTGGTCGGGCGTGCACAGGGTCTCGCAGTCCATCACGATCCGGCCCACCCGCGGATTCACCATCGTCTTGCGGTCGGAGCGCCGCACCGCGACCTCGTGCTCGGCCCAGAGCCGCCGGAAGTCGGGGCTCGCGGCCCGCAGACGCTCGATCAGCCCGGTGACCACCGGGTCGCCGGCCCGCCGCCCGGCGGTGGCGCGCAGGTCGGCGACCATCTGCCGGGCCTGGTGCTCGAACTCCTCGGGCGGGTGGATCGCGCGCACGGACGGGTCGGTGAAGTAGCGGTAGGGGAGGTAACGACGGTCGCCGGTGAAGCCGGTCAGGTCGCCGGTGAGCAGCACGCCCGCCCGGTTCTGCGCGAGCACCTCGCCCAGGTCGGAGAGCACCGCCGCCGGGGTGTCGCCGAGCAGGTCGAGCAGGCGCAGCAGGCCGGCGCGAGCCTGACGGGCGGTGCCGTCGGCGGGCGGTGGCTGGTGACCCGCCAGGTGGAACAGGTGGTCGCGCTCGTCGTCGGAGAGCCGCAGCGCCCGGGCCAGGGCGCTGAGCAGCTGCGCCGAGGGCTGGCTGCTGCGGCCCTGCTCCAGGCGGACGACGTAGTCGACGGACATGCCGGCGAGCAGGGCCACCTCCTCGCGGCGCAGCCCGCTGGTGCGGCGGCGCGGTCCGCCGGCGATGCCGACCTCGGCCGGGCGGATCGATTCGCGACGGCGGCGCAGGAAGTCGGCGAGCTGGTCACGCTGCATGTCCCCATGCTGCCCGTCGCCGCGCCGCCGATCCAGGGAGCGGCTCTCCCACGATGAACGCTCCGCTTCACGGCCGCGCGGCGACCGCGCAGGCTGACCGCCATGCAGACACGAACCTTGGGAACCACCGGCCCGGCCGTCTCCGCACTCGGCCTGGGCGCCATGGGCATGTCCGACGGCTACGGCACGGCCGACCGCGCGGAGAGCATCGCCACCGTGCACGCCGCCCTGGACGCCGGCGTCACGCTGATCGACACCGGCGACTTCTACGGCATGGGGCACAACGAGTTGCTGCTCGCCGAGGCGCTGCGCGGCCGGGACCGGGACAGCTATCAGCTGAGCGTCAAGTTCGGGGCGCTGCGCGGGGCCGACGGGTCGTGGGGCGGCGTGGACACCCGCCCCGTCGCGGTGAAGAACTTCCTGGCGTACTCGCTGAACCGGCTCGGCGTCGACCACATCGACATCTACCGGCCGGCCCGGCTCGACCCGGCGGTGCCGATCGAGGAGACGATCGGGGCGGTCAAGGAGATGGTCGACGCCGGGTACGTCCGGCACATCGGCCTCTCCGAGGTCGGCGCCGAGACGATCCGCCGGGCGCACGCGGTGCACCCGATCGCCGACCTCCAGGTCGAGTACTCACTGATCTCCCGCGCGGTGGAGGCCGAGGTGCTGCCGACGCTGCGGGAGCTGGGCATCGGGATGACGGCGTACGGCGTACTCAGTCGCGGTCTGATCTCCGGGCACTGGCGCGCCGGCCACTCCGCCGGTCCCGGCGACCTGCGCGCCTTCGTCCCGCGCTTCGCGGGCGGCAACGTGGAGCACAACCTCGCCCTGGTCGAGGTGTTGCGGGGGATCGCCGAGGCGCGCGGCGTCACCGTCGCCCAGCTGGCGATCGCCTGGGTGGCGGCGCGGGGCGCCGACATCGTGCCGCTGGTCGGCGCCCGCACCCGCGGGCGGCTGGCCGAGGCGCTGCCCGCGCTCGACGTCACACTGACCGCCGCCGACCTCGCCGAGATCGAGCGGGCGGTGCCGGCCGGCTCGGCCCGCGGCGACCGTTACCCGGCCGCGATGATGGCCCACGTCGGCGTCGGCAGCTGACCCACCCCACCGTGGGCCGCTTGCGTGGGGACTTCGGGTGCGGAGCGCACCCGAAGTCCCCACACACCGCCGCCCGCCACCCGCCGGCCGCGGGTGGGTCGCTTGCGTGGGGAGTTGAGGTGCGGAGCGCACCCGAAGTCCCCACACAGCTATTGGCGGCGGGGGGCGACCGGTGCGGACAGGCCGGCGCTGAAGAGCCGGTGGTCCACCTCGTTGAGCGACAACTTGAGCGCGCCGAGGGCGACCGAGTCCGCCCCGAGCGTGGAGGCGCGGACCTCGGGCATCCGCAGGCAGAGGCGTTCGAGCTCGCGGCGCAGCGGGTCGATCACCAGATCGGCCGAACGGGAGTAGCCGCCGCCGAAGACCACCACCTGCGGGTCGAGGGTCAGGACCAGGGCGGCGGCGCCGACGGCGAGGTCCTTGACGTAACGGTTGACGGCGTTGCGGGCCGCCTTGTGCCCTTCCCGGGCGGCGTTGAAGACCCAGGCGGCGACCTCGTCCGGGTCGACGGTGTCCGGGACGCCGGGACAGTTCTGCAGGTGTCCGGGGGCCCGCAGCCAGCGGACGTTCTCCAGCGCACCGATCTCGCCGGCCGCGCCCCCGAAGCCGCGGCGGAGCACGCCGTCGATGATCAGGCCGGCGCCGGTGCGCATGCCGGCCAGCAGATAGACGATGTCGTCGGCGTCGGTGGCGACGCCCTTCCATCGTTCGGCGAGGGCGGCGAGCTTGCAGTCGTTCTCCACGAGGATCGGGCAGGCGAACCGCCCGGCCAGGTGGGCGGTGAGGTCGACCGACTGCCAGCCGGGCAGCGGGGTGAAGAAGCGGGTCCGCCCGGTGGCGTCGACGGCGCCGGTGACGCCGATCGTGACGGCCCAGATGTCGGTCGGCGTCTTGCCGGCCTGCGTCAGGCAGGCGGTGATCACCTCGTCCAGCTCGGCGAGCCGCTCGTCCGGCCCGGCCTGCGCGTCGACGGCGTGCCGGACGGTCTGCACGATGTTGCCGTCGAGGTCGGCCAGCAGCGCGAGGATCTTGTGTGCGCCCACGTCGACGCCGAGCACGTGGCCGGCGCCGGCGCGGAACTGGTAACGGCGCGCCGGGCGGCCGACGGCACTGCTGGCGCCCGGCTCCAGCACGCTGGCCCAGCCGTCGGTGACCAGGCCCTGCGCGATGACGTCCACCGCGGGGCGGGAGAGGCCGGTGCGCCGGGACAACTCGGTGACGGTGGACGGCGGATGGTCGCGCAGCGCGCGCACGATGCTCAGCGAGTTGAGCTCGCGCAGCCGGGGCAGGTCCGCTCCGGTGATCGTCACCTCGGTCAAGTCTCATTCCTTCAGGGATGCGGCCGTGACCGCCAATACGCTTTGAGCTTTACAAAATGCCGGGGCGATCGCAAGCCGATCGCCCCGGCAGCGAGGGTCAGCTGATGGGGTACGCCTGAGCCGCCGGCGTGACAGCGGCGGTGAAGTCCGCCTCGCGACCGCCGACGGTCCAGCGGTACCGGTCCAGCCGGCGCACCTCCGGCCGGGCGGCCAGATAGGTGATCATCGCGTCCAGCTCGGTCGGCGTGAGCCAGCTCGGCGGGTCCGACACGGCCCGGAACCGGCAGATGTCGGCGAGGTCGCGCAGCCAGTCGAGCTGCTGGTCGGTGAGCAGGTTCAGGCGGCTGCGGAAGTAGATGACGTCCGGGTCGACCTCGGCCAGCGGCTGCTGCCAGAGCCGGTGCAGGGTGTTCACCACGGCGTTGCGGGCCATCGCGTCGGACGGGTCCTCGCTGGCGTAGTTCTGCCACATCGGCGCGACGTCGGGTCCGCTGCGCAGGCCGTCGAGGATGCCGAGCGACGGCAGCAGGATGGCGCCGCTGCCGAGCAGATAGACCTCGTCGCCGGCGACCTCACGGATCAGGGCGAGCGCGTCGCGATAGGTCTGCTCCCGTTCCGCGCCGCCCTCGCGGGCGCCCGGGACGGCTCCGGCGTTGATGAAGTCCAGCTTGAGATAGCGGAAGCCCCACTCGTGCACCACCCGGTGGATCAGCTGGGCGACGTGGTCGCGGGCGCCCTGCTTCGAGAGGTCCAGCGCGTGGTAGCCGGTGCCCCAGTTGTGCCCGGCGATCACCGGACGGCCGTGCGCGTCGCGCAGCAGCAGCTCGGGGTGACGCTGCGCGAAGTCGGACTCGGGCAGGGCGATGAACGGCGCGAGCCACAGTCCCGGCGTCATGCCCGCGTCGGTGATCCGGTCGGCGAGCGACCGCATGCCGGACGGGAACTTGGCGTTGGGCTCCCAGTCGCCGACCAGCCGCTCCCACCCGTCGTCGACCTGCACCACGTCGAACGGCAGGCCCTCCAGGTCCTGGATGTCCTTGGCGAGCTGCTGCTCGGTGATGGTCTCGTAGTACGCGTACCACGAGCACCAGACGTTGCCGGCGCGCCGGTCGCTGCTGCCCAGCCGGGCGGCCAACTGCCGGGTGTAGGCGGCGAACACCTCCTCCTCCGGGCCGTACGCGGCGAACCAGGGTGCCGCGCCGTGCTCGTACCAGCCGGCCAGGGTGTCGTGGTCGGCCGAGAGGCGCGGGGTGCCCAGGCCGAGGGCGCCGAGCAGCAGCACCTCGCCGTCGCCGGTGTCCAGCGCGGCGACCGCGGAGGAGTGGTGCCGCGCCGGGTCGTCCCAGACGTCGTCGTCGGCGGTGACACGCCGCCGGGGATCGGCGATCCGCAGCGGTGACTCGGAGAGCCGCCGCCATCCGCAGGGGCTCCACGAGTTCTGTCCGTGCCGGTAGACCAGGGCGTCGCCCAGTCCGTGCAGCAGCGCGACGCGCCCCGGCGGCAGGATCAGCCCGCCGTCGGCCGCCTGCGGGCTGCCGGGGCCGTCGTGGTGCAGGGCGAAAGTGCGGCCGGCCAGCTCGATGAGCGATGCCATGGTTCTCCTCCGTGCTGGGTGGGGTGCGGCGGGCGGACCGGCCCGCCGCACCGTTGTGCTATTTGAAGAGGGCGTTGACCTGGTCGTTCGCCTTCTTCAGGGCGCTCGCCGAGTCGGACTGTCCGAGCACCGCCGACTGGATGGCGTCCTGCACGGTCTGGCTGATCTCGTTGCCGTGCTCGGTGATCGGCAGGAAGTAGGTGCCGTTCGGGGCCTGCGCCTCGTCGACGAACACCTGCACGTCCCGGTTCTTGGCCTGGTGCGCGGCCAGGGCCTTCTCGCCGGCCGACTTGATGGCCGGGAAGACGACGCTGTTGCCGCCGACGATGTCCTGGCACTCGGCGGAGGCCAGGAACTTGACCCACTTCCAGGCCTGGTCCTTGTGCTCGGTGCCGGCCCAGATCGCGTCGGAGAGGCCGTTGATCGGCGTCTTGCGGCCCTGCGGCCCGGCGGGCAGCGGCGCGAACGCGAACTTCGCCTGCGCCGAGTCGCCGAGGTAGGTGTTGATCGTCCACGACCCGGCGACGGTGATGGCGCCCTTGCCCGCGCCCATCAGGGTGTCCCGGCTGAGGGTGGAGTTCTTGTCCAGCGGCGGGCTGTAGCCCTTGGCGATCAGCGACTTGAACCAGTCGATGGTCTGCGCCAGCTTGGGGTCGTCGTACTTGTACTGCGTGCCCCACGGATTCTTGTCGAGATAGGTGAACCCGTTGCTCGCGGCCAGGATGCCCCAGCCGTTCTGGCCCTGCGAGCCGTCGGCCCATTCGGGCAGGTACCCGTAGACCTTGACCTTGGACTTGTCGAACGCGGGGTCGAGCCCGTTGCGGCCGCTGGTGTCGACGGTGGCCTTGGCGATGATCTGCTCGAACGTGCCGCCGTCGGTGGGGTTCCAGGACAGGTCGGCCAGCTCGGCCGGCTTGATCCCGCGCTCGGCGAGCTGGTCGACGTTGTAGACCAGCGCCATGGTGTCCCAGTCCTTCGGCAGGCCGTACCGCTTGCCGTCCTTGGTGAACAGGTCCGCGAGACCGGCCTGGTACTGGGTGAGGTCGACGTTGTCGGCGGTCACGTACGGCTGGATGTCGAGGATCTGGCCGCTGGTGACGAACTGCGGGTAGTAGGAGCCCTGGTTGGTCCACACGTCGGGGGCGTCGCCGGAGGCCAGCTGGGTGGTGAGGTTCTGCCAGTACTGGTCCCACGCGGACTGGGTGATCTGGACCTTGATGTTCGGGTTGGCGGCGGTGAACGCGTCGGCGCAGGCCTGGTACGACGCCTTCTGGTTGTCGTCCCAGAGCCAGTAGTCGAGGGTGACGTTGTCGCCGGAGGCGCTGTCGCCGTCGGCGGAGCAGCCGGTCAGCCCGGCGATGACGGCGAGCGACAGCAGCGCTGCGCCGGCTCGTGTTCTGCGGCTCATCTCAATCTCTTTCTGCGGGAGGAAACTGCGGGAGGGATCTGCGGGGCGGAGGTCTACTTGCTTCCGGTGAAGTTCAGGGACTGGACCAGCCGCTTGCCGACGAACAGCAGCAGGATCGCGACGGGGACGACCGAGAGGGTGGAGGCGGCCATCAGCCCGGTCCAGTCCGGCTGGGTGTTGGGGGACTGCTGGAGGAAGACGCCCAGCGCGACGGTGACGAGGCGGTTCTCCTCGCCCCGGCCGACCAGCAGCGGCCAGAGGAAGTCCTTCCAGGCCCAGACGGTGGTGGTGATGCCGATGGTGATCAGCGGGCCGCGGCTCATCGGCAGCGAGATGCGCCAGAAGATGCCCCACGGCCCGTTGCCGTCGAGGACGGCGGCCTCCTCCACGTCGCGCGGCAGCGACAGGAAGAACTGGCGCAGGAAGAACACCGCGAACGGCGTCATCAGCAGCGTCGGCGCCACCATGCCGGCCATCGTGTTGATCAGGCCGAGGTCTTTGACCAGCACGAAGTTGGGCAGCAGCGTGAAGATCGGCGGGACCATCAGGGCACTGATGATGATCGCGAACATCAGGTCCCGGCCGGGGAAGCGGAGCCGGGCGAAGGCGTAACCGGCCATCGCGCAGAACAGCGTCTGGAACGCCGCGATCAGCGCGCAGTACACGACCGAGTTGAGGATGTAGCGGGCGAAGTCGATGTGCGCTCCGGAGCCGCCGGCGGCGCGCGCCTCGGCCTCGCTGGTCAGGCCGAGCACCCGGGTGAAATTGATCAGCGTGGGGTCGCGGGGGAGCAGGCCGGCGTTGTCGGTGTAGAGGTCGGCCGCCGGGGTGAGCGCCGTGCGGACCATCCACCAGAACGGGAAGACGGTGGCCACGACGATGACGGCCATCACGAGCCAGCCGAGCAGCCGGCGGGGGGTGGGAGTCTTCATGCCAGGTCCGATCGCGACGCGCGCAGCAGGCGCATCTGTATCGCGGTGAGAACGCCGAGGATGAGCGCGAGGAAGACGGCCGCGGCCGACGCGTAACCCATCTGGAAGTACGAGAAGGCCTGCTGGTAGATGAAGTAGTAGAGGACCCGGGTGGCCCCGGCCGGGTCGCCCTGGGTGGTGACCGCGATGGTGTCGAAGATCTGGAAGGAGCCGATCAGCGAGACCACCAGCACCAGCGCCAGGACCGGGCGCAGCAGTGGCAGCGTGATGGCGCGGAACATCCGCCACTCGCCCGCGCCGTCGATCGAGGCACCCTCGTACAGGTACTGCGGGATCTGCAGCATCCCGGCGTAGAGCAGCAGCGCGGTGTACCCGGTGTATGCCCACGTGTTGATGGCGGCGATCGACGGCATCGCCAGGCTCGCGTCGGTGAGGAACCCGACGGGGCCGAGCCCGACCGCGCCGAGCAGGTGGTTGACGAAGCCGAGGTTGGTGTCGAGCAGCCACATCCACAGCAGGCCGACCGTGACGTTCGGGACCAGCCAGGGCAGCAGCAGCGTCGCCCGCAGGACGACCGACCGGGTCAGCCGGTGCATCAGCGCCGCGACCCCCAGCGCCAGCACCGTCTGGGATCCGATGTTGAGGACGACGTACCAGCCGGTGACCAGCAGTGACTGCCAGAATTTGGCGTCGCCGGCCAGCTTGGCGTAGTTGTCCGCGCCGACGAACGTGGGTTCGTTCAGCATCGAGTAGTCGGTGACCGAGTACCAGGCGCCGCGAGCCGCCGGGTAGGCGTAGAACACCGCGAATCCCGCCAGCACAGGCAGCAGGAACCACCACGCCGCGCGACGGTCGTCGCGCCGTTTCGTCGAGCTCATCCACGCCTCTTCATCAGTGTCCGAGTTGGCTCTTGCCAGCCGCCCCGATGTCGAATAATGATGTAGACCTTCGATATTTTGTCAATACCTCTTCGTAATCCCCGGGCAACAATCGCTCCCATCCCCCTCGGAGACCGGCATGACATCGAAACTCGGCGCCGTCGTCCTCGGTGCCGTCCTCGCCCTCGTCACCTCGACCGCCGCCCACGCCGCACCCGCCGGGCCGCCGCCGCGCCCGCCGGCCCCGGCCACCCCCGACCCGGCGCTGACCGCCCATCCGCTCGCCGCCGCCCCCGGGCCGCTGGACAACCCGCTCAAGGGCTGGGCCCGGTTCCACTCACCCGGCTCGAACCAGAACACCGGCTACCCGCACTCGCTGACCTGGGGATACTTCGGCCTCTCCGAGATCATGACGAACGCGTCGAACTGCGGCAGCTACAACTGGTCGCTGGTGGACGCGATGCTGGCCGAGACCGCCGGTTACGGGAACCAGGCCGCCATCCGGATCTATCTCACCTATCCGGGCGGCACCGGCAGCCACCCCGGCAACGCCATCCCGCCGTGCTTCAACGGCAACGTCCCGACCCGGTCCGACACCTACTGGAACGTGACGCACCCCGACTACGACAACCCGTTCGCGATCACCGCGCTGCGCAACTTCATCGCCGCGTTCGGCGCCCGCTACGACGGCGACCCGCGGCTCGGGTACGTCCACCTCGGCCTGGTCGGGCTCTGGGGGGAGTGGCACACCTGGCCGTACGACAGCGACACCGCCGACGGGCGCCCCGACTACATGCCGACCGCCGCCAACGGCGCGCAGCTCATCGCCGCGTACGACGCCGCCTTCAACCGCACCAAGCTGGAGGTCAGGTATCCGGACGTGGCCGGCGGCGCCGCCAACAGCCGCGACATCGGGTACCACGACGACTCCTTCTGCTTCCGCGAGGGCTCACCCCTGGCCGGCGTCACCCTGCCCGTCTCGATGGGCGGCGCGTCCTACTCCCACCTGGAGCGCACCCTCGCCGCCGGCGTCGAGAACAAGTGGATCACCAGTTCGATGGGCGGCGAGCTGCGCCCGGAGATCCAGGCCGGCGCGTTCCAGCACTGGCCGAACGGCTCCGGCGCCGTCGACAACCTGCGGGCCTGCATCGAGCTGCTGCACGCCACCTGGATGATCAACGAGCAGAGCGCCGGCTACGCGGCGGGTGACGCCAACGTCGCCGCCGCGGTACGGCTGATGGGCTACAACTTCACGGTCGACAACGCGTACTACCGGGACACCGCGAGCGGCTCCACCAATGTCGGCGTGCGGATCGCCAACACCGGGGTGGCCCCGTTCTACTACCCGTGGACCGTCACGCTCGGCCTGAAGAACAGCAGCGGGAACGTGGTGCGCACCTGGGACACCCCGTGGGACCTGCGCACCGTCCAGCCGCTGACCATCCGGAACTTCCCGGACTGGAACGCCGGCGGGGACCACCGCGACTTCGGCCACCGGCAGTACTTCCAGCACAGCGTGGACCTGTCCGGCGTCGCCACCGGGGCCTACCAGTGGGTGCTGCGGGTCAAGAACCCCCTCGAGACCGTCGACACCGACGCCAAGAAGCTGCGGTTCGCCAACGCCACCCAGCAGTCCGACGGCTGGCTCGGCCTCGGTGCGATGACCGTCGGCAGTGGCGGCGGGACCGGCACCGCGAGCTACGAGGCGGAGGCGCCGGCCAACACCCGCGGCGGGGGAGCGCTCGTGGCCGGGTGCGCGGCGTGCTCCGGCGGGTCGAAGGTCGGGTACGTCGGCAACGGCGGGACGCTCACCTTCCAGGGCGTCACCGGCGGCGGCACCAGGACCGTCACCTTCCACTACCTGACCGCCGAGACGCGCACCGCCGTGATCAACGGCCAGACCGTCACGTTCCCGCCCACCGGCAGCTGGGACACCGTCGGCACCACCTCGGTCTCCCTCAACCTGCCCGCCGGCACCACCTCCGTCACCGTCGCCAACCCCGGCGGCTGGGCTCCCGACATCGACCGCATCACGGTCAGCTGAGGACTTCCCCATGCGCCTGAGACTCGTCACCGCCCTGATCACCGCGCTCACCCTGGCGGCCGGCACGCCGGCCGTCGCCACCCCGGCGCCACAGTGGACGGCCCTGCCCTACGCCTCCGCGCCGGCCGACAACCCGCTCAAGGGGTTCCTGCCCTTCGCCGGTGAATACCAGACCTTCCCGCACAGCATGGAGTGGTTCTACCTGCCGCTGCGCGACATCATGACCGGACCCCGGCAGTTCCGCTGGGACGCCTTCGAGGAACAGCTCGACGCCATCGCCGACCGCGGCCACCAGGGCGTGTTCCGGATCTACCTGGACTATCCCGGCCGGCCCACCGGCATCCCGCAGTACCTGCTCGACCAGGGCCTGCTCACCCGCCCGTACCCCGACTTCGGCAACAACGGCGTCAGCGTCGCCCCGGACTGGAACGACCCCCGCCTGATCACCGCGCTGGAGGACTTCATCACCGCGCTCGGCCGCCGTTACGACGGCGACCCGCGGATCGGGTTCGCCACGCTCGGGCTGATCGGTTTCTGGGGCGAGTGGCACACCTGGCCGTACGACGGGTGGACGCAGCCGGAGAACTGGATGCCGAGCACCGAGAACCTCACCCGCATCCTGAACCGTTTCGAGGCCGCGTTCGACACCACGCGGCTGCTGGCCCGTTACCCGAGCCCGCAGAACAGGGACCTGAACATCGGGTACCACGACGACTCGTTCGCCTTCGAGACGCTGCCGCCGACGTCCTGGCACTTCGTGCAGCGCCTCATCGACGAGGGCGTCACCGACAAGTGGCAGCGGGAACCGGTCGGCGGTGAGCTGCGCCCGGAGATCCAGTCCTGCCTGTGGGACGAGCCGGTCAGCTGCGCCCAGTACGAGGACTTCGGCGCCTCGGTGGCACAGACCCACGCCTCCTGGCTGATCAACCACGGCGCCTTCACCGGCACCGGTCTCACCGGCGACAAGTACCAGCGCGCGCTGGCTGCGGCGAAGTCGCTCGGCTACGAGCTGACCGTCACCGAGGCCGCCGTGTCCCGGGACCGGGTGTCGGTCCGCGTCGCCAACCGGGGCACCGCGCCGTTCTACTACGACTGGCCCGCCGAACTGGCCGCCGTCGACCGCAAGGGCCGGATCGTGAAGCGCTGGCGCACCCCGTGGACCGTGGCCGGCATCCAGCCGGGCGCGGAACCCACCCGGCTGTCGGCCCGCATCGACACCCGCGGCCTGCGCGACGGCCGTTACGACATCGTCCTGCGGGTGCCCAACCCGATGCGCGGCGGCATCCCGCTGCGATTCGCCAACACCGGCCAGGACAACCGCACCGGCTGGCTCACCCTCGGCGCCGTCACCCGCCGATGAACACCGGCCGCCCGGCCGCACCGGCCGGGCGGCCATTCCTCCTCAGAAAGACGGTCATGACCACGATCGTGTTCCTCGGCGCCGGCAGCGTCGTGTTCACCCGGCAACTGCTCACCGACCTGCTCGGCTTCCCCGAGCTGGCCACCGCGCACCTCGTCCTGCACGACATCGACCCGGAACGGCTCGCCACCGCCGAGACCCTGGCGCACCGCCTCGCCGGCGCGCACGGCGCCCGGCCGCGGGTGACCGCGACCCTGGACCGGCGGGCCGCCCTCGACGGCGCCGACTTCGTCATCAACGCCATCCAGGTCGGCGGGTACCCGGCCACCCGCGCCGACTTCGACGTGCCCGCCGGATTCGGCCTGCGGCAGACCATCGGCGACACCATCGGCGTCGGCGGGATCTTCCGCGGCCTGCGCACCTTCCCGGTGCTCGACGGCATCGCCGCCGACATGCTCGAACTCTGCCCGGACGCGTGGCTGCTCAACTACACCAACCCGATGGCCATGAACGTCACGTACCTGTCCCGGATCGCGCCCCGGCTCAACGTGCTCGGCCTCTGCCACTCGGTGTACTGGACCGTCCGAGGGCTGTGCGAGCTGGTGGACGTCCCGTTCGACGAGGTCGAGTTCGACAGCGCCGGGGTCAACCACCAGGCCTGGGTCCTCGGCTGGCGGCACCGCGGCGCCGACCTGTACCCGGCCCTGGACGCCGCGATCGAGAAGGATCCGCAGCTGCGCCGCCGGGTCCGCGTCGACATGTACCGCCGCCTCGGCTTCTATCCCACCGAGACCAGCGAGCACTCCGCCGAGTACGTGCCCTGGTACCTGCGCCACGACGAGGAGATCGCCCGGCTGCGCATCCCGGTCGGCGAGTACCTGCGGATCAGCGAGCAGAACCTCGCCGGCGGCGCCGGGGAACCGGACAGTGACGCCACCGAGTACGCCCCGCAGGTCGTCCACAGCATGGTCACCGGCATCCCCCGCCGGATCGTGGCCAACGTCTGCAACCGGGGCCTGATCGGTAACCTGCCCACCGGCTTCGCCGTCGAGGTGCCCACCCTGCTCGACGCCGGCGGCGCCCACCCGCAGCCGATGGGTGACCTTCCGCCGCAACTGGCCGCGGTCAACCGCCCCTACGTCAGCGTGGGCGAGCTGACCGTCGCCGCCGCGGTCACCGGCGACCCCCGGCTCGTCCGGCACGCCGCGCTGGTCGACCCGAACACCGCCGCCACGCTGACCGCCGGCGCGATCGAGGACCTCTGCGACGCGCTGACCCGGGCCCACGGCGACCTGCTCCCCGAGGCGCTGCGCGGATGACCGGCTTCGACCTGCTCGTGGTCGGGGACGCCAACCCCGACGTCGTGCTCTCCGGCGCCCCCGCCGACCTGCCCTGGGGCCAGCGGGAACGCCTCGTCGACGCGGGCGCGCTCACCCTCGGCGGCTCCGCGGCCATCACCGCCTGCGGCGCCGCCCGGCTCGGCCTGCGCACCGCCTTCGCCGGCCGGGTCGGCGACGACCCGGCCGGGCGCTTCTGCCTCGACGCCCTGCGCGACCGCGGCGTCGACGTCTCCGGCTGCGTCATCGACCCCGGCGTCCCGACCGCGCTGACCGTGGTGGTCGCGCACGGCGCGGACCGGGCGATCCTCACCGCGCCCGGCTGCCTGCCGCTGCTGGAGGTGCGTGACCTCGGCCCGGTGGCGGCCCGGCACGTCCACGTCAGCTCGTACTTCCTGCAACCCCGGCTGGCCGCCGGGCTGCCCGCGTGGTTCTCGGCGCTGCGGGCCGACGGGGTGACGACCTCGCTCGACACCAACGACGACCCGTCCGGCCGCTGGGACGGCGGTGTCGCGGCCGCGATCGCGGAGACCGACGTCCTGTTCCCCAACGAGGCCGAGGCCCTGGCGCTGACCGGTGCCGGCGACGTGGCGGAGGCCGCGCGGAGGCTCGCCGAGTCGGCCGGCATCGTCGTGGTCAAGCGCGGCGAGCACGGCGCGCTGGCCTGGACGCCGGACGGCCCGGTGACCGAACCCGCCCTCCCGGTGGCCCCGGTCGACACGGTCGGCGCCGGCGACAGCTTCAACGCCGGCTTCCTCGCCGGTTACCTGGACGGCCGGGACATCGCCGCGAGCCTGCGCCTGGCGGCGGCCTGCGGGGCGCTGTCCACGCGAGCCGCCGGCGGCACGTCGGCCCAGGCTTTCATGACCGATCTGGTACGGGACTGAGCACATGGATCTGGAGAACCTGCGGCTGCGGGACTTCACGCCCGTCGCCGCCGTCCGCCGGCCGCTGACCCACGTGCCGCGCGCGTCGGTCCCGGCCGTCGACGTGCACAACCACCTCGGCCGGTGGCTCGGCGACGGCGACTGGCTGATCCCCGACGTCCCGGCACTGCTCGGCCTGATGGACGAGGTCGGGGTGCGGACGGTGGTCAACCTCGACGGCCGGTGGGGCGCCGAGCTCGACGCCAACCTCGCCCGGTACGACCAGGCGTACCCGGGCCGGTTCGTGACCTTCTGTCACCTGGACTGGTCCGCGCTGCACCGCTCCGCCCCCACGGCCGAGCTGATCGCCGGTCTGCACCGCGCCCGGGACGCCGGCGCCCGCGGCGTCAAGGTTTGGAAGGATCTCGGCCTCGGCGTCACCGACGCCGACGGCGCCCGGGTGCTGCCCGACGACCCGCGGCTGCGGGACGTGTTCGCGGCCGCCGGCGAGCTGGGCCTCCCGGTCCTGATCCACACCGCCGACCCGATCGCCTTCTTCGCCCCGCTCGACGCCCGCAACGAGCGTCTCGAGGAACTGGCCCAGAACCCGGGCTGGTGGTTCGGCGCTGCCGGCCATCCCACCTTCGACCGCCTGATGCAGGCCCTGGAGAACGTGGTGGCCGGCGCTCCGGGCACCACGTTCATCGGCGCCCACGCCGGCTGCGCGGCCGAGGACCTGGAATGGGTGGACGGCATGCTCGGCCGGTACCCCAACTTCCACATCGACCTCGGCGGCCGGCTGGCCGAGCTGGGCCGGCGGCCGCGGGCCACCCGCCGGCTGATCCTCGCCCACCCGGACCGGGTGCTCTTCGGTTCCGACGCGTTTCCGGCAACCCGGTCCGCGTACGAGGTCTACTGGCGTTTCCTGGAGACCGGGGACGAGTGCTTCCCCTACGCCCCGGACAGCCCGGTGCCACCGCAGGGCCGCTGGGACATCTCGGCGATCGAGCTGCCGCCCGGCGTGCTCGCCCGGGTCTACGCGGCGAACGCCCGGCGTTTACTGGGGCTGCCCGAGGAAAGGCAGGAGACGTGAACGGACCACATCGGCGGTTCAACCAGCTCACCGGTGAGTGGTTGCTGGTCTCGCCGCACCGCACCGCGCGACCGTGGCAGGGCCAGGTGGAGGAGACGGCCGCGGTGACCCGGCCGGCGTACGACCCGGACTGCTACCTGTGCCCGGGCAACACCCGGGCGGCCGGAGCGGTGACGCCCGACTATCCGTCGACGTTCGTGTTCGACAACGACTTCGCCGCGCTGCTGCCCGCGTCCGACTTCACGGCCGGCGACGAGGGCCTGCTGCGCGCCGAGCCCGAACGCGGCGTCTGCCGGGTGATCTGCTTCGACCCCCGGCACGACCTGACGCTGGCCCGGATGGACGTCCCGGGCATCCGGCGGGTGGTGGACACCTGGGCCGCCCAGACCACCGACCTCGGCGACATCCCGTGGGTGCGGCACGTGCAGATCTTCGAGAACCGCGGCGCGATGATGGGCGCCAGCAACCCGCACCCGCACGGCCAGATCTGGGCCACCGAACACGTCCCCGGCGAGCCGGCCAAGGAGATCGAAAGGCAGCGGGGGTACGGCGTCTGCCTGCTCTGCGATTACCTGGCCGTCGAGCTGCGCGCCGGCGAACGGATCGTCTGCCAGAACGAGGAGTACGTGGCCCTGGTCCCGTACTGGGCTGTCTGGCCGTTCGAGACGCTCGTCCTGCCCCGGCGCCACGCCGGCGCGCTGCCCGACCTCGACGGCGCGGCCCGGGACGGGCTGGCCGCGATCCTGCACGACCTGACCGCCGGGTACGACCGGCTGTTCGGCGTCGAGTTCCCGTACTCGATGGGCTTCCACCAGCGTCCCACCGACGGCGAGGCGTGCCCGGAGCTGCACCTGCACGCGCACTTCTATCCGCCGCTGCTGCGCTCGGCGACGGTCCGCAAGTTCATGGTGGGCTTCGAGCTGCTCGGCCAGACGCAGCGCGACATCACCGCGGAGAGCGCCGCCGAGCGGCTCCGCGACGTGCTCAGATGAGCACCTCGGTGAGCAGCCGGGTGACCTCCTGACTCAGGGCGGTCCGCCCGCTCGCGCCGTACTTGCGCGGGTCGGCGGTGTGCCGCTCGCGGGTCAGATGATCCCGGATCGCCGAGGTGAACACCTTGTTCAGGTGGGTCGCCAGGTTGATCTTCGTCATCCCGCGCCGGGCGGCGGCGGTCAGCGTGGCGTCCGGGACGCCGGAGGAGCCGTGCAGCACCAGCGGCACCGGCACCACGGCGTGGATCTCGGCGATCAGGTCGAGGTCGAGAACCGCGTCGCGGGTCAGCATGGCGTGCGAGCTGCCGACCGCCACGGCCAGCGCGTCCACGCCGGTCTCCCGCACGTACTCCGCCGCCTCCGCCGGCCGCGTGCGCACGCCCGGCGCGTGCACACCGTCCTTGCCGCCGATCTCGCCGAGCTCGGCCTCCACCCACACGTCGTGCCGGTGGCACCACCCGGTCACGTCACGGGTGGCGGTGACGTTGGCATCGTGGCCGAGCGCGGAGGCGTCGTACATCACCGAGCCGAAACCCAGCGCGACTGCCTCCCGGACCAGCTCCGCGCTGGTGGCGTGGTCCAGGTGCACCGCCACCGGCACCGCGGCCGCCCGCGCCACCGCCAGCGTCGCCGCGCCGATCGGGGCCAGCGCACCGTGATAGCGGGCGCAGTTCTCGCTGATCTGCAGCACGACCGGCCTCCGGGCCTGCTCCGCGCCGGCGACGATGGCTTCCGCATGCTCCAGCTGGACGACGTTGAAGGCGCCGACCGGGCGGGCGTCGGCGGCGGCGGGCGTGACGATGTCAGCGATGTTCACCAAGGGCATGGCGGTTTTCTCTCCAGGGTTGCAGATGGATCCGGGGGAGCAGCGCGCGATAGGTGTCCGGCTCGAAAGCGCCGGCGACGTCCGCCTGGACCGCGGCGGCGGAGAGAGCGGCGCCGTGCCGGAGCAGCTCCGGCCAGGGCCAGCCATGGGCCAGCCCGCGCGCCAGCGCCGCCGCCAGGGCGTCACCGGCGCCGGTGGGGTTGCCGCGCATCCCCGGCGGGACGGCGGTCCAGTCGCCGTCCGGGGTCAGCGCCAGCAGGCCGTCGCGGCCACGGGACACGACGACGGCGGCGGTGCTCGTCCGTCGTACCTCCGCGATGGTCATCCCCAGCCGGACCAGCTCGCCGGCGTTGGGTTTGACGATGGCCGGCCGACCGGCCAGGCCGTGTCGCAGCGCCTCGCCGTCGGCGTCCAGGATCGCGCCGGCCCCGGCGTCCCGGCAGGCTGCCGCCAGGGTCCGGTAGGCGTCGACCGGCACGCCCGGCGGCAGGCTCCCGGAGAGCACCACCACCTCGGCCCGCGCGGTCGCCAGCAGTCGGCGGAAGCCGGCCTCGAAGGCCCGCCACTCGTCCTCGGACACCGCCGGGCCCGGCTCGTTGAGCAGCGTGGTGCGGCCGGGCTCGGCCAGCGCCACGGTCCGGCGCGACTCGGCCGCGATCGGGGTGAACGCCACGTCGATGCCGAGGTGCGCCAGCCGGTCCCCGATCACCTCGCCGGTGCGCCCGCCGAGCAGGCCACAGGCGAGCACCGGCTCGCCGAGCGCGTGCAGCACCCGCGCCACGTTGAGACCCTTGCCGCCGGGGCGTTCGTGCACCTCGGCGACCCGGTTCGTGTCGCCCATCGCCATCGCGGCCAGGCCGTAGGTGATGTCGAGGGCGGCGTTCAGGGTGACGGTGAGGATCATCCGAGGATGACCGAGCGGGCCAGGTGGCGCGGCTGGTCCGGGTCCAGGCCCCGCCGGCGGGCCATCACGACCGCGAGGCGCTGCACCCGCACCAGATCGGCCAGCGGATCGAGGCCGGAGGTGACCAATGTCGCCCCGGTGGCGGCCACCTGCTCGGCCAGGCCGTCCGGCGGCGGGCCGAACGACCACACCACCCGGCCCGGCGCGGCGATGCTGATCGGGCCGTGCCGGTACTCCATCGCCGGATAGGCCTCGGTCCACGCGCCGGCCGCCTCGCGCATCTTCAGCGCCGCCTCCTGGGCCAGCCCGTAGGTCCAGCCGCGCCCCAGGAACGTGAACTGCTCGGCGGGGGTGACCGGCTGCGTCAGCGCCCGCTCCACGTCGGCGAGCGCCGCCGCGGTGTCCAGGCCCAGGTGGGCGCGGAGCAGCATCAGCTGGGTGGTGGCGAAGCGGGTCTGCACCACCGAGCGCTCGTCGGCGAAGCCCAGCACGACGACGTCGTCGGCGGCGCGGACCACCGGGCTGACGGGATCGGCGGTGATCGCGACCGTCGGCATCCGGCCGCGCAGGGCCGCCAGCAGGTCGAGAACCTCGGTGGTGGTGCCGGACCGGGTCAGCGCCAGCACCCGGTCGTAGTCGCGCCCGGCCGGGAACTCCGACGCCGGGAACGCGTCGGTCAGGCCGTGACCGGCGGACTCGCGCAGCGACGCGTACGACTGCGCGATGAACCACGACGTGCCGCAGCCGGTGACGGCCACCCGTTCGCCGGGCCGGGGCAACGTGCCCGGAGTGCCGGCGACGGCTCGCCGCCAGCACTCGGGCTGACTGGCGATCTCGATGTCGGTAAAGGACCCCATGATGGCCTCCTGCAATATGTAGCAACGAAAGCCGCTCGACGTTGCAGATTAAATCATCGATTTGCAGCCGTGGCGAGAGATCATGAGATGCTGGCGGCGTGAACAAGCACGAGCGGTGGACCACGCTCCTGGAGCTGCTGTCCGACCGGAAACGGCTGAGTATCGAGGACGCCGCGCGGGAGCTCGACGTCTCCGCGGCCACCGTCCGGCGCGACTTCGACGAGCTGGCCCAGCAGCAGATGGTCACCCGCACCCGGGGCGGCGTGGTCGCCCACACCGTCGCCTACGAGCTCCCGCTGCGATACAAGACGGCCCGCAATGCGGTGGAGAAGCAGCGCATCGCGGCCGCCGCGGCCGCTTTGATCGAGCCCGGCGCCACGGTCGGGCTCAACGGTGGCACCACCACCACCGAGGTGGCCCGCGCCCTGGCCACCCAGGCCGACCTCGACGGCGAGCCGGGTGCGCCGGCGTTCACCATCGTCACCAACGCGCTGAACATCGCCAACGAGCTGGTGGTCCGCCCGCAGGTCAAAGTGGTGTCCACCGGCGGCGTGGCCCGGACCCAGTCGTTCGAGCTGATCGGCCCGCTGGCGACCGGGATCTTCGGCCGGATCAGCATCGACGCGGCGATCATCGGGGTCAGCGGGCTGGACACCGGGCACGGCGCCACCTGCCACCACGAGGGCGAGGCCGACATCAACCGCCTGCTGGTGGACAGCGCGGCCCGGGTCATCGTGGTCGCGGACAGCTCCAAGCTGGGGCGGCGGGCGTTCGCCCGGATCTGCCCGATCGAGGCGATCGACGTCGTGGTCACCGACTCCGGCGCCGCCGCCGACGAGGTCGCCGCGATCGAGCAGGCCGGCGTACGCGTCATCAAGGCCTGACCCGCCCGCGCCGGGTGCGGCAGTGTGTGAAGTTCGGGCGCGCTCCGCACCGGACTTCACACGCAAGCCTGCCGGCGATCCGGGAGGCCCTGGAGGCGGCCTGACCGATCCGTTCGGTTCGCTGCGGTCGGGCGCCGGTCGGGCGCCGCGAACGAGAGTGGAACCCGGAAGGAGGCCTTCATGATCTCGGATCTCAACCGGCTGGTCGACCACGTCGAGCAGCACCTCACCGAGGTGATCGACCTCGACGGTCTGGCCCGTGGGCTCGGCACCACCGAGTACCACCTGCGGCGGATGTTCTCGTCGCTGGCCGGCATGCCGCTCTCGGAGTATGTGCGGCGGCGCCGGATGACGGTCGCGGCGGCGGACGTCGTCCACGGGCAGGTCGATCTGCTCACCATCGCGGTACGGCACGGGTACGGCTCGACCGAGGCGTTCGGCCGGGCGTTCCGTGCGGTGCACGGCGCCGGCCCCGGTGAGGTCCGCCGGGACGGAGGCCCTCTCCGGTCACAACCACAGCTCAGGTTCCGCCTGACCGTCGAAGGGGGCACCCCCATGGACACCCGCATCGTCGACCGCCCCGCGTTCCGCCTCGTCGGGCACGCCACCCGCGTCCCGCTCATCCACGCCGGCGTCAACCCGCACATCCAGCAGCACGTCGCCTCGATCCCGGCGGAGGAGCACGTCCGGCTCAAGGAGCTGAGCAACACCGAGCCGGCCGGGATCCTCGCGGTCAGTGACGACCTCGAGGGCCAGGACGCCGCGGAGGGCACCATGCTGACCTACCTGCACGGGGTCGCCGTCACGGGCGACACCGCGCCGCCGGACGGCCTGGACGCCGTCGAGGTCCCGGCCGGCGCATGGGCGGTCTTCCGCAGCTCAGGGGAGTACCCCGCCGCGCTGCAGCGGACCTGGGCGGCCACCGCCACCGAGTGGTTCCCGTCCAACCGGTGGCGGCTGCGCCCGGGCCCGTCGATCGTCGCGGTGATCGACCGCGCCGACGACTTCAGCACCGCCACCACCGACCTGTGGCTGCCGGTGGAAGCCGGCTGACGCCCGGGAGGCGGGACCGAACGGCGGTCCCGCCTCCCGCGAGCTCGGATGATCCGGCAGTGCGGGAGGGCCGTTCGGGCAATTCCGCGCGCGAACCGCCCGGACCGGCCGTTTGCCGGATCACGGGCCTGCGCCGCATGGACATGTGTCTATTGGCTCGCCCGTGGCGGGGGCCGGATCATCGAAGTTCGTCTCTCCGCCTGTGCGTCATCCGGGCGTGCGCAACCGAAACACGGGGGAGACGGTTGCCTTGAGATTACGACTGTCCATTGTGGCCATAACGGCTCTCGCACTCGTCGCCAGTGGTGCTCCGGCACCGGCCTGGGCGGCACCGATCGTCACCCGGCCGGCCGCCGAGCTGTTCGGCAGCCGCGCCGGTTACGGATCCGCCGGGTCCGGCGTGAACACCGCCACCGGCAACTTCACCCGCGGCTGGACCGACCTGACCGCCGGGCCGCTCACCTTCCGCCGCACCTACAACTCGCTGGACACCGTGGACAGCCCGCTCGGCGCGGGCTGGACCACGTCGTACAACGCGCACGTGACCGAGGCGGAGAACGGCTCGGTGGCGTTGCGGGACGAGGACGGGCGGGTGCTCACCTTCGTCCCGGACGGTGCGGGCGGTTTCCGTACCCCGCCGGATCTGGAGGCGCAGCTCACCCGCGACGGCGCGGGCCTGTTCGTGCTGCGGTCGAACGCCTCGGACGAGCGCAGCTACTTCGCCGCCGCGGGGCTGCTGACGCGGCGCACCCGCGAGGGCCAGCAGCTCACCGTGACGCGGGACGCGGACGCCCGGTTGAGCAAGGTCGAACACTCGGCCGGCTACTCGCTGACCCTCACCCACGACCCGGACGGCCGCTTGACGAAGGTGGCCGCCGGCGACGGCCGGACGGTCGGTTACGGATACGCCGCGGACGACACGCTGGCCACTGTGACGGCCACGGACGGCGCGGCCTCCGGCTACGCCTTCGACTCCGACGGCCGGCTCCGCGAGCTGACGGACGCCGAGGGCCGGCGGCTGCTCACCAACACCTACGACGACGGGGCGGGTGACCCGGCAGGATCTGACCTCCGGCGGACTCGTGCTCGCCTACGACCTGGACGCGGGCACCACCACCGCGACCGCCGTCAGCAACCGGGCCGTCACCACCTATCAGCACGACGCGGCCGGCCGGCTGATCCGGTTGACCGACCCGGCCGGCAACGCGGCGGTGCAGACGTTCGACGCCAACGGCCGGCTGACCGCGGTCACCACGCCCGGCGGGCGGCAGTCCGCGGTCAGTTACGACGGCCACGGCAACGTGGTCCGGTCCGAGTTCGGCGGCGCCGTCAGCACGTTCGGGTACGACGCGCAGGACCGCCTGGTCGCGGTCACCGAACCGGGCCAGGGTGTGCTGCGGATGGCGTACTCCAGCGTCAGCCGGGTCCCGTCCGAGATCACCGCGCCGGACGGCTCGGTGACCCGGGCGACCGTGGTGGACGGGCTGATCACCGAGAGCGTCGATCCGGCCGGGGCGAAGACCACCTACGCGTACGACGAGGGCCGCCGGCTGTCCGCGGTCACCGACCCGCTGGACGGCGTCACCAGGTACGAGTACGACAGTGCGGGCCGGCGCACCGGCACCGTGACCCCGCTCGGCCGGACCGCGCGGGACACGCTGGACCCGGCCGGCCGGATCACCGAGCGGGTCGAGCCGTCCGGTGCCACCACGAAGTTCGGGTACTCGGCCGCCGGACTGCTGCAGAGCACCACCGACCCGATCGGCGCGGTGCGCCGCAACGAGTACAACGGCGAGGGCCGGCTGACCGCCACCCTCGACCCGCTGGACCGGCGCACCCGCTACACCCACGACCACGACGGCCGGACGGCCACCGTGACCGACGCAGCCGGCGGGGTGTCCACCTTCGGGTACGACACGGTCGGCCGGCGCAACACGGTGACCTACCCGGACGGAACCGTCACCCGGTACACGTACGACGCCGACGGCCGGGTGACCGAGGTCGCCGAGCCGGCCGGTACCGCGGTCACCGGGCACGACGCCCGGGGGAACGTGACCAGCACGACCGATGCGATGGGCCGGGTCACCCGGTACGAGTTCGACGCCGCGGACCGGCAGATCTCGAAGACCGACCCGACCGGAGCGGTGTGGCGCACCACGTACGACGTGATGGGCCGGACCGCCACCGAGACCGACCCGACCGGCGCGGTCACCCGGTACGAGTACGACACCGCCGGCCGGCTGGCAGCGGTGATCGACCCGAAGGGCAACAAGGTCCAATATCGCTACGACGCCGCCGGCCGGCAGACGCGGATCATCGACCCGCTCGGCGGCGTGGTGAAGTACGCGTACGACGCGGACGGCCGGCGGATCTCCGAGACCACCCCGGCCGGCCTGGTGACCAGGTACAAGTACGACGCCGACGGGCACGTCACCCAGATCACCGACCCGCGCGGCGGCGTCCACAAGTTCCGGTTCTCCGATCGCGGCGAACAGATCGCCCAGGTCGGGCCGGACGGCGCGGTGCACAAGCTGAAGTACGACGCGGCCGGGCAGCTGGTCACCACCATCGACGCCAACGGTGGCACGACGAAGTACACCTACGACGGCGGCGGCCGGCTGATCAAGCTGACCGACGCGAAGGGCGCCGAGCGGACGTTCGGCCGGGACGCCAACGGACGCGAGCGGTCCTTCACCGACCCGCTGGGCCGGGTCACGAAGCGGGAGTACGACGCGGCCGGGCGGCTGTCCGCGGTGACCGAACCGACCGGCGGGACCTCCCGCTGGGAGTACAACGCCATCGGCGACGTCACTCGGAAGATCGGCACCGACGGCGCCACCGTCACGTACGCCTACGACGGGGCGCGCCGGCGGACCGCGATGACCGACGCGACCGGCACCACCTCGTACGCGTACGACGCCGCGGGCCGGCTGCTCAGCTCCACCGGGCCGGACGGCGGCAGACTGGTCATGGCGTACGACCCGGCCGGGAACCAGACGTCGTTGCAGTACCCGGGCGGCGGCCGGACCACCTTCCGGTACAACGCGAACAACCAGCTCGTCTCGCTCGACTCGGCGGCCGGGAAGGTGGCGTACACGCTGGACGCGGACGGCCGGCTGATCACCGAGAAACTGCCGGACAAATGGGAACGCAGGTACGGCTACACCGGGGATCTGCTGACCCGGTACGAGGAACTGCGCGACGGACGGCACACCCGGGACACCAAGCTGACCCGGGACTCGGACGGCCTGATCACCGCGCAGGTGGACGGGGACGACGTGCTGGAATACCGGTACGACGCCGGCGACCAGCTGACCGCGGTCCGCGGCGACGACGGTGACGTGCTGACCGCCGGGTACGACGAGGTGGGCAACCGAACCTCGATCACCCGGGCCGGCAAGACCACTGCGCTCGCCTACGACGCCGCCGACCAGCTGCTCACGGCGACGACCGGCACGCACAAGGTCACCTACGCGTACGACGCGGCGGGCCGGCAGACCGGGGAGTCGGACGGCAGGAAGGCCCGCTCCATCGCGTACAACGGGTTCGGTCTTCCGGCCGTGTCCACCACCACCCAGGGCAAGCTGACCGAGACGGTGACCTCCACCTACGACGGCGACAACCTGCTCACCAGGCTCACCGCGAGCAGCCGGTACGACGGCCAGCGCACCGAGACCCGGCCGACGACCACGGCGTACCGCTGGAGTGTCACCGACGAGGTGCCGCAGATCCTCAGCCAGCGGGTCACCGGCGGCGGCGGGCACGACGCCGCGGCGACCACCTCCTGCACCCCGGACGCCGACTTCGTCTACGGGTACGGCCGGGCGCTCGCCGACTCGCGGTGCGGTGACGCGGTGTTCTCCAAGGACGTCTTCGGCTCCGCGCTGCGCACCGAGGACACCGAGAAGCGGGCGCAGGCGTCCGGGTACGACCCGTTCGGCCGCCCGGCGGACGATCGGAGCGGCACCCGGCCGGCCTCCGGTTACCGGGGCGAACTGGCCCAGGGCTCCGAGGTGTACCTGCGGGCCCGGGCCTACGACAGCGGCACCGGGCGCTTCACCACCCGGGACCCGCTGTCCACCCGGATCGGGCAGACCGACATCGTCACCCCGTACGCGTACGCCAACAACAGTCCGCAGGACTACGTCGACCCGACCGGGGAGTTCGCGATCGGTCTGCTCGGCGGGTTCCTGGCACAGTTCCTGGACTCGCTGGTCGCCGCGCTCAGCGCGGTCGCCTGGGACTGCCCGGACGCGGGGAACAGCCCGGACAAGCACATGAAGTGCTTCCAGGGTGTCCCGCTGCAGACCCGGGGCGGATACAACGATGTGGAATGGGCGCTGAACGGCGCGGAAGGAGACTTGTCCAAACTCTGGTACGACAAGCATCAGCAGGAGTACGCGGCACGCGCGTTCGCCGTCAACTACCTGAGCGAGGAACGGGACAACGCCTTCGAGGAGTTGTGGGACCTCTTCGACAAAGGGCTGAACGAGGACGTCGACTGGGAGGTCGGGCCGAAGGCCCGCGGCCTGACGCAGCGCCCGAACGGCGAGTGGTTCTGGGTCACGTCACACTGGATCGACCTGGTCACCGACGAGAAGGACATCCACGAGGTCAAGATCTACGACAACGGCAGGCGCGTCGGTGAGGTGAGCGAGCAGCTCGCCGGCTACCTCGGGTACGGGCGCAACGAGTGGGGCATCAACTGGGAACTCGGGACCGAGCTGACCGACTGGGCCGACGGTTTCGAGGTGAGCCGCAACCACGGGTTCCTCGGACTGCGGCGGGAGACCGCGGACGTCGTGGTCTGGGGCGCCGACGCCGGCCACGTGTACTTCGACGTCGAGGACAACGTGGACGACGCGGCGCGCGCGAAGATAAAGGCGAAGACGAAGGGCAAGTGGTCCAACGGCGGCAAGGGGCCCAAGCTCCCGCGCGGCCGGCGCTGACCGGTCGGGGTGCGGCCGCTGCCGGCGGCCGTACCCCCATCTTCGGATCTTGGGAGAGTGTTTGATGGGTGTCGCGGTCGCGCCGGAGGTGAGCGCGGGCCTGGTGCCGGACGCCACGGTGACCCTGCAGGTCCGGTCGCCGGCATTCGGTCCGGCTCTCGTCCGGGTCGTGGTGGACACGTTCGCGGACGGGCTGCGCGGGCGTGACCCAAGCCTGGTGGACGCGTCGGGTGACTGGCTCGGGCCGAAGTACGTCGGGCCGGTGGTGCCGCTGCCGGACGGGCCGGCCCTGACGATCGATGTCGGTCAGATGCCGGGCTCCGTGCGCGACGGGTTGCCGGCCCGCCTGGGAGGGCTGCCGGCCGAGGCCGGCGTGACGGCGGGCGAGATCGGTGTTCCCCCCAACGACATGGCGCGGTACATGGGACTGCGGTCACTGCGGTCAGCGGCGCGCGCGTTGGCCCGGGGGCCGGCGGGTGAGGGGTGGCAGCTCGCGGCGGCCGAGGAGTGGTTCGGTGCGGGGCCGGTGCGGGGGCTGGTGCTGTCGACGCCGGTGGACGTTCCGGCCGGGGCCCTGGCTGACACGCTCGCGCCCATGCTGGCGGCGGAGACCACGGTCATCCTGATGGCTGACGCGACGCCGCCCGGGGCCCGCAGCGACGCCGCCTCGGGTCCGGCGCGAGACTCGGCGGTGTCGGCGGTGGCTGTCGAGGGGTTCGGGCGGGGGGAACTGGCACTGATGCACGCCGGTCCGGGCTGGGCGGCCGGGATGCGGCTGCAGCGGGACCTGGTCCGCCGGTTCGCCGGGCGGGTCGACTGGGCGGGGGTGACCGCCGAGGCGGATGCCGAACGGCTGCTCACCACCGGGTGGTGGGATGCGGCGCGGCCGTCCGCGGAGTGGCTGGCCGACGCGCTCGTTCCGGACGCGATGTGGTTCCAGGTGCTCTCGCCCGGGCACGTCGATCGGCTGGGTGGCCCGCCGGAGGGCGCGGAGGACCTGGGAGAGGGCCGATACGGGGTGACTGTGGGCGAACCGGAGCAGTGGCTTCCCAGTCACCCGGACAGCGCTGTGATCCGGGCTCGGGGGAGGGCGTTGCTGGCCGGCTGCCTGTCGACCCCGGCGGCCGTGGCGGAGCTGAACCGCGCCCGCCGCTGACAGGTGGGTGCCGAGCCGACGCGGACCCGGGCCTGTCAGCCGATGTACGCGAGGGCGAAGCCGGCGGTCGGGACGGCGAACAGGACGGACAGGACGGCCAGGCGGCCGATGGTGGGGCGGCGGGTCAGCAGGGCATAGGCGATGACCAGCCACGGGACCGTCCACAGTTGCGGGACCACGGTGGAGCGGGGCACGGCCAGGTCCAGCCAGGCGCAGAGCAGGCAGAGGGCCAGGGCGGCGGTCCAGAGGGCGACACCGAGGCGGTACGCGACCGGGGCGCCGAAGCGGACGGCGAACGTGGTGTAGCCGGCGCGGTCGTCGGCGGCCAGGTCGGTGACGGTGGTGGGGACGTAAAGGGCGGCGGCGAACAGCACGCCGATCGCGGCGATCGGCCAGGGAAACTCCCACGGGGGCCGGGTGATCGCCCAGCCCGCGGCGGGTGCCACCGCGCCGACGACGAAGGCGTTGACGGCCACGTCCCAGCCGGGGCGGGTCTTCAGGCGCAACGGCGGGACGCTGTAGGCTCGGCCGAGCAGCAGGACGCCGGCCACGCCCAGAACGAAGAGCGGGCCGACGAACACGGCGAAGAGCACGCAGGCTGCGGCCGCGAGGCGATAGACACCGCGCAGGCGGGCCTCGGAGACAGCTCCGGTCACCAACGGGGCGGTGGCCTTGCGGGGGTTGGTGCGGTCGCTGGGCAGATCATGCAGGTCGTTCTGGGCCAGGACGGCGGCCCAGACCAGGGGGCCCAGCACCAGCAACGCGACGGCGGCGCGGGGCAGGTCGGCGCGGGCGGGCAGCCAGGTGTGGCCGGCGAGGACGGTGCCGAGGTACGCGGGAACCCAGGACACCGGCCAGAACCACGGCCGGGAGACGGCTACGAGCACCGCGGCGGGGCGCTCCCTCACGCTGGTCATGGAGGCAGCATCGTCGACGGCCGCTGTGGAGGCGCTGAGGAGTTCGGGCCCTGAGTTCGCGGGGGCAGCTCCGCCCGGCGGTCGGCCGCCGGGCGTGACGCCGCGCCCAGCCCTGGAGTTTGCTGAGGACGGAGCGCGTGGGGCGTACCAGAAAAGGTCTGTCAGGAAGCGCCGGAGGCCTCCGCCGAAGGGATCTCCTTCTCGACGAACTCGTGATAGAGGTTGGTCACCTCGAGGACCATCCGGACCACCGGGCCGGGCTCGCGCAGACGCAGCGTCGCGCCCTGGGCCTCGGCGGCGCGCTTGGCGGCGACCAGCATGCCGAGGCCGGACGAGTCCAGGAAGGTCACCGAGCTCATGTCGACCTCCAGGTGCGCGGTGTCGCGGCGGTCCAGGACCTCCTGGAGCACCTTGCGCAGCACGGCCGCGTTCACGATGTCCAGGTCGCCCTCGGGGACGACGACCATGGTGTCGCCGCCCTTGCGCTCGATGGTGAAGTCGAACGACGCCATTGCCACTCCTCCCGAACCGTGAGCGCCCTGTTGATCAGCGCGCGCCAGGCCTACCCATCGCTGAGCCTTCCCAAACCCGCCGTACGCTCCAGTGTGATGCGATCGATCTCCGTGTACGGCTGTTTGGTGCCGGGGAGCGCGTCGGCCAGGCTGCGCACGACCATCGTGGTGCGCGCCCCCTTGGCCGCCGGCCGCACGTCGACCGCGATGAAGGCGTAGTTGTCGTAGCGTACCTGCGACCAGTCGATCGTCTCCGGCACCCGGCTGCCACCGCGGTGACCGAGCGTCTTGGTCTTGCTGTCCGCGGTGGACCAGTAATAGCTGTTCACGATGTTCTCGGTGTTGTTCTCCCGGGAGTTCTTCCCGCCGGGCGGCTGGTAACCGCGGTACCGCTGACCGGCCGGCAACTTCTGCGGCCCCTTCGGCTTGACACCCTCGGGTGGCGGCGCCTTGGGGCTGGGCGCCTGCCGGAACGGGTACCGGGGCCGGCCGCCGGAGCCGACGCAGAGATAGGTGACGCCGTCCTGGGCCGGGTGGATCGTCGAGCCGTCCGGGGCGGCCCTGGTCCGCCGGCCGTACCTGATCGGGTCGGTGCGTTCCAGCAGGTGGTTGTGGCCCTGCACGACCAGGTCGACCTGATATTTGCTGAACAGCGGGTCGATGGCGTCGCGCACCCCGCCGTCGGAGGCGTGGCTGTCGGTGGTCGAGTACGCGCAGTGGTGCAGGAACGCCACGATGAAGTCGACCTGCCCGGCCATGTCCCCGGTACGCCACCGCTTCAGTGTGCTCTTCAGCCATGTGACCTGGCTGCCGCCGGAATACCCGGTGTTCGTCTGCAACTCGGCGGAGAGGTCGTTGGCGTCCACCGAGACCACACCGACGTTGCCGTAGACGAACCGGTACACCGACGGGCAGCCCTTCGGCCCGTTGTCCGGGAAGTCCAGCCGGTCCACCAGCCCGCCGTAACCGTGGGTGCCGTAGAGCGGCTCCATGTCGTGGTTGCCGGTGGCGAACATCCACGGCGTGTAAGCGGCGAGCGGCTCGATCTGGTTGAGGAAGACATCCCAGACGTACGGGTTGTAGAGGTTCTTGCCCTTCGGCGCGCTCCGGGTCAGCGCGGTGGTGTCGTCGGCCGGCAGCCCCTGCCCGGACGGGTTGGCGTAACAGATGTCGCCGGCCAGCAGCGTGAACACCGGCTTCTGGGTGGCCATCAGCAGGGTCTGGGTGAGCGCCGGCCGCTTGTCGGTACCGTGCAGCCCGGCGACCGGGTCGTCCGGCAGGTAGGAGTTGTTGTCGAAGACCCCGGCGGGCCAGGTGCCGCCGTTGTCCACCACCGGCTTCGGGATCTGCCCCCAGGCGTACTTCGGGTCGGTCGGCGCGGTGTTGGTCCCGACGTCGGCGAACGCGGTGAAGGTGAACGGCGCGGGCACCCGGGCGTCGTGGGCCGGCGCGGTGGTGAAGTGCGCGTCACCGCTCACGGTGCCGTCCGAGAGCCGCACCCGGTAGTGGTGCACGGTGTCCGCGCGCAGGCCGGCGATCTGCGCCTTGAGATAGAACTGGCTGCCGACCGGGCCGCCCGGGATCGGGTAGCGGCCGAGAAGGTGCCGGATCTCCGCCTCGACCTTCGTGCCGTACTGCCCGGGAGCGGCGCCGACCTCGACATATGCCTTCAGCTTGGCGGGCAGGCTGCCGGTCTTGCTGACCAGCTGGGCGGTCACCGCCATGGCCGGCTTCAAGGCGCCGTCGGCGCCGGGCACGAACGACAGGTGCCGGCCGGCGACCACCACGCCGGCCGGGCCGGCAATCCCGCCCGCGGCGGCGAAGGCACTCTCGGTCAGCTGATATTGGGCGTACGCGTAACCGCCGGCACCCGCCATCGCCGCTGTCAACAGCGAGCGCCGGGAGACGCGGTGGCGCGCGTGATCGCGGACCTGGTCGTCGGTGTACTCGTCGAGCGTGCTCACGTCGTCATCCTGATGGTCTGGGGGCCGGAGATGTTCCGATTCGGCGGAATACGCTGACTGGATGCAACGGGTAAACGACCGTCTTCTCAACTGGGCAAGCATCATCGAGCCGGAAACTCTGCAACAGGCCGAGAAGGCGTCGCGGTTGCCGTTCATCCACCCGCACATCGCGCTGATGCCGGACGCCCACCTGGGCAAGGGCGCCACCGTCGGCTCGGTCATCCCGACGCTCGGCGCGATCATCCCGGCCGCGGTCGGCGTGGACATCGGCTGCGGCATGGCGGCGGTGCGCACCCAGTACCACCGGGACGACCTCCCGGCCGGCCTGAACCGGCTGCGGGTCGCCGTCGAACAGGCGATCCCGCTGTCGGCCGGCGGCTACAACACCCGGCTCACCGCATCGGCGCGGGCCCGGGTGGACCGGCTGGCGGCCGCTTTCGACCCCGGCCGGTACGCGAAGAACTGGACCCTGCAGCTGGGGTCGCTCGGCAGCGGCAACCATTTCATCGAGGTCTGCCACGACGAGACCGGCATGATCTGGCTGTTCCTGCACTCCGGTTCCCGCGGCATCGGCAACAAGATCGCCGCCCACCACATCAGGGTCGCGCAGAACCTGATGTCCCAGCGCCGGATCGCCCTGCCGGACCGCGACCTGGCCTACCTGACCGAGGGCACCGACGAGTTCGACGCGTACCTGCGCGAGCTGCGCTGGGCGCAGGACTTCGCCCTGGCCAACCGCGACGAGATGATGGACCGGGTGATCGCCTGCTTCGCCGAGTTCGTCGGCGGCCCGGTGCACGAGGCGGAACGGGTGCAGTGCCACCACAACTACACGTCCCGGGAGACCCACTTCGGCGAACAGGTGTGGCTGTCCCGCAAAGGCGCGATCAACGCGGCCGCCGGCGTGCCCGGCCTGATCCCCGGCTCGATGGGAGACGCCTCCTACGTCGTCACCGGCAAGGGCAACGCGGACTCACTGAACTCGTCACCGCACGGGGCGGGCCGTGCCTACTCCCGATCGCGGGCGCGCCGGACCTTCACCCGGCAGCAGCTGCGCAAGGCGATGGAGGGCATCGAGTTCCGCGACACGGACGCCTTCCTGGACGAGATCCCGCAGGCGTACAAACCGATCGACGTGGTGATGGCGGACGCCGCCGACCTGGTCGAGATCCGGCACACCCTCCGCCAGCTGGTCAACGTCAAAGGCGACTGAATTCGCTTGTCCCTACCTTTCCCGCAGCATGGTGGCCCATGCAGGCCCGGCCAATCGTCTTTACGCCTACTCTTTTTCATTGGGAATATACTCAACGCATTCTAGAGTGACTCCAGCACCATTTCCCGAAAGCTGAATATCGTGTTGCCGTGTCATTCTGCCGGTGGCTAGGCGACGCGGTGCAGACGCACGCAGCACATGCGGTGATCCGCGCAGTGCCAGCGGTGACGTCTGAGGGTTCCGCCGATCGACTCTCTCGGATCAACGTCGAATTGCCTTTTATCTACTGCTTCGGCATCGCTGCCTGCGGTTGGGGACGGCGCGCAACGCGCGGGCTTCAGCCGCGCGGCCGGGACTGTTGTCGGCACGGGGGCCGGTCATGTCAGTTGTATTTCTCCGAACATCCGGAGAGCGATCCGTGACAAGCGCTGTCCGATCGAGGTCATCATGGTCTACGCCGCAAACCACGGGAGCTGTGAACTACCTTCCGAGCGGGTGGACGTGACTCAACTGGCGGCGCGACATGCGCTCACTCTCCGCGCGTTCCTGCTCATTGGGGCCGTGGCTCCGAGCTCCACTCAGAATCGCGGATGTGATATCGAGCCCCGCTCGAATCCCGTAGTCCAGCGAAGATCTTATCAAACGACTGGCACCGAATTTCCGTTCATCGAAGTGAATGGGCACCTCCAGCACGGACATCCCTTGGCGCCCTGCTAATATGATCTGCGCCTGGGTGTAGGTGTACTTGGCTTCGATAAGGCAACGCGACGCCAAGTCCGCGGTGAAGGCGCGGTATCCGCTCTGAGTGTCCGACAGCGGGAGGCCAGAAATTCCGGAGATACATCTGGAAAGTATTCGGTTGGCCGCATATCTACCTTCCGGCATGTGCGGGGGCCGCTGCCACAGTCTATTGCCGATCACGAGATCGGCTCCGCTGTAGAGTGGTTCAAGAAGCTTCTTCAGGTCTTCGGCCCGATATTGACCATCGGCGTCGGTGTGCACCACCCATCGCGCACCAGCCTGTAGTGCTGAATTAACTCCGAATTGAAATGACTGAGCCAGGCCGCCAACGCTGGAGCGGCGTACCTCAGATGCGCCGGCGGCCACAGCGCGGGCTCGGGTTCTGTCACGGGAGCTATCGTCCACGACGATTATGCGAAGTTTGACCCCGAGGCGATCTGCTTCAGTGCCGAACGCTTCCACCACGCGTCCGACTGTGTCCTCCTCGTCTTTGGCTGTAATCACCAATGCGAGCACTTCACTCCAGGGTTAGGTGAGAATATGGCAGGCCTCAAATAGTACAGGTTTATCCGGCGGTTGCAATCAACTCGGCCGTTCGCTGGAGGGCCTTGTCATGCATCGATGAATCTTGCAGAATGGCCGGGTGCATCTACTTGTCGGGGCGACGCTGGTCATGCTGCTGGCGTTGGTCAAGTCCGTCGCCTTGGTGAACGCGGTTGGCTGGGCATCGAAGCATGCATCGCGCTACGAAGCCGATTACCGTTTAGATCAACCTGCTGACATCTTCGAACTTGCGGCCTTGTTCAAGAGGAACAAGGCCGACTTCTTCCCTTTTGGGGCGAAGTGGTATAAAATTCGCAAGGTTTATACGGCTAGAAGCGATGATGGGCTGGCGCGAAGGGCAGCCAGGCTGGTCCTGAAGGTAGCAAGTAAGATATTCATCAGCGGAGCCGGGTTCATCCTTCTTTCGGTAGCATTTTTGGTCCTCGTGAACGCCTTCGTCCCACGTATGGGATTTCCGCTGGGCTTGATAGTTGTAGTGCTCGCTGAGTGGGTAATCATCTACAATATAGGGCTTCTTTGTGAAGCCATCGCATGGTATCTCACTGTCGGGCGCTATGCTAGGTCGTACTTCATGACAGAATTTCGGCACGGCGAGACGGGGGGAGCTGGCGAAGCCCCGTCGGTCGTCTCGAATGAATCAGTGGTCGCGCGCCGCGACAATGGATCCGTCCTCAACGAGTTGTCGGTATTCGGCATCCTGGTGAGTTTCGTTATTCTAAGCTTAGTGGTCTCGGTATCAACGATTCAGCGTCACTTCGGCGGTTTCAATGGGATCGGCGAGGACGGCGGCGCCCTGGGCGAGCTGCGCAGATTGAGCGATTCGCTCTATTATGTAATGTCAACCATTACCACTATGGGTGATGACTCGGTAGATCTGAAAACCTCGCCCGCGAAGTTTGGTGGCGCTATAGTTGTCATATCCGGCATCTTTATTATCACCTTTGCGCTGGCCGTCTTCTTTTCGGTGGTGTTGCCACGGCAACTATCTGAAGATCTCTCACAGTCCGGCCCCAGGACTCAGAAAAACGTGGACACCGCTGGTTCGAGCATGGAAGCGCGCAAGGCGCCTCAGCCGGTTGTTCGTGCTTCCAAACCGAGGCCTAACAGGACGAGAGGGCGGCGCGGCAGGAGGCGGTGACAGCAGTTACGCGTTCGGCGGGCTGCCTCGGCCTCGGCGTTCCTCATGCGTGCCGCTCCCCGGCGGGTCGGCGCCATACTTGAGCGAGCCGGCACCGTTCCTGAGGCGGCCGGCGATCAGTGGCTCGGCCAGCAGCACCGCCACGGCTGCGACCACCAGCAGGCCGCCGATCAGCGCGGTCGTGCGGGCGCCGGCGTCGGCGAGCACGCCCGCCCCGAGCAGCGAACCCGCCGCGATGCCCACGTTGAAGGCGACCGAGTTGCCCGCCGACGCCATGTCGGTTCGGCCCGGCGCCACCTCCATCACCCGGTTCTGCAGGGCCGGGGTCAGGGCGCCGATCCCGAAGCCGGTGGCGGCCAGCAGGACCGCTGTCGCGGGCTTCGAGTCGGCGGCGGCGTACATGCCGAGCAGGGCGACCATCAGGATCACGAGCGAGCCGATCAGCGTGCCGCGCTGCCACCGGTCGGTGCCGACGCCGCCGGCCGCGATGCCGGCGAAATCGACCACGCCGCGTAACAGCAGCAGCGGCCCGAGGGCGGCGGCGGTGAAGCCGGCCACCTCGGTCAGGAACACCTCGGTGTAGGTGAAGGACGTGTACAGGCCCGCAACCGACAGCGCCGTGGCGATCACCACGATCGCGTAGCGGCGGGCGTCCGGGCTGGTCCCGGTGGCGGCGTGGGTCTCGTCGACGACCACGTCCGGCATGAGTAGGAGAAGGGCGGCGAAGGCGGCCAGCGCCATGCCGGCCAGCGCGAGGAACGCCGCACGCCAGCCGAGGTGCTGACCGATCCAGGTGCCCGCGGGAACCCCGAGCATCGGGCCCAGCGAGGCGCCGGCGAAAACCACCGAGCCGACCCGGCCGCGGATCCGGACATCGAACATGGCTGCGACGATCGGGCTCACAACGGCCCAGAACAGCGCCTGGGTCAGGGCGACCACGACCCTGGTGGCCAGCAGGACGCGGTAGTCGCCGGCGGCCGCGGAGGTGAGCGTGGCCACGACGAGGATCGCCAGGAGCGTGGCCATCAGCTGTCGTCGCGGGATGCGCCGGGTGGCGTACGTCAACGGGAAGGTGACCACCGCGACGGTGACCGCGTAGCCGGTGACCAGCAGACCGGTGGCCGCGAGCGACACGTCGAGGTCGTCGGAGATGAGGGAGAGCAGGCCGATCGGCAGGGTCTCGGTCGCGACGTAGCAGAACGCCGACGTGGCCAGGGCGAGCAGCGCGCCGAGAGCCGGCAGCGGAAGGGCACGGGGCGGCACGGGACGCATCGCGGCATTCTCCATCGACGGCGGGTCCGTGGCAGACTCGGGCCGCATGCAGCGCTTCCGCTCCTGGGACGGCACGGATCTGGCGTACGACCTGGTTGGTTCCGGACCGCCGCTGGTGTGTGTTCCCGGTGGCCCGGGTCAGGCCGTCGCGTACCTCGGCGAGCTGGGTGGTCTCAGCGAGCATCGGACGTTGATCCTGCTGGACAACCGGGGTACGGGCGCGTCGCCGGTTCCCGAGGATCCCGGCACGTACCGGGTCGACCGGCTCGTCGAAGACGTCGAGGCGCTGCGTGTCCATCTTCAGCTCGACCGCATCGACCTGCTCGGACACTCGGCCAGCGGCGGGACCTGCATGCTGTACGCGGTCGACCATCCGCATCGCCTCGACCACCTCGTGCTGGTGGCTCCGTCCCTGCGGGTGGCCGGCATCCCGTCGGATCTTGGCGTGGGCGAGGTGCTGGCCCGCAGGGCTCACGAACCGTGGTACGCCGACGCGGTCACCGCGCTGCACGCCGAGGCCGCGTCGCCGGAGGAGTCGGAGCAGTACCGTCGGCTGGCGGCACCCCTGCTGTACGGGTGCTGGCACGCCGCGGCCCAGGCGCAGGCAGCCGCCGAGCCCGCCCAGTTCGCCCGGCCGGCCACGGACGGGTTCTACGCCGGCTTCGAACCGGACCCGGCGACACCCGGGCGGCTCGCGGCGCTCGACGTGCCGGTGCTGCTGGTCGCCGGTGAGTACGACATCTGGCCGACCTGCCGGTCCGTCCGCGAGCTGGCCGCCACCATGCCCCACACCGAGGTGGTGGAACTGGAGCGTGTCGGGCACTTCCCCTGGGTGGACGACCCGGCCGTGTTCGTGGCCGCCGTGGAAGGCTTCCTGTTGCGACGCCGGCCGACACCGGCCGCCTGGCAAGCGGCGGCCGGTGATCTGCCTAGGCTGGAGCGGTGACCGAGACGAACCCGCTGCGCCGGATGTCCCTGGCGGAGCTGCGCCGGCGGACCAGTGAGAAGTGGCGGCAATACCCGGACGACGTCCTGCCGATGTTCGTGGCCGAGATGGACGTGCCGCTGGCGGAGCCGGTTCAGGAGGCGATCGTCGACGCGGTGCGGCGCGGCGACACCGGTTATCCGGCCGGAACCGGCTATGCGGAGGCGTTCGCGGGGTTCGCCGGGAAGCGGTGGGGCTGGGACGGCCTTGCCGTGGAGCGGACCACGATGGTTCCGGACGTGATGGGCGGCATCCTCGAGGTGCTCGACGTGATCTGCGGGCGCTCCGGCGCCGTGGTGGTCAACAGCCCGGTCTATCCGCCGTTCTACTTCTGCGTGGAGCACACCGGGCGGCCGGTCGAGGAGGCGCCGCTGGGTGGGGACGGCCGGATCGACTTCGAGGTCCTCGATGAGGCGTTCGAGCGGGCCGCGCGGCGGGGACCGCGGCCGGCGTACCTGCTGTGCAGCCCGCACAACCCGACCGGCACGGTGCACACCGCCGCTGAACTCGCTCAGGCCGCGGAGCTGGCCGACCGCCACGGTGTCCGGGTGGTGGCCGACGAGATCCACGCTCCGCTGGTGCTGCCGGGCGCCACTTTCGTGCCCTATCTCAGCGTGCCGGGCGCGGAGAGCGGCTTCGCGGTGCTGTCGGCCTCCAAGGCGTGGAACCTCGCCGGGGTCAAGGCGGCGATCGCGGTCGCCGGGCCGGGCGCGGTGGGCGACCTCGCCCGTATCCCCTTCTGGATCAACGAGAGTCCCAGCCATCTCGGCGTCCTCGCGCACACCGTGGCGCTGCGTGACGGCGGGGACTGGCTCGACGCCCTGCTGGCCGGCCTGGACGACAACCGGCGGCTGCTGACCGAACAGCTGGCGGAGCACCTGCCGGAGGTCCGCTACCGGCCCGGCGAGGGTACCTATCTGGCCTGGCTGGACTGCCGCGCCCTCGGGCTCGGGGACGACCCGGCCCAGGTCTTCCTGGATGAGGGCCGGGTCGCGTTGAGTTCCGGGCCGACGTTCGGCACCGGGGGCGCCGGGCACGCCCGCCTCAACATCGGCACCGCACCTGAATTGATCATCGAGGCGGTCCGCCGGATGTCAGCGCGCGGTGCCGGCTGACCGCAGGGCGGCGAACACCACGATGTTGTCGACGTAGTGGCGGGTCCGGCTGTCGAAGTCACCGCCGCAGGTGATCAGGCGCAGCCCGGCGTGGTCGACCGCGCCGTAGACGGCGTCCGACGGGAACGCGTCCTTGGCGTACTGCCGGACCTCGGTGACGGCGAAGACCGCGGTGATGCCGTCCCGGCGGGTGACCCGGATGTCGTCCCCGGCGCGCAACGTCGAGATGCGGGCGAAGGTGCCCTCGGCGCCGTGATAGTCGACGTGGCCGGCCAGCACCGCGGGGCCCAGCGATCCGGGCGGCGGCGCCTCGGTGTACCAGCCCACGGTGCGGGCGTCGGTGGGCACCGCCATGCTGCCGTCGGACTGCAGACCGAGGTCGACGATCGGCGCGGTGACGGTCAGGGCGGGGATCTCCACCCGGGTGGGTGGCGAGGCCGGCAGGAGGTCACCCCGGGTGAGGGCACCGGCCGGGGAGGCCGCCGTCGACGTGGCCGCTGAGGACGCGGGCGACGACGCCGACGACGAGGACGAGGTGGCCGGGGCGCCGCACGCCGTGACCCCGGTCAGGACCAGGGTCACGGCGACTGCCGGGGTGAGACGACGGTTCATCGCGGCAGGACGTAGGCGCGACGACGAGCGAAGATCGCAGCGGCGAGTACGGCCAGAGCACCGAGGCCGCCGTACCCGTACCACGCTGCCGCGGGGGTGGACCGCGCGCTGCCGTCGCCGGTGGCCACACCGCCGACCGGGACCGAGCCCGCGGCGGCGCCGGAGACCATGCCGCAGGTCGCCGGGTTGGTGGCCTCCTGCGGGATGCCGCTCAGGCCGCCGGCCTTGGCGAGGGTGGACTCGCCGAGAGCTTCCAGGTCGTACTTGCCGTTGTCGTTGGCGTCGATGCCGTGCTGCACGACGTGCAGGTCCTTGAGGTGCTCGACGGTCCCGGGCGGGAGGTCGCCGCCGGCGATGGTGCGCTCGTACGACAGGTTGCCTTTCGCGTCGGCTGCGGGCATCCGGTCGACGGCGAGGCCGCTGGCCTTGGCGACGTCGCCGGCGGTGGTCAGCGAGACGAAGATGTCGCCGTAGTCGGGCATGCCCTCCTCGGTGGTCAGATAGCCGTCGCCGTCCGCGTCCGCGGACATGCTCGGGCAGTGGAAGTCCATGCCGTCGGTGGAGCCGTGCAGGTGCTGGGCGTGCGGCAAGCCGGGGACCAGGCCGGCGGCCTTGATGCTCACCTTCAGGTCGCCGTTGCCCAGGGCGGTCAGGGTGGCGGTGCCGGTCGCGCCGGAGTTGTTCAGTTCGAGCAGCTTGACGTGCACGGTCTCGGAACCGGACGGGGCAGCGGAGGCGGCCACCGGGGTGGCCAGCAGCAGGGCCGCGGCGGCCGGGATCACCAGCAGTCTGTTCATGAGAGGGATTCGGAGCGCGGTGCCGGCCGGATTGGTCATCTCTGCGATCCGAAGAGATCGACCAGTTGCCGGCGCAGCCGCGCGGTCCGGTCCCAGTCCCCGTCGGCGCAGGCGAACCGCAGCAGATAGGACCGGCTGTCGGAGACGGCGAGCAGCACGCGCCGCTCCCGCAGGGTGGTGTCCGAGTCCGGCCGCCAGGTGTACTCCCAGTCGGCGCCGCCGCGTCTCAGCAGCAGCACACCCATGCTGATCCGGCGATATCCGGGCAGGTCGCCGCGGGACACCGAGGCCTTCTCCCGGCCCTGCCAGTAGGCCAGCGGCTGCCGGGTCACCACCGCGGAGACGTCGACGGTGAACGCCCACCGCCCGTCCGCGTCGGTGAAGCAGACGTCGTTGCCGGCGGCCGCCCGGCGCCAGCCGGCCGGCAGGGCGAGCGCGAACCCGGCCGGATCGCGGAACCAGATCCAGTTCCGGGGCAGCCCGGTGGGCACCCGCGCGGTCGCGGCGGTGACCGGCGAGCTGTCCGGGCCGCACGCCGCGAGAGGCGGCCCGGCCAGCGCAGAGGTGACGACGGGACTCGCGCCGGGGCTGACGGCGGCGCTGGGCACGACGACGACCGGCGCGTCCCGTCCGGTGACGCGGTCGGCCGCGGCAAGGGCCGCCCCGCCGGTGACCGGCACCAGCAGGGCGGTGGCGGCCAGCAGCACCCGGGACCGGGTCAGCAGCGGCCGGCGAGCCGCGACCGGAACCCGGCCCCGCACCGCGCCGTCCTGCACGATCGCCCGCAGCCGTGTCTCCACCTCGGCGGACGACGGCCGGTTCGCCGGGTCCTTGGACAACAGCTCCAGCAGCAGTGCCGGCAGCGGCCCGCCCCGGCTCGGCGGGTCCGGATCCTCGGTGAGCAGCGCCTGCAACGACGCCTCCGGGTCGGAGCGTTTGAACGGCGCCCGTCCCTCCGTGGCGGCGTACAGCGTGGCTCCGAGCGACCACAGGTCAGCCGCCACCCCGCTGCCCCCCGACAGCAGCCGTTCCGGCGCGACGTAGTGCGGCGAACCCAGCCGGGGATCGGGCCCGCCGTCCCGCTCGGTCACCGCGAGACCGATCGTGGCCAGCCCGAAATCGGTCAGCACCACCCGGCCGTCCAGCGCGAGCAGCACGTTGTCCGGTTTCACGTCGCGGTGCAGCACCCCGGCGGCGTGGGCCGCCCGCAGCGCGGCCAGCACGCGCAGCCCGATCCGGGCCACCTCGCGGTGCGGCATCGGGCCGTCGTCGAGGACGGCCAGGTGCAGCGAGCGTGACGGCACATACTCCATCACGATCCACGACTGCTCGTCATGCTGGATCACGTCGAAGACCTTCACCACGCCCGGATGGTCGAGACGGGCCGCGGCCCGGGCCTCCCGGACGGCCTGCGCGGCGAGCGCGGCGGACTGCATGGAGATCTCTTTCACCGCGACCGTACGCTGCAGCAACTCGTCGCGGGCAAGCCAGACCCGCCCCATTCCGCCCTCGCCGATCAGCTCGACGAGCCGGTACCGGCCACCTATCACGTGGGCCCCCGATCTGTTGTCCCGTGGGGATTCGGCGCCGGGGGCGCCACGGATGGGTGCGGGATCAGGTCAATGCGACGAGCGCCTCCAACGGCTGGCTGGGTGTGGTCGCGCTCGGGGCGTTCTCCACGGTCACGCCCACCGCCGAGGCGCCGGGCAGGCCCTCCACGATGCGCACCGCCGCCGATTCGCCCTCGCGCAGCGCGCCGGCCGACGCCGGGGTGGTGCCGCGGATGGTCCACAGCTGGAGGACCCGGCCGGGAACGGGCGGACTGTCGGCACCCAGCATGATCACTCCGGCGCCGGAGAGCCGCGACGACGCCACCGTCACCTGGCCGCCGCTCGCCAGCGGCTGCTCGCGGAGCACCACGTCGGGGGCGGCGAGGATCGACCGGACCCGGGCCTCGTCGGCACGCGCCTGCGCGGCGATCGACTGCGCGTCGCGTACCCGCTGATCCTGAAGAACGTAGACGGCCGTGCCCGCGCCGGTGGCCGCCACCACGACGGCGGCCGCGGCAGCCAGCCGGAGGCGGCGCGACGGCCGCGCCGGACCGCTCACAGTGACCTTGGCGGGACCTGGCGGCGGCAGCTGCCGGGTGTTCGCGACCTCCGCGAGAACGGCGTCGCGCAGCCGCGGCGGGGGCACCGACCAGGCGCCGTCGGCCAGCCGGGCCGCCGCCTCCCGCAGCTCGTCGGCCTCGGCCCGGCAGGCGTCGCAGTCGCGCAGATGCCTGTCGAACGCGGCCCGTTCGATGTCGTCGAGGGCGTCCAGCGCGTACGCCCCGGCCAGCGAATGGATCTCGGAGGTCATGCCGCCACCCCCGCGGAGAGGCAGTCGCGGAGTCTGATCAACCCGTCCCGCATCCGCGACTTGATCGTCGGCAGCGGGACGTTGAGCAGCTCCGAGACCTGGGGGTAGGTATGGCCCTGGTAGTACGCGAGGGTGACCGCCTGCCGCTGCATCTCGGTGAGATCGTCCAGGCAGCGCCGCACCTGCTGACGTTCCAGACGGATCGCGACCTCGTCGGCCACCGAGTCGAACGGCGTGTCGACCGAGGCGGCGCCGACCCGGGCGGTCCGGTCGGCGGACGCCTGCTCGGCACGGACCCGGTCGACGGCCCGGCGGTGCGCGATCGTGAAGACCCACCCGGTCGCCGACCCGCGGGCCGGATCGAACCGGGCGGCGGTGCGCCACACCTCGACCAGCACCTCCTGGGCCACCTCCTCGGCCTGCGCCGGGTCGCGCAGCACCCGGCGGATCAGGCCGTAGACGCGCGGCGCGACCAGGTCGTAGAGCTTGCCGAAAGCGTTCTCGTCGCCGCGGGCCACCGACTTGAGCAACGCCGTGGCGTCCACCGCCGGTTCCGGCCCGGGCCCGACCGGCGTCAGATGGTCCGGTCTGCCGCGCTCTGCCATGGCACTCCGATCTTTGATGCGGTGTCGCCAGGCTATTCGGCGTCCGGCCGCCCGCGGATGGGTCCGACTTTCCGGCGTGGAGATCAACCCGCCGAGATGCTTGGATCAGGGGATGGGCGTGGACGGCAAGGCACTCGTGCTCGGCGGTGGCGGCGTCACCGGTGTGGCCTGGGAGATCGGACTGTTGCACGGACTGGCCGAACACGGTGTCGATCTCACCGATGCCGGCCTGTTCGTCGGGACGTCCGCGGGATCCTCGGTGGCCGCCCAGGTGCTTTCCGGCGTACCCCTCGGTGAGCTTTATGCGGCGCAGATCGCCGACGCCGGCGGGGAGAAGGCCGCCCGTCTGGGTCCCGGCGTCCTGCTGGGTTTTCTGATCGCCGGGCTCTGGCCGGGTGACCCGGCGCGCGGTCGCGCCTGGCTCGGCCGGCGTGCCCTGCGCACCCGCACGGTCCCGGAGGCGGAACGCCGCGCGGTCATCGCCCGGCGCGTCGGCGACGGCGGCTGGCCCTCGGCGGCCCACCTGCGCATCACCGCGGTCGAGGCGGAGACCGGGGAGGTACGGATCTTCGACGCCGGCAGTGGTGTGTCGCTGATCGACGCCGTCGCCGCCAGCTGCGCGGTGCCGCTGGTGTGGCCGCCGGTGACGATCGACGGGAAGCGGTACATCGACGGCGGGGTCCGCACGGTGGCCAATGCCGACCTGGCCGCCGGCAGCCGGCAGGTGGTCGTGCTGGCGCCGACGACCCGGTCGGTCCGCGGGTCCGGCAACCCGCGGGCGCAGATCCAGGCACTCGGACCGGACGTGCGCGGGGCGGTGGTGTCGCCGGACGCGCCCGCCCGGGCCGCCATCGGCGCCAACGTGCTCGACCCGGCCCGGCGCCGTCCGGCCGCCGAAGCCGGCCGCGCGCAGGCCGCCGCCGAGGCGGACCGCCTGCGCGCCGTCTGGGCCGCGACCTGAACGCGGTATTTTGCTCCGATGAGTCTTCTTGATGACGTGGCCGAGCGCGACGGCTGGCGATGCTGGGTGTGCGACGAGCCGGTCGACGCCGACAAATCGGTGAACGACCCGCGCGGCCCCAGCGTCGACAGCCGCACCGCCGACAAGAAGGCCAAGGTCGCCGAGCGGCTCGCGCATCGGGCCTGCAACTCCCGCAAGGGCGCGGTCAAAGTGGTCATCGCCTGGCCGGACCGGCTGCGCGTGGTGGAGCCGGCGCCGCTGATCACCGTCGCCGAACGCCTCGAGCGCAAGGGCGGCCGGGAACTGGTCGCCCGGTGCCCGAGCCGCAAGGACGCCCAGGAGGCCGCGGACTGGCTGGTCGACCGGTTCGCCCGGCTGGCGCCCGGCCTGCCGGTGACCGCGAGCGTCGACGCGGGTGGCGGCCAGTTCCTCGTCGCCCTGGCCACCGGCCGCCGCTGATCGATTCTGCTCAGGCCGGCGCACGGCGGGCCGACAGTGGGGTTCGTCCTTCGGCCAAGGAGAATGTCATGCACGTAGCCGAGACAGCGGTGTGGAAACTCGGTGACTCCGGCCGGACCGAGGTCGAACGGTTGCTCGACAAGGTGCGCACCCACCTGGGCGTGGAAACCGCCTGGGTGTCCTCCTTCGGCGCCGACGAGCTGACGATCTGGGCAGCCACCGGCGCGGTCCAGGAGATGAACATCCCGGTGGGGGAGGGCGCCGACCTGCTGGGCTCGGTGTGCGCCCGGGTGCTGGCCGGGACACTGCCCGACATCGTCCACGACGTCCGCCGCCACCCCGTCACCCGCGACCTGGACGTCACCACCGACCTGCGCCTCGGCTCGTACGCCGGGGTGCCGTGGCGATCCGCGGACGGCGCCGTGGCCGGCATGCTGTGCTGCGCCAGCCGGCATCCCGACCCGTCGCTCGACCAGCGCAGCGTCCGCTACCTGAGCCTGATCGCCGACCTGATCAGCGAACACATGAGCGGCCCCCTCGCGGCGCAACGGCACAGCGCCGCGACCGCCCGCGCCGCGGTGCAGGCAGTGCTGGACAACCAGGCCGTACGCATGGTGTTCCAGCCGATCGTGCGGCTCAGCGACCGGGCAACCGTCGGTCACGAGGCGCTGGCCCGGTTCGAACCAGGCCTGTTCACCGGCCCGGACCGGGCGTTCGCCGCGGCCGCACTGTGCGGCCTCGGGGTGTCGCTCGAACTGCTCACGCTGCGCCGGGCACTGGAACGCCTGCCGTTGCTGCCGGCCGGCGGCTGGCTGGCCGTCAACCTGTCCGCCGAGGCCCTGCTCGACGCCGAGGTGCTGGACATGCTGCTGGCGCACGCCGGCCCGCACCTGCATCTGGAGATCACCGAGCACGCCCCGGTGAGCGATTACGACGCGCTGAGCGAGGCGCTCGGCGCCCTGCGGCAGGCCGGCATCCGGCTGAGCGTCGACGACGCCGGCGCCGGTTTCGCCAGCCTCCAGCACATCTTGAGGCTGCGGCCCGACCTGATCAAACTCGACATCAGCCTGGTCCGGGACATCGACACGGACGTGGTCAAGACGGCGCTGGCCCGCTGCCTCAACGACTTCGCCGGCCAGATCGGCGCCGACCTGATCGCCGAGGGCATCGAAACGGCGGGCGAGCTGGAGCGGCTGACAGAGATCGGTATCGGGTACGGCCAGGGCTACCACCTCGCCCGCCCATCGGATCTGCCCGCCGGCCGGTGATCCTCAGAATGTCCGCCTGGTCACCCGCCTCCGGAAGTGGCCTGACCTTTACTCAGTGATGCCGAGCTCCTGCTTCGGTCGCCGAGGCGGTTGTGGACTGCTGTGACAGGCATACAGTCAGGTCGCCGGCAATGTGGCTGCGCCCTTGCCAAGTCTCGGGCTCCCGGCCCTGGCGTGCTTTCGATTTTATTGACATCTGTGTACTTCGAGCGGCGCGGCGAGCTGATTCCTTGCCTGGCGTGGGGTCCTGGCGTTGACTGGACATCGATGAAGGTGAGGCTGCAGTGGGCAGTGTCGATGCCGCCGGGTCGTTCGTGTCACGTGCGAGTCCAGGCAGTGAGGCCGGCCGGGCGGTGATTGTTTCGTCCGTGGCCAGGGGCCCGGTCAACCGCCTGGATCGCCGGTGTGAGCGATAATCCGCTGGTCGCAGAGGCGCAGAATTCGACTACCTGGTCCAGCGGACTGGGGTTGATCGAGGACGCCCGTCAGGTCAGCGACGGCATCCAGGACAACAGCTGGGTCGATGCCGCCCTGGGTGGTGTGGGCGGAAGTCTCGACGTCCTTGCCGCGGGGATCGATCCGTTGGGTTCGCTGGCCGCGTGGGGCGTCGGCTGGCTGTTGGAACACATCAAGCCGCTCAAGGAGGCGCTTGACCGGCTTGCCGGCAAGCCGGACGAGATCGCCGCGCACGCCACGACCTGGCGTAACGTCTCCGCTGCGGTTGCCGGAACCCATCAGCGGTATGCGTCCGCCGTCCAAACGCAGATCACTGACTGGTTCGGCGCGTCCGGCGACGCCTACCGCGTCCACGCCACCGAGCAACTCGCCGCGGTCCAGGGCATCACGACTGTCACGAACGCGATTGCGTACGCGGTTGAAGGCGCCGGCCTGCTCATCGGGTTGGTAAGCGAGATCGTCCGTGACCTGATCGCCCAGTTCGTGGCCACCCTCGCCGTGCGCCTGCCGCAGTGGCTGGCCGCTGAAGGCCTGACGCTTGGACTGGCCACCCCGGTGGTGGTCGGCCAGGTGTCCGCACTGGTCGCCGAGTGGGCCAACCGGATACAGCACTTCATTCGGGCGCTGCTGAACAGCCTGCGCCGCCTCAACGGCAAGCTCGACGAACTTGCCGGCATCCTTGACCGCCTCAAGCAGTTGCTCACACGGCTGAGCCGCACGGACATGACGGTGGACCCGCTAAACCGCGCTGCAGTCCGGCATCACGGAGGCCACTCCACTCGGCCTAGGAGCGTCCTCGATGTCGAGCGCCAGGACAAGTGGGCAGGAGACGCGTACGACGACATTCGAGCTGAGCCGGATGCTGACGTGATCGCTGCCTCATTACGCGATGCGGACCGCATCGACGGCTCCACCGGCTTCTCCGTGGACGAGATCGAGCGTGTCCGGCAGCACATCTTCTTCGAGGAGCACCCGCTTACCGATTACGACACCGGCGGCATCGTGCATCGGCGGTACGATCCCAGCCCCGACATGGCAGAAGCCTGGCTACGACTCCGCGCTGGGCGGCCCCGGTCCGAGGACGTGGTTCTGATGGAGCACGAATTGGCCGAGGCGCGGTACTACGACGGTCATCCAGGTGCTACTTACAGCGAGGCCCACCACGCGGCCAACGATGTGTCGAACTGGCAAGATCAAATACCGGAGCCGACGTACGAGGACTTTTCCTCACCCTGGAGGTAACTGTGGGCATGATGGTGACCGGCCGCAAGGTGGCGGAAACCGCAGAGGCTGTTCGCTACGAGTTCGGCTTCGACGAAAGGTTCGATCGGGTCTTGACGATCGACAAGGAAACGTGGGAGATCACAACTGGGGACGGCCGCGTCGACTCGGCGGTGGGCGCCATTGTCTCGAAGATCAAGGGAGCATGGCGGGAACGCGGTGAATTCCCGTCGGGCGCCATGTTCGCCAGTTGACGCCCGCCATCGTCTTGTGGCTCGATGCCGGCAGTGGGGTGTGCTCCGGGGTTCAGATCCAGCCGCGTTTGCGGGCGATCCGCACGGCCTCGTGGCGGTTCGCGGCGCCCAGCTTGCCGGCGGCTGAGGAGAGGTAGTTGCGGACTGTGCCGGCTGACAGTGACGCCCGGCGGGCGATCTCCTCCACCGGCGCGCCCTCCGCGGCGAATTGCAGGACGTCGGCTTCGCGGGCGGTCAAGGGGCTGTCGCCGGCGCTGATCGCTTCGGCGGCGAGTTGGGGGTCGACGTAGCGGCCGCCGCCGTGGACGGTGCGCACGACCATCGCCAAGTCGTCGGCGGAGACTGTTTTCGGCAGGAAGCCGCGCACGCCGGCGGCCAGGGCCTGCTTGAGGTGGCCGGGGCGGCCGTGGCTCGTGACGATCATGGTGCGGCAGTCGGGTGCCTCGGACTGGAGGCGGGCCGCAACCGTGACGCCGTCCAGGTCGGGCATCTGGAGGTCGACGACGGCGACGTCGGGGCGCAGGGCCCGGGCTGCGGCGATCGCCTCGGCGCCGGTGGCTGCCTGGCCGACCACCTCGATGTCGTCCTCCATGGTCAGCAGTGCGGCGAGCGCGCCCCGGATCAGGTGCTCGTCGTCGGCCAGCAGAACCCGGATCGTCACGCTGTCTCCTCGGCCGCTGCCGGTAGGCGGACCAGGACCTGGAAGCGGTCGGGTGGCAGGCGGTCGGCGCCGACGGTACCGCCGACCGCGGTGATGCGCTCGGTCAGGCCGGTCAGGCCGTTGCCGTGCCGGACCCGGTCGCCGGTGGCGCCGTCGTTGGTCATGGTGAGGGTCACCGTGCCCTCGGCGGCCCGGTCCAGCTCGATCACGCACTCGCGGGCCTCGCTGTGCCGCAGCACGTTGGTGGTGGCCTCACGCACCGCCCAGCCCAGCGCGGCCTGGGTGCGGGCACCGAGTCCGCCCGCCTCCCCGATCACCCGGCAGGTGATGCCGGCCGCGGTCAGCAGCGACCGGGCCCCGGCCAGTTCCTCGTCGAGCTTCGCGGCCCGCAGCCCGGTGACCACCGCGCGCAGATCGGCGAGCGAGTCCTGGGCGATCCGGCGTACCTCCTGCATCTCCGCCGCGGCCTCCGGCCGGCCCCGCTCGGCCAGCTTCGCGGCCAGCTCCGCCTTGAGCGCCACCACCGACAGGGCGCGACCGGCCACGTCGTGCAGGTCCCGGGCGAAGCGCAGCCGTTCCTCGGCGACCGCCAGGTCGGCCTTGACCTGCTGCGCGTCGTCCAGCTGCCAGATCACGTCGAGCATCCAGACCGTGCTGCGGCTGGTCGCGAGGAACAGCGGGACGAGCAGCAGCAGCGGTACGAGCCGGCCGGCCGCGGGGCCGTCCCGGACGATGGCCGGGCCCGCCGCGACCAGCCAGCCGGCCATCGTGATCGCCAGGGCAACCGGCGTGGACACCGCGGGGGCTAGCGCGGTGACGAACGCGGCCAGCAGGATCGTCACCACGAAGGGGTAGGGCTCGCCGGCCGCCCCGTCGTACGCCGGCCACCCGGCCGCAGCGGTGGCGACACTCAGCACCGCGGCCAGCGCCACGCGTGTGCCGGGCCGGGTTGCCCGGCCCAGCCGGTAGTCGATCGCCTGGTGCAGCAGCCAGACGCAGGCGGCGGCCTGTGCCAGGGACAGCGCCCCGGCGATCAGGCCCGCGCTGGCGTCCTTCGTGCCGATCGTGGAGCCGACGGCCAGCGGCAGCGCGCCGTACAGCACGTAGAGCGAACCGCGCATGTACCAGTCCACACGGGAGGCTCGGGACATCATGATCGTCAACTTACCGTCGCGGTTCCCAGCGGAAGCGGCGCCGGACCGCGACCAGGCCCACCACGATCCAGGCCACCAGGATCCCGGCCGGCACCAGCGCGTCGGCGAACACCCCGGTGAATCCGGCGGGCGCGGCGTCGCCGGTGGTGCCCAGCCAGCCCAGCCGCATCAGGTCGATCACCGGCGTCAGCGGCAGCGCCCGCAGCGCGGCGATCACCAGGGCGGGCGCGCCGTCCAGCGACGAGTAGATCATGGATCCGATCAGGCAGGCCAGCATGATCGGCAGGGTGGTCACCTGGGCCGCCTCGGTGGTCCGGGTGAACTCGGTGGAGACCGCCGCGAGCAGCACGAACACCACCACCCCGCCGAGCGCACCGGCCAGCAGCAGCATGATGTTGACCGGCACGGGCAGGCCGAACAGCACCGCGCCGGCCAGCACGAACACCACCATCTGCGCTCCGGCGACGACCACCATCGGGGCGGCGATCCCGGTCAGGATCTCGGCGTCGGACAGCTCCCCGGCACGAAGCCTCTTCAGCACCCGCTCCTCACGGCGGGTGACATAGGTGCTGACCAGGTTGTAGTAGACCGCGGCCAGCAGCACGTAGCCGAGCAGCGACGTGACGACCACCGCCGTCGTGGAGACGCCGGCCTCGTCGACGCCGGCGCCGGAGATCGTGAGGGCCAGGATCAGCGGCATCGCGAGCGCGCTGAACAGGGCGGTCCTGTTGCGCCCGAACAGGCGCAGCTCGGCGCGGGTGATCGAACGGAGCCGGCCGAGCCGGACGGTGGTGCTCATGCCCGTACCTCCATCTTGTTGTCCTGATCGGCGACCGCGAGAAAGGCCTCCTCGAGCGAGGCCGGCCGGGCTTCCAGGCCCGCGAGGTCGACGCCGCGGTGCCGCGCCCAGACGAGCAGCTCGGTGAGCGTGTCCTGAAGGGCGTCGGTGCGAATGGTGACCTTGTCGTCGCTGTCCGGGCGCAGACCCGGCAGCGGCGGCAGGGCGTCGAGACCGGCGCCGCCGGGGAGCCGGAAGGAGATCCGGGCGGGATGCCCGGCGACGATCTCGGCGGGGGTGCCGGCCGCCACGATCGTGCCCTCCTGCATGATCGCCAGCCGGTCGGCGAGCTCCTGCGCCTCGTGCAGGTAGTGGGTGGTCAGCAGCACGGTGGTGCCGTCGGCCAGCAGATCGCGGATCATCCGCCAGGTGTTGCGCCGGCTCTCCGGGTCGAGTCCGGCGGTCGGCTCGTCGAGGAGCAGGACCGCGGGGCGGCCCAGCACGGCCAGGGCGAGATCCAGGCGGCGCCGCTCACCGCCGGAGAGTTGCCGGACGCGTACGCCGGACCGGCCCGCCAGATCGACCAGATCCAGCGCCTCGCCGGCCGGGCGCGGGTCGGTCAGCGTGCCGGCCCACATCGTCGCGGTCTCCGCCACGGTCAGGTCCGACGGCAGGCCACCCTCCTGGAGCATGATGCCGAGGCGGGGCCGGACGGCGGGGCGCTCGGCGAACGGGTCGTGCCCCAGCACCCGTACGCTCCCGTCGTGCGGCCGGGTGAAGCCCGCGATCAGCTCCATGGTGGACGTCTTGCCGGCGCCGTTCGTGCCGAGCAGTGCGAACAGCTCGCCGCGCCGGACCTCGAAGGAGACGCCGCGCACCGCCTCGAAACCGTCCCGGCCGCCGTAACGGCGCCGGACCTCGCGCACTTCGATCGATGTCGTCATGTTCTTGAGTCTTCCGACCGGGCCGGGCCCTCGGCAGTGCCGTCACACACCGGTTCCCATGTGGGACACACAGGACGACCATGACAAATGTCATCGTGATCTCGCCGTGATCAGGTGAACTTTTCCGGTCGAGTCTCGCCTCGGGCGGTGAACCGCCCTATCTTTGACGCCTCGGAGAACAACCGGGTTACGAAAGGTGAAGCGATGACGGCCAATGCGGTCGACGTCAACACCAGCCCTGACGGCACGCTCATCATCCGCCCGTGCGGCGTGTTGGACGCGGAGGAAGCCATCGGCCTGCGCCGCGTCCTGGTCCAGGCGATCCGGCACGAGCGGCCGCTGCGCCTCGTCCTCGACCTGACCGACCTGCGCGACCCCGACCCGATCAACTTGGGCACGCTGGCCGCCGCGTGCCACCTCGGTGACGATCACAAGGTGGCCGTCTTCCTGGACCACTCGTCGGCGGCGCTCGCCGAGCAGCTGATGGCGGCCGGGGTGCCGCGCCACCGCCTTCGCCACGTTGCGCCCGATCAGATCGCGGCGTGACCACGCTGGGGGCTGATCAAGCGCCCGGTGGCCGGTGCGGGTCGAGAATCCGGTCGATGTGGGTGGCAAGCCACGGGCCCAGCTCGCCGGTGCCGTCGACGGCCCAGGTGAGCTGCGCGCCGGCGTAGACCGCGTACACGGTGTCGGCGAGGTCGGCCGGCTCGTCGACCTTCAGCCGGCCCGCGGCCACCGCCTCCTCGATGAGCGACGTCAGCTGCTCCCGCAGGGCCCGGCTCTGGGTGATGGAGTGCTGGTGCAGCACCTCGTCGGTGAGGTCCAGCTGGAGGAAGGCGAGGTTGTTCGCCAGTCCCGCGCGCGTCGTGATCGGCGCGACCAGGGCGACCAGGCCGTCACGCAGCGCCTCGAGCGGGCCTGCGCCGCGTGCCCGGGCGCGTTCGAAGGCGGCGCCCACCGAGCCGGCCTCACGGGTCGCGAAGGCGACCAGCAGCCCGTGTTTCGAACCGTACCGCTGGGTCAGTGCGGGAGCGGTCAGCCCGGCCCGGCGCGCGACGGCGGCGAGCGTCAGCCCGGCCGGTCCGACCTCGGTCACCGTGTCCGCGACTGCCTGATAAACGGCGTCGTCACTGACCATGCGTGGGCGTCCCGTCATGCCGTCATCCTACGGCCAGCCTTACTTTATGAACGAACATAAAGTAACGTGGCCGGTCATGAACGAGTCGACGGTCCGCACGGTTCCGAAAGCCGTGCTGCTCCTGCTCTGCGCCGCACAGGCGATGTTGATCATCGACGTGGTGGTGGTGAACGTCGCCATCCCGGCGATCCGGGCCGACCTCGGCATCCCCGACGGCCGGCTGGTGCTCACCTCCATCGCCTACACCCTCACCTTCGGCAGTCTGCTGGTCGTGTTCGGCCGGGCCGGCGACCTGCTCGGCCGCCGCCGGCTCTTCCTGTCCGGCCTGTCGCTGTTCACCTTGGCCTCGCTGGCCACCGGATGCGCGCAGTCCGAGTGGCAACTGCTCGCTGCGCGCGCCGTCCAGGGCGCCGGCGCCGCGATGGTCGCGCCGGCCGCCCTCGCGCTGCTCACGACGGCGTTCCCGGAGGGCCCCGGCCGCAACCGGGCGCTCGGCTACTGGGCCGCGGTCGGCTCGGCCGGGGCCATCGGCGGCCAGCTTCTCGGCGGGCTGATCACCAGCACGCTGGGCTGGCGGTGGATCTTCCTGATCAACGTTCCGGTCGGCGTGCTGGCGATCGTCGCCGGCCTGCGTCACCTGACCGAGAGCCGGGCGTCCCGGCAGGTGCCGCTGGACCTGCGCGGCGCCGCGCTGCTCTCGACCGGCCTGGGCGCCGCGATCCTGGCGCTCACCCGGTTCGGCGAGGGAACACACCCCGGCCAGGGCGCGCTGCTGGCGGTGGCCGCGGTGGCCCTGCTCGGCGCCTTCGCGTGGGGGGAGCGGCGGCACCCGGATCCGATCCTGCCCGGCGCGCTGCTGCGCACCGCCGCGGTGGCCCGCGCGAACGTGCTGCTGGCCGTCAACGCCGGGACCCTCGCGGCCACCCTGTTCTTCACGACCATGTATCTGCAGGTCGTCCTGGGCTATCCGGCGGTCCAGGTCGGGCTCGCGTTCGCGCCGGTGACCCTGGTCGTGCTGATCGTGTCGCCGCGAGCCGGTGCGCTCGTCAGCCGGTACGGCCCCCGCGCCCTGCTGACCGCCGGCTTCCTGTTGCTCGCGGCCGGGATGCTGCTGCTGTCCCGCCTTCCGGCCGTCGGCAGCTATCCGCGTGACGTCCTCGTCCCGCTGCTGCTGCTCGCCGTCGGCAGCGGCCTGTCGTACGCGCCGACCTTCGTAGCCGGCACCGCCGGAGTGGCCGACGAGCGTCAAGGCGTGGCCTCCGGGCTGCTCAACTCGGCGCAGGAGCTGGGCAGCGCGACCGGCCTCGCCGTCCTGGGCCCGCTGGCCGCCGCGCTCGGCGGCGCACAGGACCTCACCCAGGGGTACCGGATCGGGCTGCTCGCCGCCGCCGGCGCGGTGCTCGCCTGCCTGCTGCTGGTGCGCGGCCTGCCGGGTGGGCCGGTCACCGCGAACATCCACAGTGGGCCATCATGAGGGAATGTCACGTGCCAAGAGCGTCCTGTCGTACCGATCGAGCGGCTCGATCCTGAGCCTGTACTCGACGGACTCCATCCTGTCGGTCGGGTCGGCCGGCTCGATCCTGTCGGTGGGCTCGTTCGGCTCGGTCCTGTCGGTGGCCTCGGCCGGCTCCTTCGGGTCGGTCGCGTCGGTCGGGTCGTTCGGCTCGATGCTGGCGATCGGCGCCTTCGGGTCGACCCTCGCCTCCGGTTCCTTGCTGGTCGCCGGCGTCGTGCTGGTGGCCGTCGCCGCCGCCCTGCTCCTGGTCCGGCGGATGACCGGATCGCTCACGACGCGAGCCTGACCTCCGCGCGAGGCAGATCCCTCTCACGGTGGGAAGGTGATCTCCACGCGCAGGCCGTCGTGGCCGGTCGACGAGGCGGTGATGAGCCCGCCGTGAGCCTGGGTGATGGAGCGGGCGATGGACAGCCCCAGCCCCGCCCCGCCGCTGTGGTCGATGCGGGTGCCGGCCCGGCGCTGGAACGGCTCGAACAGGGCGGCGACCTCCTCGGGCGGCACGTCGTCACCGGTGTTCACGATCGTCAGCGCCGGGTCGTCGCCGACCGAGACGTCGATGGTGCCGTCCGGCCGGTTGTACTTCAGCGCGTTCTGCACCAGGTTGGTGACCAGCCGTTCCAGCAGCACCTGCTCGCCCTGGACGACACGGGGGCGCAGGTGGCCGGTGATCGTCACGCCCGTTTCCGCCGCCCGCGCGCGATGGGCGTCGATCACGGCTGCGGCGATCTCGTCGAGCCGTAACGGGGCCTGGGTGACCAGTCCCCGGTCGCTCTCGCTGAGCACCAGCAGCCCTTCGATCAGCCGCTCGTTGCGCTCGTTGGTGGCGAGCAGCTGCGCGGTGAGCAGCTCGAGCTGGTCGGCGGTGAGGTCGCCGGCCATGCCGACCTCGATCAGGGTCCGCTGGACCGCGAGGGGGGTCCGCAGCTCGTGGGACGCGTCCGCGGCGAAGCGGCGCTGCGCCTCGTAACCGACGGCGATCCGGTCCATCATGTCGTCGATGGTGCGGCCGAGCACGGCCAGCTCGTCCGCACCGGGGCCGGGGCGCAGCCGGTGACCGAGGTTCTGCGGGCCGACGTGGGCGATCACGCCGACCACGTCACGCAGCGGGCGCAGACACCACCGGGTCATGGGATGACAGGCGGCCAGCATGCCGGCGAGCACCAGGGACAGCACGGCGAGACCGGGGATGCTGGGCCGCCGGAAGAGCTGGGTGCACAGGAACGGGGCGTCCGGGCCCGGCGCCTGCAGCGGCGGCGCCGTGCACCAGCCGGGGCCGAGATCCCGCCACAGGGTCAGCACCTGCTCGGTGATCATGGGCGCGAGCTGCCCGGCGACGAGCAGAACCGCGCAGAGCAGCAGGATCCGCCGGGCCGGCGATCGGTTGATCATGAGCCGAGCCGGTATCCGGCGCGGCGGACGGTGTGCAGCACCGGCGGGTCGCCGAGCTTGCGGCGCAGCGTCATGACAGTCATCCGGACCGCGTTGGTGAACGGGTCCGCGTGCTCGTCCCAGGCCTGTTCCAGCAGCTCCTCGCTGCTGACCACGCGCCCGCCCGCCCGCAACAGCACGTGCAGCACCGCGAACTCCTTCGACGACAGCGCCAGCACCTGCCCGTCCCGGGTGGCGGTGTGCCGGGTGCTGTCCAGGACGATGCCGTCCTGCTCGAGCACCGGCGGCAACGCGGGGCTGGACCGCCGGGCCAGGGCCTGGACGCGGGCGGCGAGCTCGGCGAAGGCGAACGGCTTGGTCAGGTAGTCGTCGGCACCGAGACCGAGGCCCTCCACCCGGTCCCGGATCCCGGCCGCCGCGGTCAGCAGCAGGATCCTGGTGTCGTCGCCGGAGGCGACCAGCTGCCGGCACACCTCGTCGCCGGTGTGGCCGGGCATGTCGCGGTCCAGCACGGCCACGTCGTAGCGATTGACGGTGAGCCGTTCCAGGGCGCTGTCCCCGTCGTAGACGACGTCGACCGCCATCGAGAGCCGCCGCAGCCCCTGGGCGACGGTGTCGGCCAGCAGCCGTTCGTCGTCTGCCACCAGCACACGCATTCGTTGATCCTTCCGTGGGCGGCCAGACTCGCACATCGAAAATAAGCGGCCGGTAAAGGCGGCGCTGACGGTCCCCGGACGACGTGGTGCGGAGCATGGCCGGGGTGTGGAAGGCTTCCTTGTTCAGAACTACCAGACGTCTCACCGTCGCTCTGCTCGTCTGCGGCGCCGTGGTCTCCTGGGGCGTGCGGCCCGCGGGTGCGATCGCCTACGGCGAGGACGCCGCGCCGGGGCGGTACAGGTTCGCGGCCCTGCTCACGATGACCGGGCTGCCGGCGGACGGCGGTGGCACCCGGGACAGCTCGTGTTCCGGGGCGCTGATCGCGCCGCAGTGGGTGATCACCGCGGGGCACTGCTTCCGGGACGACGGCGGCCGGCGGGTGAGCCGCACCGTGGCCGAGCGGACCACGGCCGTCGTCGGGCGTACCGATCTGGGCAGCCGGGACGGCCACGAGGTCGAGGTCGTCGACGTGCGGCAGGCGGACGGCAGCGACGTGGCCCTGGCGCGGCTCGGCGAGCCGATCACCGACATCGCGCCGATCCAGGTCGGCACCGCACCGCCGGCGGTCGGCGACGTCCTCCGGCTGACCGGGTTCGGGCTGGTCACCCATGGCGCCGGGACCGCACCGCCGGCCTGGTTGCAGACCGGCCGGTTCGCCGTCGACGCGATCGGGGACACGCTGATCGAGACCTCCGGCCGCCGGCCACGGCCGGACACCAGCCCGTGCCCGCACGATTCCGGCGGGCCGTACTTCCGCGAGGAGCCCGGCGAGGGCCCGGTGCTGGTGGCGATCGTCAGCAGCGGTCCCGGTTGTCCGCATGAAGGACCGGACTTCAGCGCTCGTACGGACATTCTCGGCACGTGGATCGCCGGCACCGTCGCTGAGGGGGACGGACTGCCCGTCGCCGTGGGAGCGGTGGCCGCCGGAGCAGTGGCCGCGGGTGCCGCTGTGCTGATCCTCGCGCTCAGGCGGCGACCCGCCCGGAGCGCGGCGGTCAGGCGACCCGGACAGTGAGGACGACGTGCTCGGCGCCCAGCGAGAGGACGAAGGCGTCCCCCGGGCCGACGGCGAAGTCGTCCACCTTGACCGACAGCCGGTCCGCGACCCCCAACGGCCCGCATTCCTGCCCGGCTTGCTCGACGCTGCCGTCCGCCCGGTGGATCGTCACCGGCGGGTGCCCGGCCGTGCTCAGCCGCACGGCGAACCCCTCCGCCGTCCGCCGCAGCGCGGCGTAGGTGACCGTCACCGAAGCTGCGGTGCCGGTCTCCGCCGACCACTGGTGCAACGCCGAGTGCAGGTCGTTCAGCACGATGGCGGGGGAGGTGGCGCGCTGCGCCCCGGCCCGCAGGGTGTGCTTGGCGAGCGTGCTGGTGCGCACGCTGAACGGCGCCGCGCCGGGCGTGTCCCCGAGGAACACCGCCCAGCCGGTCGGGCTCGGGACCGCGTCGTAGAAACCGGCGACCATCTCGGCGTCGTCGAGCTGGTGCGTCACCGCGATCTCCAGGCCGTCGAAATCCGGGAGATCCCGGGGGAGCAGGGTCTCCCGCAGCGCCTCGGCGATCTGCCGGTAACGGTTCGCGTTCTCCAGGGCCTCGTCGGCGGCGATGCGCAGGCCGATCTCGCCGCTGGCGGCCTGAGCCAGGACCTCCAGGGTTCGGCGGTCCCGGTCCGTCCACGCGCGCGGCCGGGTGTCGACGACACAGAACGAGCCCAGCACGTGCCCGTCCGGCGACCGCACCGGGAAACCGGCCCAGGCCACCACGCCCATCGACGTGATGGACGGGTTCTCCCAGGCCATCGGGTCCAGGCGGGCGTCGTCGATGACGACGGCGCCGTCGGTCGCCACGACGTACTGGCAGAAGGACTCCTCGACAGCGTTCTGCCGGGCGCCGTCGGTGACACCGATGCAGCTCTTCCAGAACGAGCGGCGCTCATCGACGACGGTGACGAACCCGTAGGGCGCGTCCAGCAGCTCGCAGGCGAGCCGGGTCAGGCGGTCGAACGGCTCCTCGGGGCCGGTGTCGAGCAGTCCGCTGCGGCGGACGTCGGCCAGTCGTGCCGGCGCCAGCAGCGCACCACCCGGGAGATTCACCGGGCCAGTGTACGTATGTTCGGAAGATTAGTTGCATTACAGCAAGGATGGCGCCGGGTGCGACCCCCGGCGCCACCCCCGGGATCAGCTGTGCTCGATCGCCGCCTGCTGCACCGGCAGCGCCGCCACGTACCGCTCCATGAACGCGGCGAAGCCGGCCACGTCCGCCGGGTCCGGCTCCGCGGTGTCCAGCTCCGCACCGGCGAACACCGAGGCGGTCAGGTAATCGTCCAGGCTCTGCCCGGATTGCCGGCCGGTGACGAAGGCGGCCAGCACCGCGATGCCCCACGCGCCGCCCTCGGCCGCGACGTTGCCGACCGTGACGGGGGTGTCGATGGCGGCGGCCAGCAGTTTCTGCGCCACGCCCTCGGTCTTGAACAGGCCGCCGTGCGCGAACATCCGGTCCAGCTGGACCGACTCGGCGTCCTGGAGGATTCGCATGCCGATGCGTAGGGTGGCCAGGGCCGCGTAGAGCTGGGTCCGCATGAAGGTGGCCAGGGTGAGCGAGCTGCCGGGCTCGCGCAGGAACAGCGGCCGGCCCTCGTGCAGCTTGGTGATCGGCTCACCGGACAGGTTGTTGAAGGCCATCAGGCCGCCGCCGTCCGGTGCGCCGGCGAGCGCCGCCCGGAACAGGGTCTCGAAGACCGTGGAGCTGTCCCGCTCGACCCCGAGCGCCGCGGCGAACTCACCGAACAGGCCGGCCCAGGCGTTCAGCTCGCTAGCGCCGTTGTTGCAGTGCACCATCGCCACCAGGTCCCCGGCCGGCGTGGTGACCAGGTCGATCTCCGGGTGCACCCGGCTCAGCTCCCGGTCCAGCACGATCATCGCGAAGATGCTGGTGCCCGCGCTCACGTTGCCGGTCCGCCGGGCCACCGAGTTGGTGGCCACCATGCCGGTGCCGGCGTCACCCTCCGGCGGGCACAGCGTCGCCCCCGGCTGCAGCACCCCGCTGGGGTCGAGCAGACGCGCCCCGGCCTCGGCCAGCGTGCCGGCCGGCTCACCGGCGGGCAGCACCGCGGGCAGCAGCTCGGCCAGCTTCCGCGGCACCCGCCCGGCGGCGAGCTCGTCGAACTGCTCCAGCCGGCGGGCGTCGTAGCCGCCGGTCGCGACGTCGATCGGGAACATGCCGCTGGCGTCGCCGACGCCGAGGACCTGGCGGCCGGTCAGCTGCCAGTGGACGTACCCGGCGAGGGTGGTGAGGTGGGCCAGCCGGTCCACGTGCTCCTCGCCGTCGAGCACCGCCTGATAGAGGTGCGCGATGCTCCAGCGGTGCGGGATGTTGTAGCCGAACAACTCGCTCAGCTGCCCGGAAGCCGCGCCGGTGTTGGTGTTGCGCCACGTGCGGAACGGCGTGAGCAGCTCACCGCCGGCGTCGAAGGCGAGGTAACCGTGCATCATCGCGGACACGCCCAGCGCACCGACCGTCCGCAGCTCCGTGCCGAGCCGCGAGCGCACGTCCTCGGCCAGCGCCGCGAAGCAGTCCCGCAGGCCGGACCAGACGGCGTCCAGCGAGTACGTCCAGGTGCGGTCGACGAACTGGTTCTCCCAGTCGTGGCTGCCGGCCGCGATCACCGCGTGGTCCGGGCCGATCAGCACAGCCTTGATCCGGGTCGATCCCAGCTCGATCCCGAGCGCGGTCCGGCCCTCGTCGATCGCCTCGCGCCAGCCGGTGGGCGACGGTGCATCCGTGTCAGTCATCGTCATGTTGTATCGCACACGGCCGCACCGGTGAGACGAAGTGTGCTGCTGATCAACGGCTGGGACCCGGCGGAACCGGGAGGGTGGGTCAGCCCGACGACTGCGGGAGAGCCGGGAACATCGCCCAGATGTGCTTGGCCCGATCGGTGGCGTACCACCCGACCTGCAAGGACATCTCCATGGCCAGCAGCAGACCTCGGCCGCCGGCCTCCATCGGCCGGGTGTGCGCCAGCTGCGGGACGGTGCTCAGGTCGTGATCGGCGACGTCGAGGATGAACCGGTCGCCGGCGTGCAGCAGCCGCACCTCGGTGGGCGGCCGGCCGTGCTTGATGCCGTTGGTGGCCAGTTCGGTGGCGACCAGCGTCATCTTCTGCGACATGTCCAGGTCGTCGTCGTCGACCGGCACTGCGTGCTCGGCCAGCACCTCGCGGAGCGACCGGCGCAGCTCACGCAGGTCGGTGCTGCTGTTCAGCACCCACTTGTGCAGCTCGGTCGCCTCCGGGATCGGAGGTGAGGTCACCATCTGCCGGTCCACGCCCACCCCGTCATGCTGTTGCGCGCGATCATTGACAACCGCCAGGCTTACCCCGCGGGGCCACACAGAAACACGTGTCATTCCTGCGGTTGTCACATCCTCCTGGTACAAACCTCGTCGTGGAGGAACAGTTCGAGGTTGAGCGGGACGGCGGCGTCCTGAGGCTGGCCGGGGAGTTCGACCTCAACTCCTGCGACACCCTGCGGGAGGAGCTGTCGCAAGCCCTCGCCGGCAGTGCCGGGTCCGGCGTCGTGATCGACCTGTCGAAGGTCTCTTTCCTCGACTCGGAGGCGCTCAACGCGCTGCTCGGCGGCTTCACCGCCGCACAGGACGCGGACATCGGCTTCCGGATGATCGGCGCCACCGGTGTGGTGCGGCGGGTCCTCGAGATCTGCGGCGTGGCCGACCTGCAGTCCGGCGGCTCGCACTGACGCCGGAGCCGCCGGGTGTGTCCCGGCGGCCGAGCCACTACATCGGCGTCACTTGACGGTGATCACGACGACCGGGAACTTGCGGTCGGTGTTCTGCTCGTAACCGGCGGCGTCCGGCCAGTACTCCCGCCACACGCCGTACAGCCGCTCCCAGTCCGCGTCGCGGCCGGGGCGGACCACCCGGTGGTCCGCCTGCAGCGTCTGCGACCCGAGCTCGATGGTGACGGGGCCGTCGATGGCCTCCAGGTTGGCGACCCACTCCGGGTCCTTCGGCGCGCCGCCGGCGCTGCCGCAGAGGATGTACGAGTCGCCGTCGGGCGCCGCGACGAGCGGGTTGATGAAGTTCTTGCCGGACTTGCGGCCCGGGGTGTGCAGCAGCAGGGTGGTCTTGCCTTCCCAGTGCCCGCCGAGCACACCGTCGTTTGCCCTGAAGTTCTCGATCACCGTGTCGTTGAACGAAGCCATGGCGCCCAGGTTAGTTGCCGATGGGAATGTCCACCTGTCCTGAGCCGCGTGTCGCTCCAGTTTGGAACACGATGTTCATCTACCCGGGCCCGACACGTCCCTGGCGATCTGGACGCGGTTCCGGCTCCGGCGGGCGAACCCGCGCGGCGTGGCGCGGCCGCCCTCGGACGCCACCGCGGCGACCTCGCCGGTGCCGGCGGCTGTCCAGGCGACCCGGGTGCGGCGCAGGCCGGGATGCCGGGTCTCCCACGCCTCGCGGATCCGGGACGGCAGGTGGAGATCGCGCCAGACGCGCCGCAGCAGGGCCGGGTTCAGCAGGTCCTCGACCTCGCGGCAGTTCGCCGCCTCGCACAGCACCTGCTCGTAGGCGTGCCGGCACTGCACCGGGTCGTCGAGGTCGTACCGGCGCCTGCTGGCATGCCCGGCGGCCATGCGATGCGGCACCTGGAGGACGCCGATGCTCTGGCCGTGCAGGTCGTCGAGCCGATCGGGAACGGACGGGGCGCGGCCTGCGGAGCTGCGGTTCTTGCGGCCGTCGCGGGTGGCAACATACGACATCCGTTCAGGCTAGGCGGGCGGCCCGGCGGACAGGGGCGCGTCGCCCCGACCCGTGACCCGGGTCCACCGATGAGACGCAAGCGACGGGTGGCGACGGTCACACCAGTTCCCGGGCAACCGATCCGCCGCCTGGATGCACAACTGTTTCGCCCCATCCCCCCGGAGCGCGCCTCCCCGGCGCGTGCCAGACGAGTCAGGTGAACCCCGGCACGATCAACCACGGCAACACCACCAAGGTCTCCGGTGACAGCTGCAACACCGCGGCCGGCCGGATCGAGCTCAAGGGCCTCAGCAACGTCACGATCGTCGGCGTGGGCGGCGGGGCAGTCTTCGACCAGATCGGCATCCACCTCCGCGACTCCAGCAACATCATCGTCCAGAACGTGACCGTGCGGAACGTGAAGAAGTCGGGCTCGCCGACGTCCAACGGGGGCGACGCGATCGGTATGGAGAGCACGGTCCGCAACGTCCGGGTGGACCACGTCACGCTGGAGGCGTCCGGCGGCGAGTCGGAGGGCTTCGACGGCTACTCCCGTGCGGGCGCGCGGGCCAAGGTGGACAACAACTACTTTCCAGAACTCCAAGGACGTGCTGGGCACCTTCTACACCGGCGCGGCCGGCTTCGGGCAGGTGTCCGGGAACGTCTTCGACGCGGTGACCTGGTCCGCGCCCGGCGCCGACAACAAGCCCGCCGGCCCGCACGTCACGTCCAACACCAGCGTGTCCGTGCCGTACCCGTTCACTCTGGACGGCGGTGCCTGCGTGCCGGCGGTGGTGGCGCAGACCGCGGGCGCCGGCACCGGCCTGCGGGTGTCCAGCGGCAAGTGCTCGGTGACCGCGGCCCCCTCGCTCACCAAGATCACCACTTCGGCGGGTACGCCCCGGATCTCCGAGTTCGAGACCTACGCACCCTGAGTGTCGCCGCCCGGGCCGGAGAACCGACTCCGGCCCGGCCGGGTGCGCAGTGCCCGTAATCGCGTGCGCAGTGCCCGGGGTTGCGTGCGCAGCGTGCGCGAGTCGGTGGTCAGCCCGGCCCGCTCCGGCCGCCCGCTGCGTCGAGTGCGCGCTACGCGGCGAAGATGCGGGTGTAGATGTCGTCGATGACGGTGTTCTTCGCGAGGCTGTAGCTCCCGGGATCGTGCGTGGTCTGCCCGGCCAGCTGCCGCTTGGCCGCGGCGTAGAGCTCGCGGTCCTCGGGATTCGAGCGCAACCAGTCCCGGAACAGCAGGTGCCGCACCGGCTCCGGCGCGCCCGGTGGCCAGACGTGCAGGTGGACGTCCTCCGCGGCGCTGACCAGCATCCGGTGCCCGTGCCACCACGGCTCCCGCAGGACCAGCCGATAGCCGAGACGTTCCAGGGTGGGAACGTAACGGGCCTCGTCGGCGGTGTCCTCGACGGTCAGGTCGACGTCGATGACGGGTTTGGCCGCCAGACCCGGCACCGAGGTCGAGCCGACGTGCTCGACGGTCACCACGAGATCGCCCAGGGCGTCCCGCACCGCGTCAGCGGTAGCCGTGAACCGGTGTGCCCAGGCCGGGTCGTGGTCCTCGATGACGATCGAATCCCACCGCCGGGGCCGGTCCCCGACCAGGCCGGACTCCAGTTGCTCGGGGGAGCCGTGGAAGCGCTCCGTGATGTCCTTCGGGTATCTGGTCAACTCAGCCTCCATGAAGAGCAAAGTCGGCCAGGATACGGCGTCCGGTCCGCAAGGGTGTACCGATTTATGCATCTGCGGATAGTTCAGTCGGTCGGCCCTCGCGGATACCGCTGTCTTCAGGCTTCTGAGCTTGCAGGTGCGGGGCGGGTAGAGTGCTCGCCGTGACGGTGTTCCGGATCGGGGAGGCGGCCGAGCTGCTCGGCGTCAGCGCGGACACGGTCCGGCGCTGGATCGACGCGGGCCGGCTCCCGGCCGGCCGGGACGAGCAGGGCCACCGGCTGATCGACGGGGTGGAGCTCGCGGCGTTCGTCCGGACCCGGGCGCCCGATCCGGACGCGCGCGGTGAGGAGTCGTCGGCACGCAACCGGCTGCGCGGCATCGTCACCGCGGTGGTCAAGGACACCGTGATGGCTCAGGTGGACATTCAGGCCGGGCCGTTCCGGCTGGTGTCGCTGATGAGCCGGGAGGCCGTCGATGAGCTGGACCTGCGGGTCGGCTCGGTGGCGGTCGCAGTGATCAAGTCGACCACGGTGGTGGTGGAGCGGTCCACGCCGGCCGCGGCACCCAGGGGGAGGACCAGTTGACCGGAGTTCGGTTCGCGGCGGCGGCGTTCGCCGCGCTGCTCACCCTCGGCCAGGCCGGCTGCGGCGGCGACGGCGAGACCAGCGGTCCGGGTTCGGCGAGCAGCGCCGGGGCCGTCAGTGGCCCGATCACCGTGTTCGCGGCAGCCTCGCTCACCGAGTCGTTCACCACGATCGGCGAGCAGTTCGAGGCGGCGCACCCGGGGACCACCGTGACGTTCAGCTTCGGCGGCAGCTCCGCGCTGGCCACCCAGATCAACGAGGGTGCGCCTGCCGACGTCCTCGCGTCCGCGGCGCCGGCCGCCATGCAAGCCGTGAACAGCGCCGTCGAGCCCGCCACGTTCGTCCGCAACCAGCTGGTCATCGCGGTCGCCGAGGGTAACCCGCGCGGTGTCGCCGGGCTCGCCGACCTCGGCCGGCCCGGCCTCAAGGTCGCTCTCTGCGCGGACGCCGTGCCGTGCGGCGCCGCCGCGCGGAAGGCGATCGAGCAGTCCGGCGTGACCATCACGCCGGTCACTCTGGAACAGGACGTCAAAGCGGCACTGTCCAAATTGAAGCTGGGCGAGGTGGACGCCGCCCTGATCTACCGCACCGACGCCCTGGCCGCCGCGGCGGAGGTCGACGCCGTCGAGTTCCCCGAGTCGGCGGGCGCCGTCAACGACTATCCGATCGCCGTGCTCGCCGGCGCGCGGAACCCCGCCGGGGCGCGGGCGTTCGTCGACCACGTGCTCTCCGCCGAGGGCGCCGCGGTCCTCACCGCAGCCGGATTCCAGGCGCCCTGACCACGATGAGCTCCTCCACGGCGGTCACGCCGGTCCGGCGCCGCACCGACACCGGTGCGCGCATCCCCGTACCCCTGCTGCTTCCCGCTGTGGTGGGGTTGATCTTCCTGGTCCTGCCGCTGGCCGGGTTGCTGGCGCGCACGCCGTGGTCGTCGCTGCCGCAGCGGCTCGCCGAGCCCGGGGTCGTCGCCGCGCTGAAGCTGTCGCTGCTCACCTCGACCGTCGCGACCCTGCTCTGCCTCGTCCTCGGCGTGCCGCTCGCCTGGCTGCTGGCCCGCGTCGAGTTCCCCGGCCGGCGGGTGGTCCGGGCGCTGATCACCGTCCCGCTGGTGCTGCCCCCGGTGGTCGGCGGCATCGCGCTGCTACTGGCGCTGGGCCGGCGCGGCCTCGTCGGCCAGTGGCTGGACAGCACGTTCGGGATCACGCTGCCGTTCACCACCGCGGGCGTGGTGATCGCCGAGGCGTTCGTGGCGCTGCCGTTCCTGGTGATCGCGGTGGAGGGCGCGCTGCGCGGGGCGGACACGCGGTACGAGGAGGCGGCCGCCACCCTCGGCGCCACCCGCTGGATCGGCTTCACCCACGTCACGCTGCCGCTGGTGGCACCGGGGATCGCGGCGGGCGCGGTGCTGTGCTGGGCGCGGGCGCTCGGCGAGTTCGGCGCGACGATCACCTTCGCCGGCAACTTCCCGGGCATCACCCAGACCATGCCGCTCGCGGTCTACCAGACCATGGAGAGCGGCGACCTGGACGGCGCCGTGGTGCTCAGCCTGATCCTGCTGGTCGTCTCGGTGACGATCCTGGCCGCCCTCCGCGACCGATGGCTCACCGCGCCGTGACCCCCACCGTCGCTTCCGGCGACCTGCTCGACGCGCACCTGGTGGCTCAGCGCGGGGCCTTCGTCCTCGACGTCGGGCTGCGCATCGGCCGGGGCGAGACGGTCGCGCTGCTCGGGCCGAACGGGGCCGGCAAGACCACCGCCCTGCGCGCCCTGGCCGGCCTCACCCCGCTGTCGGCCGGCCGGCTGAGCCTCGGCGGCCGGGTCCTCGACGAGCCGGCGGCGCGGGTGTGGACGCCGCCCGAGCAGCGCCCGATCGGCGTGGTGTTCCAGGACTACCTGCTGTTCCCGCACCTCAGCGCCCGCGACAACGTCGCTTTCGGGCCGCGCCGGCACGGGGTCGACCGGCGCACCGCGCACGCCACCGCGGACCGCTGGCTGGACCGGGTCGGCCTGTCCGAGTTCGGCCGGCGCAAGCCCCGGCGGCTCTCCGGCGGGCAGGCCCAACGGGTCGCGCTGGCCCGGGCGCTCGCCGTGGACCCGGTGCTGCTCCTGCTCGACGAGCCCCTGGCGGCGCTGGACGCGCGAACCCGGCTGGAGACCCGCGCCGAGCTGCACCGGCACCTCACCGCCCACCCCGGCGCGACGCTGCTGGTGACCCACGACCCCCTCGACGCGCTGGTCCTCGCCGACCGCCTGGTGATCGTCGAGGACGGCCGGGTGGTGCAGGAGGGCGACGCCGCCATGATCACGGCCCGGCCGCGCACCGACTACGTCGCCCGCCTCGTCGGCCTCAACCTCTATCGCGGCCGGGCCGACGGGCACACCGTCGCCCTACCCGGCGACCTCACGCTGACCACCACGGACACCGTGCACGGCGAGGCGTTCGTGGCCTTCCCGCCGGCCGCGGTCGCCCTGCACCCGCACCGGCCCGACGGCAGCCCGCGCAACATGTGGCCGGCCGTGCTCGCCGACGTCCAGCGGCACGGCGACAACCTGCGGGTGCGTCTGGACGGACCGATCAGCGTGGCCGCCGACATCACCCCGGCCGCGGCCACCCAGCTGCACCTGGAACCGGGGCGTGAGCTGTGGGTCGCGGTGAAGGCCACCGAGACGCGCGCCTATCCGGTGGAGGCGGCCCGCCGGTCGTAAGCGGTCCGCGCCGCCGCTATCTCGGACTGGTGCGGCTCGGACCGGGTGACCAGGGTGCGGATGGTCTCGTTCAGCGTGCACTCGGCGACCCTGGCCCAGGTCAACGCCGGGGCGCTGCTGTTCATGACCGCGTCCGCCGGCTTCCAGTTCGTCGTCACGCTCTGCTGCACGAACTGCGCGGCGGCTCCGCGGTCACCGCTCTCTCGGTGGCCGCCCTCGACACCGAGGGCGGGCCGATCACCCTCGAGGCCATTCGCCCCGCCCTCGCCCTGCCTGCTGTGGCTGCCGTGCTCGCCGCCGTCGTGACCGCCTTCGGGCTGCGCCGCCCCACCGTCCGGCCGGTCGAGCCGGCGCACGCGGGCGTCTGATATCCGCCGCTCCGGTTTCCCTGCCGGCGGGCGAAGGATCGATGAGCGAAGAGGTCCTGCCGGGCGGCAACACCGTCGGCGCCGTACGGATCGGGGACGTCGTCCACAAACCGGCGGCACCGTGGACGGCCACCGTGCACGCGCTGTTGCGGCACCTGGAGAGTGCCGGCTTCGACGGCGCCCCCCCGGGCCCTCGGCTTCGACAACCAGGGCCGGGAGATGCTGACCTACCTGCCCGGCGAGGTGATCGGCGACCGGATCCCGTGGCCCGGCTGGGTGTTCGCCGACCTGACCCTGATCCAGGCGGGGCAGTGGCTGCGCCGCCTGCACGACCTGACCGAGGGTTTCCGGCCGCCGGGGAAGGAGATCCGGTTCACCGGTGCCCGGATGCAACCCGGGATGGTCGTCGGCCATCAGGACGCCGCGCCGTACAACGCCGTGACGGCCGGCGGAAACCTGACCGGCTTCTTCGACTGGGACACCGCGGGGCCGTCGTCCCGCGAGTTCGACCTGGCCTTCACAGCGCTGTCCTGGGTGCCGCTGTACACCCCGGGCGCGGCCCTGCACCTCGGGTTCCGCCACCCGGAGGACCGATCGCGGCGGCTGCACCTGCTGCTCGACGCGTACGGCTACGACGGCGACCGTCGCGCCTTCGGGACTGTGGTGGTGCAGCGCGCCCGGCGGCAGGCCGGCGTGATGCGGGAGATGGCGGGCGCGGGCGATCCGGCGGCGATCGCGCTCCTTCCGGTCGCCGCCAACCTCGAACAGTCCGCCGACGAAGCCGAGGCGCTCCCGGAGGACTTCTGGAGCCGCTGAGGGTTCCACGCTTTTTCGTATACCTCGCCCGAGCCATCCTGTTGGTTGGGGGATCCCCCGCCGGAGGCAAAGCGGTCGGACCCCAACTGGCCGTCAGAGCTGCACGCGTGAAGCCGGCCCACGGGCTCGAACGGGGGAGATCCCCTGAAGCAGGAACTGATCGATCTGGTCGGCGGGCACCGGGCGGGCGAAGTGGAAGCCCTGGGCGTACCGATATCCCAGTGTGTGCAACCTGTCCGCCTGGTCCTGGGTCTCCACGCCCTCGGCCACCGCGCCGAGGCCGAGGGTCTCGGCGATGCCGCTCAGCGAGGCGGCGATGGCCTCCTGCTGGGGGCTGCCGTTGAGCTCGTCGATGAACGATTTGTCGACCTTGAGGGTGGTGACCGGGCAGGTGCGCAGCAGGGTGAGCGACGAGTGGCCGGTGCCGAAGTCGTCGAGGGCGATGCCGACGCCGAGGTCGCGCAACGCGTGCACGGTGGCGACGGCGGCGCCGCCCACGAACACTGCGGTTTCGGTGATCTCCAGGGTGAGGTCGTGCGGCTGCAGGCCGTGCCGCCGCAGCGTGGCGGAGACCAGGCCGGGCAGCTCCGGGTCGAGCAGCTGGCGGGCGGAGACGTTGATGCTGACCCGGGGTGCGGCGTCGCCGTGGCGGTGGCGCCAGGCGGCCGCGTCGGCGCAGGCGGTGTCGAGGACCCAGGCGCCCAGGTCGATGATCAGGCCGGTCTGTTCGGCGACCGGGATGAAGTCGGCGGGGGAGACGGCGCCGCCGCCGGCGGGGTGCCAGCGGACCAGCGCCTCGACGCCGTGGATGTGGGCCGACGGCAGTTCGACGATGGGCTGGTAGACGAGGCGGAACTCGTCGTTGTCCAGGCCGTGGCGCAGCGCGGCGGCCAGGTGGGCGTGGTGCTGGGCGGAGGCGTCGAGGGCCTCGGTGTGCGCCTCGAACCGGTTGGCGCCGACCCGCTGGGCGGCCTGCAGCGCCAGTTCTGCGCGGCGCAGCAGGTCGGGGACCTCGTCGCCGGCCGCGGTGGCGACGCCGGCGGTGATCGTGACCAGCAGATCGTGGCCGTTGATGCTGAGCGGCGCGCGGAACGCCTCCAGCAGCGCCTCCGGGTCGAGCGGGCCGTCGGCGAGGATGCCGAACTCGTCGCCTGCGAGGCGCGCCACCAGGGCCGAGCCGCCGGCGGTCAGCGTGATCCGGGCAGCGGCCTGGCGCAGGACGGCGTCGCCGGCGTCGTCGCCGAGGCGGTCGTTGAGCGCGGCGAAGTCGTCGAGGTCGCAGACTGCCACGGTGGTCACCGCGGTGCGCTGCAGGGCGGCGGTGAACGCGCGCCGGTTTGGCAGGCCGGTGAGGTCGTCGCGGCGGGCCTGGCCGGCGAGGCGGTCCATCAGCCGCCGGTTGTCGGTGAGTGCCGCGTGCTGGCGGACCACGACCAGCAGGATCAGCACCACGGTGCCGCCGGCGTGCCCGGCCGGCAGATGGCCCAGGTGCATGGTGACAGCGAGCAGCATCGTCGCGGTGACACCGACGGAGAGGTACGGGATCACGCTGACGGTGCGGCGCCGGGCCCGCCGGTTGGTCTCCGCGCGGGGCGGGCCGAGGTTGGCCAGGGTCTGCTCCCGGGTGGCGAACGCGAGCAGCACCGCGAACACGGGCATCACGATGGCCGCGGGGGCCAGGTGCGGCCAGGGCCGCACGAGCGGAGCGACCACCAGGGCCGCCGAGCCGAGCACGCCGACCGGGCTGAGGATCAGCAGCGACGGCGCGTGCACCAGGCCGGTGCCGCTCATCCCCACTTTGACCAGCGCGACCACCGTGGCGGAGGCGGTGGCCAGCACGATCATCCGTAACGACGTGGCGAGCGCGCCGTCCGGCGTCGGCACCGGCATGATCGACATGACCTGGAGCAGCACCTGGGCGGCGGCCACGCCGACGATCGCGACGTCCAGGAACATCGCGACGGTGGCCCGCCAACTGCGCGCCGGGCCGGGCAGGCGCAGCAACGCGGCCACCGCGATGCCTACCGCGGCGAGATAGAGCACGGCGGTGTGCGGGCGCAACGCGATCAGCTGGCCGGCCCGGTCGAGAGTGTCGAAGGCCTGGCTGAGGGTGCTCGCCGCCAGCACCCCGATGGCGCCGCCGACCCGGAGCCAGAAGACCCGGCCCGGGCCGTTCGCGGTGCGTGCGGCCAGCACGCAGCCGGCGGCGCCGGTGAGCAGGGTGGCGACCGCGAACGGCCAGAGGCACCAGGAGGGTACGGCCACGACCGTGCCGAGGACGCCGAGCAGCGCCGCGACCAGCGTCAGGACGACGGTGGCGATGACGAGGACAGCCGCCGTGCGGGCCGGCCGGGACATCAGTCGCTTCAACCTGCGATCCTTCGCTGGGCGCCACCTGCTACTCGGCGTCCCTCATCGGCGGGGCGTCACCGGTCCTGAGGTTTCGGCCGGCACCGCACCGGGCCCGGGATTTCAGGCCGGTACCGCACCAGGGCGCCCGCTTTCCACCACGAACGCCGCGTGGGTGTACTGCGGCGCGTCCCGGCGGGAGACTGTGGTCACCATCCGGGCCTCGGTGCGCATCAGGTCCCGCTCGATCCGGATCCGCTGGTGCCCGCGCCGGTCGCCGTCGAAGAACCGGATGTGCGGGTTGTATTTGATCATCGGCCCGTAATAAGGGCCGTAGACCGCCCGGTCGCCGTTCGACGAGATCGAGGTGCCGACGAACTCGGTGGCGACCACCGGCGAGCCGGGCTTGTCGAAGTCGGCGTGGATGTCGTTGACGAACGTCGAGTGCCAGTCACCGGTGAGCACCACCGGGTTCGGCACCCGGTTCGCGGTCCAGGCCCGGGTGAGCCGGTTGCGGGCGGCGGGATAGCCGTCCCAGGCGTCGTGCCAGAGCCGGTTCCCGGCGTCGCCGTCGTGGTCGAGGCGGGCCACCATCACGTTGCTGCCGAGGATGTTCCAGCGGGCGGTGGAGGCGGCCAGGCCGGCGTAGAGCCACTTTTCCTGCTCCTCGCCGAGCATGGTGGCGGCCGGGTCGTACTGGCCGGCGCAGGCGTCGCCCTCACCCCACGAGCAGGCCGGAGCCGTGCGGTACTGGCGGCCGTCGACGATGTCCAGCTGGGCGAGCCGGCCCCAGTGCAGGCGACGGTGGATCCGGGTGCCGGTCCTGCGCACCGGCTGGTGCTCGTACCAGGCCTGATATGCCGCGGCACGCAGCGCGGACAGGTCGGGACGTCCCTCGGCCTGAGTGCCCGCGTAGTCGTTGATCACCTCGTGGTCGTCCCAGGTCACCGCGAACGGGACCCGGGCGTGCGCGGCCTGCAGGTCCGGGTCGGACTTGTAGAGGGCGTACCGGATGCGCCACTGGTCCAGGCTGGTCGGGGCCGGGCGGGCGGCCTCCGGGACCGTGACGTTGCGGAGCCCGCCGTTCGCCGGGATGCCGCCCTCGTAGACGTAGTCGCCGAGGTGCAGGACCAGGTCCAGGTCGTCGCGGGCGATGTGGGCGTACGACGGGTAGTAGCCGTTGTCCCAGGACTGGCAGGAGACGGCGGCCAGGTTGAGCACACCGCCGGCGGAGCGGCGGGCGGGAGCGGTGCGGGTGCGGCCGATCGGGGAGCGGTGGTCGCGGTACGAGAAGCGGTAGAAGTACTCGCGGTCCGGGGTGAGCCCACCGGCCTCGACGTGCACGCTGTGCCCCAGCCGCGGCAGCGCCCAGGAGACGCCGTCGCGGACGATGTGGCGGAACCGTTCGTCGCGGGCGATCTGCCAGCGCACCGGCACAGCCACCGAGGGCATCCCGCCGCCGGACTCGAAGGGCTCCGGGGCGAGACGGGTCCACAGCACGACGCCGTCCTCGGTGGGGTCGCCGGACGCCACGCCCAGGGTGAACGGGTACTTCCGGGTGCCCGGGGTCGCGGCGGCCTCGTCGGCCGGGACCTGGGCGAGTGCGGCGACGCCGGCCACCGAGGCCACACCGGCGAGCAGCCGGCGTCGATCAAGATTCACGGTCATGCGCCTGGTTGTAGGCGGCCCAGCTGGCCGGGGGTTGGACCGGGCGTGAACGCTCTCAGTCGATGTCCTGGCCACGGACGTGGACAGCGCCACCGATCGCGCAGGCGGCGGCGATCCGGTCGACGGCGGTGACAGCGCCGAACGCCAGCAGCCGGATCAACTGCTCATCGGTGCGGCCCGGCCCGCGCCCGGCGCCGCGCCCGGCGCCGCGCCCGGCGCCGCGCCAGTCGGCAACAACGGCGTCGGTCAGGCGGTACGGCGCGACGCCGGCGAGCAGTGCCAGCCGGACGGCCGGGCCGGCGTCATCGGGGGCCGGCAGCGACCCGGCCGCCACCAGGCGGCGGGACTCGTCGCTCAGCGGGTCGCCACCGGCGTGCGCGATCGTCCGGAACGCTGCGTAGGCCGTACCGATGAAGGTGCCGGAAGCCCACGCCGGGATGTCACCCGGCGCAACCGGGCCGATCAGCTTGAGACTCTCGCCGGCCGGGACGGGCCGGCGCACCCGGCGGGAGAGCGCCGCGCCGGCCACCCGGCGCAGCGGGCTGACCGGAAGGAGCGAACCCGGACGCAGCGCGTCGACCATGCGGTTGATGAAATGGTTGACCAGCAGGGTGCCGAGGTATTCCGCCGCCGGCTCCGGCGCCGGCCGGGTGGGATCCCGGGCCCACGCCACGACGGCGGCATCCACCGGATCCGCGGGGGTCGCACCACGCAGGACCGCCTTCGCGAGGCCGTGCGCGCCGGCCGCGTGCAGCAGGGCGCCGTGCGCGTCGACGCAGAACGGGCACTGATTGGCCACCGCCACGGCCAGCGCGACGGCCTCCTTACGGGCCCGCGGTGCTTCGCCCGCGAGCAGCGACTCACGCAGCAGCGACCAGGTCGCGGCATGCAGATCGGGCGCCGCGGCCAGATGCGGCGCGAACGGCGCGCCCAGCTCACGGCGGGACTGGGCGAAGACGGCAGCGGTGGTCCCGGTGGCCGCGGCGACCGGGTCTGGGGTGATGTACCGGTACATGACCTCAGCCTGCGCGCGCCCGCCTCCCGGCCGCGTCGCCCGGCGGGAGCGAGGCCGGCTACTCCCGGGGGCGTACCCGCTACGCCCGTCGGGGGATGCGCGAGGCGTTACCGTCCACATATGAGAGTCGTAGGCCTGGCCGCGGGCGCCGCGCTGGTCGCCGTTGCCGGTGCGCTGATCGCCCCGCCCGGCCGGTCCGCGCTCGACGCGATCGGCCTGGCACTGTTGCTGGTCCCGGGTTTCTCGCTGGTCCTGCGGCGGGTCGCCCCGATCGTCGCGCTGGTCGTCACCGCCGCGGCCCTCGTCGCCTATCTGGTGCTCGGCTATCCCGGTTTCGGCGCGTCGGTGCCGGTGATGATCGCGGTGTTCACCGTGGTCACGGCCGGCCACCGGCGCCTCGCCGCCGGCATCGTGCTGGGCATCCTGGCGTTCAGCCCGCTCGACGCCGGGCCCGAGGCGGTCCAGCGCTGGGTCCTGCTGATGGGCTGGATCGTCGCCGCGGGCGTGCTCGCCGAGGTCCTCGTCCAGCACCGCGCCTATCTGCGCCAGGCCGAGGAACGCGCGGCCGAGGCCGAACGCACCCGCGAGGAGGCCGCCCGCCGCCGGGCCGGCGAGGAACGCCTGCGCATCGCCCGCGAGCTGCACGACTCCCTGACCCACTGCATCTCGATCATCAAGGTGCAGGCCGGCGTCGCCGTGCACCTGGCGCGCCGCAGCGGCGAGCCGGTGCCGCCCGCGCTGATCGCCATCCAGGACGCCGGCGCCGAGGCGATGCGGGAATTGCGGGCGACCCTCGACGTGCTGCACGGCGACGCGCACGGCCTGCATCAGCTGAAAGGCCTGGTGGACGGTGCGGGCCTGGCCGGGGTGCCGGTGACGGTGGAGCTCCGCGGCCGGGAACGCGAGCTGCCGGGGCCGGTGTCGGCCGCCGGATACCGCATCGTCCAGGAGGCGCTCACCAATGTGGGCCGGCATGCCGGGCGGGCCACCGCGACGGTAGTGCTCGACTACGGCGACGACGACCTGACGGTGGAGATCTCCGACGACGGGCCCGGCCCGCCCGGCGCACCGGAAGCGCCGGTCGCGCCGGGTCGCGGGCTGACCGGGATGGCTGAGCGGGTGGCCGCGCTGGGCGGTTCGCTGTCGGCTGTCGCAGGCCCTGCGGGCGGCTTTGTCGTACGCGCGAAACTGCCCCTGATCCAACCGAAGCTCGACCCTGGTCCGCCGGACCTCAGCGGTCACCAGCCGGCGCTCGGCGACCGGAACCCCGCGTGATCCGGGTGCTGCTGGTCGACGACCAGCCGATGATCCGCGCCGGCTTCCGCGCCCTGCTCACGGCCGAGCCCGACATCGAGGTGGTGGCCGAGGCCGGCGACGGCGCCCAGGGCGTACGGCTGGCCACCTCCCTGCTGCCGGACGTGGTGCTCGCCGACATCCGGATGCCCGTGCTCGACGGCATCGAGGCCACCCGCCGGATCGCCGCCGACCCGCGCCTCACCGCCGTACACGTGGTGATCCTGACCAACTTCGGCATCGACGACCACGTCTACGCCGCGCTGCGGGCCGGCGCCGCCGGTTTCCTGGTCAAGGACAGCGACCCGGAGGACCTGCTGCACGGCATTCGCCTCGCCGCCCGCGGCGACGCGCTGCTCTCCCCGTCGATCACCCGCAAGCTGATCGCCGACTACGTCTCCCGCCCCCGCCCCGGCAGCGAGTCGGTCCGCCTGGCCTCGCTCACCGCCCGCGAGCGCGAGGTGGTCGCCCTGGCCGCCCGCGGCCTCTCCAACGACGAGATCGCCACCGCCGTCGTGATCAGCCCCGCCACCGCCAAGACCCACGTCAGCCGAGCCATGATCAAGCTGGGCGCCCGTGATCGGGCCCAACTCGTCGTGATCGCCTACGAGTCCGGGCTGGTGTCGCCACCACGCCGTTAGGCCGGATCAGTCGGCTCATCTCCGCCCGCCGAACATCCACCGATGCACCTCGACGGACTGAGCGGGCGTCCGGCCCTCACTTCCGGGGCGTCCTTCGGCGTTGGTGACTCTCGGCGAGTTGCTTCCAGTTCAGCAATTGCCGGCGAGCCATGACGAGGTCACCGACGGACAGCACGGGGGCGGCCCAGCGGTTCGTCTCCACGACCACCTTGAGCAGCAGGCGGGTCGTGTTGTGCTCCTGGGGCACGAGCACGTAGGACAGGAACGCGCCCATGATGGTCCCCGTCAGCTGCTCTCCGGGGACGAGGGAGACAATCCTGCCCAGCTTCCGCCCGCCAGAGGCTGTGAACGGCTCTCCGACCGCAGCTTCGGGAAGGCCCACCAGCTGACGAGGGGAGCGGCGGCCGAGGTTGTCGATCCAGTCATAGGAGTACGGCGCGATCCTTACCTGGGCCACCCACGGCCATACCGTCGCGGTGTGCGCCGCAACGTGCACTCCCCGCCACACCTGTAACGCGTGTGGGCCGACGAACTCGTCGCACGGATAGTGGCGCAGCATCTCATCGTCGGTCACGCCCCACCGGTCACCGATCATGCGTCCATCTTCGCACCGATGCCGGCACCCCGATCTACCGCGATCCGAACGATGAGGGCCGGCACCCAAGACTATGAGCCACCGCACCGTCTTCGCCGCATCTCGGTCAACCGCGCGGAGGGATTGGCAGCGTGCCGAAGCTGAGCGCGTGCACGAGGAAGGAGACGGCAGCCTCGGCCGCGGGCCGAGGCGCGGATGCCGTACGAACTGACCGGCGTCGCGTCGAGCTTGAGGTCATTTCCGCGAGCATCTCGGCCTCGACTTCCCGGATCGTGGTGGTCGTGCACTGCCTCGCATGGGGGAGCTGCTGGTGCCCCTTCCGGGAACCGGGCCTTACGGGCAAGTAGTGTGACGGCCGTGGAAGAGATCGACCGGGCGATCGTGTCGGCCCTGACCGCGGACGGCCGCCTGTCGTACACCGACCTCGCCGAACGCGTCGGGCTGAGCGTTTCCGCCGTGCATCAGCGGGTTCGCCGCCTCGAGCAGCGCGGCGTCATCGCCGGGTACACGGCTCGTGTGTCGTACGAGGCGCTCGATCTGCCGTTGACCGCGTTCGTGGCGATCCGGCCCTTCGATCCGTCCCAGCCGGACGACGCGCCGGAGCGGCTCGCGCACCTCGCTGAGATCGACTCGTGTTATTCGGTCGCGGGGGAGGATTTCTACATGCTGCTCGTGCGGGTGAAGAGCCCGGCCGACCTGGAGCGCCTGCTGCAGGACATCCGGACGGCCGCGAACGTCACGACGCGCACGACCGTCGTCCTGTCCACACCGTACGAGAACCGGCCTCCGAGGATCGCCGGCTAGGGACAGACCCTAAGCGTTCCAGGCGGTCCATCTTTCGACCTGGATGCGCAGGAACGGGCCCGGCGGCGGCGTCGCAGCGTACTGCGGGTAGCGGGCGATCAAGGCGGGCTCCGGCTCGGCGGTGACCGTGGCCACGCCGTCGGCGCGCACCCACCACAGCGTGGACCAGTCGTCGTCGTAGTGGTCGGCCAGCACGCTGACGCGTGGCTCGTGGGCGATGTTCGTGAGGCGCTGGAGTTGCCGGTGCCGTTTCGGCTTGCCGTCGACCGCGGTGCTGATCACGTCGCCGACCAGCGCGAACACGATAGGGACCAGGTGCGGGGCGCCACCGGGGGTGACGGTGGCCAGCCGCGCGACGCGGGCGGTGGCGAAGCGTTCGGCCGGCGTCATCGGCCGTTGTACTCGCCGATCGCCTTCTCCCAGCGTTCCAGTTTCGCCTCGACGACACTCCACGGGCCGGACGGCAGCCAGGTCGACGCGCGGTGCACCCCGGCGTTGCCGAGTTGTTCCAGCACCCGGGGGTCGGCGGGGGCGCTGAGCACCTGCACCTGCAACGGGCGGTCGGCGCGGGAGCGCAGCTCGGCCATCCGGTCCGGCACGTCTTCGCTGTAGTTCGGGAACCAGCCGTCCCCGTACGCCAGGACCCGGTCCAGCACGGTCGGGCCGGCGCCGCCGACGAGCACCGGTGGCCACGGTTTCTGGGCGGGTTTGGGCCAGGACCAGATCCGTTCGAAGTTCACGAACTCCGAGCTGAAGGACGCCTCGTCCTGCGTCCAGATGACCTGCATGGCCCGCACCCGGTCGCTCATCAGACGCATCCGGGTGCGCGGGTCGGTCCCGTGGTTGGCCATCTCCTCGCGGTTCCAGCCCGCGCCGATGCCGAACTCGAACCGGCCGCCGCTGAGGTGGTCGATCGAGGCGACCTCCTTGGCCGTGATGATCGGGTCCCGCTCGGTGACCAGGCAGATGCCGCTGCCCACGCGCAGCCGCGAGGTGGCCGCCGCGGCGGCGGTCAGCGCGACGAACAGGTCGTAGGTGTGCCAGTACTTGCGGGGCAGCTCGCCGCCGCCCCCGTACGGCGTGTCCCGGGACGCCGGGATGTGCGTGTGCTCGGCGAAGAACAGCGCGTCCTGGCCGCGTTCCTCGATCCGCCGGGCCAGCTCGCCGGGCCGCATCGCGTCATGGGTGGGGAAATATCCGACTCCGAACTCCACTCCGCGAGTCTAGGCCGACCTCTTGTCACTCGTTCGGGTGACGCACCGGATGACCTACCGGCGGGTACGGCCGCCGTGCCAGCCGGTTCGCGGCGGCCGCAGTGATCAGTGCAAGTTGCAACGCTATGCAATCAGACGGTTACCCAGTGAAACTGTGCCGCAGCGGGGCGGAATCCGGTGCGGGAGGGAGCCATCGTGAACCACGGCGAGCGACTACTGCAGGACAAGCTGGGCACCCGGGAACGGGCCGACGTCTTCCGGGCGCGGCAGAACCGGCAGCAGCTCAACGATCGGATGCGGCACTTCATCGGGCGCCAGGAGATGATGTTCCTCGCCACCGCCGACGCGTCCGGCGCCTGCGACAGCACCTTCCGGGCCGGCCCGCCGGGATTCGTCCGGGTCCTCGACGCCGAGCGGGTCAGCTGGCCGGAGTACCGGGGTAACGGCGTCATGGCGAGCCTCGGCAACATCACCGAGAACGGCCACGTCGGGCTGCTCTTCATCGACTTCGAAGAGGTCATCGGCCTGCACGTGAACGGGACGGCGGAAATCGTCGAGGACCCCGAGGCGCAGCTGGACGCCCCGCCGGGACTGCGCGCGCGGCTGTGGGTGGTGGTGCGGGTGCACGAGGCGTACATCCACTGCGCCAAGCACATCCCGCGGATGGCCCGGCTGCGGCGCGGCGGGCCCGCCGGGACCGGGCGCCCGAAGAAGAGCGACTACTTCCTGACGGCCGCCGACTTCCCCGTCAACGGCGCGGTGTGACGGTGCCGGCGGCCGCGCTGTCTGGCAGCATGCTGACGATGATGGACGCGCGCGAGGTGATCGAGGCGAAGAGCGCGATGCTGGCGGCGCTGACCCCGGGCGCCGCCGGCGCCGACTGGGACGCCCCCGCAGGCTCGCTCACCTGGACCTGCCGGGAGACGGCCGCACACATCGCCCACGACCTTCTTGCGTACGCGACACAGCTCACGGCCCGTGCGCAGGACGCCTATCTTCCCCTGGACCTCGTGGTCCGCCCGGAAGCCACCCCCGCTCACCTGCTGCAGATCGCCGCCGGGTGCGCCGACCTGCTCGCCGCCGCGTTGCGTGCGGCCGGCCCGGCGGACCGTGCCTGGCACTGGGGACCGGCCGACCCGTCGGGCTTCGCCGCGCTGGGCGTCAACGAGATCCTGCTGCACACCCACGACATCACCACCGGCCTGGGGATCGACTGGACGATGCCGTCCGCGCTCTGCGCCGCGGTCCTCGACCGGCTCTTCCCGGACGCGCCCGATGGCGACCCGGCGGCTGCTCTGCTGTGGTGCACCGGGCGCGCCGCCCTTCCCGGCCGGCCCCGGCTCACCTCCTGGACACTGCGCGCCGCCCTCGATTGAGGCCCTCGCGCGGTCGTACCGATGTCAGGGTTGGGTGATGTCGGTGCTGAAGGCCAGCTCACGGCCCGCTTCGACGTCGGCGGTGAGACCTTCGATCCGGGCTTTCGCCAGGCCGTAGGAGTCGGAGCCGAGCACCTGGTGCAGCGGCGCCCGGCCCGACGTGGCGACCTCGATGACGGCGGCGGCCACCTTGACGGGGTCGCCGAGCTGGGTGCCGGGCATCGCCAGGTGTGCCTCGGTCATCTCCCGGATCGCGTCGTACCCGCCGGCCGGTTGCGCCGGCAGGCCCAGCGAGTGCGTGCGGAGGAAGTCGGTCCGCGTGTACCCCGGCTCGACGAGGTTGACCTTGATGCCGAAGCCGGCGACCTCGGCGGCGAGCGACTCGGACAGTCCCTCCAGGGCGTACTTCCCGGCGCAGTACAGGCCCCAGCCGGGGAAGGCGGTGAGCCCGAGAACCGACGAGACGTTGACGACGTGACCGCTGCCGGCGGCGCGCATGACCGGCAGGACGGCGCGCAGCACGTTCCAGACACCGAAGACCTGCACCTCGAACATCTGCCGCACCTCGGCGTCGGTGACCTCCTCGACCGCGCCGAGGAACCCGTACCCAGCGTTGTTGACCACGACGTCGACCCCGCCGAAGCGTTCGGTGGTGGCGGTGATCGCCGTGGCCACGGCCCGGTCGTCGGCGAGGTCGACCTCGAGCGGAAACAGGCGTGACCGGTCGGTGGTGCCCAATGCCGCGTCGAGGCGGGACATCGAACGGGTGGTCGCGGTGACGTTGTCCCCGCGGTCCAGGAGCTGCCGGACGAGTTCGAGACCGAGACCCCGGGACGTGCCGGTGACGAACCAGGTGGCGGGGCGGGTGGTCGGGTACGACATGACGGATCTCCTCGACGTGGTACGGCGGCTGGGGTGCCGGAACGAGATCCATGCTGCTGCCGGGCCCACCCGCCGGACACCGCTGACCTGGCCCAGCGCTGCCTGGGAACGCCATGTCCACCCAGCCGCTGTCGGTACGGCTCCGCGCTCGCCATCATGGACGTATGACCGGACGCACTGCCCTCGGCGACTTCCTGCGGCGATGCCGGGCCGAGATGCCGCCGGAGACCGCGGGCGTGCCCGGCAGCGTGCGGACCGGCCGCCGGGTCCGCGGGCTGAGACGCGAAGAGGTGGCCCAGCTCGCCGGCGTGAGCGTCGACTATTACACCCGGCTCGAACAAGGGCGGCACGCCAGCCCGTCGGCCGCGGTCGTGGACGCGCTCAGCCGTGTCTTCCAACTCGACGCCGCGGCCCGGGCGCACCTCGCCGACCTGGCCCGGCCGGCCCGGCGCCGCACGACCGCGCCACCCCAGCGGGTACGCCCGGCGATGCAGCAGATGGTCGCCTCCCTGACCGACCATCCGGCCCTGATCCTCGGCCGCCGCACCGATGTGCTCACCGCGAACGCGCTGGCCCGTGCCTTGCTCACCGACTGGACGCGGTTGCCGCCCCGGGAGCGCAACTACACCCGGTGGATCTTCCTGGACTTGGCCGCCCGGGACGCCTTCCTGGACTGGCCGACCGTGGCCCGCGAGGTCGTCGGCACGCTGCGCCTCTACGCCGGCCGCAATCCCGACGACGTGCGGCTCAACGAGCTCGTCGGGGAGCTGGCGATCAAGAGCCCGGAGTTCAACACCTGGTGGAACCGGCACACGGTCCACGAGCGTACGCACGGCACCAAGCGGATGCGGCACCCCGCCGTCGGCGAGATCACCCTGCGGTACGAGGCCCTCGCGCTGCCGGGGGACGAGGACCAGACGCTGTTCCTCTACACGACCGACCCGGGAAGCAGCTCGCACGACAATCTGCGCCTGCTGAGCCTGCTCGCGGACTGACCGGGACCGTCATGTCGCGGTCCACGCCGCGCGCGTCACCACCCGGCCGGCGGCCTGCTCGTAGGCCGCCGCGGTCAGCCACGCCCGTGCCAGCAGCCGGGCGTCGTGCGGGTCCAGCCGGCCGAACCCGTCACGTGTCCGCCGCACCCCGGCGGCGCCGAGCCCGCCGAGGACCGCGGCAGCCGTGTTCAACTGCGCGGCGGCCAGCCGTCGCACGTCGTCGCCGACCCCGCCCACCAGCACCGATCGGCCGGCGGCCACCACCCGCTCCAGGTGATGCCGCAGCAGATGCAACGGTGGCGCCGGCATCTCGGCAATGTCCGCGACCGGCGGAGCGCCCGCGGCAGCGGGCAGGTCGGCGCGGGACAGCCGGACCCCTCCCAGGTCGACATGCCCGCCGTGGCTCGCCGGAAGCCAGGAAGCGGCGAACGCCAGCCCGGCCACCCGGCGCGGCCCGGCGAAACGGCCGGCCAGCCGCAGCCGATGGCCGACGGCATGGCTCGCCAGGGCGCGCAGGTTGGCGACGTAGGGCAGCCCGGGATCCTCGTTCGGCGCCGCCACCGCGATCGTGCGGGCCGGGTGGTCGAGGTGCAGCAGCAGTCCACGATGATCCGAACCGAGCACGACACCTTCCAGGAACGCCAGGTCATCGCGGTCACCGGTCAGCCACCGGTCGACCTGGTCACTGAGCGACACCCGCCAGAGACCGTCCAGCGGAGGGCCGAACCAGGTCGCACCACCGGCGGATACGGCCTGGCGTGCGCGTCCATGGCTGAGCCGGCCGGTGGGCGAGGCATGCGCGTTGATCGCCAGAAGGCCGCCACGGGCCAGGTCGTGGTGGCTCAGTCGGACCTCACCGAGCTCCACCGACGACCCCGTCGTGGCGACCGCGATGCCCTGACCCACCGGCTTGACGTCGGAGACCGTCCAGATGCGGCCCTCGTCGTCGGCCAGATGGGTGGCGGCGCCGGCATGTCCGGTGGCGGCCCGCACCGGCTCGCAGAACAACCCGTAGAGCCGCAGATCACCCACCGGCTCGTAGTCGCGGCGGGCCACGCCTGCCGCCGTCACGTCCCCGCCGGCCAGGAGATGACAAGCTCTGAGCAGCTCGAACAGGTCAGCGTGCAGGTCAGCCAGCCGGAACGCCGGTTCGTCGGCCCGCGCGGCGCGGAGTCGATCGACAACGCGGATCCCGGCCGCGGCAGGCGCGTGCAGACCGGTGGCCCGCCCTTGGTGCACGGCCCGCAGCAGGTCGGCCTGCGCGACCGCCCCACCACCGGGAATCCCCGACGCGAGCAGGGCAGCGGCAGCGGCCGTCAGATCTTCGGCGGCCTCCCGCTGCACGGTGCTGACCGCCGCCGAGGTCGCCCCGGCCGGCACAGATGGCGCAGACGGCTTGGACGGCTTCGAATCCGTCAAGGGCGATGCGGCCGGCGGGCGTGCCGCAAGCTCGCTGCCGTCGGGCGCATCGGTCGCGAGGACCGGCGCCACGCTCAGCACCGCGGCCCGATGCAGACACCGTGGCGCGAGCAGACAGCTGCACCGGGCGCCCGCCGCCTCCGTGACCGGGACAGTCAGCGTGACGGCGACCTGATCGCCGGGGCGCACGACGACGAGCGGGCCGTCCTGCTCGGCCGGCCACGTCCGGGCTTCGCCGGCGACCGCGTCCAGCCGCTTGCGGAGCCGGGCGGGCAGGGCGGCGACCGCGTCGGCGGTCACCGCGGCGGCGACCGGTGGCAGCGTCATCGAATGTGCTCCCCGATCCACCGGGCCAGTTCGGTGGGGCTGAGCGCGGCCACCGGCATGCCCGCGGCCACCAGTTGTGCGGCGATGCCGGCGCTGTAGCGGGGCCGCCCGCGGTCGTCGAGGCTGGCGCAGCCGAGCAGGGTGGCGCCGTCGTCGGCCAGGGCGCGCGCCGAGGCCAGCAGGTCACCGACCGAGAAGCCCTCCTCGAAATCGCTGATCGTGATGACCAGCGTGCGCCGGGGGACCACCGTGATCTGCCGGGCGTACCGCAGCCCGGCAGCGATGTGCGTGCCACCGCCGACCCGGATCTCCAGCAGCAGCGAGAGCGCGTCGCCGACCCGGTCGGTCAGATCGATCACCTCGGTGGAGAACGTCACGAAGTGGGTGCGAAGCGCCGGGACACCGGCCAGGATCGAGGCGGTCAGCGCCGCCCAGATCGTCGACTGCTCCATCGAACCGGAGACGTCGACGAGGAGAATCACCTGCCAGTCGACGCTGCGGCGGCCGGGACTGCGGAACACCGGCTTCTCGGGTACGACTTGCGCCCGCCCGTCCGCCCCGACGCGCACCGCGTGCAGGTTGCGCCGCACCGTCGCCGCCAGATCGAGCCGGCCGGTGGGCCGTCGGGTGGGCCGGGGGGTGCCCAGCCCGGTGAACGCGGGCCGGATCCGGCGCGCCAGCTGTGCGGTGAGTTCCGCGGTGAGCCGGGCGACGAGCGGCCGCAGCCGGGCCAGTCGTCCCTCGGGCAGCCCGCCCGCCATCGACAGCACCGCGTGCAGCAGGTCGACCGACGGCCGGACACGTTCCGGATCGACGGCCAGCACCGCGTCGAGGCGGCCCCGCTCGGCTGCCCTGGCCAGCACCTCGTCCCGCACGTCCGCGCCGAAGAGCTCCTCCAGGTCGGCCAGCCAGTCCCGCACCTGCGGGTAGGCGGCGTCCCGCCCACCGCCCGCGGCCTGGTCCACCGTGTACGCGCCTTCGCCCCGCCCCACCCCGTACAACTCGTCCAGGGCCGTGGCGAGCCGTCGCTGCCGGGCCGGCACCCGATCGGTCTCCCGCCCGAGCAGCAACCGCCACCGCTGCACCGCCGAGATCGCACCCAGCTCGCCGGCATGCTCGGTCCAGCCCCGCCCCACCCCGGGCGCCGGCCCTGAAGGCGCCACCGAAGAAGGCGCCGCCAAGGAACGACCCGGCGCTGAGATCGCCGGCATGGAAGGCGCCGACGCCGACGGCCCCGCGGGGATGGCGTCGAGGCCCATGGCCCGCAACGCCGCCAGCCCGGCCCGGTCGGCGGACAACCAGGCGGCCACGGCGGTGCCGCCGGCAGGCAGGGCGTCCGGAACGTCACCGTGTCGTTCGGTGACCGTACGCAGCAGGCGGTCCCGATCCGCCGGGCTGAGCACGTCGAACCCGCCGCGCAGCGCGGGCAGCCGCCGGACGAAGTCGTCGTCCGGCATGTGATCGATCCTGTCCAGCAGCGGCGCCAAGACCTCACCGCCGGCCTGCAGCAGCGCCCCGGCGACGCTGAGCGCGCCTCGCAGCCGGTCCGTCGCTCCCGAGTCCGGCAGGTCCGCCCACGATGCCAGCCGGCGGCCGAACGCGCCGGTCTCCTCGTGCCCGAGCATGACCCCGAGCGCGCTCGCGGCCCCGCGCATCAGCGGCGAGCCGTCCCGGGCGAGCGCGCGGATCGCCTGGCCGAGCCGGAGCAGCCGCCCCGCCTCGTCCGCGGCCCGCACCAGGTCGTGCAGCGCCCGGGCATCGTCGATCCGGGTCGACCCGGCGAGCCCCGGCAATGCCGCGACCGCCGCGGCATGCAGGTCGTCCCGCACCTCGGCGAGGCGGTCCTGCGTCACGCCGTCGCCGTGGTGGCCCGCGTCCAGCTCCGAACCGGGGTGGCCCGCGCCCGGCTCCGAACCGGGGTGGCCCGCGCCCGGCTCCGAACCGGGGTGGCCCGCGCCCGGCTTCGAACCCGGGTGGCCCGCGCCCGGCTCCGACCCAGGGTGGCCCACGCCCTGCTCCAACCCCGGGAAGTGCCCGCGCTCGACCCGCCGCAGCAGCTGCAACCCGGTGACGATCTGCTCGACACTGCCACCCTGTCCCACCGCCTGCCGCACGTCGGCGAGTCGTGCCCCGGCCAGCCCGGGAAGTCCGCACGCCGCGCTCTGCTCCAGACCGTCCAGTGCCTGTGCGGCGGTCGGCCCACCGGCCTGTTGCTCCCGCCGTCGCCGGGCGGCCAGCATCCCTTCCGCCGCCTGCGCGAGCGTCACCCCGTGCAGCCCGGCGACGGCCAGCGCCGCGTCGGTGGCCGGGGTCCACTCCACCCGCCACGTGCTGGTCAGTGTCTCCGCGCCGGCAATCGGGCCCGGCCGGCCGGCACCCGCGGTCCCGGCCCGTCCGTACGGGGAGCCGCAGGCGTCCAGCCGCTGGATCACCAGCTCGCGGGACCGGTCGGTCGGTGATCGCCCGTCGAGGCGTATGCGCCGGGATCCGGCGCCCGCGCCGGGAAGCTTCAGCCCGGCCAGCTCCCTCTCGACCGCGGGCACCAGGCCGGTGGCCGGGACACCCGGCGCCAGCCGCCCGCGCCGCCGCCCCACCAGCACCGTCTCCATGGCTCGGGCGACACCGCGGCCCGTCCCGGCCGGCGCGCCCTGCGCCAGCACGGTCTGCAACGCCTCGACCAGCTCGCCGCGGCCGGGGGCGGGCAGCGCCCGGAGCCCGGCCAGGTCGGCGGCCAGCCGGGCGACCTCGGTGGCTTCGCCCGGTCCGGCCGGCTGCCCGGAGGCCCGCAGTTCCCGGGTGACCTCGACGGCGAACGTGTGTGTCGCCAGCCGGATCCGTTCGGGGTCGGCCCCGCAGTCGTGGACCGCCTGCTGCCAGCGCGGGTCCCGGATGCCGGCCGGATAGCCGGAGCGCGCGTCGAGCAGGTCGAACGTGTAGGGCACCAGCGAGATCACCGGCTCGGATCCCGCGGCGCGCTCGTCCAGGGCGGGCCCGTCGAGCAGAGCCGGAGCGTGGAACGCGCCGACGACCACGGAGACCCGCCCCCGCGTACCGCGAAGAGCCCCGCGCATCCAGGCTTCCCGGCGCAGGTCGAGCGGATCGGCTCGTCGCCGCATGGCCCACCCGGCGGCGAGCGCCGCCCGCCGCACCGCCTCCGGCGAGCTGCCCGGCGCCCCGACCTCGATCCACCGGTCCCAGAGGTCGTCCCCGGTCCGCCCCGAGAGGCCGCCACGCACCAGGTCGGCGAGCGCCGGCGAGCCGGGGGAGGGCGCGCGCGGCGGCGTGTCGGGGGAGGGCGCGCCGGGCGGCGTGTCGGGGGAGGGCGCGCCGGGCGGCGTGTCGGACAGGTCCGCGCGCCACGCCGGATCGGTCAGCGGCAGATCGCAACAGATCACCGGGATCCCGGCGGCGCGGGCCCACCGCATCGCCGCCAGCTCCGGGCTGAAATCCGCGAACGGATAGAACGCGACCGGCCCCGCCGTCCCCGCCGCGGCCAGAGCCACCGGCGTGACCGTCCCCGGGTCCGCCAGCCAGCGCACCCACGGCTGCATCTCCACCGGCAGCTCGACCAGCACCGCCTCCGGCGCGAACGACGTCAGCAGCGCGGGCACCGCCGCGGCCAGCACCGGGGAATGGTGCCGCACCCCGATCAGCTGCACCCTCTCGTCGGACGCCAGACGCGCGACCGCCGACCGTGGATCAGTCACGCAGCACGTCCCGGTGCTCCCACAACTGCCGCCACATCCGAGACCCGGCCTCGGCCCGCCGCCGCAGGGCCCCGTCCCAGTACGCCAGCAGTCGCGCGGCGTCCGCCGGATCGTCCTTGCGCACCACCCCGAGCAGGTGACCCGGCAGCAGCGAGAGCGGGTCCGGGCCCGGCAGATAGGCGGCGGACAGCCCGATCGACGCGGCCACCGCCACCGCCTCGGCGGTGCTCATCACCGACGACGGCCGCTCCACCTCCCAGCCTTCGGCGCTGACCCCGGTCCGCAGGTCCCGGAACGCCGTGACCAGTGTCTCCAGCACCGCCTCGTCCACCGCGAAGGCGGCACCGCCGCGTTCGACGGACGCCCTGGCCTGCCGGGTCACCAGTGCGACCTCCGCGTCGAGGTCGGCGATCGGCGGCACCACCTCGAAGTTGAACCGCCGCTTCAGCGCCGCGGACATCTCCGACACCCCGCGGTCGCGCAGGTTCGCCGTGGCGATCAGGCAGAACCCGGGTGTCGCGTAGCTCGTCGCCCCGTCGCGACCGGCCAGCTCCGGCACGCTGATCCGGCGCTCCGACATGATCGACACGAGCGCGTCCTGCACCTCGGGGAGACAGCGGGTGATCTCCTCGACCCGGGCCACGGCGCCGGTCGTCATCGCGGTGAGGATCGGCGACGGCACCAGGGACTCCGGCCCCGGTCCCTGGGCCAGCAGCAGGGCGTAGTTCCACCCGTACCGCAGCTGGTCCTCGGTGGTGCCGGCGGTGCCCTGGACGGCGAGCGCGCTGGTGCCGCAGATCGCCGCTGCGAGCAGCTCGGACAGCATCGATTTCGCGGTGCCCGGCTCGCCGACCAGCAGCAGGCCGCGCTCCCCGGCCAGAGTGACCACGCACCGCTCGACCAGGGCACGCTCGCCGACGAACTTGGGCTCGACGACCCGGCCGCCGATCGGTGTGCCGCCGGAGCCGCTGATGAAAGTGACCACGGCACGCGGCGTCATCCGCCAGCCCGGCGGGCGGCGGCCTTGGTCGGCGCCGGCCAGGAAGGCGAGCTCCTCGGCGTACCGGTGCTCGGGTGGGTCGATCTGGCGGACGTCGGTCACGGCTGCTCCCGCAGGTCGTCGTAACGCGGCACGTCGCCGTCGGTGATCCGGGACCAGGCGGCGGCGAACAGGTCAGGAACGCTGCGGGTGACCACCCGGGCCCGGTCCACGGTCAGGAACCACTCCTGGTCCTTCCAGGTCTCCAACGGCAGCATCGGCGCTCTGGCCGGCCGCCAGCCGCCGGGCAGGAACACGCCGCGCCCGGCCCGTTCCCGTTTCGCGGTGACCACCAGGCCGGCCGTGAGCAGCGCCTCCCGGGCCGCCCGCAGCTCGGCGGGTTTCCAGCCGTTCCAGGCCTGCACCGCCTTGTCGGTGGGGTCGGGCAGGGCGAGCAGCTGCAGGTAGTACGCCGCGGCGGCGGTGTCGAGGCCCTGCCGCCCGCTCACCTCGGTGACCAGCGCGGGCACGCTGACCCGGGGATCGCGGTGCTCACCGCGGGCGCCCGGCGGGGTGGCGACCACCTCGTCGATCCATCCGGACAGGAGGAGGCGCAGCGCCGGCGCGGTCGCGTCGTCGACGAAGCCGATCGCCGGGTCCTCCGGGCCGGACAGCTTCGCCGGTGCGAGATGCACCGCCACGAAGTCCTGGCCGCCGGCGCCCTGGACGAGCGCCGGCCCGAGGTCCGGGACGTGCCCGGCCGTGAGCATGCCGTTGCCGACCAGCAGCTCCGGGTTGCGCAGCCGCTCGCGGACCAGCCGCAGAGCCTCCGGAAGGGCGGCGCGCAACGTGTCGTCCCAGCTCAAGGTATACGCCAGCCAGGGGAGGGCGACTGCCGCCGCCCGCAGGTGGTCCTCGGTGAACGGCGTGCCGCTGACCGCCTCCGTCCGGAGGTGGTAATAGCCCGCCGCGGTGCTCCGGCCGTCGGTGCTCAGCCAGTCGCCGGCGACCGGCGTGGCGATCGCCTGGAGCACCGGCGCCGCCAGCCGGTCGTCGACGAAGCGGGCCAGCTCGGTGACCAGCCTGTCCGGCACCTGCATCCGGCGTCCGCGCAGCCGGATCCACACCTCGGCGACGGCGCCGATGTCCGGGCCGTGGTCCCAGAGCGCCACCGGGTCGGCCGGCATCGCCGCGTCGAGCAGCGCGACCCGCTGCGCCGCCGGCAACGTCTGCAAGGCGGCGCGGGCGACCTTGGCGGCGGCCGGCGTCAGACCCAGCAGCTTGCGCCGGCCGGGGCTGAGGAAGTTGGCGTGCCAGGACTGGAGACCGGGGAGGCCGCCCAGCAGCAGCGCCGCCTCGGCGCGGGTCATGCCGGTCGCCGCGGCCAGCGCGTCCACCGCCTCGGGCCGCCACGGCGCCGGGCCACGCTCGGCGAGCAGCGTGCGCAGGACGTGGATCCGGTCGCTGGTCAGACGGGCGCCGGGCCGGGCCTCGTCGTGCAGGGTGGTGCCCTCGGGCAGGCGGAAGGCGCCGTCCGGGGCGACCTGCACCGCGGGCCGCCGCCAGGTCCGGCGGGAGCCCGGGTGGTGGTCCTCCACCGGGAACAGCACGGTGATCTGCGAACCGTCCCGGAGGACCTCGGCCTCGCGCATGGCCATCCGCTCCTGGTCGAGCTGGACCACGCGCAGCGGCGGGCCGTCACCGGCGAGCGGCGTCCCGGCGACGACGCCGAGGAAGCCGGTCAGCGCGGGCCGGTCCTCGTCGGGGGTTGCCGCGGAGGCCGCTCGCAACCCCACGGCGCCCAGGCCGGAGAGCAGACTGATCCACGCCCCGCTGAGCGCCCGGGGGAGGTCCGGCGCGGCTCCGCCCAGCACCGCGCCGACCCGGTGGATGTGCTCGATCATCTCGTGCCGGCCCGCGGCGGGTCCGCTGTAGAAGCTGAACGTCCGGCCGTCGTGCAGCCCGCTCCACGCTTTTTCCAGCGCGTCGTCGGTGACGGCCGGCAGCGCCGGATCCTGCCCGGGAGCCGCCGACAGATGTCCGGGGATCTCGGCGGCCCGCCGCCGCAGCCGCACCGCCCGGGCGACCACCTCGGCGATGCGGGCGCGCAACGTCTCGTCGGTGACGGCCGGTAGGTGCTCCGCGATGTTCGCGGCGACGGCCTGCCTGACCGCAGCGGCGGCGGTGACGGCCGGATCGACGGCGAGCAGCGCCGCCGTGGTCCGCTCGTCGATCGCCCGCAGCGCGGCCGAGCCCACCGCGTCGCGCGGGCGCAGCGCGTGCCACCAGGCCGGCGGTGGCAGGGTGCTGGACACGTCGGTCAGCTCGGCCAGCACGTGCGCGCCGTCGGCGGTCCACAGCCGCAGCCGGTGATGGTGGTAGCTGCCCACCCGGCTTACCGGCAGCGGCACGGTGGACCCGGGCATCAGGAGCGCGCCGGTGAGGACCTCGTCCTCCTGGGTGGGCCGGGCCCGGCCGGCCGGCAGCGTGGCCCGCCGGCCGTCGACGCCCTCGCCGGTCTGCGTGCCGTCCGGCGCTCTCGTGGTGCGCCACCCGACCAGACCGTCCCGCATGCCGAGCGGCGACGCGGCGAACTCCTCGGGCGCGGGCCGCAGGTCACCGCTGTCGGCCACGAACGTGTCACCGGCCGCGGCGAAGAACGCCGGGCGGCTGAACCGGCCGGCCTTGCCGGTGGCCGGGTCGAACTCGCGCCAGCGGGAATCCCAGTCGCCGGCCTCGTCGCGCGCCCACTCGCAGCGCCAGAACGCGTGCCCGTCGCCGGCCAGCGGATGGCTGGACGCCGGCCCGCGGGCGTCACCGGCGTGCACCGGGCCGGCGCCGGTGGTGATCCCGCCTCCGGGCAGCGGCAACGGGACCGTGCGTCCCTGGTCCCAGGTGCCGTGGAGCAGGTCGTCCGGGCGCGACGACCAGTACGCCACCATGCCGTCGTCGCCGCGCCACCGGACCAGCAGGTCGCCGTCGACGAGCATGCACTCGGTGGTCGACCAGTAGACCGGCGCCGACCGGTGACCGGACGGCGGGAACCGGAAGAGGTGCTCGGTGACCGTCCCGTCCGGGGCGATCACGCGGGCGGACCTGTCGTCGTTCAGCACCAGCGACGGCCACGCCGTCCCGACGTGCAGCTGCTTCACCTGCGCGGCGGCCGCCTCGTAAGCCGGCCAGGAGAACTCGGCGGGCACGCCGGCCCGCAGCGTCCGCGCGACCACGGCCGCCATGTCGATGCCGGCGAACCGCCCGAACGCCGCCGGCGCCAGCGCTGTCCCGGCCGGCGACCAGAGCGGGGCCAGCTCCTTCAGCGTCGCGTCGAGCCCGGTCACCGTCGCGCCGGCGGCCTGCCCGGCCCACTCGGTGATCAGGCCGGCCAGCACCGCGCGCACCCCGGCCACGCCGAACGTGTGCGCCAGCACCGATTCCGGCAGCGCGGAGCTGCTCAGGCCCTCGCCGCTCCGGGACGCGCGGAGGGCGTCACGGGCGCCCTCGGCGAGCATCGGCCGCCAGCGCGGGTGACCGGCGATCGCGGACAGGTCGCGGCGTCCCGGCCCGTCGTCGCCGCTCCACTCGGTGACGTTGAGCGTCTCCCGGCGGTGCGCCGAGCCGGTCTCGGCCCGCACCCCGCCGGACAGGCACAGGTCCAGCACGTCCAGCTCGATGCGCCACGGATGGTCGGCGAGCCGCACGGGGCCCTCGGTGGCGAGCCGGGGCAGCATCCGCTCCACCTGCGCCAGCAGGGGAGCGCTGCGCCGGCCCTGGACATAGCGGGACCGCCGGCTCGTGAGCAGCCGCTCCAGCCAGCGGCCGGCCGCCCCGGCCGGGCACGCGGGGCTCGGCGGGCCGGTCAGGTCGCCGGCCGCGCCGGCCTCGGCCAGCAGCTCCAGCCACTGGTCGGTCATGTCGCTGCCCCAGCCCGGCGGCTCCGGGACGATGCCGAGCAGGCGGGCGCGGACCGCGGCGTCCCGCTTGCCCAGCCGCACCAGCACCCGCCTGTACGACCTCCAGAACGACGGGTGGGCGCGGGCGACCGCCGGATAGGTCAGCAGCCGGGACACCACCTCTTCGGCCTGCCGGTCGGTGTCGAGGCCCGCCGACTTCGCCAGCCGGGCCAGCTCGGCCGCCATCGTCGCGTGCGGCGGAAGGCCGCCGGCCACCCGTTGCAATGCCAGGGTGCGAACCAGCTCATACGCCTCGGGGGCGGGCCGCCGCGCGACGACACCCCGTGCGTACTCCGTCAGCATGGCGGCGGTGAGCGCCCCGGCGAACGCGAACTCCAGGTGCACGTCCCGCACCCGGTCCTCGTCGATGGTCAGCCCGTGCACCTGCTCGGCCTGCCGGGCCCGGGCGAAGCAGGTGCCGGCCATCCGCTGGTTGTCCGCCTCGAGGAAGGCCCGGCCGGCCTGCTCCCAGAACGTCGGCAGGAATGCCGGCGCGGCCGCTCCCAGCCGGACAGCCAGCTCCTCGTAACCGTCCTTGGCGTTGCCCGGCTTGCTGCGCGCCGTCCGCGCGAGCCGCTCCATCGACTTCACCAGTGCGAGGGCGTGCCGCCCGTTGGCCGGGTCGTTGACCAGCGCCCAGGCGGGGAAGCCGAGCGCCTGCCGGCGCGCATGACCCACCTCGACCGGCTCGGCAGCGGGGGAGAAGCCGAGGAACTCCATCGACAGGTCCTCGGCCGGGCCGACCGTCGCGCCGACGAGCCGCACGACGGTCCGGCCGTCCAGGACGGGGTGCTGATAGGCGCGGGCCGTGACCGCGTCGACCTCGCCGCCCCGGGCCGGGCCGGGCCGGATCGCCCCGGCCTCCAGCAGCTTCTCGCTCATTGCCCGTCCCCCTCGTCCACGACCCGGCCGGCGTGCAGCACAGCCGCCATGCGCAACCCCTCGGACCAGGCGACCGGCGGCACGTCGGCGAGCCCGACGGCCTCGCCGGCCGCGTCCGTGAAGGACAGCTCGGACAGCTCGGCCTCGGCGCCCGGGTCGCCGTCACCGATCCACACCGAGGCCACCACGGCGCCGCCCGCCTCCCACACCTTGCAGACCGCGGTGCCGCCCTGCACGCGGTAACCGGAGGAGGTGGCCCGGGACTGCGCGTGCCGCAGCTCCTCGAAGCGGGCCCCGGCGAAGCGCTCGATCTCGCGCCGCTGCCCGGCCGCGCTGCCGGGCTTGCGCCACACCTCCCGGAACAGCTGGAGCAGGCCCTGCTCGACGCCGAGGTCGGCGGCGAACTCGCGCAGGTCGTCGAGGCCGGGCAGCAGCACCGGATGCGGGACGGCCACCGTGTCGGCGGTGATCCGGGCGGTCTCGCCGTCGAGGTCGACAACGCCCAGGCCGGTGGGGGAGGCGTCGCGCAACAGGCCGGCCGCGGACACGTCCCACCCGGCGGCGGTCACCGGCACCACCACGACGTCCCGCAACACGGCCCGCCACGACTCGTCGGCCCAGACCTGCGCGAGCACGGCCGCCGGCACCGGCAGCGAGCGGATCATCCAGCGCTCGGCCTCGGCCCGGCAGGACTGCTCGTGCCGGCGCAGCCACTCGACCAGCTGGCGCAGCCCGGTGACCGCCTCGTGCTCCTTGATCGCTTTCGGCATGCTGCGCAGCGCCCGGCCCTGCGCCGTCCGCGCGACGACCTTGCCGCGCTCGACGGTTATCTCGTAGTCGGCGCCCGCCGCCAGCCAAGCCATCGCCATCCCCCTCGTTCGACGTGCGGCGGATTGTGTCACCGGGGACCGACACTTTCCGGCAGACCCCGGAAGCCGCAGCGATTGACATCTTTCGATGAGACGCCTAACGTCGCCGTCAGGAAAGCGCTTACCTGCAGCGAGCGTGCCGTCCCCGACTCGGCCGCCGGCCCCGCGGCGGCCGAGGAGAGTCTCGCTGGAAGTGGTGGCGTCCGCCCAGTCGCCAGGGCGGGCGCCACCACGCGAAATGCTCATACCACGAGGCTGAGCCGCCGCCCGGCCACCTCGATCCGCACCCGCTGCCCCCACGACAACTCCAGCGCGTCAGCCTCCAGCCCGTCGGCGAAGACTACGAGGCGCTCCGACTCGCTGGTCAGTTCGAGTCCTTCGTCGCCCCGCAGCACCCCGGAGACCAGCGACGTCCCGGTGACCGGCGACGGCCACGCCTCCCGCACGAACCAGCACACCGCCGGATCCGACACCCCCGGCATCTCCGGCGCCGCCGCCCGTTCCCGCGCGATCGACGCGCACCACCCGGTGGCCCCCGTCCCGGTGCCGACGATCACCCCCGACGACGACTGGCGCTCCCGCCCGCCGGCCGGGACGGACACGACGTACCGCGCCGACTGGTGTCCCGCGTGCCCGACGAACACCTCGTTCAGCCCGTACAGCTCCTGCCCGTCGTCCAGCCGCGCCACCACCATGGACCGCTCCTGCGTCTCCCGGCGCGCCCGCAGCAACCCGGCCACCGCCTCCGGCCGGTGCCGGACCAGCACTCCCGGGTTGCGCCCCGGCTCCGGATCAACTCCGATCACCGGCTGCCCCGCCAGGTACTTCGCGACGTTCGCCACCAGGCCGTCCGGCCCGACGGCGACCACCACGTCCTCCGGCGCGAACAGGAACCGCGGCAGGTCCGCCCGCTCCACGTGCCCGCGGCGCCAGTCCGGCGGCACCCCTGCGCCGACCGCGACCAGCGCGTCCCGCAACGCCGTGTCCCGCGCCGTCACCTCGTCGAGGTCACGACCACGCTGCCGCAGGAAGAAGGCAGCGGCGCCGCGGGTGCCGTGCCGCGCCAGCAGCTCCGCGAGCTCGCTGCGCCGCGAGACGATCACCACCCGGGGCGGCAGGCTGCTCATCCCAGCCGCCCGGCCAGCTTGCTGAGCAGGTCCGGGGTCACCGTCAGCTCACCGATGGCCGGCACGTGCCCGGCCAGTTCCTTCAGCGCCAGCGCCTGGAGCACCGCGGGCGGCACGTCCCGGTAGGCCGACAGCCGCGCACTCTCGGCCTCGGCCTCGGCCAGCCCGACCACGCGCGCCCCTGCCGCGCGTGCTTCGTCGCGTACCCTCGTCGCCTCCGCCTCCGCGGTGGCCTGGCGCCGCAGCCGCTCGGCCGCCGCCTCGCCCGCGACGTCCTTGCGGGCCGCCTCGGCCCGCGCCGCCACCAGCTGCGTCTCCGCCTCCAGCTCGGCCTCGCGGCGGGAGTTCGCGCCGTGCTGCTCGACCAGCTGCTGCTCGCGCCGGGCCAGCTCGATCTTGCTCTGCAGTTCGTTCTCGGCGATCGCCCGCTCCTGCTGCACCGCCCGCGCCCGCCGGGCGTAGGTCGCCGCGTCCGCGTCCTGCTGCACCTGCTCACGGGTCGGCGTCTGCAGCGCCCGCTCGAGGTCCGGCTCCGGGCGGATCGCCACCACCCGGGCGCTGACCACCGACACGCCGGTCTCGGTGAGCCGCGGGTCGGCCGCCAGCGCGGCCGCCACCGACTCCCGGACCGGCGCGATGCCGGTGGTCAGGGCCTCCGCCAGCGGCAGCCGGGCCAGCAGGTCCAGCGCCGGCTGCTGGGCCAGCTCGGCCAGCAGCCCGGCCACCTGATCCAGAGGCTGGCCCCGCCACGTGCCCCGGTAGGGATCGATCGAGAAGTCCAGCCGTCCCGCTGCCGCCGCCGGGTCGCTCACCCGGTAGGTCACCGTGGCCTGCACCGTCACGTCGGCGAAGTCCTCGGTCCGCGCGTGGAACATCAGCGGCAGCTCGCGGTCGTCGACCGGCACCTCGGACAGCACCGCGGTCAGCGGCCGGTACCAGAACGACAAGCCGGTGCCCGCCCGCTTCGCCCGCCCGCGCACCGTGTGACTGACCCAGCTGGTCGGCGCCGCCCGCAGGTGCCGCAGGTGCAGTCGCCGCGTCACGTCAGCCATGTCCCGTACTCCCATCGTTTTTCGTCATCCCGACGATAAAGATAAGCGTTATTATCGTCAACATGACGCTAAACATGGCGGCCGTCACAGTCGACCTGGTGCTCCTGACCATCCGCGAGGGCACCCTCAAGGTCCTGCTGATCCGCCGTGGCATCCCGCCTCACCGGGGCAGCTGGGCTCTTCCCGGCGGTTTCGTCCACCCCGACGAGGACCTCGGCGCCGCCGCGATGCGCGAGCTGCGTGAAGAGACCGGCCTCGACCCGGAAGGAGGCCATCTGGAGCAACTCGCCACGTACGGCACGCCGGGTCGCGACCCCCGCGGCCGGGTCGTCACCGTCGCCTACCTCGCCCTGCTGCCCGACCTTCCGGCACCCACCGCGGGCAGCGACGCGGCCGGCGCGGCCTGGCGCCCGATCGACGAGATCGGCCTGGCCTTCGACCACGACCGCATCCTCGCCGACGGCCTCGAACGCGCCCGCGCCAAACTCGAATACACCCCGTTGGCGACGGCCTTCTGCGCACCCGAGTTCACGGTCGCCGACCTGCGGTCCGTCTACGAGACCGTCTGGCAGACCCGCCTCGACCCGCGCAACTTCCACCGCAAGGTGACCACCGCCGAAGGCTTCGTCGAACCCACCGGTCACACCACCGTGCGAGACCGGGGCCGGCCCGCCCAGCTCTTCCGCCGGGGGCCGGCCAGGACGCTCCATCCACCTCTGATGCGTCCTGCGGTACGCGCCTGAGCGGCCGCCTGTGCATGATCGCTGTCCGGCCCGCGTCGCCGCCTCGAAGGTCGCCCCGGGCCGGAGCTACGCCGGCTTGAGGTGGGTCTTGACGACCTCGACCAGTTCGGGAGTCCACTCCATCGGCTGGTGGGCGGTCTTGGTGTGCAGCTCGACGTGCTGCAGGAGTTCGTCCTCGCCGGGCGCCGTGAACTGCGCCGGGCAGTCGTTGTTGAAGTCTGCGCATCGAATGGTTACAGCCATGGCCGTCTCCTACCCCGCGATCACCGCCTCAATCTGACGGCCGCCGGCCGGGGTCCGGAACTCCCTTGATCCATTGACTTCGGTCACCGGTGGATGACAGCGTTGTCATCGATAGGTTTCCAACGTTTACCGCAGAGGGAGCGTCTGTTGCGCGATCTCGTCCGACGGAGGGTCGCGGCCGCGGCCTCCCTGATCCTGGTGACCGGCGGCCTCGCCCTGGTGCCGTCCTCGTCCGCCCTGGCCACCACACAGCAACGGCAGACCGTGGTCGCGGGCGACGCCCGCTTCCAGGTCCTCTCGCCCACCCTGATCCGCACCGAGTACGCCGCCGGCGGCCGGTTCACCGACGGCGACACGTTCAACGTGATCGGCCGCGACGACTTCGCACCGACCCGGTTCAGCAAGCGGATCTCCGGTGGCTGGCTGACCATCGACACCGGCGCCGCCACCCTGCGGTACCGGCTCGGGTCCGGGCCGTTCTCCGCCGGCAACCTCACCGTACGGCTGAAGACCGGCAAACAGACCGTGACCGCCGCACCCTGGGCGGGTCAGGGTGCTCCGGACTGCGTGCCCGGCGCCCTGTGCGAGGCCGAGGGTCTCGCCCTCAACGGTGTCAGCGCGGCGACCGATCACCGTGACTTCACCGGCCAGGGTTTCGCGGCCGGCTTCGAAGGCACCGGCACCTCGCTCACCTTCGCCGTCACCCCGGATGCGGCGGGCACCCGGCAGCTCGGCGTCCGTTACGCCAACAGCACCGGCGGGGACGGCCAGAACGTCACGCGCACCCTCACCGTCACGGTCGACGGTGTCGCGGCCGGCACCCTGAGCCTGCCGCCGACCGCCGACTGGGACACCTGGGCGCTCACCTCGGTGCCGCTCGACCTGACCGCCGGCCGGCACGAGATCGGCCTGGTCCGCACGGCGACCGACTCCGGCAACGTCAACGTGGACAGCCTGGCGGTGCTCACGCCCGGTGCCGCGTACCCCGCACCGGTGCCGCCCAGCCCGCAGCCGTGCGCGTTCGGCACGGTGTGCGAGGCGGACACCGGCGCGCCGGCCGGTGGCGCCCGGCTCGCCGACGACCACAACGGGTACTCCGGTGAGGGCTTCGTGGCCGGCCTGGAACGGACCGGGGCCGGGATCGCCCTCACCGTGACCGGCGTGCCCGCCGCGGGCGACCACCAGGTGCAGGTGCGGTACGCGAACGCGCAGGCCGGCAGTCAGCCGGTGCAGTCACGGACGATGACCGTGACGGCGAACGACGCCACGCCGGTGACCGTCACCCTGCCGCCGACGAGCGGGTGGGACTTCTGGCGTACCCGATCGGTGGTTGTGCCGTTGAAAGCCGGCACCAACACCGTGACGCTGGGGTGCCCCACCGACCAGAGCTGCAACATCAACGTGGACACCGTCGCGGTCACCGCGAAGAGCTCGCCGCTGCTCGCCCCGCACGCGCCGCTCGGCGGGTACCGGCGCGGGCTGGACAATGTCAACGGCGGCGCGCGCACCTACGCCGGTCTGCTCCACCAGGACGGCTGGTCGCTGCTCGACGACTCCGCGTCGGCGCTGTACCGGCCGCGCACCGGCACGGTGACCCAGCGCCCGGCCCGCGGCCAGGACGGCTACGTCTTCGCGTACGGCCAGGACTACCGCCGCGCGCTGCGGGAGCTGTCCACCCTGACCGGGCCGACGAAGCTGCTGCCCCGATGGGCGTACGGCGTCTGGTACTCGCAGTACTTCGACCGTACGGCCGCCGAGTTCCAGGACATCGTGGCGCGCTTCAAGAGTGAGGGCGTGCCGTTGGACGTCCTCGTCGTCGACACCGACTTCAAGGCGCCGGACAAGTGGAACGGCTGGTCGATCGACCCGACCCGGTTCCCCGACTGGAACGCGTTCGCCGCGTCGCTGCGCAAGCAAGGCGTGCGCACCGGCCTGAACATCCACCCGAGCATCCTCGGCTCCGACCCGCGCTTCGCCGAAGCACAGGCGATCGCCAAGGGCAAGCTGCAGCGGACCGGCTGCAACGGCGGGCCGGACTGCTACGTGTTCGACTTCGGCGACCCCGACCAGCTGAAGTCGTACCTCTGGCTGCACGACCAGATGGACGCCTCGGTCGACTTCTGGTGGCTGGACTGGTGCTGCGACGCCGCCCGCTCCACGCTGCCCGGCGTCACCCCGGACGCCTGGATCAACAAGCAGTACGCGGACCTGACCGGGTTCGCGTTCTCCCGGGCGTACGGGTCGCTGCAGGCCGGCGGCTACGCCAACCCGGGCCCGGTGGCCACCGGACCGTGGGCCGACAAGCGCACCACGCTGCACTTCACCGGCGACACGATCTCGAACTGGGAGACGCTGCGGTTCACCGTCGGCTACACCCCGGGGGAGTCGGCCGCCACCGGCCTGGCGTCGGTCAGCCACGACATCGGCGGCCACACCGGCGGCCTCCAGGAGCCGGGCGCCGAGCCCGGCAGCACCAAACTGCCCGACGATCTGTACGCCCGATGGGTGCAGGCCGGCACGTTCCAGCCGATCGACCGTCTGCACTCCAACCACAGCGACCGCCTGCCCTGGCAGTACGGCGAGGCCGCGAACGCCTCCGCGAAGAAGTTCCTGAACCTGCGGAAGCGGCTGCAGTCCTACACGTACGCGGCGGCGGCCGAGGCCACCCGCACCGGCACCCCGATCACCCGGGCGATGTACCTGGCCTACCCGGGTGAGCAGGAGGCGTACGCGACGGCCGGCAGCCAGTACCTCTACGGCCCGGACCTGCTGGTGGCACCGGTGACCACGCCGGGCACGACCGCCTCCACGACGGTGTGGTTCCCGCCCGGCAGCACCTGGACGGACTACTTCACCGGCAAGAAGTACCGGGGCGGCACCACCGCCTCGATCACCACCACGCTCGACACGATGCCGGTCTTCGTCCGCTCGGGGGCGCGGAAGCCGTGATCGATCGATGACGCGGGTGCCGCGCCCCGGCACCCGCGTCACCGACCGCCGCAGAGAGCGAGCAGTGTGTGAAGTTGGGGTGCGATTCGCGCCCTTACTTCACACGCAGAGGGCGAGGGCTTGACCTTCCAGCGGCTGGAGCGTTGAGGATTTCCCCATGGACGACGACAACGGTCTGCTCACCATCGGTCAGCTCGCGCGCCGCACCGGCCTCGCCGTGCGTACCCTGCGGTTCTGGTCGGACGAGGGCGCGATCCCGCCGGCGGGCCGATCCGCGGCCGGCTACCGGCTCTTCGACGCCACGGGTGTGGCCCGCGTCGAGCTGGTGCGCACGTTGCGGGAACTGGGCCTTCCGCTCGGCGACGTGTGCCGGGTGCTCGACGGACGGGCCACCGTGGCCGAGGTCGCCGAGGCGCACGTGGCCGCGCTCGACGTGCGGATCCGGTCCCTCAAGGTCAGCCGGGCGGTGTTGTCGACCGTGTCGAAACGTGGCTCCACGACGGAGGAGACAGCACTGATGAACCGGTTGGCGCGGCTTTCGGCTGCCGAACGCATGCAGATCATCGACGATTTCAAGGCGGACGTGTTCGGTGGCCTCGACCTCGAGGAGAGCCGGCGAGACAAGGTGCGCGAACTGCGGATGGATCTGCCCGACGATCCCACCCCGGATCAGGTGGATGCCTGGATCGAGCTGGCGGAACTGCTCCAGGATCCGGAGTACCGGTCGCGGATGCGGGTCTTCCTGGAGCTGAACACCCCGGTGCCCGGTGGGGCCAAGCCGCCCGGGGCGAGCATCTGGTGGGCCCGGCAGGTCGTCGAGAAGGTGGCCGAAGCCAGGCGGGACGGTGCTCGCCCGGACGGTCCCGCCGCGGCCCGGCTGGTCGCCGGCATGTTCGGTGATGCGGATCCGGCTGCCGTGCTCACCTCGTTGGAAGCCGGGATCGGGGCGGGCATGGAGAGGTACCGCCGGCTCGTCGCCCGGGTGCGCGGACGGCGCAGCTGGCCGGACGCCACCGAGGACCTCGACTGGCTGGCGACGGCGCTGCGAACCACCGTCGGGCCGTGCGTCGGGGGAACGCACGGCCCGGCGGATCGCGGTGGCGTCAGCCGCCGGTGATGGACCAGTGCCAGGGCTCGGAGGGCAGGTTCACCAGGCCGTACTTGCCGGCGTTCGCGGCCAGCCACGTGAACGCCGGGCTCTTGCGGCTGGTGATGGTGCGGCCGCCGGAGGTGATGTCGATGGCCAGGCCGATCTCGTGCAGGGACCGGCCCGGGATCGCGGTGGGCACCCGGCAGGAGGAGGCGGGCGCCGTCCACACGTCGGGGCATCCGTTGATCTTCCGCAATTCGATCTGCCGCTGCTTGGTGCGGAAGCCGCCGCCGGAGAGCGGGACGCCGGCCCTGGCGGCGTCGTCGAGCATCCGCTTGAACGGCAGCGCCACGATCTTGTTGACGGTGACGCCGTAGACGGTGCTGGTCTGGCTGAGCGTGAAGGCGGCGCGGGTCTGCGTGACGGCCTGGCCGCTGATCGCCCGGGCCTGCGCGACGAGGTCGGCGCTGTACTTCGGCTGGGCCTTGATCCTCGTCACCGCGGTGGTGACCGCCGTGGTCGCCCTCTGGTGGGCGAGCGTCGTGGTGGTGACCTGCTTCGTCGCCGCGTCGTGCGCGGTGCGTGCGGTCCTCAGCGTCGCCGCGGTCTGCCGGGCGGTGGCCGCGCGGGCCGGGACGGCGGCGCCGGCCGCGTTCAGGGCCTGCTGCGCCCGCGTGATCCGCTTGGGGCTGCGGGGGCGCTGCTTCTTCGCGGTGGCCAGGACCTTCTTCGCCATGACGACCGTGTTCTTCGCGGACGTGTGTGCCGCGCGGGCCTTCTCGTCGGCCGTGGTGGCCCTGGTCAGGGCCGTCGCGGCAACGTTCTGTGCGGTCCGGGCCCGGGTGGCTTCGGTGTTGCGGGTGGTGACGGTGGCGCGCATGGCGGGCAGCTGCCCGGCGAGCCGGGCCGACTCCGCCTCGAGGGCGAACTTGCGCTGCATCAGTTTCGACCACGTCGTGGCCGCGGGGGCGGGCGCGGGTGCGGCGGCTTGCGCCGGGGCGGCGGCCGCGGTGAGGGCCAGGATCATGGCCAGGGCGGGGGTGGCGAACCGTTCGACTGTGCGGCGTGTCGTCGTCTTCGTTATACCGTCGCCGTTCACTGCGGCTGACTCCTCCCGGTCGTTGCGGGCGCCGGTGGCCCGCCTCTACGTCCATGCCGTATCGGTGACCTCTCGCGTCACGTGAGGACTCGTCCGGAATCGATCGGGATCAAAACGGTTGTCAAGAGGTTGACGCCGCGGAGAGCCACGGCCGGGTGAGGACCGTCCCGTCCGGGGGTCCTCCGGTAGCCGGCGGAGGCCGGGCCCACCATGATCTACGGCATGACGGAGACTGCCGTTCCGCTCACCGGGGTGCACCACGTCGACTGGATGTCACTGGAGTGCGGCTCACGCGTACCCTCGCTGCTCGCCGATCTGGCCGGTGGCGATCCGGCTGCCCGGACCACCGCGCTGCGCGATCTCTATCTGATCGCGCCGGACGGCGTGGACGTGCGGCCCTGGGTGGTGGCGGCGCTGCCGGTCCTGCTGGAGCTGGTCGCCGACGCCACGCAGCCCGAGCGGGGGCGGATCCTGCGGCTGGTCGGTGATCTGTCCGGGGCGGACCGCACCTGGTACATGGCCGGTGAGACGCTGCGCGCCAAGCGGCTGCTGGCCGGGCACGACGGGCTGACCGGGTGGCTGGCCGACGAGGATCCGCAGGTCCGGGACGCGGCCGCCTACACCGTGCGGGCCGTCGCGCGGCTGACTCCGGGCCTGCCGGAGCTGCTGTGGGAGCGGTACGTCGAGGAGCCGGACCCGGTGGTGCGGGCCACCCTGGTGTGCAGCAGCGTGATCACCGGAGCGGTCGGCAGCGGTTACCAGCCGACCCGGATCTGGCTGGCCTGGGTCGCGGACACCGACGGCGACCTGCGGGTCCGCATCACCGCCCTGACCGAGCTGACGGCGCTGCCCGACCCGCCGCCGTTCGACCCCGAGACGGCCCGGGACACGTTGCTGGCCGCGTACCGGGAGGGCCTGAACCGGCAGCCGGCGCCGCCGGACGCGATGACGGCGCCGTTGCTGGCCGGCTGGCGGATGGCGGCGAGGCGGTGGACGCCCGGCTACCACCAGGTGGTGAGCGCGGTGCGGACGACGTACCGCAACGACGTGCGCGCGCACCTGGACCTGCTCGAGAAGATGCTGGACCTGGACGCTCCGGACGCCTGGCAGGACGCACTGTTCGAGGCGCGGTCGCTGGTGCAGCGGCTGCGCGGGCCGTACCACCCGCTGGTACGGCGGGCCGGTGAGCTGCTCCGGGCCCGGGACACCCTGGTCCGGACGTCGGCGCTGCGCCTGCTCGGCGACATCGGCGAGGTCGCGCGGCCGGGCGCCGACGCGGTGTGGGCGGCCCTGCCGCAGACCACGAAACGGATCAAGCCGTACGCCGGTGACGACGGCCGGATCGTCTGGGTGGTCGCCGGCGCGCAGGGGCCGGAACTCGGCCCGGCCGTGCGGATCCTCGCCGGCCTGCGCGACGAGCGGCTGCTGCCGATCCTGCACCGGCTGCTCGACGAGGTGCCGGACGCCGGCGGCCTGTACCGGAGCATCGCCGGTTACGGGATCCGGGCGCGCGCGCTGAGCCGGACGCTGCGGCGGCGGTTACGCGCCTTGCGGCCGGAGCATTTCGACGATCCCGGGCGGTACGACCTCCAGCGCGCCGGCCTGCTGCACGCGCTGACCGCGGTGGCCCCGAACGACGCCGACCACCTGGCGGGCGAGCCGATCGACATGACCACGCTCGGCCTGCTCACCCGTGCCGGCCGCGCGGCCGCCGGCCGGATCCCGGAGCTGCGCGCCCTGCTCACCCAGGGCGACCCGGCGGTGGAACTGGCCGCGGCGTCCGCGATCTGGCACGTGGCCGGGGACGCCGCGGCGGCGGAGGCGGTCTACGACCGGTACTTCGACAACCGGCGCGCGGCCGAACAGCACATGGTGGCGGCCGTCGACGGCCTCGGGATGCTCGGCATCCGCGTCGCCGGCCAGGGCCGCCGCCTCGCCCGGCTGCTGCGCGGCCGGTCCGGCCCGGCGGTGCGGGCCGCCGCCGCGGGCGCGTTGTGGCGGGTGGCCGGCAGCAAGGAGGCGGCCCGGACGCTGGGCCGGATCTGGGAGACGGAGCCGGGGCTGCGGCCCCGGATCGCGCGGGTGTGGGCGGATTCCGGCAACAACGGCTATGCGGCCCGGTACGCGCGGTCCGAGCTGGACACGCCGGTGCGGCACAACGTGAGCAGTGCGGGGGTGACCTCCGCCCAGGTCACCGAGGACGAGCGGCTGCTCACGTTGTGCCGGGAGCTGCTGGCTTAAGGCGGGCGGCCCGCCGCTTCGTCAGCGCTCGGCCGGATCCCGCACCGGCTCGTAGGTCGTCACCGCCTCGCTGACGTCCGCGCCGAGCAGGGTGGAGTTGGTCCATTGCTCAGGAGCCGTCTGATGCCGCAGCTTTCGCGACTATCGAGTCGCCTGGCCCGTATGCCGTTATCTGCGCACCTTCGACCAAGTCCTTCGGCTCCCAGACCACGAATATCTCGCCGTCGTCCGTTCCCGTGACCACCCGGCCGGATGCCAGGTGAGCCTTGACCGTAGTTGCCCCTGCAGGCAGGTGCCCCAGGAGCACGTTCGCCTTGCCGACGGCGTCCCAGCCACCGTGGAGGCGGATGGTGTCTGCGGGACCGTGTTCCATAACCGTCCCGAAGATCGATTCCACGCCCTCTGTACTGCTGCGGCAGATACTGATCCAGTTGTCGGCCTCGGCGACGTAGACACGTAACGTGCTGTCGCCCTGTTCGGCCACAAGCCGCTGAACCGGCTCACCGATGAATCCGGGATGGAGATCGGTGTAACTGCGGTGGCACTCGGCGCTTGTCTCGGCGCCGGTCATCGGCCTTGAGCCGGCCGCGACGGAGTACCCGTCATGCCAGCTGATCACATTTGACCCCACCAGTACGCCGACGCCGGCCACGATGGCGGCGGCCACCCGAGACCGGGTGCCCCCGCCTCGTGCGCTGAGCGCCTGATCGTCGGGGTCAGCCGACATCGGGACGATGCCGTGCAGCTGAGGACGGGCAGCAGGACATGGACGCTCCGCGGGTGAGGGAGGTGTCAAGCTACCGATCGGTGGCCAGGGCTCACCATCGAGCATCCGGTCGCTCCCGAGAGAGCCACTTGGCGGAGCCTTTCGGCCGGTGGAGCGGCCGGAAACACCCGATGAGCGGAGGGCACGACGCCGACTTGTGGCGAGTCGAGGCCTTGGCCAGGAGATCAGAATGGGATCAGGCCAGGGCATTGGCAAGGACGGTATTGACTCTGCCGGCCTGCTCGACCATCCGCAGACGGATCCGCGACTCGCGCTCAGGACCACAGGTCGTACACCTTGAGTGGTGTGTCGTGACGCGCCCGGTGTGGGCGGTGCACTAAGCTTTTGAAAATGAAAATCGCTTTTACTGGCAAGGGTGGCAGTGGGAAGAGCACCCTGGCCGCTCTCTTCGTGGGGCACCTGCGCGCGGCGGGGCACCGGGTCCTCGCGATCGACGCCGACGTGAACGTGCACCTCGCGCCGCTGCTCGGGGTGGAGGCGGCGGCGCCGGACGCGCTGTCGCATCCGGCCAACGTGCGGCGGGTGCGTGAACACCTGCTCGGCACCAACCCGCTGGTCGACGGGGTGGAGCACTTCGTGGCGACGACGCCGCCCGGCCCGGGATCACGGTGGGTGACGCTGGACGAGGGCGACCCGGTGCTGGCGCGGCATTCCCGGGCACTCGACGCGCGGACGCACGTGCTGCACGTCGGAACCTATGAGGCGAAGGACATCGGCACCGGCTGCTACCACGGGCACCTGGCGATCCTGGAGAACCTGCTCTCGCACCTCGAGCTCACCGACCAGGACCGGGTGGTGTGCGACATGGTGGCCGGCACGGACGCGTTCGCCAACTCGCTGCACGCCCAGTTCGACGCGATCGTGGTGGTGGCCGAACCGACGCCCGAGTCCGTCTCGGTCGCCGTGCGCTACCGCGAGCTGGCGGCCGCGGCGGGGGTGGCGGACGTACTGGCGGTGGTCGGCAACAAGGTCGTCGACCAGGCCGACCGGGACTACCTGACGCGGGCGCTGGGCGCCGAGCCGCTGGCGGTGCTGACCAGCCAGGCCGGGCTGCGGCGGGCGCGGCAGGCCGGCACGCCGCCGCGGATCGAGGACCTCGACGACGCCTCGGCGCTGGCCCGCATCGCCGCGCAGGCGCGGCCGATGGCCGCGGAGAGACGGGAGACGCTGCTGCGTTCGCTCCATCTGCGGACTTCAGAAAAAGCGTGGGTACGCAGTGCGCACGGTGACGTCACTTCGCAGTGGAATTCCGAGTTCCTGTCACATTCTTCGTGACATTCTCGGCGGCCGGTCAGAGTCGTCCTCTGGCATCCTCACTGGGAAAGAACGAGGGAGACGGAGGACCGTTGGCTGTCCGGGTTCTGCCGATCATGACGGACGACATTCCGAAGGTGGCGCAGTTCCTGCACGCCCACCTCAACCCGCGGATCTCCGCGCAGGCCTGGGCGCAGGCGATGACGGTGCCCTGGCCTGTGCGGGCCCCCAACCACGGATTCATGCTGGTCGCCGACGCGCTGATCGTCGGTGTGTACCTGGCCTTCTACGCCGACCGGCTGATCGCCGGCCGCACCGAGCGTTTCTGCAATCTGGGCGGCTGGTGCGTACTCCCGAATCATCGGTTGCAGAGCGTGCGGCTGCTGAAAGCGCTGCTCGCCCAGGAGGGCTACCACTTCACCGACCTGTCGCCCAGCGGCAACGTGATCCCGATCAACCAGCGGCTCGGTTTCCGGTTCCTGGAGTCCGACCTGGTGGCCGTGCCCAACCTGCCGTGGCCGGTGCTGCGCGGCCGGGTCAGCTCCGACCCCCGCGTGCTGTCCCGCCTGCTGACCGGACCCGACCGGGCGGCGTACCGCGATCACCGGCACGCGCAGGCCGCCGGCCACGTCCTGCTCACCCGCGGCGACGAACGCTGCTACGTGATCTTCCGGCGCGACCGGCCGAAAGGGCTGCCGCTGTTCGCCTCACTGGTGCACGTCAGCGAGCCGGGCCTGTTCCGCCGGATGTTCCGGCCCTTCACCGGGCACCTGCTCACCCGGCACGGCATCCCGGCGACCCTGGTGGAGACCCGGGTGGCGGGTCACCGGCCGCGGGCGTCGGTTCGGGTGCCGACCGAGCGGCGGAAGATGTTCCGTAGTGACACGCTCGGTCCCGAGCAGATCGACTACCTCTACAGCGAGTTGACCGTCGTCCCGTTCTGAAGGTCCACACGAGGAGCTCCGGCGGCGCCACCGCGCACGTCGGCGCGTTGTCCCCGACATGGCGAAGGGACACAATGTCGCTGTGCGCATCGAGATCGAGCTGGTAGAAGGTCATCGAGATGACGACGGTGAATCGCTGCTCCAGGTGCTGCGAGCGGATCCCGGGCTGCGAAAGGCGCGGTTGACACCGATTCTGCGGCGTGCCACCGGCGACGGAATGGGCGGTGTCGTCGACGGAATGATCGCCGTCTTCGGCGCGGGCGGTATAGCAGTCGCCATCGTGCAGGCGGTGTCGGCGTGGCTCGGCACCCGTCGTTCCGAGGTGACCATGAAATTTACCAAAGACGGCGGAGAGGTCGAGTACATCATCAAGACGCAGCAGGATCTCGGCGAGGTCATCCGGACGCTTCAGGCCGGGGCGGAGCGTGACGGTGATGAAACGGCTTGATCCGCTCCGGTCGAAGGCGGTGCTCGTCGGCGTCGCCCGGAGCAGCGAGCCGGGCAGGTGGCAGGACCTGCCGCACGTTCCCCGCAACGTGGAGCGCTTGAGAGCCGTCCTCACCGACCCTGATCTGGTGGGGATGCGGGAGGAGGATTGTGTCGTCCTGCTCGATCCCGACGACCGCGGACGGGTGCTGGACGCTCTGCAAAAGGCCGCTCGCGGTGCCGAGGACACGGTGATCTTCTATTACGCCGGGCACGGGGTGGCGTCGTACGGCGAACTTCACCTGGTCCTGCGGTCGACCACTACCGACAACTTGACGTACAACAGCATCGACTTCCCGACGGTGAGGCAATTGGTACGGCAGCGAAACGCGACCAATGCGGTGCTGTTGCTCGATTCCTGCTACAGCGGGCTCGCCATCGGGATGGGAGACGTCGAGACCTTCCTGAAGGTCAAGGCCGCCGTGTTCGGTGCTTTCACGCTGGCGTCGTCAGCGCCGGACCAACAGTCGGTGGCGCCGCCCGGTGAGACCTTCACAGCCTTCACCGGTGAACTGATAGCGGTTCTGGAACAAGGCTTACCGGCCGCGCCCGAGTTCTTGACGATGGGCGCGGTTACGCGTGCGGTGACCGATCGGCTCGAGCGCCGGGGCATGCCGCGGCCCACTTGGAACGATGCGGAGTTGGGCGAGCACCTTGCCGTCACCCGGAACCGCGCATTTCGGCCGGAGCTGCCGTGTCTGCCGATCTACCTCGCTGTCGACGTTTCTCACAACGTCCGTGGGGAGCCGATCAAGGCGCTCGGTGAAAGCCTTGCGCTCATGATCCGGAGCATGGCGCGTTCGGACACGCTGGGCTGCCGCCTGCAAGTCTCAGTCATTGAGTACTCCAATGACGTCAATGTCCTGCTACCTCTTCAGGACGCCGGCGATGTGGCTCGGTTACCCCAGCTCACCAGCAAGGACGGATTGCGTCTCGCGCCGCTGTTCGAGGCGCTCCGGGATCGCATCATCCAGGAGGTGGGTTACCTCCGGAAATCCGGGCAGGTCGTTCTGACGCCTGCGGTCTATCTGTTCCTTGCCGGTGTACCGGATGACCCGGACGACTGGCCGGTGGAACTCCGCCGCCTTCGCCAGCACGCCAGCGGCAGGCATTTCGTGCTGCAGCCAGAGATCGTCTCCTTCGGCTTCGGCAACGCGGACGGCGCAACGTTGCAGGAGGCGGCGACGAGGTTCGCGTTCGTGGCCAAGGACGCGGATCCGTCCGCACAGTTCGCTGAGATCGCCGCGGAGCTCATCGGTGATGTGCTGACCGAGGATCTGCACGTGCGGTCGGGAGAGGATCCGACCGATCAACTGCCCCGGGTCGAGACCGGTCGGATCAAGGGCGGATTCACGCCGTTGCCGGCTCTGGACGTGTCGGACGAGGTAGTCGGGCGGGGAGCGGATGACAGCGACTATGTAGAAGTGTCGCCCGAATATTTCACGCCGCTTCCGCTGGATGATGAGGGCGGACCGTGGCACTGAGCCGGCCGATGACGAGCGAACGGGGCCGGGACGCCGGCTGAGCGGCGTCCCGGCCCGTCGGGCGATGCTGAGGTCAGCTCTTGGCGAGCTCGGAAGCAGCCGGCGCCTTGACGTCGACCGGCACGCCGAAGTCCGAGTACGTCATGTCCATGTTCATGGCCGGCGTGTCGCCGACGGCGGGGATGGTCAGCGCGTACTGCGTCAGCCGGCCCTCGTCGTCGAGTTTCGCCTCGAACGGGATGACCTTGGTGGTCAGCTTGCTCACGTCGCTGGCGCCCACGCCGAGGTGCGTGCCGGCCTTGGACAGGTCGATCGTGCCGGAGAGGGCCTTGTCGCCGGCCCACTTCACGTCGGCTGCGGACTCCAGGGTCTTGATGGTGTCGCCGCCGTTGAAGCCGCCCATGGTGCCGGGGCCGCCCTTGCCGTCCAGCTTGCGCCAGGTCTTGCCGTCCATGCCCGGCACGTCGGCGCCCTTCATGGTGAGCCGGACGTAGTTGGTGCCTTCGATGATCCGCATCTCGGTCTTCACCCTGGTGCCTTCGGCTTCGATCTCCATGGTGAACTCGCCGATGTTCTTCACCGGGTCCATGACGCCGTTCATGGAGCCCATCTCGCCCATGTCGATGGTGCTCTTGAAGGACTGCTCCTGCAGCTTCTTCGCCCCGCCGACGAGCGCCGCGGTGGCGTCGTTCGACGTGTCGGCCGGCTTGGCGTCCCCGGCGGCCGTGGTGCCGCCGCCGGTGGAGTCGGTGCCCTTGTTGCCGGCGCAGCCGCTCACCGCGAGCGCCGCGGCCAGAGCCACCGCCACACCGCCACGCATGAATCGCTTGTTCACTTGCCCTCCCCCGTTGGTTGCGCCCGGTTAGAGGCGCCAAAGCAGGCCACTGTAGCGGCTCACATCGATCACCGCCGGACCGGGTGAGTCCACCGGACCCGGCATAGGCTTGATCACATGTTCCACGCAGAGGATCTCGCGCTGCTCACCCGGCCGCTGTACGCCTTCCTCACCGTCGCCCCGCGCCGCGACCGCCGGCCGTCGCCCCGGCCGGTGTGGTTCGAGGTCACCGACGACGGCGACCTGCAGATGTTCTCGCTGCCGGACGCGCCCAAACTGGACCGGCTCCGGGAGGACCCGCGCGTCTCGGTGGTCGTCTCGGCCCCGGTGGGGGAGCCCGAGCACTGGGTGGCGGTGGAGGGCACGGTGACCCTGCACGAGGACGGCGGCGCCGAGGTGGCGACCCGCCTGGCCGACCGGTACTGGACCTTCGACGACCCGAGCCACGAGACGTTCGTCGCGCAGTGGCGGGAGACCGGGGTGGTGCGCATCGTCGTACGTCCCGAGAAGGTGAACCGCTTCTCCGCGTAGGCGCTGTTTCGTAGCGGGTGCTGGGCTGCGAACCACGGCCTAAGGTGGGCCCATGGGGGCGAGGCGGTGGGATGCGGCCGTCGTCGCCGGGGTCCTCGCGCTCGACGTCCTCACCGTGCTGGCCACCGCCGACGGAGCCGACCGGCCTCTGATGCCGCTGGGCTGGGCGTTGCTGATCGGCTCGTCCGTCGTGCTGCTGTGGCGGCGCCGTTCCCCGGTGGCCGTCCTGGTGGTCACCGCCGCCACCACGATGGCGTATTACCCGCTCGGGTTCCCGGACGCGCCGGTCGTCCTCAACCTGGCGATCGCCCTCTACACGGTGGCGGTCGATCGCGGTCCGGTGCCGGCGGCCGGCGCCGCGGGTGGGCTGGCTGCCGTCCTCGCCGCCACGGCGGCGGAACCCTTCGAGGTCGCGATCGGGGTCGTACCCATTCTGTTGCTCCCGGTGGTGCTCGGTGAGGTGGTCCGTGGCCGGGCCCGGCAGGCAGCCCGGGCCGAGGAGCGGGCGGCGCTCGCGGAGGCGACCCGGGAGACCGAGGCGCTGCGGCGGGCCGCGGAGGAGCGGCTGCGGATCGCCCGGGAGCTGCACGACGTGCTGGCCCACCAGATCTCGCTGATCAACGTGCAGGCCGGCGCCGCCCTGCACACCCGCGAGCCGGAGCCCGCTTTCGACGCGCTGCGGGCGATCCGGTCGGCCAGCGGGGACGCCCTGCGGGAGATGCGGTCGGTGCTGGGGGTGCTGCGGGGTCCCGTGCAGCCGGATCTCGGTGCGCTGCCCGAGCTGATCCGCCGCACCGAGGCCGGCGGCCTGACCGTCCGGGCCGGTGTGGACGTGCCACCGCCGTTGCCGCCTCCCGCGGTGCAGTTCACCGCGTACCGGATCGTGCAGGAGTCGTTGACCAACGTGGTCCGGCATTCGGCGGCGACGGCCGCCGACGTGACCGTCCGCCGGACCGGTGCCGGCATCGAGGTGACCGTGGAGGACGACGGCGGGGGCATGGTGGTGCAGGCGGGGCACGGCAACGGGATGCGCGGGATGGCGGAGCGCGTGGCGGCCGCCGGCGGCGAGTTCGAGGCCGGGCCGCGGCCCGGCGGCGGCTTCCGGGTGCGGGTGATCCTTCCGGTCACCCCGCGGGGAAACGGCACGCGATGATCTCGGTTGCACTGGCTGACGACCAGACACTGGTACGCGCGGGCTTCCGCTCGATCCTCGCCGGTGAACCGGACATGACCGTCGTCGGTGAGGCCGCCGACGGCGAGCAGGCGGTTGCGCTGGCCCGGCGGGTCCGCCCGGACGTGCTGCTGATGGACGTCCGGATGCCCGGCGTGGACGGCCTCGCCGCCACCCGGGAGATCTGCGCCGACGAGGGTCTGGCCGGTGTCCGGGTCGTCATCCTCACGACGTTCGAGTCCGACGAGTACGTCTACGGCGCGATCCGGGCCGGCGCGGCCGGTTTCCTGCTCAAGGACATCGAGCCGGTCGAGCTGATCCACGCCGTCCGGGTGGTCGCGCGCGGTGACGCACTGCTCGCGCCGTCGGTCACCCGCCGCCTGATCGCCGAGGTGGCGGCCCGCCTGAAGCCACCGGCCCGGCCGGTCCCGGAGGCGCTCACCGCCCGGGAGACGGAGATCCTCGATCTGATCGCGGCCGGCCGCTCCAACCAGGAGATCGCCGACGACCTCCGGATCAGTTACGCGACCGCGAAGACGCACGTCAGCCGGATCCTCACCAAACTCGGCATGCGGGACCGCGCGCAGCTGGTGGTCTGGGCGTACGAGTCCGGCCGCGCCGTGCCCGGCTGGCTCCCCTGATACGTCCCGGGATGTACGTGCCGCCGCGACGAATACCTCCCGGGATGCAATTCTCGATGGGGGAGACAACCGATTAACGAGGCCGCCGGAAAATGCCACGATGGTATTCGTGAAACGCAGAAGCCTTTTGTCGTTGGCCGTTCTCTCCGGCGCCGGAACAGTTGTGGCGGGCTGTTCGGGCGGCGGCGGAGGCAATACCGCACTCGGGTTCGTCAACCGCCTGAGGATTCCTCCGCTAGCGGAACCCGGCATCGATCCCGACGGCGCGAAAAGGTTCGCCCTGACCCTGAACGCGGGCGGTCGTTCGGCCTTTCTCCCCGGCAAGGTCACCGCGGACACCTGGGGCATCAACGGTCCGTACCTGGGGCCCACCGTGCGCGCCACCCGCGGCGACAAGGTTCGGATGGCGGTCACCAACCGGCTGCCCGAGACCAGCACGTTGCACTGGCACGGGATGCGGCTGCCGGCCCGGATGGACGGCGGCCCGCACCAGATGATCGAGCCCGGCGCCACGTGGACCGTCGGGTGGACCGTCGACCAGCCCGCCGCGACCTCCTGGTTCCATCCGCACCTGCACGAGAAGACCGCCATGCACGTCTACCGCGGGCTGGCCGGCCTGTTCCTCATCGACGAACCCGGCGGCCCGCGTCTGCCCCGCCGGTACGGCGCCGACGACATCCCGCTGATAGTGCAGGACAAGGAGTTCGACGGCGACGGCAACCTGGCCGTCGGTGGGGTGGACAGCGGCACGTTCGGCCTGCTGGGGGACACTGTTCTGATCAACGGGACGTACGACCCGTTCCTCGACGTGACCACGGAACTGGTCCGGTTCCGGCTGCTCAACGCGTCGAACGCCCGCGTCTACCGGATCGGTTTCGCCGACGACCGCGTGTTCGACGTGATCGCCGGCGACGCGGGGCTGCTGGAACGCCCGGCGCCGGTGGACCGCGTCAAGATCAGTCCGGGGGAGCGGGTGGAGATCGTGGTGCGGTTCGCGCCCGGCGAGAGCGTCGTCATGACCAGCCGCGGTGAGCCGGCCCGGTCCGCCAACGACATCGAGGAGGAGGACTTCGACCTGCTCAAACTCGTCGCCGCGGGTCGGCTCACCACCTCCGATCCGCTGCCCGCCTCGCTCGGCGGCGCGGCCCCCGTCGCGCCGCCGCCCGGTGCGCGCGTCCGCCGGTTCGCGCTCTCCGGCTCCGAGATCAACGACAAAGACATGGACATGACGCGCATCGACGAGGTCATCCCGGCCGGTGCGGTGGAGATCTGGGAGATCGACAACACGACGTACGCCCACAACTTCCACATCCACGAGGTCGCGTTCCGGATCCTCGACCTCGACGGCGCGCCGCCGCCGGCCCATCAGGCCGGCCCGAAGGACACCGTCTTCATCCCCGAGCAGGCCACCGCCCGCCTCCTGGTCCGGTTCGGCGCCCACACCGACCCGGCGTCGCCCTACATGTATCACTGTCACCTGCTGCGCCACGAGGACAAGGGAATGATGGGCCAGTTCGTCATCGTCGAACCCGGCACCGAGGACCGTGTCCCCCGCACCGTTCCGGCCGGCCATCACCACAAATGAACGTGGATCCGCGTCATCGGCGGCGGACCATGCGGATGGCGGGCACCCCGTCCTCGAGCCGGGTCGCCCCGTCGGCCACGAAACCGTGCCTGCGATAGAAGGCCTGCGCCCGCGGGTTCGGGTCGGCCACCCACAACGCCGCCGACTCCGCCGGGCCGACGACCGCCTCCAGCAGCATCCGCCCGGCGCCGGTGCCGTGGTCGGTCGCCAGCACGTAAAGCACATACAGCTGCCGGTCCCACGCCGGCGCGTCGTCCAGGGGCGGGCCGGACATGGCGATACCGACCAGGTCGCCATCACGCTCCGCGACAGCAGCCCGGTTGTCCCGGTAACGCTCGTCGGTCAGCGCGGCGGCCCAGAAACGCTCCCGGGTGGCCGGTAAGGCCGGGTCGTCGAGGACCGCGTCCGGCATCAACCCCCGGTAGGTCTCCTGCCAGCACCGCACATTCACCCGCGCCATCTCCGTGGCGTCCTCGGGCCGGGCCGGGCGAACCGTCGGTGCGGTGCTCACCGCCGCATCGTAGTGCGCCACAACAAGGCGCCGCGGGGGCAGGGTTGAGGGTGAGTGGGCAGGTCAGCCCGGCAGCCGCCCTGCGGTCCGGAGACGCGGTGAGGTCGCGGTGTAGTGCGGGACCCGGCATTGTGCGTACAAGAATGGGATTGTTCGAAGGGGTCAGCGGCGGACGCGGGTCATCCAGAGATGCCGGCCGGAGGCCTCGATGTCGAAGCCGTCGGTCTCGTCGGCCGGCAGCGGCAGGTCGCCGGGCAGGCCGAGCAGCAGGACACCCTGCGGGCGCAGCAGCGTCCACGCCTCGGTGAGGGTTCCCGGAAGCTCGCGCGCGGTGGCGCGGTGCCAGAGCATCAGGTCGGCCGTGCGGCGTTCCCGGCCGGCCAGGTCGCGCAGCACATCGGCGGGGGCGCCGCGCAGGCAGCGCAGCGTCTTGGCGGGCAGGCGCCCGTTGGCGTACGCCCAGACCATCTGCGCGATGAACGCGTGCCGGGTGACCACCCAGTAGCGGAAGTGGCGGCCGCTCGCCACCAGGTCGCGGATGACGCCGAGGGCGGCCACGCCCGGCTCGATGTCGACCACCGTGCCGAGGTCCTGCGCGAGGACGCGATGCGTGCGCTCGCCGTACCGGATCATCCGGCCGTCGGCCCGCAGCCAGGGCCGGTGCGCCCGGGACCGTTCGATCTCGGCCCAGACCCCGGCGTCACGCGCGGCGAGGCGGCCGAGGGCGTCGCCCCAGGTGTTCTGCAGACGTTCGGTGGACGGGTGGTCGCGCGCGGTGCGCAGGCTGCGGGTGTACTCGCCGTCCAGCACCGACTTCGAGCCGAAGAGCTCGTGCAGGCCCGGGTCGAGATCCGGCGGCAGGTCGAGAACCATGTCACCGTCGGTGTAGACGGCGGTGTACGCGGCGAGCACCGGACGGGCGACGGATCGGCTGTGCACGAGCGGGTCGGGGAGGGCCGGGCTGCGGCGCATCGGTGGGTGGTCGTACGGGGAGCGCCGCAGCCGGTTCAACATCGAGTGATCGTATCGACCCTCTCCGTTGCGACAGTGGTGGCGAGCTGGGATCTATGGCTTGCGGAGCAGTTCCTGCAGCAAGGCATGGCGAAACTGGAACACCGGACCAGCTTGGCGGAGCAACTGCTTGTCGTGGGCCTCTTGCAGGATGCTCATGAATCTCACACTCCGGCCTTTGAACGCGAGCAGAGCCTCCGCCGCTGCCAGTGCGCGAGTCGGTCCCTTTGCTGCCGCGCTGGCGGCTGCGAGGAACACCGGCGGTGCGGCCACGATCCCTACTATCGAGTCGCTCACCAACGTGCACAGCAGGGCGGCGAGGGCGGCCAACGCGAGTCCACATGCGAGGCCGGACACCACCGTGCGGGTGCGGTCCACGCGATGTGACTCCATGAACCCCAGGCGGCTCGTCATGGGTACCGGCTCGATCGACATCGAGAACAACGCGGCCGTGACGCCATAGGCGAATCCTGCCCCGAATCCCACGACGAGTGCGGGGGCGTAACCATGGGAGAAGCTGAACTCGGTTGCTGAGGCGGTGAGCAGGCCGCTGGCCATACCGTTCGCCGCTCCACAACGAGCTATCGCGGCGATACGGCTCCGCGTAAGTCTCCGGAAGTTCAGCCGGGCAACCCGGCGTGAACCGACATTCGGCAGGGAGATGCTTGCCATTCCTCCCACGATGGCCGCCAGGAAGGCCAGGTAGAGCACCAAGGACCTGTTGAAATCCACCGGCAGGAGAAGCGCGATAAGGACACCCGTCGTCGCGCCTGCCGCAGCTCGCAGGCGGATGTTCGTCGTGAGTCTGAAAATCATCGTCGCCTGGACCGTCCAGGACGGAATGTCCGGCCAGTTCAAATCGCTTCCCATCATCCGTCCGGCGATCCAAGACAGCCAGTTGGTGGCGTGCCGGCGCTTGTTCTCGTCGGGATAGGCGATGACCAGAAGTTGTCGGAAGAGATGACTGCGCAGGCGATCCGGGGTCGGATGTCTGCGGACATCGAGCAGGTCTCTGGGATCGGCCGCCCGGTAGGCGTCCCGGGCGAGGCTCAGGGCCAGCGGTGATCGCAGCGTTTCGGAGACTACGCTTCCAGGCTTGCGTCGAAGATGTGTTGTGACCTGCTCCCAAAGCCGGCGACGCTCACCCAGCTGTTCCGCGAGAAGGAACTCGGTGGCTTGCTCGGCTCCGACAGGGAAGAGATCGATGACAGCCGCGCCCCAGACGCGGTGCTGTTGTATGGCTGACTGGTACTCCCCGGCTCGGCAGCTCAGCACGACTCGCAGTCCGACTCCGGCTTGGTCGATCTCGTCAAGGGCTCGTCCTTGGAGCCCAGCCGGCATCTCGTCCAGGCCGTCGAGGAAGAGGGCTATCCGGCCACGGCGTAAGGACTGCTCGATGATGGGGTGACCCCCGTAGGAGCCGATTCCCGGATAGTCGTCGGCTATCTCACGGGCAGCCCATGTATGCAGATCAACCTTTTCAGGGTTCCAGGTGCTCACCGTGAGGAGCACCGGCGCCGGGACGTCGGGGTCAGATCGCCGGCTTTCCAAGATGTCGATCAGCAGAAGGATCATCGCTGTCGTCTTGCCGGATCCGGCACCGCCAAGCACAACGATCCTGTCCTGCGGCGTGCGGCCCTGGTACAGGTCCGTCCTCAGCCGCGTGACGATACCTTCGGTCAGGACGGTGGCGTTCTTCTCCCGGCGAGTGGGCTGGGCGCCGCTGATCGGAATCCTCTTGTGAGTGCCGACAGCCCGGCCGGACCTCGGTCTCGGCCTACCCGCGGCGGGAGGAGCAGCAACCGACGAATCCGCCCACTTCCAACGTACGGCCGCGGGAACCGGGGTCGTGATCTGCCGGGCCTTCGCCTCCTTACGCCAGTAATGCAATGTCTCTTCTGCAAGGTGCTCGACGACAGCGTCGAGTGTCCGAGACGTTCCCGATTGTGTCGGCTCGGAAGGGTTGCGGGCAGACAACACAGAAAATGCCGCTACGGCGAGTCCGATCGTGCCTGCGACGCCGCCCGCGACGTTGGCGTTTCCAACCAGCCACTCTGGTGAGGTCCCGGTGAACATCCACCCCAGTCCGGCGAGGCAGAACAAGGTGGCTAGAACGGCCATCGATATCCGCAACGGGGTCACGCATCGATTCTTGCCTAAGTGTTGCCGCGTCGGCGATGTCACAGGATCGGGTGTCTGGACAGCGCCGGTTGACGCTGACGGTGTAGTTCGTCGTGCATGACAGACAGCGCTCGTGCCTGTCTCACCGTATCGCTCCACGAGCGCGGTGCCGATCGAGGCCAGGTGGTCCCGCACGCCCGGAGCGCCGGTCACCTCGAGCCATTCGATCAGCCCGGCGACTACTACTTCGTGCACTGCAATCGGCAGCCGGGCGTCGCTGCCGCTGTGTTGCAGGGCAACACCTCCCGGTTCCTTCGCAACATGTACCGCAAGAACGAGCCTCCCGCGGCGCCCGGCCGGCATGGCCATGATCAACTTCGCCATGGCGGAAGAACCTCTCGGGGAGTCCCTCATGAGCGATAGCGAACTGGCCGTCTTCGTCTCCGCCCTCGCGTCCTCGGGGTCCACAGGCAGCATCAACTGGTACCGGAACTTCGACCGCAACTGGCGCTTGCTGGCGAACGTGGATCCGTCGTCCGATAGCCGACACTCATGATCCATGACGCCCGTGACGTGGTCCCGAGGTCCGCGAACCTGGCCGCGTTCGTGCCGAATGTCGAAGTGGCCGAACTGGATTGCGGCCATTGGATCCAGCAGGAGAAGCCGGAAGAAACAAACCAGGCGATTCTGAAGTGGCTGGATTACTGGTCGCTCAGAGGCGTACTAGGGTGGGGGAGCGCGTTGGGTACGCGCCGCGTCCCGCCGGAAGGCTCGAAGCCACCCCACATCGGTTCGACGTGTGGAGGTGCACTCTCGTGAGGACGCTGCCTGACAACCCCGACCTCAACCATCTGCGCCGGCAGGCGAAAGACCTGCGGGCCGCCCGTCCCGGCGCGACGCTCGCCGAGGCGCAGGCCGAGCTGGCCCGGCAGTACGGGTTCGCCGGCTGGACCGAGCTGAAGGCCGAGGTCGACGCCGCCCAGGGCAGTGCCGAGGTCGCCGATCCGGCGCTGGCGGAGCGGATCGCCGATCGGTTCGGGCTGGGTGCGGTGGCCGGGCCGATGCGATCGCTGTCCCGCACCGACGAGGTGGGGCGCCAGTGGGTGCTGCCCACGGTGCGCGCCCGCTGGACGGCCCGGACCGTCGACGACGTCTTCCCGGTGACCGACGGCGAGGAGAACGCGCGGTTCCAGGAGGCGGCGGCGCGGACCGGCGTCGCGCTGCCCGCACCGGTGCGGAGCCGCGGCGGGACGGTCGTCGAGTCGATCGCCGGAAGCCGGTGGCGTGTCTACGAGTGGGTGCGGACCGGCCCGCCGTTGATCGCTCCCGCTGATCCGGCGGTGGCGCACGCTGCCGGCCGGCTGCTCGCCCGGCTGCACGCGATGGAGTTCCCGGCCGGCCGGGTCTGCCCCTGGAGCGGGTCGCGCCTGTTCGCCCGCGGCTGGCCGGAGACGGCCGAACTGGTGGCCGCCAAGGGTGTGTCCTGGGCACCCGAGCTCCGGGCCGCGCTTCCCGCCCTGGTGTCCCTCGAGGGCCTCGACGGCGAGCCGGGCGACCCGGTGATGTGCCACAACAACGTCACCCCGGGCAACGTCCGTCTCGGCGCCGGCGGCCGTCTCGTGGTCACCGGCTGGGAGCACGCCGCCGGCCTGCCACCCGCCTGGGAGCTCTGCGCGGCGCTGGTCAACTGGGGCAACGCGCGGGCCCTGGCCGAGGGTTACCGCTCGCAGGCGGGCGCCCTGCCCCCGCTGACCCTGGACTCGTTCCGGGGCACCGCGACCGCCGTCCAGAACTATGTGGCCGGCCAGATCGACCTCGCCCTGGACGATTCCGGCGACCTCCGTTTCGCCGAGCGCAACGTGCGGCACGTGCTCGGCACTCTGCCGTCACGAACCACGTACGAGCGGATCCTCGACGAGATCGATCAGTAATCGAGAAGCCCGGGCTGCCGGACCCGCCTTAGCGTTCCTGGCAGCCCGGACTCTCCAGGAGGTTCTGATGATCCGCCGTTTCCACCGTTGGATGGCCGTCTTCTTCACGGTGACGGTCGTCGCCACCACGATCGCTCTCGCGCAGGAGGACCCGGTGCTGTGGGTGTCCTACCTGCCGCTGCTGCCGCTGGGACTGCTGTTCTTCACCGGCGGGTACCTGTTCCTGCTGCCTTACCTGGCGCGTCGACGGCGGGCGTGAGCAGGAACTCGTCGGCGGGCAGCGGCTTGGCCATGTAGAAGCCCTGCCCGTACCGATATCCCATGTCTCGCAGCCGGGCGTACTGCTCCGGTGTCTCGATGCCCTCGGCGACGGCCTTGAGCCGCATGTGCTCGGCGAGCTGGGCGACGGCGGCGGCCACCGCGACGTGGCCGCGTTCGGTGCCGTCGACGAACGACTTGTCCAGCTTGAGGACGTCGACCGGGAAGGTGCGCAGCAGGCTGAGCGAGGACTGGCCGGTGCCGAAGTCGTCGAGGGCGAGCCGGACGCCCATCTCGTGCAGCGACTGGAGGGTTTCGCGGACCTGCCAGCCGTCGACCACCGACGACTCGGTGACCTCGAGGATGAGGTTGCGCGAGGTCAGCCCGTTCTCGCTGAGCACCGCGGCGACCTCGTCGACGAAACCGGCCTCCCGCAGCTGCCGGACCGCGACGTTGACGTTGACGGCCTCGATCGTGTCCGGCCGTTCGGCCCGCCAGCGGGCCAGCTGGGAGCAGGCGTCGCGCAGCACCCAGGCGCCGAGCGGCACGATCAGCCCGGAGCGCTCGGCGACCGGGACGAAGTCGCCCGGCGAGACGAAGCCGCGGACCGGGTGCTGCCAGCGGACCAGCGCCTCCGCGCCACTGACCGCGCCGGTGACCAGGTCGTACACCGGCTGGTAGAGAAGACGCAGTTCGCCGTTGGCGATGCCGTCGTGCAGTTCGCTCGCGAGCCGCGCGTGGTTGGTCATGTCCTGGCGCATCCGGGGCTCGAACCGCACCCAGGACGCTTTGCCGGCCTCCTTGGCGGCGTACATCGCGATGTCCGCGTTGCGCAGGATCTCGTCGGCGCTCTCGCCGGGCTGGGCAACCGCGATGCCGACGCTGGCATGCAACAGGAACTGCTGATCGCCGGCGGTCACCGGCCGTCCCACCGCCCGCTGGAACCGCCCCGCCGCCTCCTCCGGGTCGCCGGCGGCCAGCAGCACCGCGAACTCGTCGCCGCCCAGCCGGGCCGCCATCTCGCCGTCGCCGCAGCGTTCCTGCAGCCGCCGGGCGATCTGCGACAGCAGCTGATCGGCGGCGGTCGGGCCGAGCGTGTCGTTGACCATTTTGAAGTCGTCGATGTCGATCAGCAGCGCTGCCGCCGGCTGCCCGGCCGACAGCCGTGCGGTCAGTGCCACGCTGAAGCCGGTCCGGTTCGGCAGGCCGGTCAGCGAGTCGCTCAGCGCCAGCCGCTCCAGCTCGGCCTGCTGGCGGCGCACGGCGCGCAGCGCCTCGTTGTTCTCCCGCAGCCCGACCAGCTGCCGGGCCACCACGATGGCGGCGATCAGCACGGCGCCGACGATCACCGCGCGGCCGCGCAGGTCCAGGTCGCGGGCGGAGACGGTGATGACCAGCCCGGCGGTCACGGCGACGGCGAGGAACTGCAGCGGATCCGCGAGTGACCATCGTCTGCGGGCATCCTGCCGCGCGTCGCTCTCCCGGGCAAGAACGATCCCTTGGCGGTACGCGGCCAGGGTCATCGCCAGTCCGACGAGCGGATAGCCCAGCACCGACAGCAGCTGACTGCCCGCCTCCGCGCCGCTGAGCAGGATCACCACGGCGCCCAGCCCGATGACCGGCGCGGCTGCCAGCATGATCAGCGACCACGGGTCGACCTCGCCGACCGGGCTCACCGCGGCCTTGGCGAACACCACGAGACCGAGCAGGCAGGTGACGCCGACGAACGCGGCCGTCCAGCGGGTGGGGAGCGGGGTGCCGGGTGCTTCCAGGTTCACCACGACGTAGCCGAAGAAGAGGGAGCCGGCGATGGCGACGGCCGCACCGTCGAGGAACAGCCGCATCCAGTCCGCGGCGTTCCGCCGGCCCAGCGGGGCGTGCCGGAAGGCGAGCATCGCCGCGCCGAGGCTGAGCACGGTCGGGACGGCCTCGTAGAGAGGCATGCCGGGATCGCCACGGATGGCGCAGACGGTCGCGCTGACCGCGCTGCAGAACAAGAAGGCCGCGGAGTACGCCCAGAGCCGCCAGAACTCGCGGACCGCGGCGGGTGCCCGCTCGGACCGGCTGACGCGCAGACAGATGAGCACGGCGGCGACCAGCGTCAGCGTGCCGGCGATGTGTCCCGGCAGCTGATCACCTGGTTCGAGCACGACGAACACGACGGCTGCCACGAGCACGCCGGCGATCGCCACCACTACGGTCTCCATCATCTCTGTCCGTCGGATCGGCCCGGAAGCGCATTTCCTGAGCGGTAACAGCATCCATGACGGTCGCTGGTTTTGGACATGACGGCTTGATGAAGATCGAGCGGGCGGTTCCGGCTCAGCTCGGGACGAAGGTGACGGACGGCCCGGGCCGGGTCAGATCCACCGCCCGTCCAGCCACATCCGGGCGAGCCAGTCCTGGTAGGGGATCGGCTGACCAACGAAGATCGGCCAGAAGTACGCGAAGCAGACCGCCACCGCCACCACGAAGGCCCCGGCGATGATCGTCCCGGACAGGCGCCGTTCCGGCGGCGCGACCAGCGCACCCAGCACGTAGACCACGGCGAGGATCAGGAACGGCAGTGCGGGCAGCGCGTAGAACGAGAACATCGTCCGCCCGTCCGCGACCGCGAACCAGTACCACGGCAGCAGGCCCGCCGCGGCGCCCGTGAAGATCGCGTGGGCGCGCCAGTCCCGCCGGGAGATCCCGAGCCAGACCAGCGCGGCCAGTGCCGGCAGGAACGACCACCACAGGATCGGCGTGCCCAGCAGCAGCACCTGCGACATGCAGTCCGCGGCCCCGCAGTCGCCCTCGCGCGGTGAGTAGAAGTTGACCGGGCGCCCGAGCAGCAGCCACTGCCAGGGCCACGACTGGTAGTCGTGCTGCTTCGACAGCCCGCTGTGGAAGGTGAACGCCTGCTGGTGGTAATAGACCAGGTTGTACAACGCGCCCAGCACCGGCGGCTCACTCAGCCCGGTGTCCGCCCGGTAATGCCGGTAATAGCCGCCGTCGGTGACCAGCCAGCCGGTCCAGGTGGTCAGATAGGTCACCGCGGACAGCACGACGGCGAGCAGGCCCCAGCCGAGGTCACCGGGCAGGCCGCCGCGGATCCCGGCGGACCGGCGGGCGCCCAGCCGCCAGGCGATCACCAGGCCGGCGAAGAACGGCAGGAAGAACAGCGCGCTCAGTTTCACGCCGGCGGCCAGGCCGAGCAGCACGCCGGCCGCCAGCAGCCACCACGGCACGATGCGCCCGGTCTGCCCGCTCTCCAGCCGGTGCAGCAGTCGGCGCCGGTAATGGTCGCGGTCGAGCACCATCGCGGCGAACGACGCCAGCACGAACAGGCCGAGGAAGATGTCCAGCAGCGAGGTGCGCGACAGCACCAGCTGGAACCCGTCGAGCGCCATCAGCAGGCCTGCTCCGCCGGCCAGCACGATGGAGTGGAACAGCCGGTACGCCACCCGGATGAGGATCAGCACCATCAGGGTGCCGGCCACCGCGTCGGGCATCCGCCAGCCCAGCGGGGTGTTGCCGAACACCGCCTCGCCGAACGCGATCAGCCACTTGCCCAGCGGCGGGTGCACCACGAACGCCGGGGCGCTGCGCTCCGGGTCCCACTCGACGCCGTAGGTCAGCATGTCCCACGCGTCGGTCGGGTAATACACCTCGTCGAAGATCAGCTGGTTCGGGTGGCCCAGGTTGTAGAGCCGCAGGACCGCGGCTATCGCCACGACCACGGCGGTGACGACCCAGGAGTCGGCGGTGCCCCGGAAGGTGGCCAATCGTCGCCGGACGATGTCGGGCACGGCTCGGGGTGCGCCCGACGGGGGGTCGGTCGCCGGCGGGGAATCGAGGGCTGCCGCAGTCACGCCAAGATCGTAGAGTCAGTGCGGCTCGACGCCGAAGGCGACGTCCAGCCGGTAACGGTCGCCCGGATAGCGGGATTCGCTGAGCTCCACCGGGCGCTGCTGCTGGTCCAGGATCAGCCGCTGCTCCACCAGCAGCGGCGAGCCGGGTGCCACGGCCAGCTCGCGGGCGTCCTGGTCGCCGGCCGGCTGGGCGGTCAGCGTGGCGCTGCCGCGGACCGGTTGCCGGCCGAGCGCGACCAGCGCCTCGTGGAGCGACCGGGACAGGTCCGCGTCGAGCAGGGCGGACAGCGTGCCCGGAAAGGTCGCCCGCTCGAAGGCGATCGGCTCGTCGTCGGCCAGCCGGACCCGGTGGACGGCGACCACCTCGGGCCGTCGCAGGCGCAGCCGGGCCACCTCGTCCCGGCTCGCCGGCCGCAGCTCGGCGAGCACCACCCGGGAGCTCGGCCGGCGGCCCTGCTTGCGGATCTCCTCGCTGAACCGGACCAGGTGATCGGCCCGGCGCGGCCCGGTCGGCGCGGCCACGAACGTGCCCCGGCCGGGCGCCCGGTAGGCCAGGCCGTCGTTGACCAGCTGCGTCACCGCGGCCCGGGCCGTCATCCGGCTGACGCCGTGCTCCCGGGCGAGCTCCGGCTCGGAGGGGAGCGGGTCGTGCGGATAGGACTGCGCGATCCGCACGCGGAGCGCCTGCTCGATGCGGAGGTAGTGCGGCGCGAGGTCGGGCATGCGCTCACCTTAACCTTGCAGCCCTGTCTAGACAGCTAGCTGTCTAGACAGGTAGGGTGTGAGCCATGGACTTCACCGTTGCGCAGATCGCGAAGATGATCGATCACTCCATCCTTCGGCCCGAGCTCACCACTCAGGACGTGCGGGACAGCTGTGCCGTCGCCGCGAGATACGACGTTGCCTCGGTGTGTGTGCGGCCCTGCGACGTGCCCGTCGCCGTGGCGGAGCTGCGTGGCACCCGGGTGCTGGTCGGCACGGTCGTCGGCTTCCCGCACGGCAACAGCCCCACCGCGGTCAAGGTCGCCGAGACCGCGCTCGCCGTCGAGCAGGGCGCCACCGAGATCGACATGGTCATCAACATCGGCTGGCTGCGCTCCGGCGCGGTCGCCGCCGTGGAAACCGAGATCCGGGAGGTGGTCGCCGCCGCCGGCGCCGCCCCGGTCAAGGTCATCCTCGAGACGGCCTACCTGACCGACGAGGAGAAACTCGCCGCGTGCCGGGCTTCGGAGCGCGCGGGCGCGGCGTTCGTCAAGACCTCCACGGGCTTCGCGCCGGCGGGCGCCACCGCCGAGGATCTGACGCTGATGCGCTCGGCCGTCTCGTCCAAGGTTCAGGTCAAGGCCTCCGGCGGCATCCGCAGTCTGGACACATTGCTGTCGATGGCCTCGCTCGGCGTCACGCGATTCGGGCTGACGGCCACCGCCGAGGTGCTCGACGACCTGGCACGCCGCCGGCCCGCCATGGCCTGACTCTGCGGTGCCCCCTATGACACGCTCCGTTGCGCCACACTGTCGGAGTGTCCAAGGATCTTCGATCTGCGTTCCGCCGCACACCCCTCGCGCGTAAGCGTCTGACGCCCGGTCCGAAAGGGACCGTGGTGGTGCACGGCATCGATGATCTGCTGCCGGCGTGGGAAACGGCCCGGTCCCTGGTCCCGGTCACCGGGCGGTGGCCGGTGCTGGTGACCACCTGGGGCGACGAGCCGGTGTGGACCCGGGTCTCTGCCGCGCCCGGCGAGGACGACGTCCGTCTGCTCGACCGGGCGGCCCGATCCACCGACCCGTGGTGGCGGCGCGTCCACCCGGGGGAGTGGCCGGTCACCGCCGAGCAGACGCCCTATCTGGCGCGCGGCTGGTCCGGCGTGGACGTCGCGGTGGAGGCGGCGCTGCACGTGCGCCCCGGCACCACCCGGGACGATCTGGACCGGTGGATCTATCAGCGGGTGGCGGGCGACCCGGCGCTGGCCTCCCGCGTCGTGCAGAGTGCCGGGCGCATCGTCACCACCGACTACTGGTTCGTGCCGGAGGACGTGTCGCTGCTGCTGCTCCCGGTCGCGTCGCCGTGGCTGGCCCCCGGTTGGGTGAGCTATCACGGCACGCTGGGCCGCGACAACGTTCTCGCCGCGGTGCTCTGGCAGTGGCACGAGCAGTGGGGCGCCGAGCTGGTCGCCTGCTGGGACACCATGCTCCAGCTGACCATCGCCCGCCCGCCGGCGCCGGGCTACGAGGCGTGGGAGCTTGCCGGCCAGGTCAAGTCCCTGGCCGGCAACCTGGACATCAACCAGTGGGAGCTGGCGGTGCTGCTGCCGCACGCTCAGGCCCTGATGCTGCACGACCGTCCTTAGCGTGCCCGTTCCCGTGCGGGTCGCCCAGCCCTGACGGCCGCGGCCCGCCGCCCATCGCGCCCGCCGCCCATCGCGGCCCGCCGCCCGCTGCGGCCGCCGCCCGCTGCGGCCGCCGCCCGCTGCGGCCGCCGCCCGCTGCGGCCGCCGCCCGCTGCGGCCGCCGCGCCGCGCGGTGCCTGCTGCGGCCGTCAGCGGCCCCGTTCAGGACTGCCGGCGCCCCGCTTTCGACTGCCGCCGGCTGGTGCCCGTTGCCGCTGCCGCCTACTACCCCTGCCCGCTGTGGCTGGGCGCCTTCGCCGTGTGCACGGATCTGGAGCGGCGCGGGCTGGGCGGCCCGCCGTCCGAGGTTTCGCAGGGTTGGCGGGCCGGAACGTCCCGACTGGACGACCGGGGTGGTGAGCACCGTCTCGCGCGCCGGCCGGTCGGCCGGGCGTGCGGGGATCCGCCAGGCCGGGCGGTCCAGCAGGACGAGCGCGGCGATCACGGTCCATGCGCTCAGGCCCAGCCACATCATCCGGTTGAGGTCGGTGCCGCCGGTGTAACCGAACGTGCCCGCGGTGATACGTGCGCTGCACGCCGTGGAACAGCATGGTGAGCAGCGCGCTGCCGCGGGAGCGGTTGAACAGCCAGCAGTACACGATGGTGATCACGAACGTCGTCGGCACGCCGAGCCGGCCGATCTGGCGGGTCCGCCGCCGGTCAGCTCCCGAAGTGGACGAACGGAGCCCACCGGCTCGGCTGGTAGGGGTGGAGATCTCGTAGCGCGCGGATCACCTCGCGCAGGGCCGCCGCGGCCTGCGCCGGTTGCAGCGTCCCGGGTTGCGGGGAGAGGCGCTGGTACAACTCGGCGGCGACGTCGGCGGCCGTTTCGTCGCCGATCGCCCACAGCGTGGAGACCACATGGCGGTAGCCGGCGACCTGCAGCGCCGCCGCCAGGTGCCCGGCCTCGTCGGGGCGGTCGGTGTGGCCCATCGCGGTGTGGCAGGCGGTCAGGACCGCCAGGTGCGCGTCCGGCAGATCGAGGCCGGCGAGGTCGGTGATCGTCAGCGGCTCGTCGGCCAGGAACAGCGCCGGGTGGCCCACGCTGTCGCCCGCGTCGCCGTGGCAGGCGAAGTGCACGCAGGTGTGGTCGCCGAGCAGGCCGGTCACCCGGCTGCGGGTGGCCGCCGCGCCGGTCAGCACGGTGGCCGCCGGAAACCGGGAGTGCAACTGCGCTGCCTCGCGCGCTGCGGACGGCAGGTCGGGCAGCCCGGTGACGTAACCGGGGCGCTCCGCGCAGGCCACGACGAGCGGCCGATGCGCCGCGCCCGGGCGCGGTCGGCGGGCGTGCCGCAGGGCGCGCAGTGTAGGGGTGGACGAGGACACCACCCGGTCCAGCACGGTGCGGCCGGCCGGCGTGTCGTCCGGGTCGTGGTAACCGGCGGCGTGCAGCGGCGCCAGTGCCAGCGGTCCCGTCGCGCACCACCACAGCCGCGCGCCGGCCGGGACCGGCACCGCGTCGAACACCGGCGCCGCCACGACGTCCCACAGCCACTCGAGGTACGCCAGGAGGGCCTGTTCGCGGGGACCCGCGGACTCCCCGCCCGTGCCGGTGTTCGCGACCGCTGCCAGGTAGCGGCGGGTGCGGTCGTCCGCCTCCGCGGCGGTCAGGCCGGGCAGCGGGACGACTCGGACGTGGCCGGTGGTCACCACGAGAGCGTCGCAGCGGTATCGGCTGACGTTGACCAGCACGACGGGACCGGCCGCCGCCACGTCCGCCAGCTCGGCGAAGGGGATGGCCGCCAGGAAGCGTTCGAAGCCGGGCCGAGCGCGCACGTCCGCCACCGCGTCGTCCCATTCCCGGGCCTGCCGGAGGCGCTCGTCGGCGCTCTCGCCGGCACCCAGGTGTGCGGCCGCCTCGGCGAGCCGGCGGGCCAGGGCCGGGTGCGCCTCGGTGAGCCGGCGCGCCAGGGCCGGGTGCCCCTCGCTCAGCTCGGTGCGGCCGATGCGGGCGTCCAGCACCTGGCTCCATCCGATCGACCGGCCGTGGTCCAGCAGTTCCACGGCCCGTTCCGGGGTGCCCGCCGCGACGGCCGTCGCGGCGGCGTCGCAGGCCACCTCCCACCAGCGGCCGAGAAGCTGGTCGCGGTCGGCGGCGGGCAGGCCGCGCCAGACGGTCACCGGCAGCTGCGCGACCGCCCGCGCGTAGGCGTCGGCGGCGCCGGCCCAGTCGCCGGCGCCCTGCCGGGTCCGCAGCCTGGCGAGCAGGACGAGCGCGTCCATCCGTTCGAACGGCTGGCCGGGCAGCTGCGCGTGCGGCCCGTCGAGCTGGTCGGCGGCCTCGTCGGTGCGGCCGAGCGCGGCGAGCGCCTCGGCCAGACCGAGTCGGGCCTGGCCTTGCAGAGGTGACTGCCCCGGGACAGCGCCGAGCACCGTGCGGTAGAGCTCGACGGCCTCCAGCAGATCGTCGCGACCACCGGGCCCGGCGCCCCGGTCAGCGAGCGTGAGCGCGAGGTTGAGCAGCGCGGACGGGTCGCCGGACGTGCGGGCCGCGCGCAGGTGGGCGACAGCCTGGTCGAGGTCCGAAGGGTCGTGGCCGACGTGGAAGCGCTGGCGCAGGCGGTTCCCCAGGTTCGCCTGCGCGTGGCCGGCAGCTTCCGCGCTGGCGGCCCCGGCCAGGGCCGCCTTGCCGGTCTCGATCGCGTCGTCCAGGTCGAACCGGCGCCCGGTGTGCTGGAACCGATAGATCAGCGCCGTGCCCAGCGTGTTCAGATATCGGGCCCGCGCCGGGTCGGCCGGCTCGACGGACTCGATCGCCCGCCGGATGCACGTGATCGACTCGTCGAGGTCCGCGCCGCCGCGGTCGCGCAGGAACCGGTTGATCAGGGCGGCGGCCAGGTTGGCCAGCTCACCCACCACATGGACCGGGTTCAGCACCGGGCGGGCCGCCGCCGCCCGCAGCAGCTCCACCGCTTCGTCGAGGTCGGCGGGTTCCCCGTACGCCTCGTGACGGCGCATCAGCGCGGGGCCGAGCGGCATGGCGATCAGCCATCGCTGGGGGTGATCGGGCGGCAGGCCGGCCACCAGCGTGCGCCCGTCCGCGCACACCTGATCGAGCAGGCCGAGGTCGCCGGTCTGCTCGAAGATGCGCAGCCGCTCGGTCAACGAGGTCATGTGCGCGGCGAGCTCGGTGGTGTCGTCGCCGGCCCGCTCCGGCGGGCGTCGTGGGATGGAGGCCGGCCCGGCGACGAAGGTCAGCCCCGGCGGCACCGTCGTGGTGGGCGGCGGGCCGCGCAGGACGGCGACATCGTCGAGTGCGGTGCGGGCGATCTCCCGGGTCGCCGGGTCACGCGCCCGGTCGACGGCCAGCCGCAGGTAGTGCGCGGCGCTGTCCAGGTCGGCGGGGTCGCCGGCCAGCCGGTAGCGGTCGCGGTGGAGCTGGCCGAGGTTGGTCAGCATGGCCTCGGTCACGGGATGGCCGGCGGGGTACCGGTCGAGCACCTCCCGGGTGCTGTCCAGATAGGCACTGAGGGAGTCGAGGGTGCGCTCGCTCTCGTACCGCAGGCGGTGCACATCGGCGCGCAGCGCCAGGAACGGCAGCAGGTTCGCGTCGCCCGGCCGGCACAGCCGCACGGCCCGGTCCGTCTCCTCGGCCGCCTCGCCGAGCACGGCGCGGTCGCCGGTCCGGTCCATCCACTGGATCAGCGCGACGCCCCGCAGGGCGGCCAGAGCGGCGCGGTCGGGATGGTCCGCCGGCAGCCGCGGGACGACCCGGCGCAGAATCTCCGCGGCGGCCGCGTGCAGGTCGGCGTCGCCGGTGGTGCCGGCGAACTCGATCATCGCCTTGGCGGCCATCGCCGCCTCCTCCAACGGGCGCTGAGACCCGCCCTGCTCACCGAGCAGCAGGGCGGCCTTGGCTAGAGCGAGCAGCGCGTCGCCCTCCGCCTCGGGGTGCTCGGCCCGGGTCAGCGGCACCAGCTCGCCGCGCACCCGGGCGCACTCGGCCAGGTCGGTCACGTCGCGGGTCGCCCGGAAGCGGGCCGCCCGGACGTCGGCGACCGCGGTGAGGGCCGCGAACCGTTGCGGGGCGCCGAACGGGCACAACGCCAGGGCCCGGCCGGCGGCGGCGAGCGCACGGTCGAACTCCGCCCGGCCGCCGTGGCGCTGGGCGGTGACCAGCCAGGACCGTGCGTCGCGCAGCGCGACGGCGATCCGGTCTTCCACGGACACAGCGACCCCCCGGTGTTCGGCTGCGCATCCACAGTAGAGGGGCATCGATACGATCGGGACCCCTGACATCAGCGAGGAGGCCGTACCGGTGGAGTCCGAGGCCGAGGCCCTGGCCGAGTGGTGCGCGCTGCTGCCCTCCCTGCGCGACCGGGCCCGCGACGAGGGTGTGCTGGACCGGCTGGACCGCGACGTCACGCGGATCAGCGGCGGCGGGTCCGCCCGGTCCGCGTTGCGCAAGTGGCGGCCCGAGGAGAGCGACACCGGGCAGCGCGGCTGGTCCGACCGGCCGACCGTGGCCATGGCCCAGCTGCCCGGCTGGGGCGGGCCACCGGGCATCGGCGCGGGGTCCTACGTCTGTCCCCGGGACCGGTGCAACCGGCGGTCGGCGCGCGACGACGACGGTCACCCACCGCACTGCGCGGCGTTCGGCACGCCGATGCAGCCGGCATGATCGGGGTCCTTACCGAGGTCGGCAAGCGGGTCAGCGGTCGCTGGGTGACCGCGATCCTGCTGCCCGGCCTGCTGTTCACCGCGGTCGTGGCGGTCGCCGTGGTGCTCGGCCACGGGTCGGCCCTCGACCACGGCGCGCTGGTGGCGTGGGCCGGGCGCACCGGTCGCAGCCTGGCGTCCGAGCCGGCCCGCCTGGTGCTCGCCGTCGCCGGGATCGTCGCCGCGGCCGGGGTGACCGGGACGGCGGCGGCCGGCCTGGGGCGGCTGGCACAGCGGTGCTGGATGCGGCGCCGGTTCCTGACCGGTGACCTGGTTGTCCGCTCGCGGTTCTCCCGGCGTTCCCGGGCCCTCGCCGCGGCGAGGGCCGCAGGCACCGCGGCTGTGCCGGCCTATCTGCCGCAGCGGCCGGCCTGGATGGGTGACCGGGTGCGGCTGGTCGAGGCGCGGGTGCGCGCGCAGTACCACGTCAGCGCCGCCCTGGTCTGGCCGCGGTTGTGGCTGCTGCTCACCGACGAGGCCCGCCGCCCGATCATCGACGCCCGCACCCGGTACGCCGAGGCGGTCACCCTGGTCGGCTGGGGCGTCCTCTATCTGGTGCCCGGTGTGCTCTGGTGGCCGGCCCTGATCATCGCCGGCTGCGTGCTGCTGACCGCCTGGCGGCGTGCCCGCGAGGCCTTGACGGAATGGGCCGAGCTCGTCGAGGCCGCCGTCGATCTGCGGCTGTGGGACCTGGCCGCGGCCCTCGGCATGCCGTTCGCCGGTACCTCGATCACTGCTGCCGAGGGCCGTGCCCTGGAGGACCGGCTCGGCAAGGCCGCCCGCACCTGAGCGACAAAGCCGGGCACGCGGGTCCGCCACTCGGCGAGAAAATGCGCGTACCCCAAGAAACGCGCACGATGGAGGGTATGACCGTTCCGGCCTGGTACAGCGTCGCCGCGCGGATCCGTGGCGTCAGCGCTGTCGCGTTCATCGTCTGCGTCGTCGTCGCGGCCCTCGCCCGGCTGCCCGAGCTGGTCGTGCCGGCGTTCGTGCTGCTGGCGATCAGCCTGGCCACCGCCCTCGCACCGGTCGCGCCGTCGATCGAGCCGATCACCGTCGCCTCGCCGGTGCGGGGCCGCTGGGTGGCGCTGAACAGCCCGGCGACGAAACGGCCCAGCCACGGCACGCACAGTCTGGGGCAGACCTTCGCCATCGACCTGGTCCACGAACCCGCGCCCGGCGACCGGCCGGCGTTCGGCTCCGGCCCGGGCTTCCGGCCGCCGGAGGACTTCCCGGCGTTCGGCCGGCCGGTGCTCGCGCCGGCGGACGCGACAGTTGTCCGGGTGTACGACGGGGCTCGCGACCATCTCAGCCGGGTGTCCTGGCCCGGCTTCTTCTTCCTGCTCGCCGAGGGGATGGTGCGCGAGGTCGCCGGGCCCCGCTTTCTGCTCGGCAACCACGTCGTGCTCGAGCTGGGCGGCGGCGTCTTCGCGGTCGTCGCCCATCTGCGGCGCGGCTCGGTCGAGGTGGCTGTGGGGGACCGGGTGACCGCGGGGGAGCAGCTGGCCGGCTGCGGCAACTCCGGCAATTCCAGCGAGCCGCACGTGCACTTCCAGCTGATGGACTCGCGGCGCCCGCTGATCGCCGCGGGCCTGCCGTTTCAGTTCGCCGAGGGGGTGCCCGCCACCAGCGAGGCGCTGATCGCCTGACGGGCGGCGTCCCGCAGTTCCGGCACCCCGGCATGCTCCGCCGGGTCGAGCGGTTCCAGCACCTCGATGCGCATGTCGGCGCGGTCCCGCAGGATCAGCCCGTGCTTGGGCAGGGCCCGGGCGCTGCCGTGCACCACGATCGGGAAGACCGGCACACCGTGTCGTACCGCCAGGTCGAAGGCGCCGTTCTTGAAGGCCCGCAGAGCGCCGTCCTGCGACCGGGAGCCCTCCGGGAAGATCATGATCGGTGAGCCGGCCGTCAGCAGGCGGTCGCAGCGCTCCATCATCAGCCGCACCGACGCGCTGCTGCCGCGGACCAGCGGCACGTACCCGTTCAGCCGCATGTTCCAGCCGATCACCGGGATCTTGAAGATCTCCTGCTTGGACACCCACTTGAACGGCCGGTACAGCCCGAACAGCACCAGGATGTCAACGAGCGACGCGTGGTTGGCGACGAGGACCGCGGCCCCGTGCCGGGGGAGCCGGTCGCGGCCCTGGATCCGCAGCCGCCACAGCGGGTTCAGGCGGACGTAACACATCGCCCACGCCGACGAGTAGAGGTGCAGCACGACCCGGCGCCGGTCGAAGGGGTACGTCACCAGGAAGATCAGGAGCGCTCCGGCGAAGAACACCGGGGATGTGATCCCGATGAACGCCCAGAACGCCACCGAGAGCACGCGCAGCATCTCCCCATCCTAGAAAACCGGGGCGGTGCCGGATCCGGCGGTGCTCTACGATCTCGCGAATGTTCACCCTGCGCGTCATGCTCCGCAGCCTGTTCGGCGGCCCGCTGCCGGAGCAGCCGGAGTTCGACGAAGAGAAGATCTTCTGGGACCACGAGCTCAAGGACGCGCGGGACCGCGCCTACCACGGTGAGTGGGAACCCGCCCGCAAGGTGATCGAGCAGGCCGGTCAGGACTGGGAGCTGCGCGGCGGTCGCCTCGCGGTGCTCGCCGGCGTCGCCGCCGAGAACGACAACTGGCTGTACGCCTGGTTGCGCGCCGAGCCGGCCGACCCGGCCGCGGTGCTGATCCAGTCGATCATGCTCGGGCAGCGGGCCGGCGAGGCGCGGGGCAGCGCGTCGGCGGCGAACACCACGGCCGAGCAGTTCGAGAACTTCCACGCGCTCTCCGAGGCGGCCGCGCAGGTGGGCCAGCGGGCGATCGAGCTGGCCGCGCCGAACGACCCGATCCCGTGGGTCGAGCAGCTGGGCAACATGTTCGCCGACCGCCGGGCCGTGCAGACGTCGTTCGACGCGGTCTTCACCGAGGCGCGCCGCCGCGACCCGTACAACTTCGACTTGCATTTCACCGCGTTGAGCCTCAAGTGCCAGAAATGGTACGGGTCGCACGACGAGATGTTCGCCATCGCCCGGGGTGTGGCAGCCGCCGCCCCGCCCGGCGCCAGCTCGGTGCTGCTGCCGCTGTTCGCCCACTTCGAGTACGCGATGCGCGAGTTCAGCTGGGACACCCGCACCAAGAAGTCGCTGCGCACCTGCCAGAAGTACTTCCGGCGGCCGGAGATCCGGCAGGAGCTGGACCAGTGGATCGCGAAGTGGCGTGCCGCACCGCCGAACCGGCAGCGGCTGTCCACCTGCCGCCAGTGGATCGCGCTCTATTACGTGCTGGCCGGCCGGCGCAAGGAGGCGAAGGCCGTCTTCGACGAGCTCGGCCAGTTCGTCATCCCGACCACCGGCTGGGGGTACTTCTTCGCCGGCGGCGAGTACGGGTACCTGATGAGCTGGTGGTGGGCCAACGGGGTCAAGACCTTCTGATGTTCCGGAACATTTATCTGATCTTCCGTTACCTCTTCGGCGACCCGATCCCGGAGGTCCCGCAGTTCGACGCCGCCCGTGCCGCGATCGACCCGGCGCTGGTGGAGGCCCGGGAACGGGCCCGGCACGGTGACTGGCCGGCGGCCCGGAAAGTGATCGAGGACGCGGGCACCGACTGGGAGCTGCGCGGGCACCGGGTCGGATCGCTCAGCAGCCTGGCCGAGAAGGAGGACGCCTGGCTGTACGCGTGGCTGGCCGCCGCCCCGTCGGACCCGGCGGCGGTGCTGGTCCAGGCGGAGATGCTGGACGGCCGGGCCGGCACGGCGCGGGGCGGCGCCTCGGCGGACCTGACCACGGCTGAGCAGTTCCGCGACTTCCACGCGCTGTCCGAGGCGGCGGCTCAGGTCGGCCGGCGGGCGATGGAGCTGGCGCCACCGAACGACCCGCTGCCCTGGGTGCTGATGATGGGGACCCTGTTCGGCGACCGGCAGGCACGGGCCACGTCCTTCGACGAGATCTTCGACGAGGGGCGGCGCCGGGACCCGTACAACTTCGGGTTGCACCGGGCCGCGATGAGCCTGCGCTGCCAGAAATGGGGCGGCTCGCACGAGCTGATGTTCGCCACCGCCCGCGACGTCGCCCGGGCGGCTCCACCCGGAGCCGCTGCCGGCCTGCTGCCGATCTTCGCGCACATCGAGTACGTGCTCGTCGAGTACACCTGGGGCGAGGACGCCAAGAAGTCGCTCAAGGGCGCCCGGCAATACTTCCGGCGGCCCGAGGTGCAGCAGGAGCTGGACGAGTGGATCGCCAAGTGGCGGGCCGGCATCTCCGGTCCGGTGCACCGGTCCGTCCTGCTGCAGTGGATGGCGATCTACTACACGCTGGCCGGCCGCCGCAAGGACGCGAAGGCCGTCTTCGACGAGCTGGGGCAGTTCGTGATGCCGGTGGCGGCCTGGTCGTACGTCTGGAAGGGCCGCGAGCGCGGCTATCTGAGCGGCTGGATGTGGGCGAACCGGATCCGGTGACGGACCCGGTTCGCCCGCTCCGTCACTTCACCCGGATCTTCTCATCCGCCGTGCCGAGCTCGTGCCGTTCGAACTTCGGCGCCGCACCGCGGGCGCTCGCGTTCGGGGCGGTCGCGCCGAGCAGGTACACCACCGGCTCGTCGATCACGGTGCTGCGGAAGGCGATGCCGAGGCTGTCGCCGGTCGACGGGACGCGGAAGGGGAACGCCGTCGGGTCACCCGCGGCGACCGTCTCCGGGTCGGCCGGGTCGGACACCTGGTACCACTGGGTGTAGACCCCGGTGTTCTGCTGCGTCTCGAACGTGACGTAGATCAGGTCGTCAGCGCCGCGGGCGGCGACCGCGATCCGTCCCGGTTCCCAGTCGATCACCGCGGACGGCGAGCTGGCGACGGGCAGACCGGTGATCGACGACCAGTCGCTCCAGACCCGGTCGATCCCTTCCTTCCTGGTCTGGATCGTGCCGTCGGCATTGCGCACGAACACCGACATGGTGAAGCCGGGGCGGGTCACGACCGACGGCGTGCCGGTGAGGCCGCTGCCGCCCAGGTTCACCCAGTCGGTGAGGAAGACGCTGTTGAAGGTCGCCGTCTGCAGCCGGCCGGCTGTGTCCAGCGCGAAGATCCGGGAGCCGTTCTCGTCACGGACCACCGCGGGCGTGCCGGTCAGGCCGGAACCGCCCAGGTCACGCCACGCCCCGTACGGCGTCTGCGGGTTGTTGACCTGCTGTGGCGCGTACCAGAGCCGGCCGTTGATGATCGCCCAGACGGCCAGCGCACCGTTCGGTCCCATCGGGGCGACCACCGGCTGCGCGTCGAACGCCCCGCCGATGTCCCAGATGTCGCCGTACTCACCGGTGCCCTTGGTGGTCTCGTCGGCGAGCACCACGTCGCCGGACGCGGCGTCGTGCACCACGGTCTGCACCCGGCCGTCGGCCAGCCGCGCCGACGAGGTCCGCCCGGTGTAGCCGAAGTTGTAGGTCTCCACCAGCACCGGGCCGGGGGCGTTGGGGTCGTTGTTCGCCGGGTCCGGGTTGCGGTCGGTGATGATCTGCAGCTGGTTGTCCGAGCGCACGTAGCTGTACTGCACCGGCGCCACCCCGCCCGCGACGGCCGGCACGCCCTGGTGCACCGAGACCGGCTGCTTGCTGGTGAACGGCCGGTTCACCGGCGCCGGTGACGTGGTCGGCGGCAGATAGAACTTCTCGTTGGCCGACGTCGCGGTGGGCGAGCAGGTGTACTGGATCAACTGGACGCTGTTGTCCAGTTTGCCGTTGGGCAGGTTGAGGCACTTGCCGGTGCTGGCCGCGCGGAACCGCACCGTCGGCTGGTCCAGCACCTCCTCCACCTTCCACAGCCCGTTGAGCTGGCTGTTGCAGGTGTACTGGATGATCGCCGCGTTGTTGGCGGTCGAGTTGTTGTAGACGTTGAGGCACTTGTTGGAGCCCAGATTGCGGATCCAGTAGTTGCCGTTGCCGCGCGGCACCAGCGAGAACTTGTCGTTGCTGTCGGTCGGGCTGCCACACGTGTACTGGATCACGGCGGCGTTGTTGTCGATGCTGCGCCAGGCGATGTTGACACACTTGCCGCTGTGCGCCAGGCGGAACTGGACGCCGCCGGCGGGTGTGACGGCCGCCTGGGCCGGAACGGCGGGTGCGAGCATCGCCACGATGCTCGCACCGGCCAGGACGAAGGTTCTGGTTCTCACTGACTCCCCGTTCTGTCAATGTGGAACGTTCCGCCCCATAGAAGTCGGTGCATCAACTCTTCGCAACCCGGCCCGTTTCCACAGAGATCGACAAAACTCCATGGACCGATTGAGGTACGGCCAGACGGAGCACCCACACTGAGTCATCGTTCAGGTAACTCGTGGGTAACCTCCGCGAAACTGCCTGGCGGTCGCCGCTCGCCCCGCCGACCTGGGGTGAGCCGTTCGTGAGGAGCCCACGATGTCCTCGTCGATCCGTGTCCTGCTCGCCGCCGCCTGCACCGCGGTGGCGGTCATCAGCTGGGGCGCTCCCGCCCAGGCTGCCCCCGCCGACAAGCCTGCCGTCCTCTCGTCGTTCACCCAGACCGGCGTCGCCGGCTACCACAGCTGGAACGCCGCCCGTGGCAACCAGGGGGCCTGGTCCGCCTACGGCTTCGACTGGAGCACCGACTACTGCTCGTCCAGCCCGGACAACCCGCTCGGTTTCGACTTCCGGCTCTCTTGCCACCGCCACGACTTCGGGTACCGCAACTACAAGGCGATCGGCGCCTTCCCCGCCAACAAGAGCCGGGTGGACCGCGCCTTCCACGAGGACCTCAAGCGCAAATGCGCCACTTACAACTCCGTCGTCCGGCCGGCCTGCACCAGCCTGGCCTGGACGTATTACCAGGCGGTCTCGGTGTTCGGTTCGGTTGCCGCGGTGCGCGAGGCCGACATCGCCGAAGCCGCCCGGATCAAGTCGGAAGCGCTCGCCGCGGCCGGGTGATCCAGGCTTTCGGGTGTGCGGTGAGAATGTCCCGGGGAGCGAGCGGTGACCGCTCCCCGGGACCGGGCGTCAGCCCTCGGTGACGGTTTCGCAGTTGACCGTGGTGCCACCGGCCAGGCTCAGCCGGCAGGTGTCACCGGCCGAGGTCCGGTTCGCGCCGCCGTTCAGCGCGTCCGGGCCGTCGAACTCGCTCTGACCCCCCTCGAGGTAGTCGTCGCCGCTGAGACCCGCGATAGTGTCCTGTCCGCTGCTGCCGATCAGCGAGTTGTCGCTGCTGTTGCCGGTCAGGACGTCGTCCGCGACGGTGCCGGTGATGTCCTCGACGCGCAGCAGTGAGTCGCCCTCGCCGGGCTCGCCGTCGTCGCCGCGGGCGTTGTCGAGGTCGGCGACGATGCCGGTCGACCGCTCGGAGTAGAAGGCCTCGTCGCGCCCGGCGCCACCGTCGTGCAGGTCCGCGCCGAGCCCGCCGATCAGCTCGTCGCCGCCGGCGCCGGCCAGGAGCAGGTCGTCGCCGTCGTTGCCGTAGAGGGCGTCGTCGCCGGCGCCACCGTCGAGCAGGTCGGCGCCCGGGCCACCGAAGAGTTGATCGTTGCCCGGCCCGCCGGAGGCGGACAGCGCGAAGCCGGTGGCGTTGCCGACTGTGTCAGCGCCGTCGCGGAGATCGACGGCCAGGGCGGACGCGGTGGCGGGCGCACCGAGGTCGCAGGTGACCTGGGTGGGGTCATCGGCGACCTGGACGCAGCCGGCCCCGGCGGTGATGACGACGTCGTCGTCGAACGTCACGATCAGGTCCTGCGCGGTGATGCTCAGGTTGTTGACCTGCCCCGGCGCGGCGTTGAAGCGGACGCTGCCGGGGGCGACCACCACAGCGGTGGCGGTCGCTGCGGCCTGGGCCGGCAGCGCGGTGAACGCGACGCCGGCGGCGGTCACCGTGGCGATGCCACCGGCAAACCTGGTGATCCGAGTGATCTTGAACATGCAAATCCCCGTGTGATCGACTGCCGCGCGTCGGAAGCGCGGCGCGTGATCACATGAGTATCCGAAAAGTCGTCGCGTCGCGACCCCGCCCTACCGGACTCCGACTCAAAGTGGACGAACGGACGCCTCGTAGGTTCGCCGCACCGGGTCGACGGGCGGTCAGTGCCGCCGCCACTGGAGCATCGCGGCGGTGGCGTCGTCGCGGAGCTCGCCCTCCTCGTACGACACGATGGTGTGTATCAAGCGCCGCATCGTCTCCGGCGCCGAGGCGCCCTGGCGCAGCGTCTCCATCAGGAACTCGCTGAGCCGGTCCACCCCGAACAGCTCGCCGGTGACGTCCCGCGCCTCGGTGATGCCGTCGGTGTAGAAGACCAGTGTGTCGCCCGGTTCGAGCTGCTCCTCGACGACGTGCGGCGGCCGGGAGAGCATGTGGCCCAGGCCCAGCGGGAGAGTGTTGGGCGTCGGCAGCGCGGGCATGGCCCGGTCGCCGCGCAGCACCAGCTCGGCGGGGTGGCCGGCGCTGATCCGGCGGTACACGCCGGTCGGCACGTCCAGCTCGGCCAGCAGAGCGGTGACGAACGCCCCCGGGTACTGCGCGCGGATCCACTTGTCGATCGACCGGCAGGTGTCGGTCAGCGAGAGCCCCGAGCGGCGGGCGTTGCGGTACGTGTTCAGCGTCAGCGTGGTCAGCGCGCTGGCGCTGATCCCGTGGCCCACCGTGTCGAAGAGCGCGACGTGCAGCACGTCGCCGTTGGCCGCGTAGTCGAACGCGTCGCCGCCGACCTCGTAACACGGCTCGAGCACGGCCGTGATCATGGTGCCGTCGACCGCGAAGGTGAGCGGCGGCAGCTGGTTCCAGATGATCTCCGCGGCCAGTTGCATCGGCAGCCGGCGCCGGGTGTGCTCCACCGCGTCGCCGTAGAACCGCCGGCTGGCGATCAACTCGGCGACCAGGGCGGCGATCACCTCGAGGTCGTTCCGGGTGGAGACCGGCGGGTACGCCTTGACCCGCAGTTCCAGCACGCCGAGACGTTCGGCGCCGTGCAGCAGCGGCAGCCACAGCCGGCCGCCGTCGCCCTCGTCGGACCACTGCTGCTCGGCCGAGGTGAACGCGCGGCCGGCGAGGGTGTCCTCCACCGTCATCGCGCCCGGGCCGTCGAGCGTGGTGCCGCGCAGCGGATGCAGCGCCAGCTGCCCGTAGTCGACCAGCAGCACCGTCGCGGACTCCGCGTCGAGCAGTGGGGCAGCCGCCGCCAGCACCGCAGGCAGGTCCTCGGCCCGTCCACGGTGCCGCAGATCCATGAGCCGGCGAACGGCCTCCATCGACGAGAGCATCAGCACCATCTTGCCCTTCGCGGGCGCCGGAGGAAACGGCGCACCCGATCGCCTTACCGCGGCGATCATGGTTCGGCCCCGTCGCCCCCTGAGGTCGTCGTCAGCAGAGGCCGCAGCAACGCGTCGTCGATGATCTCGCGGGACCGCCGCGCAGTGCCCGCGAGCAGGTCGGCGACCTGCACCCGGGGATCGTCGCGGGAGTCCGTCATCACCAGCCCGGCCAGCGGCGACACGCCCCGCGGCATCGTAGCGGCCAACGCCTGCCCGAGCCGGGTCAGCCGGTCGGCGGTGAGCGCGCTCTGCTCGTCGTGGACCACCAGCACCTGTCGCCGCCCGCCGCTCCAGGACAGGACGGTCTCGGCGAGGGCCGGCAGCAGCGGCTCCAGCGGCGGCGGGATCGACCTGTCTTCGCGGTCCAGGCGGGCGAGGACGTCCCACACCCGCGCAGGGTCGAGCTGGTCGAGGACGGCGTCCGCCCCGTTGCCGCGCAGCACGTCGCGGGCCTGGAGGAACTGGGCCGTGGACTGCTGCAACGGCCCGCGACGTTTCATCCGCACCATGCGCACGAAGGCCCGCAGGAAGTCGTCCCAGGCGCTGCCGGCCGAGCGCCCGGCCCGGTACAGCGCGAGAGCGGCCGGGCGCTGTTCCTGCGCCAGGCGCGTGCCGGCGGTGTACGACGGCTCGGCCAGCAGCAGGTCGACGACCCGGCTGGCCAGGAAGAACTCCTTGTCGACCAGGTGCACGAACGCCCGGCCGCGCAGCGCGGTCAGGAACCACTCGAGCGCCGCGCCGGCCGCCGGCCGGCGCAGGAACTGTCCGGACTTCACCTCGTGCGGCGAGAACCGGCCGGACCCCAGCGTCGCGATCAGCTCCCCGGCCTCGGCCACACTCAGGTCGACGCTCGCGTGGGTGATCACCGGGGTGGCCGGGTCGAGCAGGTTGGTCCCGGAGAACCCGGACTCGTCACAGGCGATCTCGACGACCGGTCCGGACACCACGGCCGGCGGCGGCAGCCCGCCCTGCAGCGGCGACCGCACACCCGACCCCATGCTGCTCATGGTGGCCCCGGGCGCTTGATCCGACAACGCGATTATCCGCGGATGACTGGGTGCGGCCCCGGCCGGGTAAGCTCGGCACCGACAACTCAACACTCGCCGTTTCCGCCGCTGCGGGAGAGACCCCCTGGTGGGGGCGCCGAAGGAGCAACTTCTCTCCCAGAATCTCTCAGGCACAAAGTACCGCTGCGGCCAGGCGACTCTGGAAAGCCGGCAGTCCTGCCGCGCCCAAGGTGCAAGCCGCCCCGGCGGTGAAGCTCTCAGGCCCCATGACAGAGCGGGGGAGGCCCAGCCAAGGGAGCCTCCGCATGGCCGTGTCCGTCTTTGACCTCTTCTCGGTCGGCATCGGCCCGTCCAGCTCGCACACCGTCGGCCCGATGCGCGCCGCGCGCCTGTTCGCCGGGCACCTCGCCGGGCTGCCGGTCGCGACGGTGCGGGCCGAGCTGTTCGGGTCGCTGGGCGCCACCGGTCATGGTCACGGCACGCCCAAGGCGGTGCTGCTCGGGCTGGAGGGCTCGGACCCGCAGACCGTCGACGTGGCCACCGCTGACGAGCGGGCCGCGCGGATCCGCGACGCGGGCGTGCTGACCCTGCCGGACGGCGGCCGGACCGGCGTCGGCCTGGTGCTGCACCGGCGGCGGACGCTGCCCGGCCACCCCAACGGCATGATCTTCACCGCGCTCGCCGCCGACGGCGCCGAGCTGCTGCGCAAGACCTATTTCTCGGTCGGCGGCGGCTTCGTCGTGGATGAGAGGCCGGCTGGGGTACGAGCGGACGACACGTCCCTGCTCTACCCGTTCACCACGGGTGCCGAGCTGCTGTCGCTCACCGGGGCCACCGGCTTGTCGATCGCGCGCCTGATGCTCGCCAACGAGACGGCGTGGCGATCGCCCGAACAGATCCGTTCCGGGCTCCTGCTCCTGTGGTCGGTGATGCGCGACTGCATCGACGCGGGCCTGGACGCGGAAGGGATCCTGCCCGGCGGGCTGAAGGTGCGGCGCCGGGCGGCGGCCACCGCTCGTCAGCTGCGGGCCGCGGGCCGGCCGGCCGAGCATGCGATGGAGTGGCTCACCGCGTACGCCATGGCTGTCAATGAGGAGAACGCGGCCGGCGGCCGGGTGGTCACCGCGCCCACCAACGGCGCGGCCGGCATCATCCCGGCGGTGCTGCGGTACTACCGGGACTTCGTGCCCGGCGCGGACGACGACGGGGTGGTCCGGTTCCTGCTCACGGCGGGGGCGATCGGGCTGCTGTTCAAGGAGAACGCGTCGATCTCCGGCGCCGAGGTGGGCTGCCAGGGTGAGGTCGGCTCGGCCTGCGCGATGGCGGCGGCCGGGTTCGCCGAGGTGCTGGGCGGCACCCCGGAGCAGGTGGAGAACGCCGCGGAGATCGGGATGGAGCACAACCTGGGGCTCACCTGCGACCCGGTCGGCGGGCTGGTGCAGATCCCGTGCATCGAGCGCAACGGGATGGCGGCCGTCAAGGCGGTCACCGCGGCGCGGATGGCGCTGCGCGGCGACGGGCGGCACCACGTTTCCCTCGACAAGGTCATCAAGACCATGAAGGAGACCGGCGCCGACATGAAGGTGAAGTACAAGGAGACCGCGCGGGGCGGTCTGGCCGTCAACGTGATCGAGTGCTGAGCGGCGGCTGAGTGGCGGGACCGATTCCGTGCCGGGCCGCCGTAATCTCGCTGCATGAACCCCGCCACCCTGCGCGGCCATGCGCTCCGGGTCATCCGCCGGATGCCCCGTCCGGTCCAGCGGGCGGTCCTGGCCCGGGCCATGGGCCGGGACCTGCCGGCCGCGGCCGACTTCGTCCGGATGCTGGAGGTGGGCGGTGATCTGCCCTATCCCGGGCCCACCGACCTCGAGCTGTTCGCCCGCTTCCCCGAGCTGTCCACCGTCGAGGTCAGCGAGTTCAGCATCGGCGCCCAGCCGGCGCGGTTGTACCGCGGTCTCGGCGACGCTCGCTCGGCGCTGGTGTGGGTGCACGGCGGCGCGTTCGTCAGCGGCACGATCGCGATGGCCGAGGCGCACTGGGTCGGCCTGGCCCTCGCCGCCCGAGGCTGCTCGGTGCTCACCGTGGAATACCGCAAGGCCCTGCACGGCAGCCACTTCCCGGACGGCTCCGACGACGTCCTGGCCGGGTGGAACTGGGCGGTCGCCGACCCCGGCCGGCTCGGCGTGCCCGCCGGGCGCCTGCACCTCGGCGGTGCCAGCGCGGGCGGCAATCTGACCGCCGGGGTGGCCAAGCGCCTGCGCGACGGCGCCGGTCCGCTGCCCGCCTCGCTGCTGCTGATCTATCCGGCGCTGCACGCGGAGCTGCCGGACTGGCCGGCCTCGCAGTTCGCGATCGTCCGGGAGTTCCCGGGGGCGGGGTTCTTCTCGCCGAAGTGGGTGGCGGACATGAGCCTGCACTACGTCGGCGGGAATCCGGAACTGCTGACCGATCCGTACGCGTTCCCCGCCAACGGCGATCTCACCGGCACGCCGCCGACGCTGATCGTCAACTGCGAGGCCGACACGTTGCGGGCGTCGGGGGAGGCCTACGCCGAGCAGTTGCGGGCGGCCGGCGTCCAGGTGGACGTGCACTTCCAGGCGGACGCGGCGCACGGGTGCCTGGGTGATCCGTTCAGCGCGACCGGCGGCGCGGTCCTGGACCGGATGGCGGCGGCCCTGCTCAGCGACCCTGGATGAGGATCAGCAGACCCAGCCCGATCAGCACGATCGGCAGCAGCACATGGCCCCGGCGGCTCAGCGCCTTCGCGATCACCGGCCGGGTGGCGAAGAATCGGCCGGCGGCCACCCACACCGACACCAGGATCAGGAACACGATGACGTACGCGGTGACGGCACCGGCCCCGGCGGTGGCGAACACGGGAACGTAGACGCCGATGTTGTCACCGCCGTTGGCGAAGGTCACCGCCGCGAGCTCCAGCATCCCGGGTGCGCCGGCGCCGCTCCCGGTCTGCTCCTCGGCGTCGCCGTGGCGGTGCCGCCAGGCGCTGACGCCGGCCTTGACGCCCAGCGCCAGCGGGAGCAGCCCCAGATAGGGGATCGCCTCGTCGGGCAGGAACGTGGCGCCGAACGCGGCGGCCACCGCGACCGCCAGGATCCCCGCGAACCCGAGGTACTGCCCGGCCAGGATGGTGCGGGTGGTGTGCCGGTGGCCGGCGCCCCGCGCGAAGAACAACGCCAGGATCAGGATGTCGTCGACGTTGGTGACGGCGAACAGACCGGCCGCCTGACCGATGATGCCCAGGCTCATGACAAGCCACAGCATGGCACGGCGCGTTCCGGGCGGTGACACCCGCCGGTGATCGAGACCGGCGGCGCCGCAGTGACTATCCTGAGCGATTGATCGCTCATGTCGCCCGGCCGAGAGGAATGTCGAGATGCAGCAGGTCCGAGCCGTTGTGGCACGTGCCAAGGGCGCCCCGGTCGAGTTGGTGACGATCAACGTGCCGGATCCCGGCCCCGGTGAGGCGGTGGTGCGGATCCAGGCGTGCGGGGTGTGCCACACCGACCTGCACTACCGGGAGGGCGGCATCAACGACGACTTCCCGTTCCTGCTCGGCCACGAGGCGGCCGGCGTGGTCGAGTCCGTCGGCGACGGCGTGACCGAGGTGGCACCCGGCGACTTCGTGGTGCTGAACTGGCGTGCCGTCTGCGGACAGTGCCGGGCCTGCAAGCGCGGTGACCTGCACTACTGCTTCAACACCCACAACGCGAAGCAGAAGATGACGTTGGCCGACGGTACCGAGCTGTCACCCGCCCTCGGCATCGGCGCGTTCGCCGAGAAGACCCTGGTCGCCGCCGGGCAGTGCACCAAGGTGGATCCGTCCGCCCGGCCCGCGGCGGTCGGCCTGCTAGGCTGCGGCGTGATGGCCGGCATCGGCGCGGCGATCAACACCGGTGCGGTGACCCGCGGCAAGTCGGTGGCGGTGATCGGCTGCGGTGGCGTCGGCGTCGCCGCGATCGCCGGTGCGGCGCTGGCCGGCGCGAGCCCGATCATCGCGGTCGACATCGACGCCCGGAAACTGGAGACGGCCCGCACGATGGGCGCCACCCACCTGGTCGACTCGTCGAGGACCGACCCGGTGACGGAGATCAAGCGGATCGCCGCCGAGACGTACGAGGGTGCCGACGGCGCGGACGTGGTGATCGAGGCGGTCGGCCGTCCCGAGACGTGGAAGCAGGCGTTCTACGCCCGCGATCTGGCCGGCGTGCTGGTGCTGGTCGGCGTGCCGACACCGGAGATGAAGGTGCCCGACCTGCCACTGATCGACGTGTTCGGCCGGGGCGGCGCGCTGAAGTCCAGCTGGTACGGCGACTGCCTGCCCGGCCGCGACTTCCCGATGCTGGTGGACCTCTACAAGCAGGGCCGGCTCGACCTGGACACGTTCGTCACCGAGGAGATCGGCCTCGGCGACGTGGAAGCCGCGTTCGGCCGGATGCACGGGCACGCCGACCCGGTGCTGCGTTCGGTGGTGGTCCTGTGAGCCGCGCCCGGGTCGGCCACGGGGTGGTGTCCGGAACGTTCAGCCTGGACGGGCAGACGTTCGACGTGGACAACAACATCTGGGTGATCGGCGACGACGCGGCATGCGTGGTGATCGACGCCCCGCACGACGTGGACGCGATCCTCGCCGTCGTCGGCGACCGCCAGGTCAGCGCGATCATCTGCACCCACGCGCACGACGACCACGTCCGGGTGGCCCCCGCGCTGCGCGAACGCACCGGCGCGCCGATCCTGCTGCACCCGGGCGACCGGCCGCTGTGGGAGCTGACCCACGGCGAAGGGGTGGCCTGGGACACCGACCTCACCGACGGCGACAAGATCAAGGCGGGGGCGACCACGCTCACGGTGCTGCACACGCCGGGGCACGCGCCCGGGGCGGTCTGCCTCTACGTCGCCGAGCTGGGTGAGGTCTTCACCGGCGACACGTTGTTCAACGGTGGGCCGGGCGCGACCGGCCGGTCCTACTCGGACGCCGACCTGATCGTGGCCTCGATCCGGGAGAAGCTGTTCGCGCTCCCGGACGAGACGGTGGTCCACACCGGGCACGGCGACGACACGACGATCGGTGCGGAACGCCGGCGCCTCGACGCGCCGGCCTGACGTTCGCCGCTGAGCCGCAGCCTGCTCGGGTTGCGGCTCGCGGCGGCTCCGCTCGCGTTCTCCCGCGCCGCGCGGCCGGCTCCCGTGCTTGCATGCGGCCGACCCGCGTGCTCCCGGTGCGGCCGACCCGCTGCTCTTGTGTGGCCGGCTCTCGCGCTAGCTTCGGGTGCGTGACCGTCTGAGACTGCGCAGGGTCCCGATCGCGCCGGTCGCCGCCAGCGCCCACAGGACGAGAACCGGCTGGAAGAGCAGCCGGACGCCACGGGCGACGTCGCTGTCGAGCCCGAACCCGTCCTTCTGCTCCACGAACTGGGCGATGTTGCCCGGGAAGACGGCGACGAAGAACACCGCGGTGACGGCGCCGACGAGGCCGCGGGCCGGCTGCCGCCAGGTGGCGAGCAGGGCCAGACCGAGGATGACCTCGACGACACCGGACGCGAGGACCACGAAGTCCGGGTCGAGCGGCAGCCATGATGGCACCTGCGCCTGGAACTCCGCGCGCGCGAACGTCAGGTGCCCGGTCCCGGCGAGGAGCAGGGCGGCACCGAGCAGGACCTGAAGAACGATCACTTGACGACGCGGTAGTTCAGATAGACCACGCTGTTGCTGAACCGCCGCATGTCCTGCAACTCCAGCTCGGCCCGCAGGCCGTCGGGGTAGAACGAATGCCCGCCACCCACGATCGCCGGGCCGACGATCAGCTGGATCTCGTCGACGAGCCCGGCGCGCAGCGCGTGCGCGGCCAGCGTGGGGCCGTCGACGGTGATGTCGAGCTCCGACTCCGCCTTGAGCTTGCGGATCGCGTCCGGGTCGAAGGAGCGCTCGATCCGGGTGCGCGCCGTGACCGGCTCGGCGAGTGTCGTGGAGAAGACCACCTTGTCGACGGCCTGCCAGATCCGGGCGCACTCGACGATGAAGTCCGGCTGGTCGGGCAGCGTGTCCGCGGTCTCCCAGTAGGTCATCACCTCGTACATCCGGCGGCCGTAGAGGAAGGTGCCGAACTCGCGCATCCGATCGTTGATGAACCGGTGCGACTCCTCCTCGGGCGCGCCCCAGCCGAACTCTCCGTCCGGGTCGCTCACGAAGCCGTCCACGGACGTGATCATGGAATAGATCAGCTTTGCCATGCAGCGACGCTACCCCGACCGGTTGTGAAGTGCAACCGGTCGACGGTCAGCGTATGCGCGGCAACTCGCCCGAAGGCCAGGAACTGCCGGGCCCCACGCAGCCGGGTGGTCAGGTGTGCCTGCGTCCGAACACAGTCGAGGCATACGTCGAGCACGCCCGGCCGCCCGAGTTCGACGCGCCGCCCGGCGACAAGCCGCGGACCCGGGGTCAGGGCATCGCAGTGGGTCGACTGACGCCGGCCGGCGGCCCGGTCAGGCGGCGGGCCGCCGCTGTGAGGAGCGCGGTGGCGCCCAGCGAGGCCAGCGCCATGACCGCCATCGCGCTGCCGGCCGGGAGGATCTCACCCACGGCGCCGGCCAGGGTGGCGCCGACCGCGTGCATCGCGAGCAGGCCGGCCGAGTGGAGGCCGAGGGCCTGGCCGCGGATGTCGTCGCCGATGTCGGCCAGCAGGCGTTCCTGCAGGAGCAGCCCGGCACTGAAACCGGTCGCGGCGAGAGCGGCGGCGGCCAGGGCCAGGCCGGCCGGCAGCGGCAGTGCGAAGAGCAGGAAGGGTCCGGCCAGCAGCAGTTGCAGCGGCGTGACCAGCCACCTCCGGTGCCGGCGCGCGACGAACCGGCCGACGAGGACGTCGCCGGTCAGCATCCCGAGGGCGGTGGCCACGAACAGCGCGCCGGCCGTCGCGGGCGCGTACGGGACGAACAGCGCCTCGCAGCCGACGATCAGGCCGTTGGGCACCCACATCGCGAGGTAGGTGATGCGCCGCGCCGGTGCGCTCCACAGCCGGGCGTTGACGTGCCAGGTGCCGCGGATCGACGGGCGGCCGGTGGCGCGCGGCGCTCGGGCGGAGAGCCCGAGCCGGGCCACGACCGCGGCGACCAGGTTGAGTCCGGCGGCGAGCAGCAGCGCCTGGCGCGGCGACACCACCGTCAGCAGCAGGCCGCCCGCGGCGAACCCAGCGATCTGCATGGTGCCCACCGCGATGGTGAACGCCGACCGGCCCAGCAGGTAGTGCCCGGCCGGCAGGATCTGGTGCAGCAGTCCCCAGCGCACCCCGCCGGCGACCGAGTTGACCAGCCCGATACCGAGGACGGCGACCACGACACCCCAGGCGGGCAGCCCGGGTAGCGCCAGAATCGCGGTGCCTGCGGCGAGCAGCACGGCGATGCCGGCCGTCGCCTCCCGGGGCGGCAGCCGGTCGGCTGCGGACAACACGGTGAACAGGCCGATCACCTGCGCGAACGAGGAGCCGAACAGGCTCAGCGCGGACAGCAACGGGGAGCCGGTCGCCCCGTACACCAGGGTGGCGAGGGCCAGGCCGCTCACCGTACGCGCGGCGACCGTGGCGGAGGCGGCGGCGAACAGCGGTGTGAACTCCGGCGCGCGGAACAACTCCCGGTACGTGTTCATGACGGCAGTCTCGGCATGCCGCCGCAGCGGTCCTAGAGTTTCATGTGGAGACGAAACGTGGCACGGGACGGGGGCTTGGCGTGGGGGTGTGGCTGGTCGGCTCGGACACCCTCGCGCGGAGCCGCTTCGCGGTGTCGTCGCTGGCCGAGACGGTCGCCTGCCTGAAGATGCTGATCGGCAGGCCGGCGCCGGTCGGCGCGGGCGGGGGGACGGCGGAACACCGGGCCGCCTTCCGGGAGCGCGTCGCGGCGGACCCGTTCGCGGCGACGTTCGCCGCAGTGGCGTTCCGGCGGACCTGGATGCCGGGGTTCCTGACCGTGCCGCCGCGGCCCGGCGACCGGTCCATCGACGACGAGCTGGACAGGGTACGCGCAACCACGCCTGCCGCCTTCCTCGCTGACCTGGCCATCACCGTGCAGGGGCCGGTGCCCGAGGTGCTGACGGCGCCGGACGGCGGGGCACGGGTCGCCGGTCTGCTGTCGTGGGTCTGGCGCCGCTGCGTCGAGCCGGACTGGCCGCGGCGCAGCCGGACGTTCGAGGCCGACGTGGTGGCGCGCACGCAGCAGCTGAGCTCCGGCGGCTGGGCTGCGGCGCTGGACGGCATGCGGCCCGGCATGCGGTGGCTCGGCGACGGTCGCCTCCAGATCAACACGTACGACCACCCGCCGCGGGACCTCGCCGGTGCCGAGCTGGTCCTCGTTCCCGCGACTGCCCACCGGGGCTGGGTGGCGTCGGATCCGCAGGACAACCGGTTCGCCGTCGTCTATCCGTGCTCGGGGTTGCTCGCTCCCGCACGGGGCGGCGCGACGCCCGAGGCGCTGGCCCGGCTGCTCGGACCGGTGCGGGCCGCCGTCCTCGCCGCGCTGGACACCCCGATGAGCACCAGCCAACTGGTCGCGCTGACCGGGGCCGGGCTCGGCTCGGTCGGTGGTCACCTGCGTGTGCTGCTGGACGCCAGACTCCTCAGCCGGCGGCGGTCAGGGCGCTCGGTGCTGTACTACCGCAGCGGCACCGGCGACGACCTGGTCCGGATGCAGTCGGAGCCTTAGGGTCCGCCCTCACCGGGCCGTCAGGAGCTGGACCACGCGGTCGACGTACGCCCCGCGGTCGGCGGCGGAAGGCACCGCCCGCGGGGCGGCGTGGGTCAGCTGGCCCAGCCCGAGGTAGGCGCTGACCGCCAGCAGGCCCCGGTGCCGGGCCTCGGCCGGCGGGAGCCCGAGGGCCTCGAAGAGCGACGCGGTGTAGGCGACGCGCCGTTCGGTGACGCGCGCCAGGACTGGTGCCACGTGCGGATGTGCCGCGGTGGCGAGCATGGCGAGTTCGATCGAGTCGGCGGTGGGGAGTGCGGTGGCCTCCAGCACCGTGGACAGGAGCAGGTGCAGCTTGGCGAGCGGGTCGGGCCGGGTCTCGACCTGGGCGATCACGGCGTCGGTGTGGTCGCGTTCCCAGCGGTGCAGGGCTGCTTCGATGAGCGCGTCCCGGTTGGCGAAGTGCCAGTAGAAGCTGCCCTTCGTCGCGCCGAGGCGGGCGGCGAGGGGCTCGACGGCGACGGCGGCCAGGCCGCCGCGGCCGATCGCCTCCAGGGCCGCGGCTGTCCAGTCGTCGACAGTGAGGCGGGTCGAGGCCATGTCCATACGCTACAGTACGGAAAACATACGGGACCGTATGGAGGCCTGATCGCCATGGAGAACGTGCACGAACGTGTGATCACCGCGCCGGCCGAGGAGGTCGGGCGGCTGCTCGACCGGATCGGCTCGGTGGACGATCCGCTCTGGCCGTCGCGCAGCTGGCCGCCGATGCGGTTCGACCGCGACCTCGGCTTGGGCGCCATGGGCGGGCACGGGCCGGTGCGCTACCGGGTGACGGGCTATGAGCCGGGGCGCCGGGTGGAAGCGACCTTCGATCCGCGGATCGGCCTGGTCGGCACCCACACGTTCACGGTGGAACCGATCGATGCCGGATCCTGCCTGCTGCGGCACCGTCTGGTGGCCCGGCCGGCCGGGCTGATGCGGCTGCTGTGGCCGGCGGTCGTCCGCAGCTGCCACGACGCGGTGCTGGAGCACCTGCTGGACAACGCCGCCGGCACCCGGACGGTGCGATACCCGCTGCGGGCGCGGATGGTGGTCGCGTTCGCGCCGTCACGGGTCCGGACGGTGCCGGTGCCGGACGAGGCGGCGCTGCTGCACGAGGCGATACCAGATCCAGACCTGGCCGATGCGTACGCCGTACGCGTTCCGCCCGGGGTGAGTCCCGACCCGCAGGACTGGGCCGACCGGGTCTTCCAGGATCCGCCCGCCCTGGTCGCCGGGCTGTTGCGGCTGCGCAACGCGCTGGTGACCCCGTTCGGCATCGAACGCGGCGACCGGTCGGCGTTCGACACGGTGGCGCGCGGTGAGCGGGAGGTGCTGCTGGGCGCCGATCAGTCACACGTGCGATTCCGGGCCGGCGTGCTGGTGACGCCCGGCCGGGACTTCACGACCGTGACAGTGGCAACCCACGCCACCGGCGGCCACTACCTGCGACTGGTCCGCCTGTTCCACCCCTATGTGGTCCGTGCGATGCTCCGCCGCGCCGCCCGAACCGCGGTGTCCCCCACACACCCCGACGTCAAGCGCGTGGTGATTTAGGGCTCGGAGCGCACCCCAAGTCCCCACGCTGCCTGGTTGGCGAGCGTGCGTGGTGATTTCGGGTGCGGAGCGCACCCCAAGTCCCCACGCTGCCTGGTTGGCGAGCGTGCGTGGTGATTTCGGGTGCGGAGCGCACCTTAAGTCCCCACGGTGCGCGGTGGGGTGGGGCCGGGCACGGCAGGTCAGCCCGGCGGGCGCGGCAGCGCCGTGCGTGGCAGGCCGGTCGCGGTGACGCTACGGGACCGGTGATGGGTCGTACCACAAGAAGGGCTGATCAGCAGAAAGCGCGTCGCGGGGCGTGCGACGGCGGCGGGCCGCGGTTTTATGATCGAGCGATGCTCCAGGTCTATGACGAGCGCAACGCCGACGTCAAGTATTGGGTCAACGGCGCGCTGCTGCACCGTGACCAGCCCGGACTCTCGCCGTTCGACTCGGTGGCGCAGGGTGGGGACGCGGTCTGGGAGGGGTTGCGGGTCTACCGTGGGGCGATCTTCGGGCTGACCGAGCACCTGGCGCGGCTGCGGCGGTCGGCGACGGCGCTGAACTTCGCGGAGATCCCGGGCGATGCGGTGATCATCGACGCGATCCGGGAGACGCTGCGGGCGAACGACATGAGCGACGGGGTGCACATCCGGCTCACGCTGACCCGGGGCGTGAAGGTGACCAGTGGGATGGATCCGCGCCTCAACCAGGCGGGTCCGACTCTGATCGTGCTGGCGGAGCACAAGGCGCCGGTGTACGACACCGGTGGCCTGCGGCTGGTGACGGCGAGTGTCCGGCGGCCGTCGCCGGATGTGCTGGATCCGAAGATTCACCACAACAACCTGCTGAACTCGATCCTCGCCAAGATCGAGGCGAACGTTGCCGGGGCGGACGACGCGCTGATGCTGGACGCGCGAGGGTTCGTGGCGGAGACGAACGCGACTCACCTGTTCGTGGTCAGCGGCCCGGCGCTGATCACCCCGACCACGGCGGCGTGCCCGGAAGGGATCACCCGGCAGACGGTGTTGGACCTGGCGGCGGTCCATCAGATCCCGGCGGTGGTGCGGGATGTGTCGCTGACCGAGATGTACGCGGCCGACGAGGTCTTCTGCACCGGCACGATGGGGGAGATCGCCGGGGTGACCACGATCGACGGACGCGTGATCGGGAACGGTCAGGTAGGGCCGTTGACGAAGCGACTCGCGGCGATCTATCAGGAGCACGCGAGGTTCCACGGGGTGCCGGTGCTATAGCCGGTGCCGGGCCAGCTCGGCGTAGTACGGCTCGGCGGCGCCGACCAGCGGGCGGAGCCGGTCCGGCACGTCGGCGGGTGACGGGTCCCAGGGCGCGAAGCCGGTGGAGGCGTGCACCGCCGCGTACCAGTGCGGTGCCCACACGCCGTCGGTGTCGCGCGGGCCGGCCGGCCAGCTGAGCATGGCCTCCTCGAAGCGGAGGCCGAGCGCCTCGCAGAGCCTGGTCAGCGTGCCCGCCGGGTCCCGCAGCACGTCGGCGGCGTCCACCACCGGGCCGCCGAAGGTCCGGAAGATCTCGGCCTGCTGCGGATAGCCGAGGTCTTGCAGCGCCGGCTCGCCGCGCACCCGCGCGTAGGAGGCGACCACGTGCGCCGGATCGCGGATCAGGAACGCGTGGCTCAGCCCGCCCAGCCAGTCCCGGCCGATCTCCGGCAGCAGGTGGTGGGTCATGTGCTTCTGGTACTGCACGGCCGGGTCGCCGGGCAGCGGTCCGGTGAGGGCGGCGGCCACGTCCTGCCAGCGGGTCGGCTGCGAGGCGAGGACCGCGTCCCGGCCGGGATGGTCCAGACCGGTCACCGCAAGGTAGTGCGCGTAGAGCGGCTCGTCCACGACCACGGTGTCGGGGCGGGCACCGAAGCTGCGCATCATCGCGGTCGAGATGTTGCGCGGCCCGGACCACATCGCCACCCGCACGGTCATGATGCAGCACCCTAGCGCCTGCGGTTGCCTCCGAGCAGGACCATCATGCAAAGGGGAGGCCCCATGCGCGAGAGATGCCGGCAGTGCGAGGCCCGCTACGCCGGGCAGCCCGGCACCGGCAGGTGCCTGGGCCACGTCGACGGGATGCGGGTGTTCGAGGCCCGGTGCGGGGTGGAGGGCGAACGGTTCGGCGGGGTCGCGTACGAGTCGGTGCGCCGGCTCGTGCTGCCCCGGTCGGGCGCCTACCTGCTTCAGGTCAACGGGGAGGAGATCTTCGTCGACAGCGGCACCGCGGTCCTGACCCGGCCCGGCGACGAGTTGCGCGTGGCCCACCCACTGGGCTGTGGTGACACCTTCACCGCGGTGGAGCTCGAACCGGAGGTGGCCGGCCGGTGGCCGCGGCAGGCGTGCCGGTTCCCCGTGGACGACGCGACCGACCTGCGGCACCGCCTGCTCGTGGCCGCCTGCCGGCGGGGTTTCGACGCGCTCGACATGGCGGAGCGTCTGCGGGTGATCCTGGGCCGGCTGACCCCGCCCGCCGAGCGCGGTGGCCCGGTCCGCCCGTCGACCGCCGTGGTGCACCGCCGCCTGGTGGCGGACACTCAGGAGGCCCTGGCGGACGGGCGGTACGCGGACGGACTGGTGGAGCTCGCGGCGCGGGTCAACTGCTCGCCGCACCACCTGAGCCGGATCTTCCGGTCGGTGACCGGGGAGACCCTCACCGGCTATCGCAACCGGATGCGGGTCCGTGCGGTCCTCGGGGACCTGCAGGACGGCGCCGGATGCCTGCGGACGCTGGCCGCCCGTTACGGCTTCGCGGACCAGTCACACCTGACCCGGGTCGTCCGCAGACATCTCGGCCGGCCACCGAGCAGGCTGTTCACCGAAGAATGAGCATCGATGTCCAACGTCGCCACGGTCACCGCGGTGTCGGATGGACGCCATGCGCGCCTTCCGCCGGACCGTCTCCGTCCTGATGGCCGTGGTGCTGACCGCTCCGGTCGGTGTCGCCGCCTCCGCCTCCCCGCCGGCTCTGACCGGCGCCCAGCCGTGTCCTGAGATCACCACGTTCACCTGTGCCCACCTGACCGTGCCGCTCGACCGCAGCGGCCGCCGGCCCGGTGTGCTGCGGCTCCGCGTCGCCGTCGCCGGCAACGCCGACGCTCCGCGGGGCGTGCTGATGGTGCTTGCCGGCGGTCCGGGACAGCCCGGTCCGGCGCTCGTGCCCCGGATCTCCCAGCGGCTGTCGTACCTGCTCGGCGACTACCGGATGGTCATGATCGACCAACGGGGCACCGGCGCCGGCGCGATCGACTGCCCGCGGCTGCAGGCGGAGGTCGGCGCCTCGGACATCACCCCGCCGTCGGCGGCCGCGGTCCGGGAATGTGCGGACCTGCTCGGCGGCGACCGCCACCACTACACCACCGCGGACACCGTGGCCGATCTCGACGACCTGCGCCGGGCGCTGGGGGTGGCGCGGTGGACGCTCGACGGTGTCTCGTACGGCAGTTTCGTGGCCGCGCACTACGGCCTGACCCATCCGCACCGGGTGCACCGGATGGTCCTCGACTCCGTCGTGCCGCAGAACGATCCCGACGCCCTCTATCTGGCCGGCCTGCGCCGCACCGGCCAGGTGCTGCGCAGCGCGTGCCGGGAGCAACAGTGCGGGTACGACCCGGCGGCCGAACTCGCCGAGGTGGTGCGCCGCCACGACAACGGGGTGGGAGTGTTCGACCTGCTCGTCATCGCGAGCATCGTCGACCCGAAGTTGACCGGGACCACGTTCTATCCGGTGCTCGACCTGCTGCACCGGGCCGCGCAGGGCGACCCCGGCCCGCTGAACGCCGCCATCGCGGATGTGCGGAACGGCGCCGTCACGCCACCCGCCGAGTTCAGCGCCGGCCTGCACGTGGCCACGCTCTGCGCGGACCTGCGCAGTGCGCCGTGGGGTGATTCCAGCACACCGCCGCGCTTCCGGGACGAGGCCGTGGCGCGCGCCCTGGACAAGATCTCGCCGGCCGAGGTGTGGCCGTTCGAGCCGAGGACCGCTGTGGAGCACGGCATCGTCCAGGGCTGCCGGCACTGGCCGCCGGCCCGGCCCAGCCCGCGACCCCCGTACTCGGCCCTGACCATGCCGGTGCTGCTCATCAACGGTGATCGGGACCTGTCCACGCCGGTGGAGTGGGCCCGGGAGCAGGCCGCCCGCACACCGCACGGCCGGCTCGTCGTCATCGCCGGGATGGGGCACTCGGTTCAGGGCCGCAACGCCGAAGGCGACCGGGCAGTCCAGGCATTCCTCACGGCCGGCGCCCGGTGACGAAGGCGGCGTGCGGATCGTCGGCCGGCCGGCGTCCGGCGAGGACCACCACGCCGGCGGCGGCGACGGCGAGCAGCGCGGCCAGCCAGGTGCAGCCGAAACCCCAGGTCACGTTCAGCGACCAGAACGGCTGGTGCGGCGGGATGCTCGACCACGGCTCGAGGAGGAGGCCGGCGACGCCGAGAAGGGTCATCGGCAGCGTCAGGACCAGCGCCGCGACCAGCAGCGAGCCGGCCAGACCGCGGACGGCGGCGCCGGCCTCCTCGGTGCGGCGCACCCCCCACCCGGTGACCAGCCAGCCGGCCAGCCCACCGAGCAGGCCGCCGACGGCACCGGCCGCGGTGACGAACCACGGCGGGAGCCGGGTCAGGGTGCCGAGCGCGTAGAAGGCGCCGCTCGGGACGCCGACCGTGTTGACGTCGGTCTCCACCTCGAGGCTGAGGGCGTCGCGGGTGGCTCTGAGGTGGCGTCCGGTGTCGTCGATCTTGCCGGTGGCGATGTCGGTCGCACCGGTCACCTCGACGCTGTGCACCGTCCAGCCGGCCGCGACGAGGCGCTGGGCGGCCTGATCGGTCCAGGCCCGGAACCCGCCGGTGACGAATCCGTCCCGGGGGCCGAAGTCGTACGTCGCGTACTCGAAGTCCTCGCTGTGCCCGGTCCGGAAGATCCCTTCGGCCGACGTCGTCATCGGGTCGAAGAACAGGCCGTCGGCAGTGCGATCCCCGTCGACGGGCGTCCCGGGGAACACCGTCCCGGTGATCTCGGCGAGCCGCTCGCCGGTCGGATAGCCGGGCGCCGCCTCCCACGCGAGCCGGGTGCCGACGGCGCCGAAAAGATGACCGACGGTGATCGCGACCAGCACGGCCAGCACCACCACGCCGCGGCTGCGCGGCCGGCCGAGCCGGGCCCGCAACCCGTTGCGGAGCAGGTCGGCGCTTTCCCGCAGCGTCGGCCGGGTGCGCCCGGCGGGCGCGGCGTCGAGCAGGGTGCCGAGCAGTTCATCACGGCGACGACCTCGGGGGTACGACCGAAGCAGCCGCCGGTATCGCCGTTCCAGCGCCGGCCGGTTCACGCGGTGCCCAGCTCGGGCCGGGGCGCCGGGGCCCGTCGCGCCGACAGTTGCGCCCGCGCGGTCCGCGCGTTGCGGGCCAGCCGGTCGGTCTCCTCGTTCAGCGCCAGGACACCGCCGCTGCTGAGCCGGTAGTAACGCCGGTTGCGGCCGTCGACGACCTCGTCCCGGTCGATGTCCACCAGCCCTTCGGCGTGCAGGCGGTCGAGCGCCGCGTACAGCGTGCCGGCCAGCATCGTCATCCGGCCCTCGGAGAGCCGGGTCACCTCCTGGATCACCCCGTAACCGTGCTGCGGGCCGCCCGCGAGGGCGGTCAGGATCCAGAACGTGGGCTCCCGCATCGCCTTGGCCATGCCGGGCAATATAAAGATTATTTGACTATGGGTCAACGTGGTCGCGGCGCGCCGTCGCGGTTCCGGCCGTCACTCTCTGACAAGATCCTTTGGTGCACTGGGCCGAGGAACTCGACACGTCCGTCCTGACCCCGCGGCAGCGCGGCATCCTGACCGTCATCCGCGACTGGGCGGTGAAGCACGGCCACGCGCCGTCCACCCGCGAGATCGGGGACGCCGTCGGGCTGGCGTCGACCTCGTCCGTGAGCCGGCATCTGCGCAGCCTGGAGGAGCTCGGCTTCGTCCGGCGGGGCCGGACCGTGACCCGGCCGATCGACGTGCGGATGTATTTGGAACCGGTCACCCGGGAGGCCGGCGACGGGTCCTCGGTCGGCGTGCCATTGATCGGCACGATCGCGGCCGGTGCGCCGATCCTCGCCGACGAGGTGACCGAGGAGACCCTGAGGTTGCCCCGCGACCTGGTGGGGCGGGGCAACCTGTTCTCCTTGCGGGTACAGGGGGACTCGATGATCGACGCGGCGATCTGCGACGGGGACATCGTGGTGGTCCGGCAGCAGCCCGATGCCTACAACGGGGACGTCGTCGCCGCGATGATCGACGAGGAGGCGACGGTCAAGGTGTTCCGCCGCACCGGCGGGCACGTGCTGCTGGAGCCACGCAACCCGGCGTACCAGCCGATCGACGGCGACCGCACGGTGATCCTCGGCAAGGTCGTCTCGGTGCTGCGGCGTATGTGAGCTGGTCGCGCCCCGAAACGGGTGTCAGCTGGTCTCGGCCAGGGCGGCTCTGTTCCGCTCGATCCCCCTGCGGATCATCTGGCCGTACTCATTGTCGGGAAGCACGTCGACAGCAGCCGCCGCGGCCGCCAGATGGTGCCTCGCCTGGTCCGCGTTGCCGGCCCGGCGGTGGGCGTCGGCCAGGTTGAGGCGCAGCGACGGCAGGAACCCGTGGAAGCGCTCGTCGCCGAGGTCGGCGGCGGCGAGGGCCCGCTCGTCCCACATCAGCTCGTCAGCCACCGAGTCCTGCAGGTCAGCGGTGTAGTGCGCGATGCTGCAGCGGTGCAGCGCGTCGCCGTCTGCGCCCACCCGCTCCCACAACTTCTCCAGGGCGATCCGGGCCTCTTCTCGGTCGCCGGCGCGGCCCCGTTCGACGGCGGCGCCCATCTCGGTCATGACGTGGTCGTTCAGATCCATGCGCCGAAGACTGGTGCCTCGACCAGGTCGAGGGTCAAGGTCGTACAACTCAGATGTTCTCAACATCCGAATGTTGTGAGTATCGTGGCGGCGTGAGGCTGACCCGGGTACAGCAACAGGAGCGCACGCGGGCGTCGGTGCTGGTTGCGGCAGCGGCGGAATTCGCCGAACGCGGTTACGCGGACGCCCGGGTCGACCGGATCGCCGAGCGGGCCGACCTGACCCGCGGGGCGGTGTATTCCAACTTTCCGAGCAAACGGTCGCTCTATCTGGCCGTCCTGCTCGACGCCCTGCAGAGCCGGGAGATCCCGCCCGGCGCGACGCCACCAGGTGACGTGGCCGAGGCGGCGGAGGCGTTCGCCCGAGTGTGGCTGGAGCGTCTCCCGCTCGCGGCCGACACGCCCGCCGCCGCCCGGTTCCGGTCACTGTCGGTGGCCGGCGTCTTCGACGACGCGGCGGGGCGGGCGGTGCAGGCGCAACTGGTCGCCATGGAGACGCTGCTGCTGGCGGTGCGGTTGGAGGTGGCGCGGCCGCGGGCCGGTCGCCGGGTCCGGCTGGCAGAGCTGATGCTCACGCTGCTGACCGGAGCTGACCATCTGGCTCGGACGGCGGCCGGGTTCGGCGATCCGTTCGAGGTGGCCCGCGCCTGTCGCTACCTGGCGGCGATGGAGGGTGCGGACGACTGGGATCCGCCGCACCTGCCGTACATCGCACCGGCCGAGTTGTGCGCGGAGTCGTGGTCACCGCCGGACGCGGTCACCGATGTCCTGGTCGACGGGCCGGTGGGGCTGGGCGGGGACGGCGTCGTGGTCGTGCTGGGTGCGCGGCGCCTCGGCGGGGCGGAGGAGGCGGTGCGGGCCGCCCGGCCGGGGGAGCCGGTGACGGTTGTGGTGGTCACGTCGGATGCGGCGGAGGTCGGGCGCTGATTCGCCTGCGCTTGACGGATCTGGCGATCTGTCTGCGGCGGGTGTTCGGTCCGGCGGGTGGGCCGGTGCGGGTGGTGCTCGATGAAGACGGCTCGGTCGCCGAAGCGGTGGGGTTCTCTGCCGGCGGCCCGGCTTCCGGCGGGCCGGCTTCCGGCGGCCCGGCTTCCGGCAAGCCGGCGGCCGGCGTCTCCGGCGTCTCGGCGGCGGCCGTTGACGACGTTGAAGGCGCGGTTCGGATCGAAGACGGGGTGATCGTCGCGCGGGCACGCGGGCGGGGCGCCGGGCATGCGGCGGCCATCGCCGGCACGAAAGGGGAACGGGCATGACCAGCACGGTTCTGCACACGCTGCGGTGCATCGGATACGCCGACCTGTCGCGGGTGGCCGACGTCTGCGGGCGGCCGGCGGACGAGGTGGAGTCGGAGCTGATCGACCTGGCGGTGGGCGGGCTGGTCGTGCGGACCCCGTCGCCGTTCCCGGCGTGGGGGCTGACCGAGGCGGGCAAGGCGGCGGACGCCGAGCGGACCGCTGCCGAGCTGGACGCCGCGGGGGCGCGGGCAGCAGTGACGGACGCGTACGAGCGGTTCCTGGTGCTGAACCCGGAACTGCTTGACCTCAGCGCGGCGGCGGTCGACCGGTCGGACGACCCCACGTTCGGCGCGCGGGTGCTGGCCCGCTTCACCGATCTGGACCGGCGCGCGGCCGGGGTGTGTGCGGATCTGGCTGCGGCGTTGCCGCGTTTCAAGCCTTATGGGGTACGACTGAACCGCGCTCTCCAACGAGCCGAAGCAGGGGAGTGGAGCTACCTGGCCACGACAATGGACTCGTACCACGGGGTGTGGTTCCAGCTGCACGAAGACCTGCTGGTGACGTTGGGCATCCCGCGGTGAACCACCTGCACATCCTGGAACCGTCCCTGAAACTTCCCGCAACGGCGATCGGCGCGAAGGCCGCGGGCCTCGTGACGATGCTGCGCCTGGGACTGCCCGTGCCGCCCGGCCTCGTCATCGACACCGCAGCTTGCCGGGAATTCCTCGACGGTGGCCGCTTGCCGGACGGACTGGACCAGGCGGTGCGCGAACTCGTCGCCTCCTCGGCCCCGCTCGGCCGTTCCGCGGCCGGATCCGTTCCCTCCGCGGGCGACCTCGACCTCGACCCCGGCCCTGTCCCGCCCGCGGCCGGCCCTGTCCCTTCCCCGGCTGATCCTGTCCCCGCCGGGGCCGGCGCTGTCCCTTCCGCGGCTGATCCTGTCCGCGCCGGGGCCGGCGCTGTCCCTTCTGCGGCTGATCCTGTCCGCCCCGTGGCCGAGTCATCCGGTGGCGGGCCGCTGGTGTCGGTGCGGTCCGGGGCGGCGGTGTCGATGCCGGGCATGATGAACACCCTGCTCAACGTGGCGATGCCCGATGTGCGGCCGGCGGTCGGCGACGTGTTCTCCTCGTGGCACACGCCGAGGGCGATCACCTATCGCGAGCTGCACGGCATCGACCACGACCTCGGCACCGCGGTGATCGTTCAGGCCATGGTGTACGGCGACCGGGACTCCCGCAGCGGCACCGGTGTGGCGTTCAGCCGTGACCCCCGCACGGGCGAGCCGGCCGTCTTCGGCGAGGTGCTCTTCGGCCGGCAAGGGAACGCGGTAGTAGCCGGCGAATCAGTGACGCAGCCGCTGAACGCCCTGGCCGCGCGGGAGCCGGCAGTGTGGGCGGACCTGGTCGAAGCGCTGGCCGTGCTGGAGCAGCACTACCGGGACGTGTGCCACGTGGAGTTCACGTACGAGTCGGGGCGTCTCTGGTTCCTCCAGGTGCGAGCGGGTGGACTGGTAGGAAGGGCAGCTGTGCGGGCGGCGGTGTCCCTCGTCGACGAGGGCGCGATCGACCGAACTGAGGCCCTGAAGCGGATCTCGTCGCGGGACGTGCGGTTGGCGCACACCCCCCGGATCCGGGCCGGCGACGGCCTGGACGTGATCGCTCGCGGACAAGGCGCCAGCCCCGGCGTGGCGGCGGGCCGCATCGCGCTCACCGCCGACGGCGCGGCCCGGATGGCCGCCGACGGACCGGTGATCCTGGTCCGACCACACACCTCACCGCTCGACATGCACGGCCTGGCCGCAGCGGCGGGCGTAGTGACCAGCAGAGGCGGACCGACAAGCCATGCGGCGGTAGTCGCCCGGTCCCTGGGCAAGCCCGCAGTGGTAGGAGCTACCCAACTCGTCATCGACGAAGCCGCGCATTGCCTGCACGCCGGCACCCGGCAGCTGCCAGAAGGCACCTTCGTCACGATCGACGGCGCCGGCGGCGAGGTGGTGACCGGCGATCCCGGTGCGGTGCCCGGCGAGGAGGACCCACATCTGCGACGCCTGCTCGCCTGGCGCAGCTGAGCTCAGCGCCTGGCGTCACCGGCTCAGCTGAGCGGCAGCGCCTGTTCGGTTGGCGCGGCAGCGTTGCTCGGTTGGGGCGGCAGCGCCTGCTCGGTTGGGGCGGCAACACCTGCTTGGCTGAGTGGCAGCGCCCGCTTGGTTGGCGCCGCCGAGCGGCAGCGGCTCGCGGCTGGGTGATCAGTTGTCTCAGGCGAGGTTGGCCTCCTTCGCGAGGATGGCGGCCTGCACTCGTGAGGCGCAGCCAAGTTTCGCGAGCACGCGGCTGACGTGGGTCTTGGCCGTCTTCTCGGTGATGGTGAGAGCGGTGGCGAGATCCGCGTTGGAGAGGCCGCGACCCAGCGCGGCCAGGACGTCGCGCTCGCGATCGGTGAGGTGGCTGACCTTCTGCGCCGCGGCGGACGGCGCGGCCGAGGCTGGTTCGGCGGCGACGAAGGCCGTGAGCAGGCGGCGGGTCACTTCAGGCGCCAGGAAGCCGTCACCGGCCGCCACCCGGCGCACCGCGTCGATCAACACTGAAGGCTCGACCGTCTTGAGCAGATAACCGGCCGCCCCGGCGCGCAACGAGTTGAAGACGTACTCATCGAAGTCGAACGTGGTCAAGATCAAAACCTCGGCGAGCCCGGCCGCAGTGATCTCCCGAGTAGCAGTGATGCCATCGGTACCCGGCATCTGTATGTCCATCAAGACGACATGCGGCCGCAACGCCGCTGCCTGCCGCACAGCCACTGCGCCGTCCCCGGCCTCACCCACCACCACGATGTCCGGAGCTTCGTCCAGCATCACGCGCATCGCGAACCGGATAGCGGCGTGGTCCTCGGCGAGCAGCACACGAATCTGCTGATCACTCACAGTGCGCCCCGATCGCCCGCCGCGCCGTCCCGCTTCGACCGGGGCGAGGCCTGCCCCGATCGCCTGCTGCGCGCGGCCCGCCTCCCGCTTCTCCTCGTTGCCGGACGGCCCACCCGAGCGCCCGCCGCGCCATCACAGCGCGGCTGAGGAGCCGTCGCGACACAACGGCCCACCCGAGCGCCCGTCGCGACATGACGGTCGACCGGAGCGGCTGGCGCGTGGTCACGGTCGACCCGAGCGGCCGTCGCGACGTGTCGGTGCGTTTCGGGTGGGGCGTGGTTTCACGGTGTGCTCCCGCTGGCGGCCGGGTGGAGGGGAAGCGTGGCGCGGACCCGGAAGTGGTCGCCGTCGGGGCCCGCGGTGAGGTCGCCGCCGAGGAGGGTGGCCCGTTCGCGCAGGGAGACCAAGCCGGTGCCGGAGCTGAGCGAGGCATGGTCGACACGGTGGTCGCGGGCCAGGTCGTTGGTGACCGTCACCGCGATGCGCCCGCCGACGTGGGCGACGTCCAGCCGCACGGTCGATCCGGGAGCGTGTTTGGCCGCGTTGGTGAGAGCTTCGCGGACCGTGCGGTAGACGGTGTGCGAGACGACGGCGGCGACCTCGGGAACATCGTCCGTGGTCGCCTCGACCCGCAGCCCACCGGCGGAGGCCTCGGCCACCAGGTCGGGCAGGCGGTCGAGGCCGCCCGGCAGCGTGGGATCGGTGCTGTGCCGGTCGTCGGCCCGCAACACCATGATCATGGAGCGCATCTCTTCGAGGGCGGCGAGGCTGCTCGTGCGGACGGCCTGCAGGGTGGCCCGGTCACGTTCGGTGTCCGGTGGCCGGGCGAGCGCCGCGCCGGAGTGGATCGCTGTGGTGGACAGGTGGGCGGCGATGACGTCGTGCAGGTCGCGGGCCATCGTGGCGCGCTCGGCCAGGACCGCCTCCCGCGCGGTGCGCTCGGCGTCGAGTGCGCCCAGCCGCTGCTGCTGGCGGATGTTGGATGCCCACCACAGCGGAACGAACAGCAACGTGGTCAGCTGCAGGCCGATGAAGACGGCGACGCGCAGATCGCCCAGGGCGAGGCCGCCGACGACGCTGGCCGTGCCGATGACCACGAACACTGTGGTTGCCACCGCGGTGCGGGCGCGGGCGGACGCGAACAGGCCGGCCGAGAAGATCAGGTCGAACAGCACCAGGACCACCGCGACGCTGCCGCCGAGCATCAGGTCAACGGCGCCCAGGACGACACCGGCGCCGAGCATCAGCACCGGGCGGCGGCGCTTGCCGAGCATGACCACGCACCCCAGCGCGAGCAGGACGGTGTGCCACCACGCGGAGGCGCCGGCCAGGGCGGCGACCTCCACCAACGACCACGTGTCGGTGAGGCCGACCAGGTTGAACGCCAGCCCCGCCGCGAACGTGCCCGCGGCGGTGACGACATCCTGGAAGCGGGTGCTGCCCCGCCAGCGGTCTTTGAACCTCACCGCCTCATCCCATCACGAACGCCTGGGCGTGGCGTCGGTCGAAAGATGTATGCGCCTGGGTGCCACTGTCATCCTTCGACCGACGCGCGCAGGGCGGCGCCGGCTGGAGAGTGAGCGGCATGGACCTCGCCCTCCTGGCATCTCTGGCGTTGCTGGCCCTGATCGACTCGACCAGCTTCGGGACCCTGCTGATCCCGATCTGGCTGCTGCTGCATCCCGGCCGGGTGCGGCCCGGTCGCATGCTGGTCTTCCTGGGGACGGTCGCCACCTTCTATTTCGGCGTGGGCATCGCGGTGGCCCTGGGCGCCGACGCGTTTCTGCCACAGATCAGCAGGCTGATCAACACCGAGCCGGCGATCTGGGTCCAGCTGGTCCTCGGCGTCGCGCTGTTCTTCTGGAGCTTCCGGCTGGACCGCAAGAACAAACAGGCGTCCGGCGGCGGGCGGTTGCTCCGCTGGCGAGAACGCGCCCTTGCCGACGGCGGCGGCGCGGTGGGCGTGGCCGGGCTGGCGCTCGCCGCGGCGGCAGCCGAGGTGACGACCATGCTGCCCTACCTCGCGGCGATCGGCCTGCTGACCACCGCCGAGCTGCCGGCGGCGCAGCTGGCGCTGGTGATGGCCGGCTATTGCCTGCTGATGGTCGTGCCGGCGCTGGTGCTCCTGGCGCTCCGGCTCGTCACGGGCACGCGGATCGAGCCGCTGCTCAACCGGGTCAGCACCTGGATGGCCAACAGCAACGCGCTGTCGTGGATCGTCGGCATCGTCGGTTTCCTGCTGGCGCGGGACGCCGCCTTCCGGTTGGGACTGCTGTGCTTCGGCGACGCGTGCTGAACAGGAAGCGGCTTTGCGCACACGGAACGGTCAGGCGACGGCCTGTTCGGACGCGGACGGTCAGGCGGCGTCGCGCGGGACAGGCGGGGCGCTTGGCAGGTCGTGCCGATGCGGGGCCTTCAGGTCAATCGCTCTGCCGGCGGCTGCAGCACGCAGAATTCGTTGCCGTCAGGGTCGGCGAGGACGTGCCAGATCCAGCCCTCCTCGTGGACGGGCTCGTCGGTGAGCCGCCGAGCGCCGGCGGCGAGGATGCGGTCCACCTCGGCCTGGAGGTCGGGGACCCGCAGGTCGAGGTGGAGGCGGTTCTTGGCGGCGGTTTTTGGCTCGGGAACCTGCTGGAGGAGGAGTTCGACGCCGTTGCCGCCGGGTGGGAGCAGGCGGCGGTAGGGGCCTGGCCCGGACGACGGAGGGTGGTAACCGAGCACCTCGCACCAGAAGGCGGCAGAGCGGTCGAGGTCGGCGCAGTCGAGGACGACGGCGAGAACGACGTTGGTACGCCCGCCGAAGCGGGCCGGTCCGGAAGTCACGGCGCCACGCTATCGGTTCGGCGGCGGGTGGAAGGGCCGACGGCCGGAGCGGTGGTCGGGCTGGCGGAGGGGCTGGCGGCGGAGCCGGTGGAGGCGCTGGCAGATGGGCTGGTGGAGGCGCTGGCGGAGGAGCCGGTGGAGGCGCTGGCGGAGGGGCTGGTGGAGGAGCCGGTGGAGGCGCTGGCGGAGGGGCTGGCGCAGGCGCTGGCGCAGGGGCCGGTAGCGGGCTCGTGGAGCAGCCCGCGCAGGAGGCGCAACAGGTCGGACCACGTTTCCTCAAGGGCGGCCTCGCGATCGGCGGCCGCGGCGATGTGCAGGGCGGCCTCGTTCATCGCCCCCGACAGCAGCGCCGCAGTCGCCGGCGGCGAGGTGATCGTCAAGATGCCCGCGGACGCCAACTCGGTGACCGCCTCCACCAGGTGATGACCGGAGGCATCGGCATCCTGGCTGCGCCACATGCTCCACCCCATCACCGACGGTGCGTCCACCAGCAGAATCCGGCGATGCCTGTCAGTGACGCTCGCGGTGAGGAACGCACGGCACCCCGCGAGCAGCCCTTCCCACGGACCTTCCGCAGCGGACGCCGCAGCAGTCACCGCGTCCGCCACCCGCTGCTGGGCGGCCGCCGCCACCGCCTCGAACAGGTGCTGCTTGTCCCGGTAGTGGTGATACACCGCCCCGCGCGTGACCTGCGCCGATGCGGCCACCTCAGCAAGACCCACAGCGGCGTACCCCCGCTCGGCGAACAGTGATGTCGCCACCTCCTGGATCCGCCGCGCGGTGATCTCGCTCTGCTCCTTCGTCGCTCGTGCCATCCCGCGCCCTTCTTTTACATACGCGATGTATGTATATTCGGCTTACCGACACAGTGTATGTAAGCGAGGGAGCACGATGTACCCGGTACTGATGACCAAGGACGTGACTGCCACGACGGCCTTCTACCGCGAGCACTTCGGGTATGAGACGACCTTCGAAGCCGACTGGTACGTCAGCCTGCGCCGCGGCGAAGCGGAACTCGCCATCCTGGACGGCGCCCACGAGACCATCCCGGCCGCCTATCGCGGCGCCTCCGCCCAGGGGCTGCTGCTCAACCTGGAGATCGACGATGTGGACGCCGAGTGGCGGCGGCTCGTCGTCGACGGCCCGTTGGAGGCGCTGCTGGAGATCCGCAGCGAGGAGTTCGGCCAGCGGCATTTCATCGTCGCGGGTCCGGACGGTGTGCTTATCGACGTGATCACGAACATCGCGCCCAGCGGGGCTTATGCGAGCCAGTTCAAGTAAGTCGGATTGGACTTATCACGGCGAAGTTACATCGAGGTTAACCACCGTCTCCAGTGGCGTGTTTGCATCCCCCTTCGGGACACCCTAGGGGGAGGGGGCACCCATGCGGGCAGCTTCCAGCATCGTCGTCAGCATTCTGGTCGCCGCGATGCTGGTCGTGATGGGGCCGCTGCCCGCTCAGGCCGCGGTGCTTCCCGCCGGGTTCCGGGAACAGACCGTCCTCACCGGCCTCGACCTGCCGATGAACATCGAGTTCGCCTCCGACGGCCGGATCTTCGTGGCCGAGAAGGCGGGGCGGATCAAGGTGTTCGACTCGATTGCCGACACCACCCCGACGATTTTCGCCGATCTGCGCACCAATGTGCACAACCAGAACGACCGGGGCCTGCTCGGGCTGGCGCTGCACCCCGATTTCCCCACCCAGCCGTTCGTGTACGTGACCTACACCTACGATGCCCCGCCCGGGCAGATCGCGCCCGTCTGGAACGACAACTGCACCGCGGTCGGCGGCGCCAACGGCGGCCGGTGTGTGGTGACGGCCAGGCTGTCCCGGTTGGACGCGAGCGGCACCGAGACGGTGCTGCTGCACGATTGGTGCCAGCAGTACCCGTCGCACTCGATCGGCGATCTGCGTTTCGGCGCCGACGGCATGCTTTATCTGAGCGGCGGTGACGGGGCCAGCTACAACGCGGTCGACTACGGGCAGCTGGGCGCCCCGGTCAACCCGTGCGGCGACCCGCCGGGCGGCACCATGACCCCGCCCGGCGCGCAGGGCGGGGCGCTGCGGTCGCAGGACGTGCGCAGCGCAGCGGACCCCACCGGGCTGGACGGGACGATCCTGCGGCTGGACCCGGCGACCGGGGCGGCGGCGCCCGGCAACCCGGCGATCGGGTCGAGTGACCTGAACACGCGACGGGTCATCGCCTACGGGATGCGGAACCCGTACCGGTTCGCCCTGCGCCCCGGCACGAGTGAGCTGTGGGTCGGCGACGTCGGCTGGAACACCTGGGAGGAGATCAACCGGCTGACCGGCACCGCCACGGCCGTACGAAATCTGGGTTGGCCCTGTTTCGAAGGGACGGACCGGCAGAGCGGTTACGACGGCGCCAACCTGGAGCTGTGCGAGAGTTTGTACACGGCCGGTGGGCAGACCGGGCCGCACTACGCGTACAAGCATTCCGAGCCGGTGGTGGCGGGGGAGCGCTGCCCGACCGGCGGGTCGAGCATCTCCGGGATGACGTTCGCGCCGTTGGAGTCGGAATACCCGGAGAGCTACCGGGGGGCGCTGTTCTTCGCGGACTACACCCGTGACTGCATCTGGGCCATGCGGCCGCCCACCCCGGGTGGGGTGCCGGCCGCCACCGACCGGATCACCTTCGTCGCCGGCGCGGCCAACCCGGTGGACCTGGAGATCGGGCCGGGCGGTGATCTGTACTACGCGGACGCGGGCGGCACCGTGCGGCGGATCCGTTACTTCGCCGGGAACCAGCCGCCGACCGCGGCGCTCACCGCCTCGCCGACCACCGGGGCGTCACCGCTGACGGTGAACTTCGACGCCCGGCAGTCCAGCGATCCGGATCCGGCCGACGCGGGGCTGCTGCGGTTCGAGTGGGACTTCACCAACGACGGGACGGTCGACGCGCGGACGCCGACCGCCAGCTTCACGTACCCGCCCGGTGGCCCGTACACGGCCCGGCTGCGTGTGCTGGACAGCCTCGACGCGGCCGACACCCAGACCGTGGAGATCCAGTCCGGGAACTCGCCGCCGGTGGCGGTGATCGACGGGCCGGCCGAGGGCACCACCTTCGCGGTCGGGCAGAGCATCACGTTCAGCGGTGGCGCGACCGATCCGGATCAGGGCGCGTTGCCGGCGACGGCGCTGCGCTGGCGGCTGCTGCAGTACCACTGCTACGCCCCGGACAACTGCCACACCCACACGGCGCAGGAGTGGAACGGTACGACCGGCGCCACCTTCCCGGCGCCGGACCACGAATTCCCGTCACACCTGGAGCTGGTGCTGACGGCGACCGACGCGGGCGGGCTGTCGTCGACCACGACCCGGCGGCTCGACCCGCGGACCGTGCAACTGACCTTCGCCGGCAACCCGTCCGGCACCCAGCTCACCGTCGGCGGGACCGCGCAGGTCACACCGTTCACCCGGACGGTCATCCAGGGCTCGGCGAACTCGGTCAGCGGGGTGACACCGCAGATCGCGGGCGGCGTTGCGTACGTCTACGCCGGCTGGTCCGACGCGGGCGCCCAGACGCACACCGTGACCGCGCCCACCACGAACACCACATACACGGCGACGTTCGTACGGCAGCGGCTCGCGCAGACCGCGATGACCGTTCGCTCGGTGGATTCGCAGGAGACCGCCGGCCAGGACGGGCGCGGCGTGAACGTCCTCGACGGCAACCTCGCCACCATGTGGCACACGGTGTGGAGCGGCGCCGCCGACCCGCCGCACCCGCACGAGATCCAGCTGGATCTGCGCGGCCAGTACGACGTGACCGGCCTGCACTACTGGCCCCGCCAGGGCACGGCGTCGAACGGCCGGATCGCCCGTTACGAGGTCTACGTCTCCGCCGACGGCACCAACTGGGGCACCGCCGTCGCCACCGGCGCCTGGATCGACAGCACTGCCGAGCAGTCCGCGACGTTCGCCGCGAAGACCGGACGTTACGTCCGGCTGCGCGCGCTCTCCGAGGTGAAGGCGCAGCCGTGGACGTCGGTCGCCGAGCTGAACGTGTCGGTCGCGCCCCGGTTGCCCCGCACCGCGCTGACCGTGCGATCGGTCGACTCGGAGGAGACCGCGAGCCAGAACGGGCGCGGCACGAACGCCGTCGACGGCAATGTCGCCACGCTGTGGCACACCGTGTGGTCGGCGGCCACCGACCCGCCGCACCCGCACGACATCCAGCTGGACCTGGGCCGGGCGATGACCGTGAGCTGCGTCTATCAGCAGCCGCGTACGGACGTCTACGTCAACGGCCGGATCGCCCGGTTCGAGGTGCACACCTCCACCGACGGCACCGGCTGGGGCACCCCGGCAGCGGCCGGCACCTGGCCCAACACCGCCGCCGAGCAGAACGCCTGCTTCAGCGCCCGCACCGCCAGATATGTGCGGCTAAGGGCGCTCTCCGAGGTGGGCGGGCACCCGTGGACCAGCCTCTCGGAGATCCGCGTCGCCGCCCGTTAACGCGTCGCCGAGCGGTGTGCGCCGATAGAGCACCGAACGCCCGGACCGGGCCCGGCTGACCAGCCCGGCGCGGTGCAGCATCGCCAGATGGTCACCGACCGCGCCGACCGCCATCCCGAACGCGCGGGCCAGCTGGCTGGTGCTGGCCGGGTCGGCGAGGGCGCCGAGCAGCACGGCCCGGGACCGCCCGAGCAGCCCGGCCAGGTGTTCCGGCGCCGCCGGCGGCCCGTGCTCCAGGAGGGTCGCCACCCCACGAGCCGGATAGACGATCGCTTTCGGCCACGGCTGGTCGGCGTACACCGCGTACTCCGGCCACACGAACACCGAGGGCACCAGCAGCAGGCCCGCGCCACCGAGCGCGACGGCGTCACCCGGCCGGCCCACCAGGTCGATCCCGCCGTCGCGCCAGCGCACTTTGCGGTGCAGCCCGGCCAGCGCCGTCGCCCACCCGGAGCGTCCCAGCTCGGCCGACCGGTGCACCACGTCCCGCTCACACAGCAGCCGCAGCCGCGGCCAGTCGTCGGCGAGCAGCACCGCCCAGGCCGCGGCGAGAAGATCCGCCAGATGATCCAGAACGTCCGGCGCGGTCAGCACCTCGCGCGCCGCAGCCGTCACGTCCGCCCGCCGCCGCAGATAGAAGTCGATCTCCGCACGCGCCAGCGCCGGCGGCGTCGCCCGCACCGCCGCGAGATCGTCCTCGATCGTCTGCCCGAGGCCTCGCGGCGGCGGCGACAGGAACGTCGCCCCCGAGCGCGGCAGGTGCAGGGTCAGCATCGCGGCCAGCGCGGGGGCAGCGCGCAGCGGGGCGAGACGCGGTCGCAGCCGGGCCGACCACCTTTCGGGTACGCCCTGGCGGTGCGGCCCGGCCAGGCCTCGGATCAGGTGGTGCAGCTCGAAGACCGGCGACAGCGCGAACCGGGTCCGCAGCAGATCGTCCGCGCCCGCCTCGAACCGCAGCATGCCCCGACCTTACGCCGCTGAACGAAACATTCGAGCCCGACCGGAGTCGTCGGCAGGCTGGCACCATGACCCTCACCGACCGCCCGGCCTCCTACCGCGAGGTGTTCGCCGAGCCGACGTTCCGCACGCTGTTCGTCGCGCGGACCCTCGCGATCGGCGCCAACTCATTGCAGATCTTCGCGCTGTCGGTGCTGGTCTACGCCGGCACCGGCTCGCCGCTGCTGAGCGCGCTCGCCTTCGCGGCCGGTTTCCTGCCCCAGTTCGCCGGCGGGCTGCTGCTGGGGTCGCTCACCGACCGGCTGCGTCCCCGGCCGCTGATCACTGTCGGTTACGCGGTCGAGGCGCTCCTGGCAGCCGCGCTCGGCCTGCTCGTCCTGCCTGTCGCGGTGAGCCTGCTGCTGGTCGCGGTGATCGCCTGCTTCACCCCGGTCTTCGCCGGCTCGGCGGCCCGGGTCATCGCCGAACGGCTCACCGGCGACGCGTACGTCCTGGGCCGTTCCGTCTCCAGCATGTCGTCCTCCGCCGCCCAGCTGCTCGGCCTGGCCGGTGGCGGCGTCGCGGTGGCGGCGTTCGGCCCCCGCCAGGCCCTCCTCTTCGCCGCCGCCTGCCACCTGATCGCCGCCGCGGTGGTCCATCTCGGTCTCCCCGCCGGCAAGGCGACAGCCCCGCAGGAGCACGACGCGCCCACCGCGAAGAGCACCTTCCGCGACAGCTGGGCGGGCGCCACCACGATGCTCGCCGACCCCACCGTCCGCCGCCTGCTGCTGGCCCAGTGGCTGCCCTCAGCCTTCGTGGCCGGCGCCGAAGCCCTCTTCGTCGCCTACGGCGCGCACCGCGGCTTCCCCGCCGCGGCCGGCGCCGCCCTGATGGCCGCCCCCGCCGTGGGCATGTTCCTCGGCAACCTCGCCGTCGGCCGCTTCCTGCGCCCCTCCCTGCGCGAGCGCTACGCCGGCGCCTTCACCGTCCTGCTCGGCGCGCCGCTCGTCCTGTTCCTGGCCGCACCCCCGCTGGCGGTCCTCATCGCGCTGCTGGTCCTGGCCGGCACCGGCTTCGCGTACGGCCTCGGCCTGCAACGCGAGTTCCTCGAAGCCGCACCCGACGGCCGCACCGGCCAGCTCTTCGCCCTGCTCTCCACCGGCCTGATGGCGTTGCAGGGCCTCGGCCCGCTGGTGCTCGGCGCTCTCGCCGAACTGACCTCACCCACCGCCGCGATCACCACGGCCGGCTTGGCGACGGTCCTGGTGGCGCCGCTGGTGCGGCGTCCCGCCTGGTTGCGCTGACCCCTTCGTCGGTACGCCCGGTCGCGAGCCCGGCCGCTGCGGAGCGAATGATGCCATCCGGTGCCGCTGGGCCGGGCCTTCCCGCTCGGCGCACGGCCCCGGGCGGGGTGTCACGCGCACCGCCCGGCATGATCCCAGCATGGATCTTCCGCTGCACGACCCGCTGTTCTGGGCCCGCTACACCTTCGCCCACGACGGTGAGGCCGGTTCGGAACGGCTCGGTGACCTGGCCGACCGGCTCGACGACGAGGTCGGCGACCTCGACGAGGACGAGGACTTCACCGGCGTCGAGGTGGAGTTCAGCGTCGGCGGGGGCTGCCGTCTGGTGCTCGACGTCTGTCTCGGGGCCGACCACCACACGCTCGGTGTCCTCGTGCCCGGACTGACCGAACCCGCGGAACTGGGCTGGGACGACACCGCCCAGTGGCATCCGCACGCGCTGCGCTGGCCGGAACTGGAGACGCTCTGCCGGGCTGCCGACGGCGATCGTCACCCCGGCGCCGCGCTCGCACTGCTGTGCCGGTTCGCCGCGGTGTTCGACGACGACGACGTGGAGGCGGCCACCGCGGCGGTCGCCGCCGCTTACGCGTCCCTGCGGCCCGCGGGCTGGACCGGTTACTGGCCGACGGCCGAAGACTGGTTGATCCGGGCCGACCTGCGCGGGCAGAACGTCGCCTGGTTCACGAACGACGCCGGCCACCGGTGGGCAGAGCAGACCGGCCGCAACCGCGCTGATTTCTACAGCACCCGGCAGAGCAGCGACAACTTCCCGCACGAGGAGTTGCTGACCGCCCTGGACGCCGCGGGCGCGACGATCGGCGGCTGAGTCCGGGCGGAGTTCGGCGTGCGTTCAGGATCGTGAGGGGCGTGGCCGGGCGGCGGCAACCGCCCGGCCGGATCGGGACGGTCAGCGGGTGGCGCGGCGGGTGGTGAGCAGGCCCAGCGCGATCATGCCGAGGCCGAGGAACAGGTGCAGCCAGTCGTCGGCGGGGTTGAGCGGAACGAAGTTGGCGGCGGACTCCTGCCCGATGACCAGGCCGTAGAGCCAGAGGACCAGGTAGATCGCGCCGCCGCCGATCAGGTAGAGGCGGGCGCCGTCGGCGGTGCGGGCCAGGGCCAGGCCGGCCGCGCCGAACAGCAGGTGGACGATGTTGTGCAGGATGGACACCTGGAAGACGCCGAGCAGGAGGGCGTCGGAGTGGTGTCCGGCGAAGGTCATGTCGCCGTAATTCGTGGTGATGCCGGGGATGAACCCGAGCACGCCGACGAGCAGGAAGACAGCAGCGACCACGAGGGCCGAGGTGCGTACCGCGGAACGGGCCGGCACGACGCCGCCGGCCGTCGATCGGGAAGCCATGGTTGGTCCTTTCTGGCGAAGGTGCGGGCGGCATTCCCCGGTTGCGGCGTGGAAAACTGTCGATCTGTACGCGCTGCGCGGCGCTATCCGGCCAGGCGCGGCCAGAAGGCGGCCATCGTCGCGGCGCCGGCCAGCAGCACCTTGATCGAGGTGCGCTCGTCGCTGTCGTGCCAGCGGTCCTCGGGCAGGCCGGTGCCGAAGTAGACCACCGGAACGTCGAGCACCCGGGAGATGAGTTCGGCGGGGCCGCCGCCGGCGTTGCCCATCCGGCCGGCCGGTTTGCCGAAGCCCTCCTCCATGGCGGCTGCCAGCACGGCGACGGCAGGCAGATCCGGGGGAGTGGCGTACGCCTTCTGGGCCGCCTCCACGCTGACGGTGAGGTTGTACTCGAATCTGTCGCTGATCGTCTCGGCGACCCACCGGTGCATCTGCTCGGAGATCGACTCCGGGGTCTGGTCGGGGACGAACCGGATGGTCATGCTGGCCTCGGCGGCAGCCGGCACCGCGCCGCGGGACGGGCCGATCGCGTCGCCGCCGAGCATGCTGATCACCTCGATCTGCGGGCGCAGCCAGAGCCGCTCCAGGACGGTCCAGCCGGCCTCCCCGCCGATGCTGCGGGTCTGGGAGCGCTCGATCCAGTCTTCGTCGCTGTACGGCAGGTCGGCCAGTTCGGCGCGCCGCTTCTCGGTCGGTTCGGCCACCTCGTCGTAGAAGCCGGGGATGGCGATGCGGCCCTTGTCGTCGTGCATCAGTCCGAGCAGCCGGGACAGCTCGAACACCGGGTTGGGAGCCGGGCCGGACACCGCGCCGCTGTGCACGTCGCGCAGCGGGCCGCGTACCTCGATCGAGGCGTTCATGGTGCCGCGCATGCTGGTGCTGACGGCGGGGTGCTCGGCATGCCAGAGCAGGGTGTCGGAGAAGACGACCAGGTCGGCCTTCAACCGCTCCCGGTTCTCCTCGAGCATTCCCTCGAACTGAGCCGACCCGGTCTCCTCCTCGCCCTCGACCAGCATCCTGATGTTGACTGCGGGTGCCGTCCGGCCGGTCGCGGCCAGGTGGGCGCGGATGCCCCAGACGTGGGCGATCACCTGCCCCTTCGCGTCGGAGGCGCCCCGGCCGTAGACGTAGCCGTCGCGGACCACGGACTGGAACGGGGTGGTCTCCTCCCATTCCTCCGCCTTGGCCGCGCGCACATCGTGGTGGCTGTAGACCAGCACCGTCGGGGCGCCCGGCGCCGCACACCACTGGGCGTAGACCGCCGGCGCCCCCTCGGCCTTCCACACCTCCACGGTCGGGAAGCCGGTGTCGCGCAGCACCCCGGCCAGCCAGTTCGCGGAGCGCAGCAGGTCGGCCTGGTGCTCCGGGACGCCGGCGACCGAGGGGATGTTCACCCAGCCGGCGAGCTGGTCGATCAGCTCGTCACGGTGGTCGGACAGGAATTCGTGGGCGGTTGTGCTCATGGCGCGCCGACTACCCCGTCGCGGCGCCCTCAATCAGGTCGCTGCCGGGGCTGACCAGCGACGTTCGATCGTGACCAGGGTGCCGGTGCCGGTCGAGGTGACCCGGACGTCGCCGTAGGCGTTCATCAGGATCGCGCCGCGGCCCCGGTCGCGGGCCGGTGGCCGGGCCCGCCAGCCGCCGAAGTCCTGCACCTCGACGCGGACCTGCCCGCCGGAGACGCGCAGCCGGACCTGCACCTCCGGGCGGCTGGGCCGCTGGGCGTGCTCGACCGCGTTGTTCACCGCTTCGGTGGCGGCGACCTGGAGGTCGTACAGCAGATCGGGGTCGCCGCCGTCCAGAGCCGCCTTGAGATCGCGCCGCACGGAGCTCGAGGCCCCCGGGCCGAGCGGATAGGTCCAGGTCACGTCGACGTCGGGGATGTCCGCGGCGGCCGGCTCGGCGATCGCCGTCCCGCGGCGCAGCGCGACCACCGCGATGTCGTCGTGCTGCGGCTGCGTCACGTCGGCCAGCACCGCGTCGAGGAGCGCGGTGACCGTGGCGCCCGCGGCGAACTCCTGGTGGCAGCGCTGCCGGAGCCGTTCGAGGCCGATGTCGATCGCCTCGGGTAAGTCTTCGACCAGGCCGTCGGTGTAGAGCAGCAGCTGCTCGCCGGGCTCCAGGGTGTCCCGGTTCTGCCGGTACGCCGAGCCGGTCAGCCCGAGCGGCGGCCCGATCCAGCCGTCGAGCAGCCACGAGCGGGCGGCCGTCGACCGCACCGGGGTGGGGTGGCCGGCGCTGCACCACTCGAACGTGCCGGTCGCCAGGTCGAGGTCGACCACGAGCAGGGTCGCGAAGAACGGCGTGCGCAGCCGGCCGACGAGCGCGGCGACGCGGCTGACGACGTCCGCCGGCGACGGGTCCTCGACGGCGTACGCCCGGACGGCGTTGCGCACCTGTCCCGCGGTCACCGCCGCGCCCAGCCCGTGCCCGGCCACGTCCCCGATGCTGATCACCAGCCGGTCGCCAGGCGCCTCCACCACGTCGTACCAGTCGCCGCCGACCCGCCCGGACGCCGGCTGGTACGCGGTGTGCAGACTCCAGCCGTCCGGTGCCGGAAGGCCGGCCGGCAGCACGCCCTGCTGGAGGGTGAGCGTCATCTGCCGTTCGTGCTCGAGCTGCCAGGTGCTCTCGGCCAGCGACGCGAGCATGTCGGCCATCGGCTGCAGGATGGACCGCGCCTGCGCGGTGGGCGGGTGCGCCGGGTCGGTGCGCACGGTCACGCTGCCGATGCGCGTACCGTCGCGGCTGGTGATCTCGGCCTGGACCGCGTCGCCCGGCCGGCCGCCGTCCTTGCCGTTGCCGTCCCTGCCGCCGGGTGACCGGAACCGCAGCGGCGGGCGCCGTCCGCCGCCGTCCAGCACCGTGACCGCCGACACGCCTTCGAGCATCGCCCGGGCCTGGTCGGTGGCAACCTGGAACGCCTCCTCCAGCAGACGGCCGGAGGCGATCACCGCGGCGGTGTCGCTGAGCGCGGTCAGCTGCCGGGTGTGCCCGGCGCGCAGGCTCGCCAGTTCGAGGGTGTTGCGGATCCGGGCGATCAGCTCGTTCGCGGTGAACGGCTTGACCACGTAGTCGTCGGCGCCCGCGGTCAGCCCTTCCACGCCGGACTCCTGCCCGGCCCGGGCGGAGAGCATCACCACCGGCAGGCCGCGGGTGTCCTCGTCGGCGCGCAGCGTGCGGACCAGGGCGAACCCGTCCAGCCGCGGCATCATCACGTCGGTGACCAGCAGATCCGGCGGGTTGCGGCGGATCGACTGGAGCGCGGCCTCGCCGTCGGGCACCGTCTCCACCCGCCAGCCCTCGGCGGTGAGCAGCCGGGCCACGTACGCGCGCATGTCGCTGTTGTCGTCGGCGACCAGGATGCGCCGCCCGGAGCCGGTGGCCGGCGCGGGATCGGGCGTGCTGTCGCCGGCCCATCGGCCGGCCTCGCCGGCCACGGCCCGGGCCGCTTCGAACATGCCTTCCGCGGGTTCGGCGGCGGCGCCGGCCTCGACGGCGGCCCACGGCAGCGTCACCGTGAACGTGGTCCCCTCGCCGGGCGCGCTGGCGACCTCGACGTCGCCGCCCTGCAACCGGACCAGCTCGCGGACCAGGGCCAGTCCGATGCCGGTGCCCTCGTGGCTGCGGGAACGGGCGCCTCGGACGCGGTGGAACCGGTCGAAGAGCCGGGGGATCTCAACCGCGTCGATGCCGATGCCGGTGTCGGCCACCCGCAGCCGGATCGCTGCCGGGTCGTACTCCAGGCTCACCCGGATCCGGCCGACGAAGGTGAACTTCAGGGCGTTGGAGATCAGGTTCGTGACGATCCGCTCCCAGCGGGCGGGGTCGACGGCCACCGGCCGCGGCAGCGGCGGGCAGTCCACCTCCAGACGCAGCCCGGTGCGTTCGATCGCCGCGCGGAACACCCCGGCCAGTTCCCCTGTGTAGTGGGCCAGGTCGATCGCCCGCGGCGCGGGACCCGGCTCGCCCTTGCCGATGCCGGCGAAGGTGAGCAGCTCGTTGACCAGCGTGAGCAGGCGGGTCGCGTTGCGCCACGCCAGGTCGATCCGGGCCCGCTGCGCCTCGCCCAGGGGCTCCTCACGATCGGCCAGCGCGTCCGACAACGGGCCGAGCATCAACGTCAACGGGGTACGGAACTCGTGGCTCACGTTGGTGAAGAACTCGGTCTTCACCCGGTCCAGTTCGGCCAGCGCCGCCGCCCGGTCGCGTTCCTCCTGATAGGCCCGCGCGGTGCTGATCGCCACCGCGACCTGCTGCCCGAGCACCTGCAGGAACGAGCGGTAGGTCTCGTCGAGCGCCCGGTTCGGGCTGATCCCGGTGAGCAGCACCCCGGCCGGCAGCGGCTGGGCGACCGCGGCGCACACCGGGTCGTTCCACGGCCCGCCGGTCAGGCCGAGCAGCGACCGCACGTCGCCGATCTCGACGGTCGCGCCGGTGGCGGCGCCCAGCCGCCACGGGTCGCCCTCCGCGCCGATCGTGACCGTCTCGGGCAGGGTGGACCCGTCGGCGCCGACGTGGGCGCAGCGCCGCAGGACATCGCCCTCACGGAGATAGACAGCGGCGAACGGGACGTCCAGCCGGTGCTCACCGAGAACTTCGCAGATCCGCTCGCAGGTCTGCTCGACGCCGGCCGGTCCGTCGCCGCCGGGCAGCGGCAGATCCCGCAGCAGGCGCAGCCGCCGCTCGCCGACTACCTGGTCGGTGACCTCGCTGCACACGGTCAGGACACCCACGGTGGTGCCGTCATCGTCGCGGGCGGGCGCGTGCGAGACGCTGAAGTACGCCTCCTCCCGATAGCCCGAGCGGTCCAGCAGCAGTTGCAGGGCGGGAACCCAGCTGGCGACACCGGTGGCCATCGCCTCGGCGATGAGCGGGCCGAGCACGTCCCAGCCCTCGGCCAGGGTGACCCGCACGTCGCCGCCGAGCGCGGCCGGGTGCTTGTCGCCGATCAGCGCGGAGTACGCGTCGTTGTAGAGCTGCGTGAAGTTCGGTCCCCACAGCAGCAGCATCGGGTACCGCGAGGACAGCACGATCCGGACCGCGGCCTTCAGGCTCTGCGGCCAGTCCCGGACCGGGCCCACGTCGGTCGCCGCCCAGTCGGTCCGGGACATGAGTCGTCCCATCTCGCCGCCGGACGCGAAGAGATCATCTGCCCGTTTCATCGACACCCCCGGTACCCACCCGAAGAGTGTTCTCACATCGCTGCGATGCTGGGTATGACATCGTGGCCTGTTCGCTTAAAGTGACCCGGGCACATGAGCAGAACACATCGAAAGGCGCAGATGACGCGGGGCGGCACCGGTGAGGGCGACGAGAGGCAGCGCCTCGCCGCGCTGCTGCGTACCGGACTGGACGCGGCTCCCGACCCGATGTTCGACCGGTTCGCCGCGATGGTGCGCACGGTGCTGGGCGTGCCGGTGGCGCTGGTCTCGCTGGTCGATGCCGAGCGGCAGTTCTTCCCGGGCGCCTGCGGGCTGGGCGAGCCCTGGGCCGCGCAACGGCAGACCCCGCTCAGCCACTCGTTCTGCCGGCACGTCGTCGACACGAACGAGCCGCTGATCGTCACCGACGCCCGGGAGGACCCGCGGGTGCACGGCAACCTCGCCATCGCCGAGCTGGGCGTGATCGGGTACGCGGGGATGCCGGTGCACGACGCCGAGGGGCGGGTGCTCGGCTCGCTGTGCGCGATCGACCACGAGCCGCGGCAGTGGTCCGAGCAGGAGCTCTCGCTGCTGACCGACCTGGCGGCCGCCTGCTCGGACAGCCTCCAGCTGCGCATCGCGTCGTACCACGCGGAGGACCGCCGCCGGGCCGAGGCGGACCGCGCCGAGGTGATCGCCGAGCGCAGCCGCCTGCTGTTGCGCGCGAGTGCCGCCCTGGGCGCCGCCACCGCCTCCGAGGACGTGGTGGAGACCGTGCGCAATCTGATCATCGGCAGCCTGGACCCGCCGGCGTACGTCGGGGTGTCCCGGATGGAGGACACCGGCCAGATCCAGCTGGCCTCGGGACGCCTGCTGCCCGAGCACCTGGCCACCCGCTGGGCCACCTACGGCACCGAGGTGCGCACCCCGTCCGGGCTGGCCGCCCGCACCGGCGCCACCGTGGTGCTGCCCGACCTCGCGGCGGTGGCCGAGCACACCCCGGACGCACTGGGCACCTTCCACGAGATGGACTGGCAGGCGGCGGTCAGCGTGCCGCTGCCCGGCCCGCACGGGCCGATCGGCGCGCTCACCTTCTGCTGGAAGGAGCCGTACTCGCCCGGCGAGACCGAGCAGGCCGTGCTCACCGCCTTGTCCGGGTACGTCGCGCAGGCGCTGCTGCGGGCCGGCGCGTACGACGACCGCCGCACCGCCGCCGAGACCATGCAGAAGGCGCTGCTCACCCCGCTGCCCGAGATGAACCACGTGCGGATGGCCGCCCGGTACGCGCCGGCGAACCGCGCCGACCTGGTCGGTGGCGATTGGTACGACGCGATTCGCCTCGACGAGACCCGGATGGCCGTGGTGATCGGCGACGTCGCCGGTCACGGTGTCACCTCGGCGGCGGCGATGGGCCACTACCGCAGCATGCTGCGGGCACTGTTGGTGGACCGTTACGACTATCCGTCCGCCCTGCTGGCCCGCTTCGAACGGGCCGGGCGGGTGCTCGGGATCACCGAGATCGCCACCGTGCTGGTCGCGTACCTCACCGCCGAGCCCGACGGCGGGCACACGCTGACCTGGGCCAACGCCGGCCACATCCCGCCCACGCTGGTGCTGCCGGACGGCTCGATCGAGCAGCTGCCCAACGGTGGCCCACTGCTCGGCGGGCTGCGTGGGGTCACCCGGCGCACCCACACCCGGCGGCTGCCGCCGGGCAGCCGGCTGCTGCTGTTCACCGACGGGCTGATCGAGACGCGCACCGTCCCGATCGACGACGGCATCGACCGCCTGCACCGGATCCTGGCGGCGAACCCCGGGGCCGGGCCGGACGAGCTCGCCGATCTGATGATGGCGATCGTGCCCGGCGTCGAGCGGGAGGACGACGCCTCACTGCTGCTGATGGACACGCTCGGCTGACGTCTGCCGCAGTACGGTCAGGCCGACCGCGAAGCCGGCCAGCAGCAGGCCGGCGGAGACCGTGAAGGCCAGCCGGTAACCGCCGGTCAGCGCGGCCGCCTGCCCCGCCCCCGCGGCGAGGAGGCGGTCGGTGCGGGCGGCGGCGAGCGTCGACAGCACCGCCACACCGATCGCCATGCCGACCTGCTGGGTGGTGTTGAACAGGCCGGAGGCCAGGCCCGCGTCGCTCTCCCGGGCACCGGACATGCCCAGCGTGGCCAGCGCCGGCAGCACCAGCCCGCCGCCGGAGATCAGCACCATCACCGGGAGCAGGTGGGCGACATAGTCGGCGTGCACCGGGATCCGGCTCAGCAGCCCCATGGCGGCGACGAGCAGCGCCAGCCCGGCCAGGAGCACGGTGCGGGCGCCGAGGCGGGCGGTGAGCGGCGCGGAGACGAACAGCGAGACCGCGCCGATGCCGACCGCGGCCGGCAGCATGGCGAGGCCGGTCTCCAGCGCGGTGTAGCCGAGCACCTTCTGCATGTGCAGCGCGACCAGCACCTGGAAGGCGAACATGCCGGACAACGAGAGCATCTGGGTCAGGTTGGCCCCGGCCACGTTGCGCGAGCGCAGGATGCGCAGCGGCATCAGCGGGGTGGCGGCGGTGGCCTGCCGGACCGCGAACGCGGCGAGCAGGGCCAGCGCCACCACGCCGAGCCCGAGGGTGTGTGCCGCGATCCAGCCGTGCTCCTCGACCCTGACGACGGTGTAGATGCCCAGCATCAACCCGGAGGTGACCAGGACCGCGCCGAGGACGTCGGCACCCGCGGACAGCCCGGCGCCCCGGTCGCGGGGAAGCGCGACGAGGGCCAGCGCGATGGTCGCCACCCCGATCGGCACGTTGATGAAGAAGATCCACGGCCAGCTGAGCACATCGGTGAGCACACCGCCGAGCACCTGGCCGATGGAGGCGCCCGCGGCGCCGGTGAAGCTGAAGACCGCGATCGCCCTGGCCCGCTCGGCCGGCTCGGTGAAGATCGTGACCAGGATGCCGAGCACGACGGCGGCGGCCAGCGCGCTGCCGACGCCCTGCAGGAAGCGGGCGGCGATCAGCATGCCGGGGGTGCCGGCGGTGCCGGCCAGCAGGGACGCGGCGGTGAAGACGGCGTTGCCGGCCAGGAACAGGGTGCGGCGCCCGAGCAGGTCACCGAGCCGGCCGGCCAGCAGGAGCAGCCCGCCGAACGGGATCAGATAGGCGTTGACCATCCAGCTCAGGGCGGCGGGCGAGAACCCGACGTCCTGCTGGATGGCCGGCATCGCGACGGTCACGATGCTGCCGTCCAGGATCGTCATCAGGCCGGCTGCCGAGAGCACGGCCAGCGCGGTCCCGCGGGAATGAAGCATGGGTCCTCCTCGTGATGTGACGAGGAGGACGCTAGCAGATAGTTTTGTTAGAGACGATATTCAAGAGACCTATTTTGTACGCTGCCGCGCGCGCCGGGCCGGCCGGCTGCTCTCCACCGGCGTACCGAGATGACCGGTGGCCAGCCGGTTCAGGGCGCGCACCAGCACCTCCCGCTCGTCGCCGGGCAGGCTGCCCAGCGCGTCACGGTGCACGCCGTCGACGATCTCCTGACTGCGCCGGGCCGCCTCGGCGCCGGTGGCGGTCACCGCGATGATCCGCGCTCGGCGGTCGGTGCTGGAGGCGCGGCGCTCCGCGTACCCGGCCTTCTCCAGCGCGTCGACGGTGACCACCATCGTCGTCTTGTCCATGTCACCCAGCTCGGCCAACTGGATCTGGGTGCGTTCCTCCTCCAGGGCGTGCACCAGCACGCAGTGCATGCGCGGCGTCAGCCCGATCCCGGCGAGCGCCGCCGTCATCCGGGTGCGCAGCACATGGCTGGTGTGGTCCAGCAGGAAGGACAGGTCCGTCTCGGTGCGGGCGGGGGCCATCGCGGTCATGTCACCAACAGTAGTTTCGCGCCGGATCATCCGCGACCGACTCTTCCCACAAGGCCCGGCCACGTCGGCCCACTCGCCTCTCTGTGCCGCATGCCCTGCGTCGCCGTGCCGCACCCTGCGCCTCGCTGTGCCGCCCCCGCGCCTCGCCGTGCCACACTCCGCACCTCGCTCGTGCCGCCCCCGCCGCTTGCCGACCGCGGGCGCCCTCTCCCGTCGCGCCATGCGGCGACCACGCTCCGTCCCCGCCGCGCCCTCGCGCCGCGCCCTCGCGCCGCGCTGGCCGGCTCGGTTCAGGTGGTGGGGCCGGTCGCCGGGAAGCAGCCGGCGAACGGGTCCGGCAGCTGCGGCCAGGTGTCGAAACCGTCGGCCAGCTCGTCGTCGGTGAGCAGGCAGGAGCGCAGCAGCCGGACGATCGCGGCGTGGTCCAGGTGCAGGCCGATCAGGGCGAGCACGGTCCGCCGGTCGCCGTAGTAGGGATCCCAATCCAGGTCGGCGGCGAGACGGCGCTCGTCGCTGGTCCCGGTCCAGCGGTCGGGCGGCACCGCGGCCAGCCAGTGGCCGAGGCTGCCGATCCGCACGCCGCCGCCCGCGCACTCGAAGGCCAGGGCGGTGTCCGGCTGGCTGGCGAGCCACAGCTGTCCCCGGCCGCGCAGGATGTCCTCGGTGAACGTGTCCAGGGCCTCGTGCAGTCGCTGCGGGTGGAACGGGCGGCGTGACCGGAACAGGATCGATGAGACGCCGTGGCCACCGTCGGGGTCGTGCAGCGCGATCGGCCGGCCCTGCAGCGCGAGCCCGAGCATGCCGGGGCGGTCCGGGTCGTGCCGGCCGGTACGCCGGACCGACGCGGCGATCCCGGTGCAGTCGAGGGTGGCCGACGTGCCTACCGGCACCTGAACCGCCCAGGGCGCGAGGCGGTGCACCAGCGTGCCGAGCCGGTGCAGCTCGAGCCGGTCGGTGTCCGGGCGGCTCCAGACGATCACGGTGTCGCAGAACTCCACCTGGTGGGCCACTACCTCGGCGACCGCGCGGTGATCGTCGTCAGCCGCGTGCAGCCCCCGGTCGCGCAGGTCCTCGGCGCTGGCCAGGTCGTCCAGGAAACGGTCCGCGTCGACCACTGTCACGTACGAGTCGAAACGCACCGCCGCGGTCACCGGGCTGCCGTCCACCAGGCTGTGCGAGCAGGCCGAGGCCACCGCCTCGGGCTCCACCGCCGGCGGCAGGACCAGCAGCAGGTCGTGGCCGGGCCGGTCGCGGGCCAGCCGGACCAGGGTGGGCAACACGTCCTCGCGCAGCGTGCAGGAGACGCAGCCGTGCACCAGTTCCACGGTGGCCTGCTCGACGACCGCGGCTGCCGACTCCACCCGGCGGCGGACCACGCCGTCGCGCAGGCCGGTGAGGTCGTGGACGACCGCGAGAAGCGTTTCGTCCGCGATGAGCAGCGCCCGGGCGGCGGCCTGGACCGCGCCGGGGGAGAAGCCGGACAGGACGGTGACGGCGGAACGGCGGTCCACGGGTGCGATCGGAGTGATCGAGTCTGTGCTCACCCCTCCATGTTGTTGGAAACGGTTTTCATTGTAAAGTCTGCCGCATGTCTCTCGTCTGTGATGTCACCGGTGCGAAGCCCAGCTTCGGCAACGCCGTGTCGCACTCCCACCGCCGCACCCGCCGCCGCTGGAACCCCAACGTCCAGCGCCGTCGCTTCCGCCTGGCCGACGGCCGCCCGATCCGGCTGAACGTCAGCACCACCGGCCTGAAGATCATCGACCGGGACGGCATCGACTCGGTCGTCGCCCGCCTGCGCGCCAAAGGGGTGAAGGTCTGATGGCCAGGAGCACCGGCATCCGCCCGGTCGTCAAACTGCGCAGCACCGCCGGCACCGGCTACACGTACGTCACCCGCAAGAACCGCCGCACCAACCCCGACCGGCTGGTCCTGCGCAAGTACGACCCGCTCGCCCGCCGCCACGTCGCCTTCCGCGAGGATCGCTGACCCCACCGCCGCCCGGCCGTGTCGCCCGGCCGGCGGCCGCGCATGACCCCCGGCCCGGGATCATGCGTGAGTGTCGGCCGGCTGGCATGCGTCCACGCCTCGCGACGATGATCGGGTGGATGGCTGCCGGCCGGAGCCCGCCGGCCGCCGCGGCTGCAGCAGTCGCCACGGTCAAGGCGGAGCCGCCACGGTCAAGGCCGAGCTCTCCGCATCGGCCCGCAGCGCGGCTACGTGCGGGCGATCAGCGCCTCGATCCGCTCCGGCGCGAAGATCCCGTCGGCCAGCAGCAGCGCGAGCCCGACAAGCCCCGACCGCTGACCGAGCCGGGTCGCCACGATCTGCAGGTTGCGGGTGGCGAGTGGCAGCGACCGACGGTAGACCATCTCCCGGATCCCGGCGAACAGCTGCTCCTCGATGGCGGCCAGCTGGCCGCCGATCACCACCACGGCCGGGTTGAACAGGCTCACCGAGTCGGCGATCGCGTGCCCGAGGATCCGGCCCGCCCGCCGGGCCAGCCGCACCGCCGTGACGTCCCCGGTCCGGATCAGTGTCACCGCCTCGTCCACGCTGTTCACCGCCCGCCCGGCTGCTTGCAGGTCACGCACCAGGGCCCAACCCCCGGCGTAGGCCTCCACGCACCCGGTGTTCCCGCACCGGCACGCCGGCTCGTCGTCGGTGTCGGCGACGGTCAGCTGGATGTGCCCGATGTCCCCGGCGGCGCCGTCCGCCCCGCGGTACACCTCACCGCCGATGATCATGCCGGCGCCGACCCCCGTGCCCACCTTGAGCATCAGCAGTTGGCGGGCGCCGGGGTACTGGCTGCGGTGCTCGCCGAAGGCCATCGCGTTGACGTCCTTGTCGACCAGGACCGGGCAGTCGTAGCCGCGGGCGAGGCGGCCGGGGATGTCGAACCGGTCCCAGCCGCTCATGATCGGCGGGCTCACCACCTGTCCGGTGTCGAAGTCGACCGGCCCGGGCACGTCGACGCCGATGCCGTGCACGTCGGCGGGCGAGCGGCCGGCGTCGGCGAGCAGTCCGGCGAACAGATTCTCGACCTCGGACAGCACCGCCTCGGGGCCGCGGGCGACGTCGATGGTCATCTCCCGTTCCGCGCGCACCTCACCACGGAGGTCGCACAGCGCGGTGCGCATGCCGGTGGCGCCGATGTCGGCGACGAGCAGCACGCCGCGGTCGCGGTGGAACGTGAACCGGCTGGCCGGCCGCCCGCCGGTCGGTGACTCCTCACCGCTGGGCACCACCAGGGCGGCGGCCTGCAGGGCGTCCAGGCGCTGGTTGACGGTCGAGCGGGAGAGGCCGGTCAGGTGCATGACGTCGGCGCGGGTCAGGCTCGGCCGGCCCCGGAAGAGCTGGAGCACTTCGCCGAGACCGGACCCGGCGGTGACGGGAGAGGCGCTCGTAGACACCGCCGCATCGTATTACGGATTGCGACCATACGAAAGACCGCAGACTTTTGCTTGACAGCCGTCATAACGGGGACTGTAATCAGCGAAACATCATCGACATGCAGCTATGAAAGGACCCTCATGACCGGCAAGCCGCTCTACCGGGGCGCGGCGGTAGTCGCCGCGCTCTCCCTCCTGGCCGCCTGCGGCTCCGGTGAGTCCGGCGACGCCGGCGCCACCGGTGGCGAGGCGAAGGTCGCCGCTGTGATCAAGGGCCTGGACAACCCGTTCTTCCAGTCCATGGAGCTGGGCATCAAGGAGCAGGCGCAGGCCTCCGGCACCGAGGTGACCGTGCAGGCCGCCAACTCGATCACCGACACCACCGGGCAGGCCGACAAGCTCACCGGCCTCGCCGGGCAGGACTTCTCCTGCTACATCGTCAACCCGATCTCCGGCACCAACCTGATCCAGGGCATCGCGCAACTGGCCGCCGCCAAGAAGACCATCGTCAACATCGACAGCCCGGTGGAGGCCGAGGCCGCGAAGGCGGCGAACGCCGCTCCGGCCACCTACATCGGCACCAACAACACCTCGGCCGGGCAGAAGGCCGGCGAGCAGATGCTCGCCCTGCTGCCGGGCGGCGGCAAGGTCGCGGCGATCGGCGGCATCGCCGGTGACGTCACCAGCGGTCAGCGGATCGAGGGCTTCAGCCAGGCGATCACCGGCAAGCTGGAGCTCGTGCAGACCGTCGCGGCCAACTGGGAGCGGCAGGAGGCCCTCACGCAGGCCACCAACATCATGCGGGCGCAGCCCGACCTGAAGGGGTTCTTCGTCGCCAACGACGACATGGGACTGGGCGTGGCCCGGGCGGTCGCGACCGCCGGCAGAACCGGTCAGATCAGGATCATCAGCGTGGACGGCATCAAGGACGCGCTCACCGCCGTGAAGAACGGTGAGGTGGACGCGGTGGTCGCGCAGTACCCGTACGCGATCGGCCAGATGGGCATGACGGCCTGCCAGGCCGCCGCCAAGGGCGCCACGCTGCCCGCGAACGTCGAGGCTCCGGTCGAGGTCGTCACCAAGGAGAACGCCGACCAGGCGCTGGCCGCCACACCGAAGCCGTTCGGCTCCTACGACGACCCGTTCAAGACCCTGCTGGGGAACTGACCATGACCACCGCAACCATCGGCAAGGGGATCCCGGGCTGGGCCGGGCGCCTCAAGGACATCGGTTTCTGGGCCGAGTGGGCCGCCGCGATCGGCCTGCTGCTGCTCATCGTCATCTTCCAGAGCCTCAACCCGACGTTCCTGAGCACCGGGAACATCGCCTCGATGCTGGTCGCGGCGGCGATCCTGGTGATCCTCGCGGTCGGCCAGACCTTCGTCATCGCCACCGGCGGCATCGATCTCTCGGTCGCCTCGGTGATGACGTTCGCGGCGGTCGCCTTCGGTCAGGCGTACTCCGCGGGGTGGGGTCTGCTCTGGTCCTGCGTCGTCGCCGTGCTGGCCGGTGCCACCGCCGGCGCGATCAACGGCATCATCATCGCCCGCGGCAGGATCACCGACTTCATCGTCACGCTCGGCATGCTGTCGGCCGCCTCCGGCGCCGCGCTGATCCTCGCCGACGGCAAGCCGGTCACCGTCATCGACACCTTCCTGCTGAAGCTCTCCACCGGTGGGGTCGGCGTCTTCGGCTGGACGGTCATCATCGCCGCGGTGGTCGCCCTGGTCGCCCACGGCCTGCTCTTCTGGACCCGCTTCGGTACGCACGTGCTGGCCACCGGCGGCTCCAGCGAAGCGGCCACCGCCACCGGCATCAGCACCGCCCGCGTCAAGATCGCCGTCTACACGATCGCCGGCCTGCTCGCCGGGCTGGCCGCCATTCTGCTGGTCGCCCGCGTCGGCGCCGCCGAGCCGGCCTCCAACACGTCGTTCCTGCTCAACTCGGTGGCCGCGGTCGTCCTCGGCGGGGTCAGCCTGCTCGGCGGCCGGGCCACCATCGCCGGCCCGGTGATCGGCGCGCTGCTGCTGACCGCGCTCACCAACGGGCTGACCCTGCTCGGCGTCTCGCAGTTCTACCAGCCCCTGGCCGTCGGCATCGTGGTCGTCCTCGCTGCCTTCCTGACGAGGTTCCAAAAATGAGCACACTTCTCGAGGTCGCGAACGTGTCGCTGTCGTTCGGCAACGTCCGGGCCCTGGTCGACGTCTCCCTGACCCTGCGGCACGGCGAGATCACCGCGCTGGTCGGCGACAACGGCGCCGGCAAGTCCACCCTGGTGCGGTGCATCGCCGGGATCCACCGCGCGGACGCCGGCACGATCACCATGGACGGCGAGACCCTGCACTTCACATCGCCCGAGGACGCGCGGGAGCACGGCATCGAGACCGTGCATCAGAACCTCGCCCTGGTCGAGGACCTGACCGTCTGGCAGAACCTGTTCCTCAACCGCGAGCTCGTGCACCGGTTCGGCCCGGTCGCCGTGCTGGACCGCCGCGGCATGCGGCGTGAGGCGCAGCGGATGGTCTCCACGCTGGCAGTCAACGTCCCCGCGGTCGGCAGCCGGGTCCGCCGGCTCTCCGGCGGGCAGCGGCAGGCGGTGGCGATCTGCCGGGCCGCCGGGTTCAGCTCCAAGCTGGTCATCATGGACGAGCCGACCGCCGCGCTCGGCGTCCAGGAGACCGCCCGGGTCGAGCAGCTGATCACCAGGCTGCGCGACGACGGCCACGCCGTGCTTCTGATCAGCCACAACTTCGACCAGGTCATGAGGCTGTCCGGCCAGGTCTGGGTGATGCGCGCGGGCCGCTGCGTCGGCGGCCGCCGCACCGCCGACACCACCGGCGAGGAGATCGTCGCCCTGATCACCGGCGCCAAGACCGCCTGATCGACAAGGAGACCGGAAATGGAACTGCGCAACCCCCTCGGCGTCCACGCCCTCGTCTGGGTCGGCGACACCGCGCCGGCCTCGGTCTCGACGGCCATCACCAAGACCAGGGCCTGCGGGTACGACCTGCTCGAGTTCTCCCTGCACGACTCCCTCAACCTCGACGTCCCGGGCACCCGTGAGCAGTTGGCGCAGGCCGGGCTGAAGACCGCGTGCTCCCGTGGCCTCGCCTTCGACGCCGACATCTCCAGCGAGGACCTCGACGTGGTGGCCCGTGGCGAGAAACTGCTGCACGAGTCCCTGGCGATCACCGCGGGCATCGGCGGCAGCCACCTCACCGGCGCCCTGTACAGCGCTTTCGGTAGTTACCCGAGACCACTCAGCGCCGCCGGGCGGGCGAACATCGTGACGGTGCTGCGTGGCCTGGCTGTCGAGGCCGCCGGCGCCGGCGTCACCCTCGGTCTGGAGATCTGCAACCGGTACGAGACGAACGTCGTCAACACCTGCCGGGACGCCCTTCGCCTCGCCGACGACATCGGCGCTGACAACATCGTGATCCACCTGGACACTTACCACATGAACATCGAGGAGAACGACATGGTGCGACCGGTGCTGGACGCCGGCGACCGCCTCGGTTACGTGCACATCGGTGAGAACCACCGCGGCTACCTGGGCTCCGGTCACCTGGACTTCACCTCGTTCTTCCACGCCCTCGGCGCGATCGGCTACACCGGCCCGATCACGTTCGAGTCGTTCTCGTCCGCGGTCGTCGCGCCCGGCCTCTCCGCCGACCTGTCGATCTGGCGCAACCACTGGTCGGACGGCGAGGACCTGGCTCGCCACGCCCGCGGGTTCATGGCTGGGCACCTGACCGCCGTCCCGGCATGACAGCCCGTCCGGCCGGGCGAAGCATCAGCGCCACCCCCGGTGTGTGAAGTTCGGGCGCGTATCGCACCTGAACTTCACACGCTGGACTCGGGCCCGGCGAGCACGCAAGCGAAGGAGCAGCATGACTGTCACGTTCGAGGCGCTCGTCGAGCGGGCCCGCGGGCTCGTCGGCGGCGGGCGCCGGGCGGTGCTGGGCATCACCGGCGCCCCCGCCGCCGGCAAGACCACGCTCGCCGAGGAACTGGTGCGGGCCATCGGCGCCGACCGGGTCGCCCACGTGCCGATGGACGGTTATCACCTCGCCGACGTCGAACTCGACCGTCTCGGCCTGCGCGACCGCAAGGGCGCGCCGGACACCTTCGACGCGCTCGGCTACGCCGCCCTGCTGCGCCGCCTGCGCGAGGACGAGGACGACGTGATCTATGCGCCGGGCTTCGAGCGCACGCTGGAGCAGCCGGTCGCGGGCACGATCCCGGTGTTCCGCGACGCCCGGCTGATCGTCACCGAGGGCAACTATCTGCTGCTGGACGAGCCCCGGTGGGCGCGGGTCCGAACGCTGCTCACCGAGGTCTGGTACGCCGACCTGAACGGCGAGGAACGCCTGCGCCGGCTGATCGACCGGCACATCCGGTTCGGCAAACCGGAGCAGGCCGCCGTCGCCTGGGCCACCGGCACCGACGAGCGCAACGCCGCGCTCGTCCAGGCCACCCGCGACCGCGCCGACCTGATTGTCCCGGCCTCGGTCATCCAGACGATCGGCACAGCCCCGGCCCAGTGAGGGCGCGGCCCCGGCCCGGTAAGCCCCGGCCCCGGCTCGATGAGGCGCCGCGCCCGCTCAATGAGGCGGGGCCTGGGCCGGGGGAGCGGCGGCACGGGTGACGAGGACGGGTCAGCCCGCGTTGAAGTTGTCGCTGACGTCGCGCTGCAGGTTGCGCATCGCCTCGTCGAGGACCCCGGTCACCGTCTCCCGGTCGCCGGCCCCGTCCGGAACGCTCACCTCGGCATGCACCACGCTGCCGCCGGCCGCGCCGTCCGCGACCCGGGCCGTTCCCTGCGCCGACCCGTCCGCCGAGTGCCAGCGCACCTCCAGCCGCTCGGTGACGATCTCCACGGCGTACACCTGAGCACCGATCTTCACCTCGCGGGTGCTGACGGACTCGGCAGGCAGACCGTCCGGGAGCCAGCGGGGCACCCGGTCCGGGTCGGTCAGCACCCCGAACACCACCTCGGCCGGCCCGGTGAAGTCGTACGAACCGTCCACGCGCGTACTGCCCGACATCGGCACTCCTTTCGTTCACGAACGGGCTACCCGGTACGCCGTCGTTGATGCACCGTTTCTATCGCCGGCCCGCTGGACTCCTCGAAGGCGCATCGGGCTCAGGCGGAGCGGATCCGCCGGTCGGCCGAGGTGATCCGCCTCCAGCTGGGCAAGGTGAAGACCCGGCAGCCCGTGGAGTGACCAGCCGTCACACGTCCCGTGGTTCCAGCGGGCGGATGGCCGGGCCGTGGATGACGGACCCGTCGACACCGAACCGGGAGCCGTGGCACGGGCACTCCCAGGCCTTCTCCGCGTCGTTGAAGCTCACGATGCAGCCCAGGTGGGTGCACCGCGCCGACACGGCGTGCACCTTCCCGGTCTCGTCGCGGTACGCCGCGCACTGCCGCCCGTCCACCCGGACCACCGCGCCGGCGCCCGGCTCGATGTCGTCGACCGAGTCGGCGTGCGACGGGCGGAGCCGGTCGCCGACGAAGTGGCCGGCCACTTTGGCCTGGAGCTTGAGCATCGATCCGGCCTCGCGCACCGGGTCGAGGCGGCGTGGGTCGTACAGGTCGGCGAAGGGCGATGCGGCGCCGCTGATCGTCGCGGCGATCAGCCGGCCGGCCAGCACGCCCGAGCTCATGCCCCAGCCGCCGAAGCCGGTGGCGACGTAGACGTTGGCGGTGCCCGGGTGGAACCGCCCGATGAACGGCACCTGGTCGGTGGTGGTGTTGTCCTGGGTGGCCCACCGATAGGCGATCTCGGTGTCCGGGAACCGCTCCCGTGTCCAGGCGATCAGCCGCTGCCACTGCTCGACGGGTTCGCCGGCGCCGGGCGTGAAGTGCTCGCCGGTGACGATCAGCAGGCGCTGCCCGGTCGCGTACGGCGCGGTCCGCACCGAGCGGGTGTTCAGTTCCGGGGTGATGTAGACGCCGCCCGGGTCGTGTTCGGCCGGGATCACCGCGGCGACCACCAGTTCGCGCCGCACCTCCATCCGGGCGAACAGCAGCGCGCGGTCGAAGACCGGGAAGTGGGTGGCGACCACCACCTGCCGCGCGGTGATCCGGTGTCCGCTCTCGGTGGTGACCGTGCACGGCTCGCCGTCGTCCAGGTCGGTGGCGCGGGTCCGCTCGAAGATCAGGCCACCCCGCCGGGTCAGGTCCTCGGCCAGCCCGAGCAGATATTTGCGCGGGTGGAACTGCGCCTGGTCGGTGACCTTGACCGCGCCGGCAACCGGGAACGGCAGACCGGTGCCGGTGACGAACGCGGCCGGCAGGCCCGCCTCGGCGGCCGCCTCCGCCTCCTCCCGGAGCTGGTCCAGGCTGTCCGGGTCCTCGGCCCAGGTATAGGCCGGCACGCGTTCCAGGTCGCAGTCGATGCCGAGCCGGGCGGTCACCGTGGCGACGTGTTCCACCGCCTGCTGCTGGGACCGGGCGTAGAGGCGGGCCGCCTCGGGGCCGAACGACCGGCGTACCTTCGCGTAGATCAGGGTGTGCAGGACGGACAGCTTCGCCGTGGTGTACCCGGTGACGCCGGCCGCGATCCGGTCGGCCTCGACGAGCGCGACCCGCAGGCCGGCGTCGGTGAGCTCCCAGGCGGCGCTGATCCCGGCGATGCCGCCGCCGACCACGACCACGTCGACCTCAACGTCACCGGTCAGCGCCGGATAGCCGGTGAGCGGTGTCGAGTCCATCCAGTACGACTCGTGCGCGGCTGCCGGCATCTCGGTTGGTCCTTCCGGGTGGGGTCTGCTGGACTACCCGGGGCAGTTCGCATGAAACTGTCTGCTGGAGGGAAACGATCGGTCCACGCGAAGACGTCCGTCGAAGGGGCAGACGATGGAATCGGGCCCCACCATCTCGATTCGCACCGCGGACCTCGACGAGGCCCGGGAGGTGTGTGGCGAACACCTGTACCCGCGCTCGATGCGGCTGCTCGAACCGGGCGCCCGGCTGAACGCCCGGTTCGCGTTCCTGCGGCTGGGCGGGATGACGCTGGCCGACGTCCGGTACGGCGCGGCCGTGGCCGGGGTGACCAGTGAACTCGGCAGCTATCACGTGAACGTGCCGCGGTCCGGCCGGTTCTACGCGTCCCAGCACCGCCGGCCGATCGCCGGCGACCCCCGGCGCGCTGCCGTCTATCAGCCGGTCGGTGACACCGCGTTGCACTTCTCCAGTGCCGACTGTCACCTGCACGCCCTCAAGATCGAGAAGCCGGTGCTGGAGTCGCATCTGGAGGAGGTCCTGGACGTTCCGGTCACCCGGACCATCCGGCTGTCCGGGCAGATCGACACGGCACGCGGGCCGGGGCGTACGGTGACCCGCCTGGTCCGGCTGCTGAGCGAGGAGATCGGCAACCCGGACAGTCTGTTCACCGAACCGGTCGTGGCGGAGCCGGTCAAGGAGACGCTGATGACCGCTCTGCTGCTGGCCGCGGACCATCAGTACCGGGACGCGCTGCGCGCCGCCGGCTATCCGGGCTATGCGCCCCGCAGCGTCAACGCCGTGGTGGACGCCATCCACAGCGAGCCCGGCCGGGTGCACACGCTCGCGTCGCTCGCCGAGATCGGCCGGATCCCCGCCGGGCGGCTGCGCGCCGAGTTCCGCCGGCAGTACGGCCGCACGCCGATGGCCTATCTGCGCGACGTGCGGCTGCTGGCCGCCCACGCCGACCTGCTCGCGGCCGGCCCGGACCGGACCTCGGTCGCCGCCGTCGCCCGCCGCTGGGGTTTCGCGCGGCTGGACCGGTTCACCGCCCGGTACCGGGCCCACTTCCACATCACCCCGGCATCGTCACTGCACCGCCACTGAGTCCCACGCCCCGGCCCGGGCCGCGCGTACCGCGTACCCCGCGAAATCTCCCGGCTCGCGGCCGAGCACCTGCCGCACCCCGTCGGCCGGCTCGGCCGTGTGGCCCGCCCGATGGACCGCGAACAACCCGTTCAGAGCCTGCGCCGCGGCCTCGGGGTACCCGGCGTCCAGCAGCTCGGCCCGGTACTGCTCCGGCGTCACCTCGACATAGATGATCTCCCGCCCGGCCGCGCGCCCGATCTCCGCGGCGGCCTCGGCGAAGGTGAGCCCGCGCGGGCCGGAGAGTTCGTAGATCCGCCCCTCGTGGCCGTCGCGGGTCAGCAGCGCCGCGGCGGCGTCGGCCACGTCCTCGGCGTCGACGAAGGGCTCCGGCACGTCGCCGATCGGCAGGGCGAGGCGGCCGGCCAGCAGCGGCATGTGCCACAGGTCCTCGTCGAAGTTCTGGTCGAAGTTGTTCGCCCGGATGATCGTCCACGCCGGACCGGCGTCGCGGACCACCCGCTCCGCCGTGGCCATGCCGGGGAACAGGTCGTCGGGGGCCTCGTCCATGCCACGGCCGGAGAGGACCACCACCCGGCGCACCCCGGCGGCGACCGCCTGCCCGGTGAAGGCCGGGATCGGCGCCGGGTCGTCCGGCGCGACCAGGAACAGCGTGTCGGCACCGTCGAGAGCCTGCGCCCAGGTGCCGGGTTCGGTCCAGTCGAAGCGCGCCTCGCCGGAGCGGGACGCCGCCCGCACCGCGACCCCCGCCGCCCGCAGGCGTGGTACCAGCCGCCGGCCGATCTTGCCGGTGGCACCGAGAACCAATGTCGTCATGGGTCTCAGTCCACCGGACCCCTGCCGCCGCGACCATGGGCGACCGTCCGCGGGGCATGTCCGAGCGTCCGTGTGCCTATCGTGGGCGGGTGGACCCGGTCGATGAGTTGTTGCGTGGCCTGCGCGCCGACGATGTGCGCTTCGAGCGTTCGGAGCTGGCGCCGCCCTGGACCGTGCGTGCCGGCGGTGACACGGCGCTGACGATGGTGGTGCCGCTGACCGGCGAGGCCCGGATCCGCGCCGGTGACGGCGCGGCGCATCCGGTGCGGTTCGGCGAGACAGCGGTGGTCCGGGGCGCCGTCACCGTCACCGACGCCGGACGGGACACCGTCCTGCTCACCGGGGGATACCGGCTGACCGGGCACCTTCCGCGCCGCCTGCTGCGCCTGCTCCCGCCGGTGCTGGTCCTGCCGGACGACGAGTGCGGAACGCTGCGGGACTACCTCAAGGACCTGACGCCGGGCCGGCAGGTGGTCCTCGACCGGATGATGGAGTGGATCCTGGTGTGCACGCTGCGGGACTGGTTCGACCGGTCCACGGCCGGCCGTGCGGGCTGGCTCGGTGCGCTCGCCGACGACGTGGTCGGCCCGGCGCTGCGGGCGATGCACGACGAGCCCGCCGAGCCGTGGACCCTGTCCGGCCTCGCCGACCGGGCCGCGGTCTCCCGCACCACGCTGGCCAAACGGTTCACCGACCTGGTCGGCGAGCCGCCTCTGGCGTACCTCACGAGTTGGCGGATGACCGTCGCCGCGGATCTGCTGGCCGAGCCCGGCACAACGGTGGCCGCCGTCGCCCACCGGGTGGGCTACGCCGACGCGTTCGCCTTCAGCGCCGCCTTCAAGCGGGTCCGGGGCGTCAGCCCGAGCGCGCACCGGGCCGGGGCGTTAATGCGGTGAAGGCGGCGCGGCCCCGTGAGAGGCTGACGCCGTGCTCGCGCGATTCGGTGGTGCCAAGGCCGTCGTCATGCTCATGGCGCTGTCGTTGTCCACGTTCCTCTACGTCACGACCGAGACGCTGCCGATCGGCCTGCTGCCGCTGATCGCCGACGACCTGGACCGGTCGGCGTCCGCGATCGGCATGCTGGTGACGGTCTACGGACTGGTCGTCGTCTTCGCCTCGGTGCCGCTCACCAAGCTCACCCAGCGGGTGCCGCGCCGCCAGGTGCTGGCCGTTCTGATGGTCGTGTTCGTGCTGGCCACCGGCGCCTCCGCGCTGACCGACGGCTACTGGCTCCTGATGGCCGCCCGGGTGGTCACCGCGCTGGCGCAGGCGCTCTTCTGGTCGGTGGTCACCCCCGCGACGGCGGCGCTCTTCGCGCCCGGGCTCCGGCCACGTGCGCTTTCTTTTCTGTACGCCGGAAGCTCCCTCTCCGCCGTCGCCGGTGTTCCGGTCGGCACCTGGCTCGGCCAGCAGACCAACTGGCGGGTGGCGTTCCTGGTGATCGCCGCACTGGGGTTGCTCGTGCTGGTCGCCATCCTGACGCTGCTGCCCAACACCCCGTCCGGCGAGAGCGACGCCGATCGGGGCTGGGCACCCGACTCCGGGCGGTACTGGGCGCTGCTCACCTACATCACGTTCACGGTCACCGGCTCGTTCTGCGCCTTCACCTACATCGTCCCGTTCCTCACCGACGTCAGCGGCTTCACGCAGGGCGCGACCGGTCCGCTGCTCGCCGTCCGCGGCCTGTTCGGCCTGGCCGGCGTGGTGCTGATCGGCGCGGTCATCGGCCGCAACGGCTGGCTCAGCATGACCGCCCTGGTCGGTCTCCAGCTGGTCGCCCTCACCCTGCAGTGGGCGTTCGGCCCTTCACCGGTGCTGACCGTCATCGCCATCTCGCTGTCCGGTCTGGCGCTCTCCGGCGTCGCGTCCGGTCTCGGTGTCCGCGTGCTGGAGGTGGCGCCGCGCGGCTCCGACATGGCTCTGGCCGGGGCCTCCACCGCATTCAACGTGGGGATCACGGTGGGCGCGCTGCTCGGCGGCGTCCTGCTGCCGGCCACCGGCGTGCGCAGCACCGCCCTGGCCGGCGCCCTCCTCACGCTGGTGGCTTTCGCCGCTGCGCTGTGCGAGCCCCGTCTGTCCAGCCGGCGACGCGCCGACGAGATCGTTAAGGTTATTTAAGGTTTCGATGGTGGTGGATGCTTGAGTCGGCGCAGACCTCTGATTAATCATTAACCGTCTTAACGATTCCCCCACGGTTAAGAGGTCATCCCCCATGCACAGGCGCACCCTGCTCGCCGCAGCCCTGTCCACCACCGCCGCCGGCGGCCTCGGAATTCTGGGCGTCGCCAACGCCTCGGCGGCCGCGCTCGACCCGGCGCTGCCGCCCGGCGGCAACTTCGATCTGGCGATCTGGGCGCTGCAGCTGCCCACCGGCTCGCCCGGCAGCCCCGACACCATCTCGCCGGCCCGGCTCAAGGGTGCCAACGGCTACACCAACCCGTCGTTCTTCTGGACCGACAAGAACGACGGCTCGATGACGTTCTGGGCGCCGGAGAAGGGCGTCACCACCCCCAACTCCAAGTACGCCCGCTCCGAGCTGCGCGAGATGAACCGTGACGGCAGCGCCGCGAACTGGACCCTCGCCGGCAACCACACGCTCAGCGCCCAGCTGCGCGTGGTGTCGGTGACCAAGAACGTCGCGGTCGGCCAGGTGAAGCTGGGCACCGGCGGGCCGTCCACCAAACCGCTCGCCGAGCTCTACTACCGCCCCAACGGCGACATCTTCTTCGGCACGCAGAACTCCCCGGACGCCAGCGGCCAGACCCTGCACAAGGTCGGCAACGTGCCGCTCGGCGCCAGGTGGACCTACGTCATCAACGTCAACGGCAACAAGATCAATTTCACCCTCAACGGTACGCGGACGACGTACACGATCCCGTCGGCGTTCAACCCGTACCGCCAGTATTTCAAGGCCGGCTCCTACAACCAATCCTCCTCGGAGAGCACCAGCAACGGAGCAAAGGTCAAGTTCTACAGTCTCACCGTCGAGCACGGCTGAGCCGCTCGTCGGGTCCGTCCTTGCGCAGCCGGGTCACCCGGCCGGCCGAGTCGCCCGCCCGGATCGAGCAGCCGCGCTGTCAACCGCGGCCCAGCTGCTCGATCCGGGCCTCGAACAGCGACCGTTCGGCCGCGTTGCGGGTCAGCTCCGCGGCGCGGCCGAACTCCGTTCTTGCCTCGTCGGCGCGCCCCAGCTGGGCGAGCAGCTCGCCGCGGACCGCCGGCAGTTGCGGATAGCCGCGCAACGACCGCTCGGCGCCCAGCGCGCCGGTGATCGCCAGCCCGCGGGCCGGGTCACCCGCCATTCCCACGGCCACCGCCTGGTTCAGCCGCACCACCGGCGACGGCTGCAGATAGGCGAGTACCTCATAGAGTGCGGCGATCCGCTGCCAGTCGGTCCCGTCCGCGGTGTGCGCCCGGGCATGACAGGCTGCGATCGCCGCCTGAAGCGTGTAGACGCCGCCGCCGAGCGACTCGGCCCGCTCCAGCGCGGCCAGCCCGTGCCGGATCAGCAGCCGGTCCCAGCGCCGCCGGTCCTGGTCGCCGAGCAGCACCGGGCGCCCGTCCCCGCCGATCCGGGCCGGCAGCCGGGACGCCTGCAACTCCATCAGCGCGACCAGGCCGTGCGCCTCGGGCTCGTCCGGCAGCAGCCCGGTCAGGACCCGGCCGAGCCGCATCGCCTCCCGGCAGAGCGCCGGTTGCGTCCAGTCGTCCCCGCCGGTCGCCGCATAACCCTCGTTGAAGATCAGGTACAGCACACCGAGGACCGCGCCGACCCGCTCGGCGGTCTCCGCCGGGGTCGGCATGCCGAAACGTACCCCGGCCGCGGCGAGGGTCCGCTTCGCCCGGACGATGCGCTGCGCCGCAGTCGCCTCCGGGATCAGGAAGGCGCGCGCGATCTCCGCGGTGCTCAGGCCGCCCAGCAGCCGCAGCGTGAGCGCCACCTTCGCCTCCGTGGACAGCACCGGGTGGGCGGCGGTGAAGATCAGCCGGAGCAGGTCGTCGCCGATGTGGTCGTCCAGCGAGTCCACCAGCTCGTCCTCGCGATCGCGCTCCGCCACCGTGACGTCGCGGCCCAGCACGGCGAGCTTGTCCACGTATCGCGACCGGCGCCGCACCAGGTCGACGGCCCGGTGCCGGGCCGTGGCGCGCAGCCACGGTCCCGGATCGCGAGGCACGCCGTCCCGGGGCCACTGCTCCAAGGCGATCACCAGGGTGTCCTGGGCCAGCTCCTCGGCCAGGCCGATGTCCTGGACGAGCCGGGCGAGACCGGCGATCAGCCGCGCCGACTCGATCCGCCACACCGCCTCCAGCGTCCGCCGAACCACCCCGCCGCCCTCAGCGTCGGCCACGCCGCCCTCAACCCCGACCATGCCGCCCTCAGCCCCGGCCACGCCGCCCGCACTGTCGGCCGCCCCAGCCACGTCGTTCGCCGCCCGGGGCTCCGCGCGGCCCGGTGTGCCGGCTTCGGCGCCGGCGTGGGCGCCGGGGCCGTCGGTCGTCATGCCTGTGTCGCGGGGAAGTCTTCCGGGCCGAACAGCTTCAGGACGTCGACCTCGCCCTCCCAGCCGGGCCACAGGTCGCGGTGCGCCTTGAGGAAGCGTGACGCCCACTCGACCGCCTCCTCCTTGGACCGCACGTCATAGATGGCGTAACTGATCACCTCCTTGGACTCCGCGAACGGGCCGTCGACCGCGACCAGCTCGCCGGCGGCCAGGCTCACCCGGGCGCCGCTCTCGCTGGGCGCCAGGCCGGAGGTGTCCAGCAGGCTGCCGGAGCGGGTGGCCTCCTCACCGAGCGCCATGATCGCGGCCATCAGCTCGGGCGGGGGAGGGGTGGTGGAGTGCTTCGCGCGCAGCAGCGTCAAGTAGCGCATGGGGAGATCCTTCCATCGGCAGGGATTGAAGAGTGTCGCAAGTCAGCGGTAGTGGTTGCAGAGCGCCGACAGCCAGCCGGACGCCAGGATCACCGCGGCGGTGAAGCCGAGCAGTCCGGCGGCGCTGCCCCCGGAGGCCGCCATCGCGACGAACCCGACCAGGAAGAGGACCCCGGTCGCCGCTGAGAAACCGGCCCATCCTCGGTGATCCTCCTCGGCGAGGCGCCGGGCGAAGGCGAGACACGCGGCCACCAGGCCCACGAAGCCGATCCCGCCCACCAGGAAGTGCAGGGTGCCGTGCCAGCTGACCGGCACCATCTCGGGCGTGCCGGCCGGGAAGCCCCGGCCCGGGTCGGCGGCGAAGATCCCGGATCCGATCAGGCCGGCGCCGTAGAGGGCGATCCCGAGGCACCAGCGCGTGCGGGTGACCCGGTGGAGACCGGCGGCGCCGGCGAGGACGAGCAGGCCGGAAACGATCAGGTTGGCGCTGTGCACCCAGCCGGCCGGGCCGTTCGCCAGCATGCTCCACGCGTGCCGGGACGGGTCGAAACCGTCCCGGACCGCGATCTCGGCGAGGGACACGACCACGTAGAGCGGGCCGGCCACGATGCCGGCGGTCAGCAGCGCGTTGACCGGGGCGGTGGCGAGTCGGGTGGGCATCGTCGTTCTCCTGTCGGCGGTGCGGGCCGCCGATCGGCCCGTCCACCCTGTGCTCGAACGGGGGAGAGCCGGATCGACACGGCCCCCGAAGTTTCGTGCGGCGCGGCCGGGATCGAACCCGGTCGGGGCCCGCGATGTGTAGCGCGGAGATGCACCGAGGGCTACCGTCTGGTAACACGCTCTGATAGCCGGTGACGTCTGGGGGGCACAGTGACCACGACGCGGAACGTCTCGGAGAAGCAGGCGCGGCAGACTGCCGAGGCCGCGCGGGAGACGGAGTGGCGACAGCCGAGTTTCGGCAAGGAGCTGTTCCTCGGGCGGCTGCGGCTCGACCTGATCGATGCGCAGCCGGAGCCGGCGCCGCGGCCGGCTTTCCTGGACGAGTTGGACGCCTACCTGCGGACGATCGACGCCGCCGCCATCGAGCGCGACGCCTACATCCCGGACGAGGTCTTCCAGGGTCTGGCGCGGCTCGGCGCGTTCGGCATGAAGATCGATCAGAAGTACGGCGGTCTCGGGCTGTCGAATCTGCATTATTGCAAGGCGCTGACGCTGGTCGGGTCGGTGAACGCCGCGGTCGGCGCGCTGCTTTCCGCGCACCAGTCGATCGGGGTGCCGCAGCCGCTCAAGATGTTCGGCACCGAGGAGCAGAAGCAGAAGTTCCTGCCGCGGCTGGCGGCCGGCGAGGTCTCCGCGTTCCTGCTGACCGAGCCGGACGTCGGGTCGGACCCGGCCCGGCTGGGCACCGTCGCCGAACCGGTCGAGGGCGGGTTCCGCCTCAACGGGGTGAAGCTGTGGGCGACCAACGGCACGGTGGCGACCCTGCTGGTGGTGATGGCGCGGGTGCCGGACAAGGGCATCACCGCTTTCGTGGTGGAGGGCGATTCCCCGGGCATCACTGTCGAACGGCGGAACGCCTTCCTCGGGCTGCGCGGCCTGGAGAACAGCGTCACCCGGTTCCACGACGTCCTCGTGCCCGCGGACAACGTCATCGGCGGTGTCGGGAAAGGCCTGCGGATCGCGTTGACCACGTTGAACACCGGGCGGCTCTCGCTGCCGGCGATGTGTGTGGCGGCGGGGAAACGGTCGGTCGCGATCGCCCGGGAATGGTCGGCCGCGCGGGTGCAGTGGGGCCGGCCGGTCGGCGAACACGAGGCGGTGGCCAAGAAGATCGCGTTCATCGCGGCGACGACCTATGCGATGGAGTCGACGCTCGACCTCTGCTGCCTGATCGCGGACGACTCGCGCAACGACATCCGGATCGAGGCGGCGCTGATCAAGCTGTTCGCCAGTGAGATGGCGAGCAAGGTCGCGGACGAGCTGATCCAGATCCGCGGCGGCCGGGGGTACGAGTTGAACTCCTCGCTCATCGCCCGCGGGGAACGGCCGGCGGAGGCCGAGCAGATCCTCCGGGACCTGCGCATCAACCGGATCTTCGAGGGCTCCACCGAGATCATGCACCTGTTGATCGCCCGGGAGGCGGTGGACGCGCACCTGTCGGTGGCGGGCGACATCATCGACCCGGACGCCGGCCTGCGGAAGAAGGCCCGCGCCGGGGCACGGGCGGGCGCGTTCTACGCGCGCTGGCTGCCGACCCTCGCGGTGGGTCAAGGACAGAACCCGTCGGCGTACGCGGAATTCGGTCCCCTGGCGGCGCATCTGCGCTTCGTGGAACGGGCGTCGCGGCGGCTGGCGCGGTCGACGTTCTACGGGATGTCGCGATGGCAGGGCAAGCTCGAACGCAAGCAGGGCTTCCTGAGCCGGATCGTCGACATCGGGGCGGAGCTGTTCGCGATGTCGGCAGTGTGCGTGCGGGCCCGGCACGACCCGGCCGGCGCACAGCTGGCCGACCTGTTCTGCAAGCAGGCGCGCCTGCGCACGGAGGAGTTGTTCCGCGCGTTGTGGGACAACACCGACGACCTGGACGTGCGGGCGGCGCGGGCTGTGCTCGCCGGCCGGTACGCGTTCCTGGAAGACGGCGTCATCAACCCGTTCGCGGTGTCGCCAACTTCCTCCGCCGAGTCGTCGCCGCTGGATGCCGCGTGGGTGGCGGCGTGGGCGCCCGGTCCGGCCGAGGTCCCGGACGTCCGGCGCCGCATCCCGCAAGCCTCCCCGTCATCGCCGCCCGAGGCGTCGTCCCCCGCCGCGAATTCGTCCCCGGCGGCGAACTCGTCCCCGGCTGCGGACTCGGGCTCAGGGCCGGCCCCGGTGCCGGGCTCGGTCTCAGGCGAATAGGGCGGCGAAGCGGGCCAGGTACAGCGGCCAGCCCTCGTCGTGGCCGATCCCGTCGCGGAGCGACTCCCAGCCGCTGCCGTGCCGGTCGAGGTGGCGATGCTCCAGCTCGATCCGGGTTCGCCCGGGGCCGTCGGCGACGAATCGGACCTCCACCTCGCTGGCGTTGGCCGGATCCGACTCCAGCTCCCACCGCGGGCCGATGTCCCAGCTGAAGACCACCCGATGCGGCGGTTCGAAGACGAGAACCCGCGCCCACCGGCACTCACTGCCGTCCGCGGCCCGGTCGTAGATGTGCCCGCCGGCCCTGGGCTCGAACACGGTCTCGGCGATCTCCGACCGCATCAGGTTGTGTTCACGGGGCTTGAAATCCCCGAACCGTTCGGTGAACACCTTGAACGCCTGGTCGACCGGTGCGGAGACCGTGACGTGCCGGTTCACCACCGTCTCGCTCATGATTCCTCCTCGTTGACGGTCTTCTGATAGCCCTCCAGGGCACGCGCCCAGAAGGTGTCCAGCTGATCCCGCAGCGCCGACAGGCCGGCCGGGTTCAGGCGGTAGACGCGGCGGGTGCCGGCGGCCTGATCGCTGACCAGTCCCGCTTCCTTGAGCACCTTGAGGTGTTGCGACACCGCCGGCCGGCTGATCGGCAGTTCCTCGGCGAGCTCCCGCACGGCCCGGGGCCGCTCCGCGAGGCATTCCATGATCGCCCGCCGGTTCGGGTCGCCCAGGGCCTCCCAGCCGTCGTCGCTTCGGTAAGTACCCACGAACGGTAAGCTACGACTTACCAAGGGGCCCGTCAAGCCGCGCCGGGATTGCTGCGGTCCGGCGTGGGTACCGCGGGGTGCGGAGGTGTGCGATGGAACGGACGGAGGACGGGCGCTTCATCGTGGTCTCCGGGCGCCGCTGGCGTGCCACCGATCCGGAGATCCCGGAGGAGGTGGCGGCGACGCTGCGCCGGGCGCTGATGGCCGCCCGCCGGGATGTGGGCGTGGCCTTGCGCGCAGGGGTGGATCCGAAACCGGCGCGGGCCCGGGTGCAGATGGCGAAGGTGGCGCTGGGGGAGCGAGGCACCCCGTGGTGGGAGCAATCCCCGGAGCAGCGGAAAGAACGCTGGGAGCAGGGGCTGCCCGACCTGACGGGCTAGGGTCTGTCCCGCGGCTCACCCGTGGCTGCGGCGTGGCCCAGCCGGCGCCTGACGGCGTCCGCAGAACGGTCACATACAACCCCGGTATGAGGCCGCCCTGCGGCCGACGTCAGCCACCACCTGGACCTCGCCTCGCACCCGCGTGATCCGCGGGACAGACCCTAGGCGAGCGACTGTATCCCCAGCACGGACAGCAGCTGGAGCTTCTCGTAGCTCTCCGACCCGGGGGTGGCGGTGTAGACCAGCAGGATGTGAGCCTGGTCCGGGTCGAGAAGTCCCTGGCAGGAGAGCTCCAGCTCGCCGACCTCGGGGTGCTGGAAGCGCTTGACGTCGTTGTACCGGATGTTCACCTCGTGCGTCTCCCAGACGGCGCGGAACTCCGCGCTGCCGGCGAGCAGGAGGTCGGCGAGGTGGGCCGCCCAGGAGTCCGGCCCGCGGAGGGTGACCGTCCGGCGCAGGCCGGAGGCGAAGACGCGCGAGTGCAACGGGTGGTCGTCGGGGTGGTAGAGCGCCCGGGTGTCCGGGTCGGTGAACCAGCGGTAACCGATGCTCCGGGCCGGGCCGGTGTACCGGGTGTTGTCGCCGGTGAGCGCGACCCCGAGGGCCGTCTGCCGGAGTGTCTCGCCGAGCTCGGTGACGATCTCGGCGGGGGTGTCGGTGAGCCGGTCGAAGATGCGCAGCAGGCCGGGGCTGATGTGTTCGCTGGTCGCCCCCCTCTGCGGCGGGTTGTGCCCGGCCAGCCGGAACAGGTGCTCGCGCTCGTCGAGCGACAGGTGCAGGCCCTGGGCGATCGAGGCGATCATCTGCTCCGACGGGTGCGGGCCGCGTTCCCGTTCGAGACGGCTGTAGTAGTCGGTGGAGATGTGGCAGAGCGTGGCCACCTCTTCGCGGCGCAGCCCCGCTGTTCTGCGGCGCTGCCCGCGCGGGAGACCGACGTCCTCGGGCTGCAGTGACTCCCGGCGGCGGCGGAGGAACTCGGCCAGCCCGGCACGATCGATCATCACTGCGTCCTCCACGGTTCCGGTGCTGTTCCGTTCTATCACCGGCGCGGAACGGCAACCACGGATTGCCGATCCCCCTCTGCAGGCGGCGAACGAGAAGGCGCCCGGCCGCGGGGCCGGGCGCCGTTGCTCACCGGAACGGGTCAGCCGGCCGCGCAGGCGGCCTTCAGCTCCTTGACCGCGGCGTTCAGCTTCGCCTTGCTCGGAGCCTTCTTCGGGTTCTCGTTCCAGGCCTGGTCGAGCTCGGACATCGCGTCGCCGACCTTGTCCGCGGCGGCGGAGACCTCGTCGTTCGCGCCGGCGGAGAACGAGCTCATGGCAGCCGAGCCGGCGATGTACTGCGCGGACACGGCGATGTAGCCGGCCGGCGGTCCGATCTTCTCCGACTCCTTGACCTCCTTGGCGTTCTGGTCGATCGCCGTGAGGAGTTCGTCGCAGGCCTTCTCGGTGGCCGCGTCCGTGGTGGGCGCGGCACTCGTCGCCGCGGGCGCGGCCGGACTGGTGGCCGCGGGCGCGGAAGCGGCGCCGGGGGCGGCGGCTTCGGGTTCGGTGGCCGGGTCGCAGGCGGTGAGGGCCGCGACAGCCACGATGGCGGACAGGATTACCCCGTTGATACGTCGCACTACATTCCTAACGCTCTATGACTTTGCGTGCGGAAACGTACCAGATCATCGATTCCCGGCCGTACCGCGTTTCGTGAAGATCAGGTGAGGGTTTCGTGCGCGCCCCAGTGGGCGAACTGCGACTGCGCCTGGCGCTCCGAGCGGGCGAGCAGGCCGGCCCGGCCGCCGGGCAGCCGGCCGCGGCCGTGGCTGATCAGCAGGTTCGCCGCGATGCGGGTCAGGCCGTACCAGCCGGGGCGGTACGGCAGGCCGAGGTCGCGCATCGCGCGGCGCCCGAGCAGCCAGGTGCTGACCGAAAGCGCCCGCTCCCGCTCGAAGGTCCGCCGCCATCGCCGGGTGACCGCGTCGTCGGTCATGCTGATCAGCGCGTGGGCCAGGGCGACGCTGTTGGCGTCCGGCGGCGGGTCGTTGGCGAGGAAGTGGTAGAGCAGGCGGCGGCCGCGGCGCTCGGTGTGCGGAAGCCACTGTTCGTCGACGCCCATCAGCCAGCCGGCGTAGGACCAGAAGTGCATCACGGCGCGGGCGTCGTCGCGGGTCACGCGCACACCCAGCAGGCGCAGGTGGAGCAGGAAGCTGGTGCTGAAGACGCCGAGCGTGCTGCCCTGGTCGTACTGGTTGATCGGCAGCCCGCGGGCCGCGACGTCCCAGCCGGGGGTGAGGCGCGCGTTGACCAGCGCGTGCATGGCGCGGACGTGCAGGGTCAGGCGGAAGCCGTCGGCGGCCGGGCACATGCCGCCGGGAGCCGTGACAGCGCGCCACCAGCGCGTCGTCTCCTGGATGCGGCGCAGCGTCTCGCCGCCGGCCAGACGACCGGTTCTGACCAGCGGTTCGAGGGCCGCGCCGGTGCGATATCCGCCCAGCAGGGAGCCGTAGGCCAGCACCAGCCCGGCGTCCATGCCGAAGGCGCGGCATGCTTCGGCGCCCTTCTCCACCAGCGTCAGGTCGACCCAGGCCGGACGGTTCATGGCCGCGGTGTAGAAGTCGCGGACCGGTGCGGGGTTCTCCGCGGACGGGCCGGCAGCCAGGGCGCGGTGCAGGACGGCCGGCGGCACCGCGTCGATCAGCGCGGCGGCCGGCTCGTCCCGTTGCAGCAGGGCGGCGCGCAGGGCGGCCAGTTCGGTCGCCGTCGGCCGGGCCGAGCGCCCGGCGAGCAGGCGCAACGGCCGCGCGGCCCGCTCGCCCCAGGCCGGGTCGGCGCCGAATCGCGTCGGCGCGAGCTGTCCGGCCCCCATCGTCATGCCTCGAACGATAGGGGAGCCCCGCCCTGCCATGATGAGTCGATGGACTTCCAGACCGCGCTGGCCTCCTTGTTCGCCCCCGAGGGCCGGGAAGATCCCTATCCTGCCTACGACGTGCTGCGGGACCACGCGCCGATCCTCGAGGCGTTCGACGGCCGCTGGTTCGTCACCAGCCACGCGCTGACCACCCGCCTGCTGCGCGAGCCGACGCTGCGGGTCGCCGACGCCCCCGCGTACGACCGATTCTGGCCGGACTGGCGCGAGAACCGCGGGGTCGCCTCGATCGTGCTGTCCATGCTGCAGACCAACCCGCCGGACCACACCCGCATCCGCCGGGCCGCCGCCGCGACGTTCACCGCACGCCGGGTCGCCGGGATGCGGGACGTCATCGCCGCCCAGGCGGCGGAGCTGATCGAGGAGATGCCGGCCGAGACCGACTTCATGAACGCGTTCGCCTATCCGCTGCCGATCGGCGTGATCTGCGCGCTGCTCGGGGTGCCGGACGCGGACCGGGCGTGGTTCCGGCAGCGCGCCGCCGACCTGACCGTGGTCCTCGAGCCGATCAGCAGCGAGGAGGAGATGCGGCTCGCCGACGTCGCCGGCCGGGAGCTGGAGGACTACTTCGTCGGTCTGATCGCTGAGCGGCAACGGTCGCCGCGGGAGGACCTGGTCAGCGCGATGGCCGAGGCCGGCTCGGGGCTGACCGGCACCGAGCTGCTGGCGAACCTGGTGCTGCTGCTGGTCGCCGGCTTCGAGACCACTACCAACCTGCTCGGCACGGGCCTGAAGATCCTGCTGGACCACCCCGGCCTCGCTGACCGGTTGCGGTCGGAGCCGGGACTCGCGGGCGCGTTCGTCGAGGAGATGCTGCGGTACGACTCACCCGTGCAGTTGACCGCCCGGTTCACCACGACGCCCCTCGAGCTGGACGGGCTCACCCTGCCGGCGGGCTCGGACCTGACGCTGCTGCTCGGCGCGGCGAACCGGGACCCGGAGCGTTACCCGGACCCGCACCGGTTCGACCCGGACCGGCCGAACGTGCAGCCGGTCTCGTTCGGCGGGGGAGCGCATTACTGCCTGGGCGCTCCGCTGGCGCGTCTCGAGGCGCAGGTGGCGTTCCCGCTGCTGCTGGCCATGCGGCCGCGGCTCGCGATGAACGGCGCCCCGGTGCGCCGGGACCGGCTGACGTTGCGGGGGTACTCACGGCTCCCGGTTGCGGTCGATCAGGTCGCAGACCCCGTCCAGGATCCGGTCCAGCCCGAACCGGAATGACCGGGCCGGGTCGCCCACCCCGTTGTACTCGATGCTCGCCGCGGTGCCGACCCGGCCGGAGATCGGATAGGCGCCCGGCGGCATCACCGCCTCCAGGACCGGTGCGTTGATCTCCCACCACTGGGCGTCGGACATCCCCGACTCCTGCGCCGTGTGCCGCGTCCGGATAGAGCTGCGCGCCGCGCCCGCGGTGAAGTCGCTGATCAGCGTCACGACCAGGTCCATCTCGATGTCGCCCAGGCCGGCGCCGTCGAGCGCGGCCAGCTGCCACTCGTAGCGGTCGCTGCCGTTCGGCCCGATCCACGGCCGGCTGTTCTCGACCTGGAGCAGCCACGGGTGGCGGTGGTACTCGTCCCACAGCTGGCCGGCCAGCCGGGTGAGCCTCTCCCGTACGTCTCCGGTGTGTTCCGGAAGGTCCTGCTCGCCGGCGACCTCGTCGATCATCAGCCCGATCAGCTCGGAGCGGCCCGGCACGTACGTGTAGATCGACATCAGCTTCAGCCCGAGCCGATCGGCGACCTTGCGCATCGAGAACGCCGGCAGACCGTCCTCGTCGGCCACCGCGATGCCGGCCCGGATCACCTCGTCGATGCTGACCCGCTGCTTCGGCCCCCGGCGACCCTGTGGGGTCCCGAGCGAGCGCCTCCACAGCAACCGCAGTGTCCGGTCAACTTCCATGTGCGGATATTACCCCGTGGGGTGTACGGTGTTCGACGCTACATTCTTCGTACGGTATACGGAGTTAGGAGTCGCACGTGAGCACCCTGACCGCTGAAGGACTGCGCAAGAGGTACGGCGACGTCGCCGCCCTCGACGGTTTCGACCTCGACATCCCGGCCGGCGTCATCCACGGGCTCCTCGGCCCGAACGGCGCCGGCAAGACCACCGCCGTCCGCGCGATGGCCACCCTGATCGATCTCGACCACGGCCGGATCACTGTCGACGGCTTCGACGTGCGGAAACGCTCCGCCCAGGTGCGCCGCCGGATCGGCCTGGTCGGCCAGGCCGTCGCCGTCGACGACATCCTGAGCGGCCGGCAGAACCTGGTCATGTTCGGCCGCCTCTACGGGCTGCGCAAGGCGCAGGCGCAGGACCGGGCGGCCGAGCTGCTGGACACGTTCGGCCTCACCGACGCCGCGGACCGGCCGGTCTCGACCTACAGCGGCGGGATGCGCCGGCGCCTCGACATCTCCGCCGGCCTCCTCCTGACCCCGGCGGTCCTGTTCCTGGACGAGCCGACCACCGGCCTCGACCCCCGGGCCCGCAACGAGGTCTGGGAGACAGTGCGCGCCGCCGCGGCCGGCGGCACCGCGGTGCTGCTCACCACGCAATATCTGGACGAGGCCGACCAACTGGCCTCGCAGATCTCGGTGATGAACCACGGCCGGGTGATCGCCACCGGCACACCGGCATCCCTGAAACGCCAGGTCGGCGGCGACCGGGTGGCCGTCACCACCCCGCGCCCCGGCGACCTGGAGGCGCTGACCGCACGCCTGCCCGGGACGCGGCAGGACGACCGGACGGCCATCTTCGAAGCCGGCCTCACCGAGGTCGTCCGCACCCTCGACGACCTCGGCATCACCCCCGACGATCTGGTCCTGCGCCGCCCCACCCTCGACGAGGTGTTCCTCACCCTGACCGCCACGTCCGCGAAGGAGCCCGTCCGATGACCACCCTGCGTGCCGGCTGGATCATCACCCAGCGCGAGCTCATCCACTGGGTCCGCCAGCCCTGGGGCCCGATCTTCGGCCTGATGTTCTCGGTGATGCTGCTGCTCGTCTTCGGGTTCCTCTTCGGCGGGGCGATCATCGTGCCCGGCGGCGGCGACTACCTCGAGTTCCTGCTCCCCGGCATGCTCGCGCTGAGCATGATGTTCGGCGTGGCCAACACGGCCGTCGCGATGGCCGAGGACGCCCGCAAGGGCATCACCGAGCGCTTCCGCTCGATGCCGATCGGCAGCGCCTCGGTGTCCCTCGGCCGGGTCGGCGCCGACATGGCCAACTCCGCCGTCGAGCTGCTGGTCCTGATCCTCGGCGGCCTGCTGATCGGCTGGCGGATCACCGGCGACCCCGGCCGGACCGCCCTGGCCGTGGTGATCCTGCTGCTCCTGAGGTTCGCCATGCTCTGGATCGGCATCTTCCTCGGCCTGTCCTTCCCCGGCGAGGGCGCCACCGCCGCCGTCCAGGTCCTGATCTGGCCGGTCGGCTTCTGCTCCACGGCGATCGTCTCCGCCGAGACGATGCCCGCGTGGCTCGGCGCCGTCGCCGCCTGGAACCCGCTGTCCGCCACCGCGAACGCCGCCCGGGAGCTCTTCGGCAACCCGACCGGCGTCACCTCCGGCCCGCTCGCCGACAACGCGGTCTGGCTGGCCCTCGGCTGGCCCGTCCTGCTGACCGCGATCTTCCTTCCACTGTCCGCCCGGGCGTACCGCAAGCTGCGCTCCTGACCCACCCGCTCCGGCCGGCCACCAACCGGCCGGAGCGGCCACAACCCCTGCCGCTGCACGCGCCGGCGAGGTCGCGCGCCGGCCCGGCCTCACTCGCGCCGATAGGTCGTCGCCTGGCCGTTGGTGGTGAGCGTGAGCTCGTCACCGTTCACCGCCCAGGTCAACGTCCGGGGCGGCGTGGGCATCGAGCTGCGGTAGTTGTCCGCCGGCACCGACGAGTCGCTGCGCGTGATGACGATCGACTCGGGGCGGAAGGTGATGGCCGAGCCGCTCACCTCCATCGACCCGTTCTCCTGGAGGGTGTACTGCTGCGTGCGATCGCGCATGATGCCGACGTAGACGTAGACCCCCTTCCCGGACAGCTCGTAACTGAAGCCGTTCCCGCGTTCCGTGATCACGCTCCACGCGCCGACCAGTTCCTCCGGTATCACCGGCGCCGGTGGTGGTGCCGGATCCCCGTCGCAGCCGGCCAGGGCGATGACCGCCGCCAGCAGGGCCGCCACAGCCGTACGCCTCATGTCTTCTCCGCTTCGTCGTCAGCGACGTCGCCGGCTCACCCGAGCAGGGAGCCCGCGGCGATGATCAGGGCGGCGGCCGCGCAGGCCAGGGCGAGCCGCAGGTACCGGGGGCGCGTCCGCGCCCGGGCCGCCGCGGCGACGTCGAGGAAGATCGCGGCTACCGTGATCGCGAACAGGGCGACCACCATCGTGTTCGACCGTGTCCCGGCCCGGTCCGCGGTGGCCACGCCGTCGTGCTGCTCGCGAAGTTCCGCGAGGGCGTCGGCCAACGTGGCCGACACCACCGCCGAAAGCGGCGCCGCGAGGCCGTCACCGGACCGCGGGGCCATCGCCATGCCGCGGACGATCCCGGCGAGTCGCGCCACCGTCGCGGCATCGGCTGCGGTCATCGCCGCCGCGGCGGCGCCGGGCTCGGCGGCCTGTTCCACCCGCCGGCGCTCCAGCAGCGACACCTCGAACCTGGCGCCGTCCCGGAAAGCCTGGCGGACACCGCCGCCCGCCGCCGTGGCGCTGACCTGCGCCGCGTGCCTGCCCGCCGCCGCGTACCCGCGGTTCTCCTCGAGACCCGCGCGGAGCTGCACGACGGTGAACACGGTGGCCAGCACACCGAAGGCCAGCCCGAGTCCGGCGAGCAGCCGGTGATTGCGGTCCGGTGCGTCGTCCTCCGCAGGGGCGGTCGCCGGCGGGGCCGGAGCCCCGAGCCCGATCTCCGGAGCGGCCGGCCCGTTGGCCGGCGGCTGCCGCCGGGTCCCGGGACGGCCACCGCCCACCGTCCGCCGCCGGACACCCAGTCGTGCCGTCAGCCGCGCGATGAGCCCGGGGTCCAGCGTGCGGTACCAGGCGGCCATCCCGGCGACGGAGCAGAGCAGCGAAAACAGCATGACCACCGTCCAGCCGCGAGCGCGCCCGGCCAGGACGTCACCCGCCGCGGCGGCCCGCTGCGGGTCGTCCCGCGGGTCCCACTCCTTCGCCTGCTGGTCGCGCAACCGCTGCAGGACGTCGAAGCCGCCGTCCGCGGTGCGGTACTTCGGGTCGGCCACCAGCTCGTTGGCAGCGGCCAGGCCATGCGTCCCGGCGAAGTCCTCCGCCAAGGCGGCGGCCGTGCGCCGCTGCACGGCTGCCTGCCGGCGAAGGGCGTCACCGATCCCGGGATCGCTCGCGCGGCGGTCCAGTTCCTCCGCCTGCACGGTCAGCAGAGCCAGGTCGAACGCCTGTGGAGCCTCCACCTCGTACAGGTAGCGGGTCATCTCGATGGACCGCGCGGAAACCCGGTTCTGTGCCCGCACCGCGTCCTGCCACTCGCCGTTGGCCGCCGACGCCTGCCAGGCGGCGCCCAGCGTTGAGCAGGCGACGCCGACCGCGCCCGCGGCGACGGCCAGGGCCGCGAGACGCCGCTGTCGTTCCCGCGGTTGGGCACCCGCCGGCCACAGCAGCCGGGCGGCGGCCCGCCAAGGGCGCTGGACAAGGGCGCGCCATCGCGCCTGACGACGCACGTGTCTACTTCGGGACGTCGCGGACGTAGCTGGTCCCGTCCAGGATGAGGTTGTAGAAGTCGTAGCCGTAGCCGGCGTCGAACCTCGTGATCTCCCAGTTGGCGATGGTCTGAACGCCGCCGGAGAGATGGAGCGTCATGCTGGAGCCGTCGATCACGACGGTCCCGGTGTCGCCACCACCGCCCTGTTTGGAAACGATGGTCACGTCCCCGGCGCGGGAGAAGCTGATCTGCGCGCGGTCACCGTCCCAGGTGCCGACGAGCTTCTTCGGCACTCTGGTCCGCGATGCGTCCTGTTCCTCCTCGTCGGGCGGCGCCGGCGCGCGTGTCGCCTCCGGTGCAGCGGGTTCCGGGGCGGTCGTCGCCTCCGGCGGGGCGGGTCCCGGGGCGGCGGTGGTCGTGGTGACCGGCGGCGGGACCGAGGACGGCGCGGTGCCGTCCGGATCGCTGTCGCACCCGGCCAGCAGCAGCGTGAGAAGGGCGGCGCAGGCGATCAGAGATCGTTCCATGAGCGATTCCCCGGTGTCTGGGGCGGAGTCGCGCGACGTCCCCGTTCCGACTCGCGTCAGCCTGTGAAATCGGCGATTCCACATCCTGCTCCGTCCCGGTCCGGCAGGCACGACTTCTACGCCTATCCGACACTGCCCGCCCGGGTAGGAGGCGAAGTGAGCGGCGACACTGTCACATCGCGGCGGCCTGTGGGGTCCTCCTCATGTGAAGACGATTCTGGTGGTTGGCGGCGGCTACGCAGGTTTCTACACCGCCTGGAAGCTGGAGAAGAAGCTCCGGCGTGACGAGGCGCGGATCGTCGTGGTCGATCCGCGGCCGTACATGACGTATCAGCCCTTCCTGCCCGAGGTGGTGGCCGGCTCGGTGGAGGCCCGGCACGCCGCGGTGTCGCTGCGCCGGCACCTGCGGCGGGCGCGGCTCGTCGCCGGCGCGGTCGTCAAGGTCGACCACGCGCACCGCAGGGTGACGGTGCAGCCCGCCGACGGCGCGGAGTTCGAGATGGGGTACGACATCATCGTGGTCACGGCCGGTGCGGTGACCCGGAAACTGGCCGTGCCCGGGATAGCCGATTCGGCGATCGGGATGAAGCACGTCGAGGAGGCCGTGGCCATCCGTGACCGGCTGCTCACCTCCTTCGACCGGGCCTCGGCGCTGCCGCCGGGGCCGCTGCGGCGGCGGTTGCTCACGGTGACGTTCGTGGGCGGCGGGTTCTCCGGGGTGGAGGGCTTCGGCGAAGTGTTGTCGCTGGCCACCGCACTGCTGCGCAGATATCCCGAGCTGCGGCGGGACGAGTTGCGGTTCCACCTGGTGGAGGCCCGCAACCGGATCCTGCCCGAGGTCACCGACGGGCCCGGCGAGTGGGTGGTGCGCCAGCTCGAGAGGCGTGGCGCCCGGGTCCACCTGAACGCCACGATGGTCTCCGGCACCGGCGGCCACGTCGTGCTGTCGAGCGGCGAGGAGTTCGACTCCGAGCTGATCGTCTGGACGGTCGGCAACGCCGCGAACCCGATGGTGCGCGGCCACACCGACCTGCCGATCAACGAGCGCGGGATGCTGGTGGTCCGCGCCGACCTGCGGGTCGGCACCGACGAGGCGCCGGTGCCGGACGCCTGGGGCGCCGGCGACGACGCGGCCGTCCCGGACCTGGCCGTGCGCCGGCCGGGTGCGGTCACTGTCCCCAACGCACAGAACGCCGTCCGCCAGGGCAAGCTGCTGGCCCGCAACATCGTGGCGGTGCTGCGCGGGCGGCAGCCGAAGCCCTATCTGCACCGCAGCCTCGGCACGGTCGCCACGCTGGGGCTGGGCCGCGGCATCTTCCAATGGCGGGGCATCGTGATCAAGGGCGTGCTCGCGTGGCTGATGCACCGTGGCTACCACGTCCTGGCCGTACCCACCTGGGAGCGCAAGGTCCGCGTCCTGGCGGTGTGGCTGACCGCCGCGCTGTTCGGCCGGGACATCGTCTCGCTGGCCGCCGTGCAGGACCCCCGCCACGCCTTCGTCCACGGCGACGAGCCGGCCACCCGCCCGGACGAGCCGGCCACCCGCCCGGACGAGCCGGCCACCCACCGCTTCACTGCGGCCTGAGCAGGCACCTGGTCAGCGACCCCACCACGGCCGGCTGGTCCCCAGGGTCGTCCGGAGGCCGTCGGGACGACCCGGGGAGCCGGCCGCGTGCAGGTCAGGGCTGGAGGACGTCGTCGATGCTCGTCCGGCGCCACTCGCGCAGCAGCTCGTGGAAGGCGACCGGCCCCGGCCCGTACGAGAAGTTGACCGGCCGCGGCTTGCCCTCACCGTTGTAATAGCCCGGCGTGCACTCGGCCTGGAACTTGTAGGTGTTCGGCGCGGTCTCCCGGATCACCGCCGCCCAGCCCTCCTCGGCCTCGGCGGTCGGCTCGACGTACCGGGCGCCCCGCTCGGCCGCCGCGGCGACCACCGCGCCGATGTGGGTGGCCTGCTCCTGGAGCATGTGCACGAAGTTGACCGCGGCGGCGTTCTGCAGCGACCCGAGGTGGAACAGGTTGGGGAAGCCGTTGCTGTAGAAGCCGTGCAGCGTCCGCGGCCCGTTGCGCCAATGGCCGAGCAGCGGCATCCCGCCCCGCCCGGTGACGGGCAGCGTCCCGGAGAGGACGCCGGAGACCCCGACCTCGAAGCCGGTGGCGAAGACGATGCAGTCGACCTCGTACTCCTGGTCGCCGACCACGATGCCGGTCTCGGTGATCCGGGTGATGCCGCCGTGGTCGGCGGTGTCCACCAGCGTGACGTTCGGCTGGTTGAAGGTCTGCAGGTAGTGGTCGCTGAAGGTGGGCCGCTTGCACATGTAGCGGTACCACGGCTTGAGCTTTGCCGCGACCGCCGGGTCGGTGACCACCTCGTCGATCCGGGCGCGGATCTGCTCCATGGTCCGGAAGTCGGCGACCTCGTCGAGGTACTCGCGTTCCTCCTGCGACAGGTTCGGGTCGACCGAGCCGGTCAGCATCTGCCGCTGGAGCTTGGCGGTGGCCGTCCACCGGTCGCCGATCAGGTCCTCGTCGGCGTGCCCGCCGGTCACGATGGTCAGGAAGTTCTCCATCCGCTCCCGCTGCCATCCCGGCTTCAGGGAGGCCGCCCACTCGCTGTCGATCGGCCGGTTGTCGCGGACGTCGACGGTGGACGGGGTGCGCTGGAAGACGTAGAGGTGCTGGGCGTCGCGGCCCAGGTGCGGGACGATCTGGATCGCGGAGGCGCCGGTGCCGACCACGGCGACCCGCTTGTCGGCGAGCCTGTCCAGGCCACCGGTCTGGTCGCCCCCGGTGTACCCGTAATCCCACCGGCTGCTGTGGAAGGTGTGCCCGCGGAAGTCCTCGACGCCGGGGATGCCGGGCAGCTTCGGCTGCGACAGGGCACCGGAGGAGATCACCACGTACCGGGACCGGAACTCGTCGCCCTCATCGGTGGTCACCGCCCACCCGGCGGCGTCCTCGTCCCAGGTCAGGCTGGTGACGCGGGTGTGGAACAGGGCGTCGGAGTACAGGTCGAACTGCTTGCCGATCGCCACCGCGTGCTGCCGGATCTCCTCGCCCGGGGCGTACCGCCACTTCGGGACGTACCCGACCTCCTCCAGCAGCGGCATGTAGACGGTCGCCTCGATGTCGCAGTGGATGCCGGGGTACCGGTTCCAGTACCAGGTCCCGCCGAAGTCGCCGCCCTCGTCGATCATCCGGATCCGCTGCACGCCGGCCTGCCGCAGCCGCGCGCCGGAGACCAGGCCGCCGAAGCCGCCCCCGATGACGACCGCCTCGACGGTGTCGGTGACCGGCGCCCGTTCGGTGCGCTCGGTGTACGGGTCGGCCGCGTAGCAGCCGAACTCGCCGGCCGCCCGCCGGTACTGGGCGGTGCCGTCCGGCCGGATGCGGCGGTCGCGCTCCACCCGGTACTTCTCGCGCAGCGCTTCGATCTCGGCCGAGCTGAGACGGTGGGGAATCGAGGACATGGGGTTGTGCCCTTTCGCGGGGGTCGTCCTGGTGTGACGCGAGCCAACCCCAGCACCCTATTTAAAGCACCTGCTTGACGAAAAGTGTCTCCGAGGGCACTGCCGTCCGAATCGTGACCTTGCACGTGCTACGGAACGAACGCGCAGGCACGCGGTCAACTGACCGGCGCGCGGTACAGCCCTTCGATCGCGTCGATCAGGCCGGCCGCGGCCGCGTCCCAGTCCGGCGTGGTGGCCCGTTCCCGCTGCGCGCAGAGGTGCACGATCAGCGTGTGCGCCATCTCGTCGCGCTCGGCCAGCACCGCGGGCGCCAGGTCCGGCAGGCACCGGTGGATGGAGAGTGCGATCGCCCGCAGCATCGGCGCGTCCCGCAGCTCGTCGGCGGCCAGCTCCCGCAGGCTCGGCTCGGTCATCACCTGGGCGGCGAACCGCGCGTACCAACTCGGTGACCCGATCTCGGCCAGGTGCTCGGTGAACGAGCGCACCTCGCAGGTCACCCAGTCGCGGACGGCGCTACTTCCCTCGTACCGCTGGATGAGCCGCCGCCGGATCACCTCCATCGGCCGGGCATGCCGCCGGATGATGGCCCGGACCAGGTCGTCGCGCCCGCCGAAGTGATAGCCGACCGCCGCGTTGTTGCCCTGGCCGGCGGCCTCGCTGATCTGCCGGTGCGAGACCGAGAAGACGCCGTGCTCGGCGAAGAGCCGCTCGGCGGTCGCGAGAATGGCCGCCCGGGTCTGCTCCACCTGTTCGGTGCGTGCCCGGCGGCCACCGGCGACGGTGCCGGGTTCCCTCATGAGCGACAAGCATAGGACCGCCCGGCGTGGACGCGGCGTGCCCCGGCGCGCGAGGATGCAGGCGAACCCCCGATCCGGAGGGAACGCCCTGTGACGACGACGTCTTTCGTGCACTCCAGCTCGCCGTCCCGGGTGGTGTTCGGCGCCGGCGCGCTGAACCGCCTTCCGGACGAGGTGCGGCGGCTGGGCCGCTCCCGCGTGCTGCTGGTCTGCGGCCCGGGCACGGCCGAGGCGGTGCGGCGCGCCGAGGAGCTGCTCGGCCCGCTGCTCGCGGGCACCTTCGACGGCGCCACCGTGCACACCCCGGTCGAGGTCACCGAGCGCGCGCTGCGGCGTCTCGGCGACGCCGACTGCCTGGTCAGCCTCGGCGGCGGCTCCGCCACCGGCCTCGGCAAGGCACTGTCGGCCCGGTCCGGCCTTCCGCAGATCGCCATCCCCACGACGTACGCCGGGAGCGAGGTCACGCCGGTCCTCGGCGAGACCAGTGGCGCCGAGAAGGTGACCAGGTCAGGTCCGGAGATCCTGCCGGAGACTGTCCTCTACGACGTGGAACTCACCCTCGGCCTGCCCGTCGCGGTCTCCGTCACCAGTGGCGTCAACGCGATGGCGCACGCCGTCGAGGCGCTGTGGTCGCCGGACGCCACCCCGGTCACCGACCAGCTGGCGGTGGAGTCGCTGACCCGGCTGAGCCGCGCCCTGCCCGGCATCGTCGCCGACCCGGCGGACCTGACGGCGCGCGCGGACGCCCTGGTCGGCGCGTGGCTGGCCGGCATCTGCCTCGGTTCGGCCGGGATGGGCCCGCACCACAAGGTCTGCCACCACCTGGGCGGGGCGTACGCGATGCCGCACGCCGGGACGCACACGGTGGTGCTGCCGCACGCCATGGCGTTCATGGCGGGCGAGGCGCCCGAGGCGCTGGCGCGGATCGCGCGGGCGCTGGGCGTCGCGGACGCTCCGGCGGGGATGTACGACCTGATCGTCCGGCTGGGCGGCCCCACGTCGTTGCGCGAGCTGGGCCTGCCGGCCGGCGTGACGGGACCGTACCCGGAGATCGTGCGGGCGGCGTACGAGGGCGGACGTCCCGGTGGCCGGGCGGTGCCACCGGACTTCGGGTGGCTCACCGACGAGGTGGTGGAGTCGTTCGCGCGTACCCCCGACGACCGTCTTCGCGTGGTGATCAGCGACCTGGTGCGTACGCTGCACGGTTTTGCCCGCCGGGTGGATCTCACCCAGGCCGAGTGGCAGCGGGCCGTCGAGTTCCTCACCCGCACCGGCGCGATGTGCAGCGACACCCGGCAGGAGTTCGTGCTGCTCTCGGACACGCTCGGGATCTCCAGCATGGTCGACCTGATGGAGAACTCACGCACGCCGGACACCACCCCGTCGGCGGTGCTCGGCCCGTTCTACGTGCCCGGCCCGCCCGAGATGGCGCCGGGTACGGACCTCGCCGCCGGCCTGCCGGGGGAGCCCCTGGAGGTGGACGTGCGGGTGACCGGCCTGACTGGCGAGCCGGTGCCGGACGCCGTGGTCGACGTCTGGCAGTCCGACCGGGACGGCTTCTACGACGTGCAGCTGCCCGAGCTGGAGGGCCCGGTGCTGCGCGGCCGGTTCCGCAGCGACGACCAGGGGCGGGTGCGGTTCCGGACCATCGTGCCGTCGGAGTACCCGATTCCCGACGACGGGCCGGTCGGGCAGATGCTCGCCGCCACCGGCCGGCACCAGTGGCGCGCCCCGCACCTGCATTTCATGATCAACGCGCCCGGTCACCGCCGGCTGATCACCCAGTTGTTCGTGGCGGGCGGGGCCTACCTCGACTCGGACACCGTCTTCGGCGTCAAGGAGGCGCTGATCGCCGACTTCAGCGGCGGCCGCCTCACCTACACCTTCCGCATCCAGCCCACCTGACCCCCGCCCGTGGTCCGGCCTGCGTGTGAACTTGCGGTCCGTTCCGAACCCCAAGTTCACACGGTCAGGCGGTTTGGCGTACTACCAGGGTGGGCTCGTAGATGACCGAGGTGACCCGGGCCTGCGGGTCCTCGATCCGGTCGAGCAGCAGCCGGGCCGCCTGGGCCGCCATGTCCTCCAGCGGGTGCCGCACCGTGGTCAGCGCGGGCCGGGCGGCGACCGCGGCGCTGCTGTCGTCGAAGCCGACCACCGCCACGTCCTCGGGCACCCGGCGCCCGGCGTCCCGCAGCACCAGCAGCGCGCCGAGCGCCATCAGGTCGTTGGCCACGAACACCCCGTCGAGCCCGGGGTGCTCGGCGAGCAGTTCCTTCATCGCCTGTTCGCCGCTGTCCCGGGTGAAATTGCCGGTGGCGACCGGCACCCAGGCGTGCCCGTGGCGGGCCAGCGCGCGCCGGAAGCCGGCCAGCCGGTCGACGCTGGCCGGCACGTCGGCCGGCCCGGAGATCATGCCGATCTGCCGGCAGCCGCGCTCCACGAGGAGGCCGGCGGCGAGCGCGGCGCCGGTCTCGTTGGCCAGGTCGACGTAGCTGATCGGCACCGGCTCGGGCGGCCGGCCGATCAGCACGGCCGGGATGCGTGCTTCGGCGAGCAGTCCGGGCAGCGGGTCGTGGGCGGGCAGGGAGAGCACGACGGCGCCGTCGGCCTGGCCGTTGCGCAGGTCGCCGACCAGGCGGCGGTGCCCGTCGGCGCCGACCATCTGCAGGGCCAGCTGCACGCCGACCGGGCGCAGCACGCTCATCAAGCCGCCGACGACCCGGCCGAAGTACGGGTCGGCGAAGAACCGGCTCATGAACGGGTCGTCGTCGTGCGTCTCGGAGTCGGAGACGACCAGGGCCACGGTGCCGCTGCGCCGGGTGACCAGCGACCGGGCCAGGCGGTTCGGCACATATCCGGTCTGGTCGACGGCGCTCCACACCTGCTGGTGCAACAGCGGGTCGACGTTGCGGATGCCGTTGATGACGCGGGACACGGTCGCGCGCGAGACACCCGCCACGCGTGCCACGTCTTCGAGCGTGGGCAGCCGGTGGCTCTGCATGCCCGAGGTTATATCACGGAGAGCGCTTTCCGCGGACCCCACCGTAGCGGCCACCCGTCGACCCGCGTGTGAAGGTCGGGCTCTTATGCGGGCCGAACTTCACACGCGGGATGTTCCGGAACCTCAAGTCATTGACGTGCGTCGGCGAGGGGAATCACGATGGGAAAGCGCTCTCCAAGCGTCCATCCGTCCTCGTCCCCCTTGGAGAACTCGTGCGAAGGACACAGCTCAGACGGATCCTGGCGCCCTTGAGCGCCGCCGTGCTCGCCGCCTCGGTGCTGGCTGTCGGCATCCGGTCCGCGGAGGCGGCCGACACCCTGCTCTCGCAGGGCCGCCCGGCCCTCGCCTCGTCGCTGGAGAACGGCGAGGCACCGGCCATCGCGGCCTTCGACGGCCGTGCCGACACCCGCTGGGGCAGCCAGTGGGCCGATCCGCAGTGGATCCGCGTCGACCTCGGCGCCACCGCGACGATCAACCGGGTGGTGCTGGAGTGGGAGGCCGCGTACGCCCGGGCCTTCCAGATCCAGACCTCGCCCGACGGCAATGCCTGGACCAGCGTCTACAGCACCACCAATGCCACCGGTGGGAGGCAGAGCCTGACGGTCTCCGGCGCCGGGCGGTACGTGCGGATGTACGGCACCCAGCGCGGCACCGGTTACGGCTACTCGCTGTACGAGTTCCAGGTCTACGGCACGTCCTCGGCCACCCCGCAGCCCACCGGCGGCGCCGGTTACGTGAACGCGAACCCGCCGGTCACCGGCGTGGTCCCGTCCACACAGACCCCGCCCGCGACGAACCCCCCGGTCACCCACCGCGAGTTCCAGGCGAACTGCTCGGTGAGCCGGGCCAACCTCAACGACGACCCGATCGTCTTCCCGAACCTGCCGGGCGCGTCACACTCGCACACGTTCATGGGCAACCGCACCACGAACGCCAACTCGACGCTGTCCTCGCTGCAGGCCGGCGGGACGTCGTGCGTCACGCCGGGTGACAAGACCGGTTACTGGATGCCGACTCTGCTCAACGGCAACACCGCGGTGCAGCCGGACGGCCCGCAGGTCATCTACTACAAGAGCGGCGTCATCGACTATCGCAGCGTCCGGCCGTTCCCGCCCGGCCTGCGGTACGTGGTCGGCAGCCCGAACGCCACCCTGGACGAGTTCCGGTACGCCCCCGGCGCGGTCGAGGGCTTCGAGTGCGGCAACAGCGCTTTCAACTGGGACATCCCGGCGAACTGCCCGGCCGGGACCCAGTTGAACGTCCGTTACCAGGCGCCGAGCTGCTGGAACGGCCTGCACCTGGACACGCCGGACCACAAGAGTCACATGTCTTACCCGGTCAACGGGGTCTGCCCGGTCTCGCACCCGGTCGCCGTGCCGATGATCGAGTTCAAGATGGCGTGGCCGGTCAGCGGCGACATGTCGCAGGTCCGGTTCTCCAGCGGCCGGGGTTATTCGTTCCACTACGACGTCTACAACGTGTGGGACCCGCCGACCCTGGCCGCCCTGGTGCGGCACTGCATCAACGGCGGGCTGCAGTGCAACCCGCGCGGGTTCGACCTCTACAAACCGGAGCGCGGCGCGGCACTCAACGAGAACTACGAGTTGCCCTGACGGTAGACGAACCACTCGATAACACTTTTCCGTAATTATTTTCCAACTCGGCAAGGGCGTCCTCGCGGCTGGCAAGAATGCTTTCCGCGAGGGCGACCGTGCGCGGTTCCTGGCCGGCGGTGCGCTCACTGCCGGCCAGTTGGCGCCCCTGCTTGAGGTGCTCCTCGAGGCAGGTGCGCAGCAGCGTGTCGAACCGTTCGCCGCGCAGCGCGGTGGCCTCGGCGACCTTCTCCGGGGTGACCATGCCTGGCATCGGCATGCCCTTGTGCGGGTTCACCGAGGGCAGGCCGGCTTGCCGGTGGAGGGCGCGCAGGGTGCTCAGTTCCTCGTCGGTGAAGGCGCGTACGCGCTCGCTGAGCTGCTGCAATGCCGGATCCTCGCCGTTGGCGGGCGCCAGGTCGAGCAGCGGTAGCAGTTCCTCGCCCATGGCGATGTTGATCTCGATCCAGGAGCGGTCGGTGCCGCCGAAGGAAGCGGCCGCGGCGGCGGGTGGAGGGCTCGGGCTGGGCGCCGGTCGCGGCGTGCCGCAACCGGCGGTCACGAGCAGGCCCGCGGTGAGCGCGCATGCGAGAAGAAACCGGGGATTCGCATTCACGCCCCGAAGTCTCCGGCGGCGGATCCGCATGTGTCAACGGCCTCCTATTGACGCCCGGCAACATGGGCGAAACAATCGCCTCGCTTGGAGAGCGCTTTCCATCCCCCCGGAACTAGGGCGTGATCATGAATAAGAAACGTGGGCCCACAGTCGTGGCGGTGGTTCTGGCCATGCTGTGCGGCCTGGCCGCCGTGTCCGTGACGACCGCCGCCGGCGCCGCGGAGGCGCTGCTGTCGCAGGGGAAGCCCGCCGCCGCTTCGTCGTCGGAGGGCGCGGACGTCACCGCCGACAAGGCCTTCGACGGCAACGACGGGACCCGGTGGTCGAGCCAGTTCGCCGACCCGCAGTGGATCCGCGTGGACCTCGGCGCCACCACCATGATCAGCCGCGTGGTGCTGAAGTGGGAGACCGCCCACGGCAGGGCGTACCAGATTCAGACCTCCGACGACGGCAGCACCTGGACCACGATCCACACCCAGGCCGCCGGCACCGGCGGCGTCGAGACGATCGCCGTCACCGGCGCCGGGCGCTACGTGCGCCTGAACGGCACCGCCCGGGGCACCGGCTACGGCTACTCGCTGTGGGAGTTCCAGGTGTTCGGCGGCTCGACGACGCCGGTGGAACCCGGCGACTTCACCACGATCTGGTCGGACACCTTCGACGGCCCGGCGAACTCGTCGCCGAGCGCGGGCAACTGGCTGCTGCGCACCGGCACGCAGTACCCGGGCGGAGCGGCCAACTGGGGCACCGGTTCGGTGGAGACCGCCGGCGCGTCGACCGCCAACGTGGCCCTGGACGGCGCCGGCCGGCTCAGCATCCGGGCGGTCCGCGACGGCGCCGGCAACTGGACCTCCGGGCGGATCGAGACCCAGCGCACCGACTTCACCCCGCAGCGCGGCGAGATGCTCAAGTTCGCCGCCGTGCTCAAACAGCCGCAGGTCGCCAACGGCCTCGGGTACTGGCCCGGCTTCCGGGCCACCGGCGCCGCGTACCGCGGCAACTACACCAACTGGCCGGGCGTCGGCGAGACCGACATCATGACCAACGTCAACGGCCGGGAGGAGCTCTCCCAGACGATGCACTGCGGCACGGCGCCGGGCGGGGTGTGCAACGAGTACGACGGCCGGTCGTCCGGCCTCGCCTCCTGCGCCGGCTGCCTGACCGGCTACCACGAGTACGCGCAGGTCATCGACCGCACCAAGACCGATGAGGAGATCCGCTTCTACCTCGACGGCCGGCAGACCTGGGTGGTCCGCCAGTCCCAGGTCGGCGTCGCGGCCTGGCAGGCGGCCGTGCACCACGGCTTCTACCTCCGCCTCGACCTGGCCGTCGGCGGCTCGCTGCCGAACGCCATCGCCGGCTTCACCACCCCGACCGCCGGCACCACCTCCGGCGGAGTGCTCAGCGTCGACTCGGTGACCGTCTCGCGGGCCACCGGCGCGACCGCGCCGGCGATGACCGACCCGCCGGTGCCCGCCGGGCCGAGCGTGGTCCGGGTGACCGGCTCGCAGGGCAACTGGCAGCTCACCGTGAACGGCAGCCCGTGGGAGATCAAGGGCATGACGTACGGGCCTCCGCAGGCGGCCGCCGACGGCTACATGCGGGACCTTCGCGCCATGGGCGTCAACACGATCCGCATCTGGGGGCCGGACGCGGCCACGCCATCGCTGCTCGACACCGCCGCGCGGCACGGGATCAAGGTGATCGTCGGGCTCTGGCTCAACCACGGCACCGACTACGTGAACGACACCGCCTACAAGACCGCGGTCAAGGCCGAGATCGTCGCCAAGGTGAACGAGCTGAAGGGCCGCTCCGGCGTGCTGCTCTGGGACGTCGGCAACGAGGTCATCCTGGAGATGCAGAACTACGGGCTGGCCGCCGACGTGGTCGAGGCGCGGCGGGTGGCGTACGCCAAGTTCGTCAACGAGGTGGCGGTGGCGATCCACGCCGCCGACCCGAACCACCCGGTCACGTCGACCGACGCGTACACCCACGCGTGGACGTACTACAAGCCGCACGCGCCGGCCCTGGACCTGCTGGCGGTCAACTCGTACGGGGCGATCGACACCGTGAAGCGGGACTGGATCGCGGGCGGGTACACCAAGCCGTACATCCTCACCGAAGGCGGGCCGGCGGGGGAGTGGGAAGTGCCGGGCGACGTCAACGGGGTGCCGGCCGAGCCGTCCGACCTGCAGAAGAGGGCCGGGTACGCGTACAGCTGGAACGCGATCAAGGGGCATCCGGGGGTGGCGCTCGGTGCGACCGAGTTCCACTACGGGATCGAGAACGACTTCGGCGGCGTGTGGCTCAACACCACCACGGGCGGCTGGCGGCGGCTCGGCTATCACGCGATGCGCCAGGCGTACACCGGGCAGGCGGCGCCGAACACCCCGCCCGAGATCACCGCGATGTCGGTGGGTTCACAGACGGCGGTGCCGGCCGGCGGGACGTTCACCGTCGACACGACCGTGACGGACCCGCAGGGTGACCTGATCCGGTACCACCTGATGGCGAGCGACAAGCACATCACCGGGAACCGCGGGCTCATCCATCTGACCTACACCCACAACGGCAACGGCCGGTTCACGGTACGGGCACCGGAGGCGCTGGGGGTCTGGAAGGTGTACGTCTACGCGTACGACGGGCACGGCAACGTCGGCATCGAGCAGCGCTCGTTCCGTGTCGTCCCGCCCACCGTGCCCGGCACCGACCTGGCCCGCGGGAAGACCGTGACCGCCTCCACGTGGCAGCCGACCGGCACGAACGGGCCGCAGCTGCCGTCGTACGCGGTGGACGGTGATTACGGCACCCGGTGGGCCAGCGAATGGGTGGACGCCGCGTGGATCCAGGTGGACCTCGGGTCGGTGCAGTCGTTCAACCACGTGCAGCTGGCGTGGGAGGCGGCGTACGCGAAGTCGTACACCGTGCAGACCTCGAACGACGGCACGACCTGGACCACCGTCCACGCGACCACGACGGGCAACGGCGGCTTCGACAGCCTGAACGTCGCCGGCTCCGGCCGGTACGTGCGGGTCAACGGCACCGTCCGCGCCACCGCGTACGGCTATTCGCTGTACGAGCTCGGCGTCTACCGCAGCTGAGCCCAGCCCCGGCGCCCCGGCCCACCCGCCGGGGCGCCACCCCACGTGTGAAGTTCGGGCTCGTTCCGAGCCTCAACTTCACACGCAGGTTCTGGCTGTACGAGTGTGTGAAGTTCGGGCTCGATTTGCACCCGAACTTCACACGCAGGTTCCGGAACCTGGGCGCGTGCAAGTGATTGACCAGGGCGAATGCTGGTGGGAAGCGCTTCCCGGGCGGTGACCAGGATTGACACCAGTTAACAGCGGCGTCACAGTGACGTTGCGAGAGAGCGCTTTCACGCGTCCCCGACGAACGCTCTCCCGCATCCCCCCGACGGACGGAAAGGCTCATCCACCGTGAGAAAACGTCCCCTTCTGGCCGGCGTGGTGGCCGCCGCACTGGCCACCTACGTCCTGGCGGCGGCCAACCAGGCCAGTGCCGCCGACGCCCTGATCTCGCAGGGCCGTACAGCGACCGCCTCGTCCACCGAGTCGGCCGCCTTCCCCGCCTCCAACGCGGTCGACGGCAACGCCGGAACCCGCTGGTCCAGCGCCTTCAGCGACCCGCAATGGCTGCAGGTGGACCTCGGCGCGAGCGCCACGATCACCTCGGTCACGCTGGACTGGGAGTCGGCGTACGCCCGCGGTTTCAGTGTCAGGGCCTCGGCCAACGGCAGCAGCTGGACCACGCTCTACTCCACCACCACGGGCGCCGGCGGCCGGCAGACCCTGAACGTGAACGGCTCCGGGCGGTACGTCCGGCTGGAGACCACCGCGCGGGCCACCCAGTGGGGCGTCTCGCTCACCGAGTTCCAGGTCTTCGGCTCCGGCGGCGGTGTCCCGACGACACCGACCATCCCGCCGGGTGCGGTACGCGTCTCGGAGTTCCTCGCCGACTGCCCGTTCAGCCACCGGCTGCCGGACGACCCGATCATCTTCCCCGGGCTGCCGGGCGCGTCACACATGCACAGCTTCTTCGGCAGCGTCGTGACCAACGCGCACAGCACCGTCGACACGCTTCTCAACGCGAACAGCAACTGCAACCCGTCGATCGACAAGTCGTCGTACTGGATCCCCACGCTCTACCGGGACAACGTGCCGGTCGAACCGACGACCGGCATCTTCTACTACCTCGGTGAGGGTGTGCGCGACGACCTGATCGCACAGACCCAGCCCTTGCCGCTCGGCCTGCGGATCGTCGCCGGCAACGCCCGGGCCGCCGGCCCGGCCGACAACACCATCGCGCGGTGGTCGTGCCTGCACGCCGGGCACGTCGGCTCGTCGTCCGACTTCGTCAACTGCCCGGCCGGCACGATGCTGGAGTCCTACCTCGACTTCCCGCACTGCTGGGACGGGCGGAACCTGGACTCGCCCGACCACAAGAGCCACATGGCGTACCCGGTCAACGCCGCCTGCCCGCCCAGCCACCCGGTCGTCGTGCCGAAGCTGCGGCAGGTCATGCGGTACCCGGTGAGCGGCGACCCGGCGCGGCTGCGGTTGGCGTCCGGGGCCGGCTACACGATGCACGGCGACTTCTTCAACGCCTGGCCGGTCGAGGAGATGGAACGCCGGGTGCGCGACTGCATCCGCCCGATCATCAAGTGCGGGGTCGACGGGCGCCCCTAGAAGGTGTGAGCCGGGCGCCCGCGAGGGACCCGGGCCTCCGCTGAGTGCGGAGCGGAGGAGGGGGTGAGCGCCGGCCGGTTGAGGGACCGGCCGGCGCTCCGCCGGATCCGCGGAATCAGGGCCGGATGTCCGGTGATCCGGAATCCTGCGCCGAAGATCCGTACTTTCCCTAGAGTCGGCTTATCGACCGGACGTTCCGCCTCCTCGGCACCGGACCGCGGCACGCGGCCCGGCAGGCTGCCGCACTCGTGCTGGTGGCCGGCCTGCTCGCCCTGGTCGGCATGGTCACCGACCCGGCCCACGCCGACCGGCTGCTCCTCGTCGCTGTCTGCGACTTCGTGCTGGTCCTGTTCGCCGTGCTGTTCCCGTGGTCGCGCACCGGCCCGCTCGCGCCGGCCGTGATCGGCCTGGCCGGCTTCGCCGTGATCGGCCTTTCCACCTGGTCGTTCGGCGGCATCGCGGCCGGCACCGGGCCGTTCCTGGTGTTGCTGTACGCCTGGGCGGCGCTGCACTTCCCGCGGTGGATCCTGCTGGCCTTTCTGATCCCGGCCACCGCCGCGTACCTGGTCCCGCTGATCATCACCGACCAGCCGGAGCTGGTGATCGGCAGCGCGGCCATCCTGATGCCGATCGCGCTCTCGGTCGCTCTGCTGATCGAGGCACAGGCACGCCACCTGCGCGACGACCGGGAACGCCTGGCCCGCATCGAACAGTGGCGCACCGCAATGATCAACACGCTGGCGCACGACGTGCGGGCACCGCTCACCACGGTGCGGATCGCCCTCGAAACCCTGCGGGAGGACGCCGACGACCAGGCCGCACGCATGTTCGACGCGGCGCTGCGCCAGACCGCCCGCATCGCCCGCCTCGCCGACGGCCTGCTCGACCTGCAGCGCATCGACAACTCCGGGCAGCTCACCCTGGACCGTGAGCTCCATCCGGCGACCGAGCTGGTGCGCGACACCCTCACCTATGTGCGCGCCGACGCCGACGTACGCGCCGACATCGACCCCGCCGTCCAGCTGTTCGTCGACAAACAGCGGTTCGAACAGATCCTGCTCAACCTGGTCGGCAACGCCCTCCGGTACGGCCGCCCACCGGTGATCGTCCGCGTGGTCCGGGACGGCCCGCACGACCGTGTCGAGGTCCGCGACCACGGGCCCGGCATCCCGGAGTCGCTGCGGCAGACCCTGTTCGGCCAGTTCGCGGTCGGCGGCAAGGAGGGGGTGGGGCTCGGCCTGTGGATCGTCCGGCAGTTGGTGACGGCGCACGGCGGGCAGGCGGTCGCCGAGGACCGCGATCCCGGCGTGGCCATGGTGGTGACCTTCCCCGTTCCACCCTGACCGGCCCGCGGCGTCCATTCCCCGGCGGCCGTTCTCATTCCTGGGGTGACCTGTGGTAGGCATACGCGGTGATTCCTCGACCGGCCCGCGGCGGGCAGCAGCCCACCATGGACGACGTCGCCGCCGCGGCCGGCGTCTCCCGCGCCACCGTGTCCCGGGTGATCAACGGCGCGGCCACCGTCGCACCCGAGATCCGCTCCGCCGTCCAGCGGGCCATCGCCGACACCGGTTACGTGCCGAACGTCGCCGCCCGCAGCCTGGTCACCCGCCGCTCCAACTCGGTCGCCCTGGTGATCAGCGAACCCGACCGCCCCGACGACCACTCGTTCCTCAACCGGATCTTCACCGACCCGTATTTCGGCCGCGTCACCGCCGGCGCCACCAGCGCCCTGCGCCCGCACGACGTCCACCTGGTCGTCGTCCCCACCGACGCCACCGACCACCACCAGGTGATCCGTTACCTCGGCCAGGGCCACGTGGACGGCGTCCTGCTGATCAGCAGCAACGAACACGACCCGCTGCCCCGCCAGGTGCACGCGCTGGGCATCCCCGCCGTCCTGTCCGCCCGCCCCACCGGCCCCACTCCGGCCAGCTTCGTCGACGTCGACCAGCGCCTCGGCGCCCGCCTCGCCGCCGCCCACCTGATCGAACGCGGCTGCCGCCACCCCGCCACCATCGCCGGCCCCCAGGACATCCCCGCCGGCGCCGAACGCCTGGCCGGCTTCCTGGAAGCACTCGCCGCCCGCGACGTGCCCTCGGTGATCGGCGACTTCACCCGGGCCGGCGGCGAGGCCGCAGCCCACCGACTCCTCGACGAACACCCCGACATCGACGGCCTGTTCGTGGCCAGCGACCTGATGGCCGAGGGCGCCCTGCGCGCCGTCCAGGACCGAGGCCGCCGCGTCCCCGGCGACATAGCCGTCATCGGCTTCGACGACAGCAGCGCCGCCCTCGAATGCCGCCCGCTCCTCACCACGGTCCGCCAGCCCGTCGAAGAAATGGCCGCCGAGATGGCCGCGCTCCTGATCGCCCAGATCCACAGTCCCGACCGCCTGCCCCGCTCCGTGATCTTTCAGCCCACGCTCGTGATCCGCGAATCCGCCTGAGCTGCGGACCTCAACCGATCACAGGCTCGCGATCAGGGTCGTCACGAGCCGGTCGACGTCCGGCGGCGTGATGTGCAGGTGCGGCGACACCCTGATGGCGTCGCCGCGCCGTGCCACGAAGCAGTTGGCGGCTTTCAGCGCACCGGCGACCCGGTCGGCCCCACCGGCGGGGACCCGCAGCCCGAGCAGGTGCGGCCCGCGCGGCTCGGCGGCGGTGACGCCGATCCCCGCGGCCGTGATCCGTGTGGCGATCTCGTCGGTGACCACGGCCAGGGCGGCAGCGATGTGTTCCGGACCCCAGGCGAGGACCTGCTCGAGTGCCGCCACCGCCATCGGGGTCAGCTCGAACAGTGTCCGCGCGCCTTGGTCGTACCGCCGGGCGCCGGGCAGATATTCGTCGCGGTAGTCGACGAGCCGGGCGAAGTCGTCCGAACCGGCCCGCAGGATCCAGTTCTCCTCCAGGGGCCGGCCCCGGCGATGTTCCCCGGCGACCCAGAGGTACCCGCGCCCGAACGGGCCCAGCAGCCACTTGTATCCGACCGAGACGACGAAGTCCGGGCGCAACGCGGCCACGTCCAGCGGCATCACGCCGAGGGACTGGCTCGCGTCGACGACCAGCCGGGCCCCGGCCGCGCGGGTGCGCGCGGCCACCTGCTCCAGGTCGACCAGCCCGCCGTCGGTCCAGTGGACGTTGGGCACCGAGACGATCGCGACCCGCTCGTCGATCGCGGCCAGCACCGCCTCGGTCCAGTTCTGCCCGGGCGCCCGGGTCACCGTGCGGATCCCCGCCCCGGCCCGCTCGGCCGCGCGCCGCCACGTGTAGACGCCGGACGGATATTCCTCGGCGAGGACCACTATCTGCTGCCCGGCCCCGAGCGGGAGGTTCGCCGCGGCGACCGCGAAGCCGTAACTGGTGGCCGGCACCAGGGCGATCCCCTCGGCGTCGCCGCCGACGAGCCGCCCCGCCAGGGCCCGCAGCCGCTCCACGTCGGTGAACCAGTCGGACTCGCCGACCTCCCACGGCCGGGACCGCCGGCGCAGCGCCGACTCACCGGCCGCGCGGGCCGCGTGCAGCGACGGCGACAGGCTTGCGGCATTGAAATACGCCACGTCGTCCGGCACGTCGAACAGATGCCGCTGAGAACCCCGGTCAACGACCACACCGCACCCTAGCGCCGGCGCGAATGGCCGTACATCTGCGGTCGTGTTCTGACCGCAATTGTTGGCACCATGTCCTCATGACATCGACGTGGAAGATTGAGCTCATCCCCGTGCCGGTCACCGACGTGGACCGTGCCAAGGCCTTCTACCAGCGGATAGGCTTCAACGCGGACCACGACCACAAGGTGCATGAGGGCCTGCGGTTCGTGCAGCTCACACCGCCCGGGTCGGCCTGCTCCATCGTGATCGGTGACGGTGTGACCGAGAAGGTGCCGGGCAGCCAGGAGATCCAGGTGGTGGTGCCCGACGCGGAGGCCGCCCGCAAACAGCTGGTGGACGCCGGCGTCGAGGCCAGCGAGATCGACGCGCAGCAGTGGGGAAACTTCGTCTACTTCCGCGACCCGGACGGCAACAGCTGGTCGCTGCAGGCGATCGAGGGCAGGCCCAACGGCTGACCCCCGGCCCGGAAAGCGCCGGCCCGGCGGAGGACGGAGCAGGGCCGACGCCTCCTGGCCTCAGCCGCCGGGGCAGGTGTGGCTGCCGCCGCTGTACGCGACGCAGGTGTTCGCCGGCGGGGGATCACTCTTCATCGCCCGACTCCCGTACCCCACCGCGACGAGCACCAGCACCGTGATCAGCGCGCCCCGCAGCCACCAGCCCCGGCCGCGCAGGGCGGCCAGCGCCGCCGCCGCGACGAGGCTCAGCCCGGCGACGGCCGCCGCGGAGGCCCGGCCGGAGTCGTTCCCGGATCCGGTCACGCCGTGACTCCGCCGGTCGCCGGGCGCGGCACCAGCATCTCGCGGGTGATGCCGGCCAGGTCGCGCACGCCCGTCAGCGCCATGGTCAGGTCGAGTTCGGCGATGATGTCGGCGATCACCTGCTCGACACCGGCCTGGCCGGCGACCGCCAGGCCGTACATGTACGGCCGGCCGAGCAGCACCGCGTCCGCGCCGAGGGCGAGCGCCGTGAAGACGTCCGCCCCGCTGCGGATGCCGCTGTCCATCAGGACCGTCGGTGTCGGCCCGACCGCCGCGCGGACCTCGACCAGCGCGTCGAGTGCGGCGATCGCGCCGTCGACCTGGCGGCCGCCGTGGTTGGAGACCACCACCGCGTCTACGCCGAGGTCGAAGGCGCGGCGGGCGTCGTCCGGGTGCAGGATGCCTTTGAGGACCACGGGCAGGCGGGTGCGGTCCCGGACCGTGGCGATGTGGTCCCAGCTCAGCCGCGGGTTGGAGTAGATGTCGAGGAACGTCTCGACCGAGGCGCGCGGCCGGGGCGAGCGCAGGTTCGCCCAGAACGACCCGGGGTGGTTGCGGACGATCGAGAGCAGCGAGCGGATCGCGGCCAGGGTCACCTGCGGTCGCGGGCCGGTCGCGGGCGGGCGCTCGTCCACCAGCGACCGGAACCGGGGGTCGGACGTGTACTGCCCGATGCCCAGCCCCTGAGCGAACGGCAGCGAGCCGAGGTTGAGGTCCTGCGGCCGCCAGCCCAGCACCGTGGTGTCCAGGGTGATGACCAGCGCGCCGGCGCCGATCGCCTCGGCCCGCCGGATCAGGCTGTCGACCAGGTCCTCGTCGGTGCTCCAGTACAGCTGGAACCAGCGTGGCGCGTCGCCCATCGCGGCGGCGGCGTCCTCCATCGGGGTGCCGCCCTGGTTGGTGAAGACGTACGGGATCCCGGTGGCCGCGGCGGCGCGCGCGGTGTGCAGGTCGCTGTCCGGGTCGACCAGCTGGCCGGCGCCGACCGGGGCGAGCAGGACAGGGGCGGGCAGGCGGGTGCCGAGCAGGTCGAGGGACAGGTCACGCTCGCCGGCGCCGCGCAGCATCCGCGGGACGATCGCCCACCTGTCGAACGCCTCCCGGTTGTTGCGCATGGTGCGGCCCAGCCCGGCGCCACCCGCCACGTACGCCCAGGCCTTGGCGCTGGACGCCCGGCGGGCCCGGCGTTCCAGCTCGGTGAAGTCGGTGGGGACGGCCGGCCGCCGCCCGAGCACACCGGCGCGGTAGATCTGGTTCTGCCGGAGACGCCCGGGCCCTGCGGAGATCATGCGCACACGATAGAGGGCTGGCCGCGAAGGTCGTACACCGTGAGGCGTGAGAAGACCGCGTCCTGGGTAGACGAATCCTGTCATCGACTTCGATCGGAAGGGACCCCCATGAGCCAGACGACGAGCGCCCGGCGCGGTGTCACCGCCGCCCGCGTCTGCACGATCCTCGCCTTCGTCTTCGCCGTCCTCGCCGTCCTCGTCAGCCCGCTGATCTTCGGTCTGGCCGGCCTGGTGCTCGGTGTCGTCGGTGGTTACCTGGGTGACCGCCCGCTCGGCTATTACGCCGCCGCGGCTGCCGTGGCCGGTGGCGTGCTCGGCGTGGTCCTGAACGCGATCATCCTGTCCTGATCAGGGAGCCAGCCACCAGGGGCTCGAGTACGCGACGCCCCAGTCGTTGCAGGGATGACCGGCCGGGCCGGGCGACCCGTTCGCCTGGCCCGGGTCGGAGACCCGCAGCACCACCCACGCCCCGTCCTCCACGTCGAGCGGCACAGTGAACTCGGTGATCCGCCCGGCCTGCGTCTCGACGACGTCCGCGACCGCCGGTGCCGCCGTTCCCGGCCGCAGCACCTGGATGGTGAGGGGCTTGCCCGCCCACTCCGGGCCCCGGTCGAGGTCGGCGACGAAACGCACGTCGCCCCGGGCGAACGGCAGACTGCCCCCCATGCGTACACCGTCGGCCGTCGCGTCCAGCCGCAGCCCGCTGACCCGGGTCGCGAAGAACCGCCGGTCCCGCATCGCCGCCAGCACGCCGTTGCGGGTGTTCTCCACCGCCCAGATCCCGGTGCGGCCCTTGCCCTCCGGGTAACCCCACTCGGTGCCGTGCTCGTCGGTGACCCCGGTCAGCCCGGTGCGCCAGCCCGCGTTGAGGCACGCGTTCAGCGGCGAGGTCTGCCCGTCGCGCCAGCCGTCGAAGAGGTAGTCGTCGCCCCGGTTGAACATCTCCAGGCCGACCATCTGCTCCCGCAGCGCGGCGTTGTAGGCGAAGTTGTTGAACCGCAGCAGTTCCCGGCCCGGGTGGTTGAAGCCCCCGATGCCGCCGGTCCGGCTGATCCAGTCGTAGAGCCGGTTCATGCTGCTGGACCCGCCGAGGTCGGTGAAGCCGCCGGTGTACCAGACGTTGACGTGGCCGAGCAGCGGATGGGACCACTCGAAACCGCGCAGCGCGGTGTAGACGCCGGGCTCGTTGGCGGCGTCGGCCAGTTGGCCGGTGCGGTTCCACTCGGCGGACGAGAGGCCTTCGATGCCGAAGAGGGTGGCGTGGTCGGTCAGCGCGGCGACGTCCAGACCGGCGTCGCGCATCGAGGCGAAGGCCTTCGCCGGATCGCCGTCACCGTCCGACATGAGCGTGTGGTTGTGCAGGTCGGCGTGGACCAGGGTGGTGCCCTGGGTGATCGCGGAGGCTCTCGCCGCGCCGCCGGCGGCCCTCCCGCCGGCCACGGTGGTGGCCGCTGCGGAGGCGGACCCGGGAGTGGCGGCCAGCATCAGGAGCCCGCCACTACCGGCCAACAGGGAACGTCTTCCGAGGGGATTCATCGATTCAGCAGAATCGATGCCGGGTAACGCCGCAACTACCCCAGGACGATCGGATCGAAAATCTTCGAGAAGTCCTGCTGTTCCTCGGCGGTGTCGAACCCGACGTAATAGTGCAACTTCGCGTAATCCGCCGCGCTCGGGAACACGAGCGCGCTCTCGGCGACCGCCCGGTCCTTGACGAGCTTCTTCGCGGCCGGCACCGGGCACACATAGTTGATGTACTCCGCCAGCGACGCCGCGGTCTCCACCTCGTAGAAGTAGTCGATCAGCATGAGCGCGTCCACCGGGTTCGCGGCGGTCACCGGGATCGCGAAGTTGTCGGTCCAGATGGTGCCGCCCTCCTCCGGGATCACGAACTGGAAGTTCGTCCCGTCGGAGAGGTTCTTCTGGAAGATGTCACCCGACCACGCCTGGGTGATCCACACTTCGCCCTTGCCGAGCGCGTCCACGTATTCCTGCTGGTAGTACTTGCGGACGATCCCGGCGTCCCGCTGCTGCTTCAGCTTCGCGGCAGCCTTGCGCCATTCCGCCTCGCCCGACTCCGCGGGCACGCTGCCGGTGGCCAGCAGACCGAAGTTGGCCAGCTCGGTGGTGTCCGACATCATGCCGACCTTGCCGGCGAACTCCGGATCCCACAGGTCGGCCAGCTTCGTGATCGGCCGCTTCACCTTCGCCGGGTCGTACGCGATGCCGGTGATCCCCGACGCCCACGGCACGCTGAACACGTTGCCCGGGTCGAACGCCTCCTGCGAGTACTTCTTCGCCGCGTTGGCGGTGTAGTTCGGCAGCCGCGAGTGGTCCAGCGGCGCCAGGAAGCCGGCCGCCCGGAACTGACCGAACTGGATCCCGTTGGTGATCACCATGAGGTCGAAGTCGATCGGCTGCTTCGCCGACAGCAGCGGCTGCACCTTGGCGAACCACGGGCCCATCTCCTGAATGACCTCTTCGTAGTTCACCGCGATGCCGGTCCGCGCGGTGAACTCCTTGAGCTCCGGCCGCGCCGGATCCATGTAGAGCGGCCAGTTCGCGAAGTCCAGCCGGCCGTTCCTGGCCCTGCCGTCCCAGAACGTCGCGATCGCGTCGGCGTCCGCACTCGCCGCCGGGGCACCCCGCCCTTCCACGCCGCATGCCGCGAGCGCCGCACCCAGCGCCGACAGCCCACCGAGCCGCAACACGTCACGCCGCCCCGGACGCCGCCCCGGACGCCGCCGCGTGCCGCCGCGCAGAAAGGAAGGGTCAGGGAAAGGCATCGTGCTCCTCGGGCAGGCTTCTCCAGTGCAAGATCACCCTAGGTGCGGCACCGCAGCGCCCGGATCGGGAGGAAAGCCCGCCCAAGATCACCCATCGGCGCCCGGAGGCCGACGTTCGGCTCTTTCTCTGTTAGATCGCCCACGCCGGATGCTTTCCTTTCGAGTACGCCTACGGAAGTCCCCACCCACACCGCGACCCGGCGGGGCCGCCCGGACCGTCCGGCGACCGCCGGGCTGACCTGCCCACCACAACCAACGCCGGGCCGCTCAGGCGCAGGGCCCGCTCACGCGCAGGGGCCGCTCACGCGCCAGGGCCCGCTCACGCCCAGGGCTGCCGCTCCGCGGGGCAACGCTCACTCGCGCCCGTGGCGACTCGCGCCCGCGGGGCCTCCCGGCAAGGGTCCCAGCCGAGGGCTCGCGCCCGGCGCCGGCTCCGTTCAGAGTGGCCTCGCGTGCAGAGTGCCTTCGCGTTCACAGCGGCTTCGTGCAGAGGATGTCGGGCATCGGCAGATAGCCGAGCGCCTGCCAGAACCGCAGCCCGTCGTCGTTGTCCGGCATCACCAGGAGGTTGACGCGCGGGCAGCCGAGCCGGCGGAGCCGGGACTCCAGCTCGGCGACCAGCCTGCCGCCGATGCCCCGGCGGCGCCGGGACGGGTGCACCGCCAGCCGCAGGATCCAGCCGCGCCGGCCGTCGTAGGTGCCCATCACGACGCCGGCGAGCCCGCCGCCGTCCTCGGCGACCAGGAACAGCTCCGGGTCCCGGACCAATTTCGCCGCCAGTTCGGCGCGGGGGACCACTTCGCGCCCGGCCGCCGCCCACACCGCAGCGACCGCGTCGTAGTCGTCCCAGCAGAACTGCCGGATCGCCGGGACGGTCACGCCAGGCCCAGGGAGCGGCGCAGGAAGTCCGCCTCGAACTGCCACAGGTTCTCGGTGGTGCTGCCCATGTGGGTGGCCGCGGGCAACGGCAGCACGGTGTGCGGGCGCCCGGCGGCCAGCAGCGCGGCGGAGAGCTTCATGGTGTGCACCGGCAGCACGTTGTCGTCGAGCAGGCCGTGCACCAGCAGCAGCGGCCGGCTCAACCGGGGCGCGTCGCCGATGAGGGAGCCGTGGGCGTACCCCTGCGGGTTCTCGGACGGCAGGCCGAGCGTCCGCTCCTGCCAGTGGGTGCTGTAGAGCAGCTGATCGGTGACCGGTGCACCCGCGACAGCCGCGTGGAAGACGTCCGGCCGGCGCAGCACCGCGAGCGCGGCCAGATATCCGCCGGCCGACCATCCGCGGATGCCGACCGTGGCGAGGTCCAGGTCCGGGTATTCCTCGGCGGCCGCGTGCAGCGCGTCCACCTGGTCCTGCAGCCGGGCCCCGGCGTGGTCGTCGCCGCGGGCGCGTTCCCAGCGCGGCCCCCGTCCGGGGGTGCCGCGGCCGTCCGCGATCACCACCGCGAAACCCTGGTCGGCGAACCACTGGGCCGCCCAGTACCGGTTGCGGGCCGCGACCGCGCGCTGGGCCGCTGTCCCGCCGTAGGGGTCCATCAGCACCGGGAGCCGCCCGGATCCGGGTTCGTGGCCGGTGGGGAAGAGCACCGCCGTCCGCAGCGAGCGCTCCCCGAGGCTGTGCAGGCGCACCACCGGCCGAACCTCCGGCGTGGCGGCGAAGCTGCGCAGCTTCCGGACCTGGACCCGGGGAGCCGAGCCACCGGGAGAGCCGTCGACGGTGACCGTCTCGCCGGCCGGGGTGAAGGAGGTCGTCACGGTGACCCCGCCGGCGCGGACACCCGTGTGCAGCCCCGGCGCGTCGGTGAGCTGCGTGAGCCGGCCCGCCGTCCACGTCCACAACTGCCGCGACGCCGGCTCCGACCGCCCGGTGAACAACACCGTCTCCCCGTCCACCGAGAGCAGCTCCTCCATCTGCAACCCGGGCGGGGTGACCGGCACGCCGTCGGCGGTGAGCCGCCGGGTGTCGCCGTCGTCGATCGTCCACATCAGGGTCCCGTCCGGGGTCCGGGCCGGCACTCCCGCGACGATCGTGGTCCACCGCGGATCGGTGCTCTCGGCCACCACCTCGGTCAGCCCGGTGACGGGATCACAGGCCAGCACCCGCATCACGGTCTGCCGCCGGTTCTGCACCACCACGAGCAACCCGTGGCTGTCCCAGACCACCCGGGTCACATATTCGAACCCGTCCCGGTCCCAGACGACCGGGACCCGGCTGCCGTCCAGCCCCAGCACGTGCAGGCTGACGTCGGCGTTCGGCGTGCCCGCGGACGGATATCGCAGGGCGGTCGGCGGCAGCGACGGGCGCGCGGGGTCGGTCACGTACCAGACCTGCACCGGGCTGTCGTCGACCCGCGCGGCGACCAGGCCGCTGCCGTCCGGCGCCCACCAGTACCCCTCGAAGCGGTTCATCGACTCGGCGGCCTCGTGCTCCGGCAGACCCCAGGACACGTCCGGGCCGTCCGGTTCGGCCAGGGCCCGGTCGTCCTTGCCGTCGCGGCCGATCAGCCGCAGCCCGGTGTCGTGGACATAGGCGATCGTGCGCCCGGCCGGATCGATGCGCGCCTCGGCCGCGGGCTCGGCAGCGCCCAGCGTGGTCAGGTCACCGGACGCCACGTCCACCGCGTAGAGCCGGCCGGACACGGTGAACACCGCGGTCCGCAGGGCTGCGTCGGTGGCGTACGCGCCGATCCCGGCCGACCTGTCGCGGGCCCGCTCGCGCCGGGCCTTCTCCCGCTCGCCGAGTTGCACGCCGGTGCCCAGCGACCGGGCGTCCACCAGGCAGTGCTCCGCGCCGGTGGCCACGTCATAGATCCAGAGATGTCCGACCGGGTCCTCGCCGCCGTCGGAGCGCAGGAACAGGACCCGGGAGCCGTCCGGTGCGACCGCCGGCCGGCGGGCCAGCCCGAGCGTGAAACCCTGGGTGCGGGCGACCGTCGAGGGGAACGAGGAAGTCATGCCACGTACTCTTTCGCAGCCGCCGCCGGGCCGGAAGCGATAATGGTCGCCGTGGACGTCGACCTTGCCGTGACCGGATCCGGTGGCGCGGCGTCGCTGCTGCTCAGCGCCCTCGACCGGCACGGAGTGCGGGGACTGCGGATCGCCGTGATCGATCCGCTGCCGGCGCGTGGGCACCGGACGTGGGCGTTCTGGACCGGGCCGGCCGACGACCTCGACCCGGTGCTGGATGCGGCCTGGCCGCGGGTCGACCTCTACGGGCCGTCCGGCCTGCGGCGCCTCGACCTGACGCCGATGCGTTACGCCATGGTGCGGTCGGAGCCGGTCTACGCGGCGGCGGAGCAGGCGGCGGACCGGCTCGGCGCGAAGAACATCACCGCTGCCGCGGCCACGCTGGAGGACGACGGCGATTCGGTCACGGTGCGTGATGCGCAGAACCAGGTGATCGTACGAACCAGGTGGGCGCTCGACTCGCGTCCCGTGGCGCCGGCCAGGCCGGGCCGGACGTTCTGGCTACAGCATTTCCGCGGGTGGTGGGTCGAGGCGGCGCGGGACGTGTTCGACCCGGCGTCCGCGATCCTGATGGACTTCCGCACCCCGCAGCCCGCCCGGGGGGTGTCGTTCGGTTACGTGCTGCCGACCGGACCGCGGACGGCGCTGATCGAGTACACCGAGTTCTCCCCGGCACGCCTCGACGACGCGTCCTACGAGAGCGCGCTCCGGTCGTACCAGAAGATGCTGGGTCTGAAGGATCTGCGGGTGACCCAGGTCGAGGACGGCGCCATCCCGATGACCGACGCCCCGTTCGTGCGGCGGCCCTCGCCGCGCGTGGTGCGGCTCGGCACCGCCGGCGGGGCGACCCGGCCGTCCACCGGTTACACCTTCTCGGCGATGCGCCGCCAGGCGGACCAGATCGCGGCGTCGCTGGCGGCGGGGCGGGCGCCGGTGCCCGGGCCGGCCTATCCGCGACGGCACCTGTGGATGGACTCGGTCGCGTTGCGGGCCTGGGACCGTGGTCTGGTGCCGGCGCCGGCCTTCTTCGAGCGGCTGTTCGCCCGCAACCCGGCGGACCGGGTGCTGCGCTTCCTCGACGGGCTGACGTCGCCGGCCGAGGAGGTGGCACTGATGGCGTCGACACCGCTGCTCCCGATGACCCGCGCCGCCGCCGGCGACCTCCTCGGGCGCGCCGCCGGTGGCCTCAGTCGAAAGTGACGGTGAGCTCGGCGATCTGGCCGTCCTGGTGGCCGAGGGTGAGGGTGCCGGTGCCGCCGCGGGTCCACTCGAAGGTGACGACGTCGCTGTCGCCCTCGGACGCGATGCCGACGATGCGCATGGTGTCACCGGGCGGATTGGCCACATAGGCCGCGGCGATCGCATGCCGGCCGTGGAACGGCCCCACCGGCGGCCCGACGAGCGTCATCACCGCGGCCGGGTGCAAGGCGCTGACGAACGCTGTCCAGTCACCGTCGGTCACCGCCGCGTTGAACCGTTCGATGTGATCGCGTGCCGCCGTCTCGCTCATCGGAGGAACGATATCGTTCGATCCCGGCGATCGGATGACGGTGGCGGCTTTCTCCCGTGACGGAGGTGGTGACCGGCCGGGGGCGCGGGCGTCGGCGCCCCCGGCCGATCAGATCACGCGGCGGTGCAGGTCAGCGTCGGCGACCCGGGCGTACCCGAGGCGATCAGGCCGAAGGTGGCCGACCCGTTGGCGGGCAGATTGCCGTTCCAGGACACGTTGCGCACGGTGGCGGTCGACCCGGCCGTGGTCAGCGTCCCGTTCCACACCTGGTTGACGGTCTGCCCGGCGGGCAGGGTCCAGGACACGGCCCATCCGCCCTGCGTGCCACCGGTGGACCGGACGGTCACCTCGGCCTGGAAGCCGCCCTGCCACGTGCTCACCGCGCGCAGCGTCGCCGTGCACGGGCCGCCGGGCTGCGGCGACGACGGGCCGGGTGACGACGGGCTGGGCGAGGACGACGACGGCGACGAGCTCGGGGAGGAGGACGGCGACGACGGCGGGGACGACGGCGGGTTCTGGGCGCTGCTGGCCAGGCTGTACGCCAGGTCCGGCTGGAACGAGCCGGCCGAGTACCGGCAGCCGTCCGCCTCGCCCGGCGGCTTGATCCACAGGTAGGCGTCGATGTTCGCGTCGCCGGTGTTGACCGTCGGGTACTGGCCGATCCGCCGGTCGGTGTTGTCGTCACCGCACCAGTCGCCGCTCGCCCCGCCGTTGCGGCTGGTGTCGATCACCTGGCGCTTGCCGCTGACACCCTGCCCGTTCAGCGCGTTGATGATCGCGCGCCCGTACGACGCCTCGGCGCTGGTGGGCTGGAAGTTCGAGGCGTTGGTGTAGAAGCCGTCGGCGCTCGCGATACCGGCCGCCACCAGCCGCGACGCCTGCTCGCTCGCGCTGTTCCACGCCGAGTGGCCGCCGTCGAGATAGACCTTGGCGTTCGGGTTGCCGGCCTTCAGCGTCTGCGTGGCGGTCCGCAGCGCCTGGTTGCGGGCCGCGATCTCGCTGCTGCTCAGGCAGGTGAGCAGGGCGATCGAGTCCGGCTCCAGGTTGATGATGACCGTCCGGTTGCCCAGCGACCGGGCGATGTTGCCGACCCACGTCTGATATTGGTTGAGGTCCGGTGCGCCGCCGGAGCTGGCGCCGCCGCAGTCCCGGTTGGTGATGCCGTAAACGGTGAGGGCGGGGATCTGCCCGGCGGCGTTCGCCGCGTTGACATAGGAGGCGACCTCGCCGCCGATGGTGGAGATGTTGAAGTTCGACAGCCACCGCGTGGCCGGCTGGCTGGCGATCCGGTCACGGATCACGGCGGCGCGCGAGTCGCCGGGGTTCGCGGCGAGCCAGCGGTCGGCCGGGGTGCCGGTGTCGCGGTACAGGGTTCCGGAGATCGTGCCGGCGGAGGCGGTGCCGGTCGCGAGCCAGATCCCGGCCGAAGCCACGGTGGCGCAGGCCGCCGCGGCCGCGAGGGCCTTGAGGGGGGAACGGATCATGCTGCTCTCCTGGGGACGAGGGGTGGGAGCGCTCCCAAGTTAACTGCATCGATGCGCCTCGGCAATATCTGGGTGCCCGCTCCGCTCGTGGCGGGGAAAACCCCCGCCCGGCTTCGAGGGCTGTCCCGGGTGGTTTCGATCCGCACCGGCCGGTGACCTGAAAGGTTCATGGAGGACAACCACGGCTGGGGCGCCGCGCTGGTGCTGGCCGGCGCCATGTTCCTGGTGCTGTTCGACAGCCTCGCGGTGGCCACCGCGCTGCCCGCCATCGGCGCCGAGTTCGACATCCCGCCTGAGCAGTTGCAGTGGGTGGTCACCCTCTACTCGCTCAGCATCGGCGGTTTCCTGCTGCTCGGCGGCCGGGTGTGCGACCTCTGGGGCCGCCGCCGGCTGATCGTGGCCAGTCTCGGCGTCACCGCGGCCGGCCTGCTGCTGTCCGGTGTGGCGACGTCGACCCCGCCGTTGCTGGCCGGCCGGGTGTTGCAAGGTCTCGGTGCGGCTTTCGCCATTCCGGCGACGCTGGCCTCGGCGGCCACGCTCTTCCCGGGCGAGCCGTGGCGGAGCCGGGTGTTCTCGGTGGTCGCCGCCGCCGGCAACACCGCCGGTGTGGCCGGGGCCGTCCTCGGCGGACTCATCACGTCGGCCCTCGGCTGGCGCTGGATCTTTCTGGTCGTCGTCCCGGTCGCGGTGCTGGGCGCCCTCGCCGCCCTGGTCGTCCTGCCCGCTGACACTGCGCACCGGGCAGCGCCGGGGAGCCTCGACCTGGTCGGCGCGTTCCTGGCGACCGGCGGGGTGCTGAGTCTCATCTACGGCGCCACCCGCGCCGGCGAACACGGCATCCACCTGGCCACCGTGCTGCCTTTCGTGGCCGGGCTGATCCTGCTGGCCGCGCTCCGCCCATGGGAGCGGCGCGTCAAGGATCCGCTGATCCGCCCGTCGGCGGTCCGTTCCCGCCGGCTGATCGCTTCGTGCGTCGCGTTCTTCGCGCACTGCGCCGCCTACAGCGCCGTCATCGTGGTGGGCAGCCTGCAGCTCCAGGACGTGCACGGCCTGTCCGCCGCCCAGGCGGGCCTGGCCCTCGCCCCGCTCCTCGTCGGCTCGCTGATCAGCTCGGTGCCGGCCGGCTCGCTGCTCCGCCGGTACGGCACCCGCCGGGTCGTGGTCTGCTGCCTGACGCTCAGCTCGGTCAACCTGGCCTTCGTCGCCGTCGCCGGCCGATACTCGCTGCCGCTGACCGTGCTCGGCCTGGTCCTCTGGGGTCTCAGCTCCGGCCCGGTCTTCGTGGCTCTCACCCGTGAGTGCGTGGGCGACGCCGCCCCGGAGGACCGGGGCATCGCCTCCGCGCTGTTCGAGTCGACGAGCCACGTCGGCGGCGCCATCTCGGTGGCCGTCTACCTGACGATCCTCGGCGTGGGCGGCGGGTACGACGTCGCCCAGCTCGTCGGCGCCGCAGTCGTGGGTGCGGCGGTGATCCCCACCTTGCTGATCATGCCGAAACGTAAGGAAACCTTCACGCAGGCTCCGATCGGCGCCCGCTGATTCCTCATAGGTTGAAGGCGACCCAGGAGAGGAAGACGCATGTCGATGAGGGCGACCATCGCCGCGGCCATGGCCACGGTCCTGACGATCACGCCGGCCGCACCGGTCCACGCCGCACCCCCGGAGATCGACCCGGTGAGCTTCGTGGACCCCTTCATCGGGACCACCCGTGGCGGCAACACGTGGCCCGGCGCCACCCGGCCGTTCGGGATGATCGCCTGGAGCCCGACGGGCAGCAACGGCGACCAGACCAACGCGCCCGCCAACGGCTACGAGTACAACACCACGAAACTGCGCGGCTTCAGCCTCACCCACGTCAACGGCGCCGGCTGCGCGCCCGGCGCCGCCGGCGACGTCCCGATCCTGCCGTTCACCGGCGCGGTCGACTCGTCACCGACCGCCGACACGAAGGACGCCAAGTACGTCGCGTCCTGGTCGCACGCGAACGAGGCGGCCACCCCGGGCCGCTACACCGTCACGCTCGACGACGGGACCCGCACCGATCTGGCGGTGACCACCCGCGCCGGCGTCGGCGAGTTCGCCTTCCCCGGCGGGCGGGAGGCGAACCTGCTCTTCCGCACCTCGAACTCGCTCAACGGCAGCGAGGACGCCGAGATCAGCATCGACCCGGCCACCCGGACGGTCACCGGCTCGGTGCTCACCGGCGGCTTCTGCGGACGGCGCGGCAACGGTGGCGGAGACACCAACCCGAACCGGCGCTCCTACTACCGCCTGCACTTCAGCGCCGTCTTCGACCAGCCGTTCACCAGCACCGGCACGTGGGTGAACAGCACCCTCCACCCGGGTGCCACCACGGCCACCGGCGGCGAGGGATACCTCACCGGCGCCAACCGGGCGGGACGAGGCTCGGGCGGCTGGGTCGCGTTCGAGCCGGGCAGTGACGTACGGATGCGCGTCGGTGTCTCGTACGTCAGCAAGGAAGGCGCCGCCGCCAACCGCGACGCCGAGATCCCGGCCGGAGCCACCGCCGACACCGTCGCCCGGCAGGGGCGTGCCGCCTGGCACGCCGAGCTGGACCGGATCCGGGTGGCCGGCGGCACCGCGGCCCGGACCACCGCCTTCTACACCGCCGTCTACCACGCGCTGATGCAGCCGCAGACCATGAACGACCTGGACGGCCGCTACCTGGGTGCGGACCAGAAGATCCACACGAAGCGGCCCGGGCAGCAGGCCGTCTACGGCACGTTCTCCGGCTGGGACCAGTACCGCGCGCAGATTCAGCTGCTCGGCCTGCTCCGCCCCGACGTGGCCGGCGACATGGCCACCTCGATGATGCACTTCGCCGCGCAGAACAACGGCATCTGGGACCGCTGGCTGCACCTCGGCGCCCCCACCCACGTGATGACCGGCGACCCGGCCGCGCCCACGCTCGCCACCTGGGCCGCCATGGGCGTCCGCAACTTCGACACCACCGGGGCCCTCGACTCGCTGGTGCGGCAGGCCACCGTGCAGAACCCGGACGCCCTCTCCGACGCCGGCTGCCCCGGCCAGTGCAAGGGCCAGCGCCCCACGCTCGACACCTACCTGGCCCTGGAGTACGCCGCCAACGACATCTGCCACTGCTGGGGCGGCGCCGCCGAGACCCTGGAGAACTCGCTCGCCGACTTCTCGCTGGCCATGTGGGCACGGCGCACCGGCCGCACCGGCCTCTACCGGCAGCTCCTGCCGCGCGGCGGCTACTGGAAGAACACCTTCAACCCCGCCGTCGGATATCAGGCCGCCCGCAAGGCCGACGGCAGCTGGCAGCCCGGCTTCACCCCGAACACCGACGTCGGCTTCGCCCAGGGTTCCAGCGCCACGTACACCTGGATGGTCCCGCAGGACGTGTCCGGCCTGGCCGCCCTGATGGGTGGCCGCGCCACCGCCGCCGACCGCCTGGACGCCTTCTTCGCCAGCGGTTACGACCCCACCAACGAGCCCGGCATCCACGCGCCCTGGCTCTACAACGGGCTCGGCAAACCGTGGAAGACCCAGGAGACGGTGCGCCGCCTGGTCGACACGGTCTACGGCACCGGCCCGGCCGGCCTGCCCGGCAACGACGACCTCGGCACCATGAGCGCCTGGTACGTCTTCGCCACCATGGGCGTGTTCCCGCAGGTCCCCGGCCGCGCCGAACTGCTCGTCGGCAGCCCGGTCTTCGCCCGCGTGGACGTGCGCCGCAGCAACGGCGTGGTCCTGACGATCAAGGCCGACAGCACGGCCACCTACATCCGCTCGGCCCGCCTCAACGGTGCCGCCCTGACCCGCTCCTGGCTGCCCGAGTCCTTCGTCCAGCGCGGCGGCACCCTCACGCTCACCCTCGCCGACACCCCCGACCAGACCTGGGCGACGGCGCCGCGGGACCTGCCGAAAGATCATTGACCCGCGGGGGTACGACCTACCCGAGTCCCGCACTGCACGCGACCCGGCTGCCGCTCCAGCCTGTGCCGCGACCGCCGGGCTGAGCTGCCCACTCCAGCCCTGCGAACCCGAAGTCCCTACACAGGCCACCCAAATCTGTGTGGTGACTTCGGGTTCGCTGCGCACCCGAAGTCCCCACGCTGACTGCTCGCCCCTTGGTGCGCGCTGCGCACCCCAAGTCGCCGGCGCGCCTTGTGTGGTGACTTCGGGTTTGCTGCGTGCCTCAAGTCGGCACGCTGCGGGCCGGCTGGCTGAACAGCAGGTCGAGCTGGGTGTCGAGGGCCGTCAGGGCCTGCTCCTCCGTGTACTGGCCGCCGAGCAGATACATCCCCAGCCCTTCCATCAGCGCCAGCAGACCCGCCGCCCGGGTCTCGTCGCCGTCCGGGAGCAGGCCGGTGATGAAGCCGAGCATCTGTGCGGTCCCCTCCCGCAGCGCCGGCGCCGTGGCCGGCCGCACCGCCGTGTAGGCCAGGAACGCCAGCGCCACCCGCCCGTCGGCCCGCGTCTCCTCGTCGAGCGGCAGCAACGCGGCCAGCAGCGTTCGCAGCAGCAGCCGCGGCGCCGGATCAGCGCCCAGGGCTGCGACCGCCGCGTTCACCCGGGCCTCACCGCGGTCCCGCACCACGTCCAGCGCGAACGTCATCATCTCGTCCTTGGTGCTGAAGTAGTGCTGCACCATGCCGGCGGACACCCCGGCCTCGGCGGCCACGTGCCGAAGGCTGACCGCCTCGAGGCCCTGCTCGGCGGCGACCCGCATCAGCGCGTCGGCGATCTGTGTCCGCCGTTCCTGGCGGTCGACCTTCCTGGGCATGGCGCCGATGCTTTCACGCCACCGTGACGGTGCCGGCGGCACCGTCCACGATGATCGTCTGACCGGGACCGATGCGGGTGGTGGCGCCGGGCACGCTGATGACGGCCGGGATGCCGTACTCGCGGGCCACCGTCGGACCATGCGCCATGATCGCCCCGGTCTCGCTGACCAGGCCGCCGGCGGTCAGGAACAGCGGCGTCCACGCCGGATCCGTGGTGGACACGACGAGGATGTCGCCGGGCTCGACGTGTGCGGTCGCCGGATCGTGGATGATACGGGCCGGCCCGGTCACCCGACCCGCCGACGCCCCGACCCCGCGCAGCGTCCCGCCGGAAGCCAACGCCGTGCCGCCGCCCGCCGTGCCGCCCCTGACAGCCATCGCGCCGCTGCCCGCCGTGCCGCCCCTGACTGTCATCGCGCCGCCGCCCGCCGTGCCGCCCTCGACGGCCGCCGTGCCGCCTGATGACATCGCCGCGGCGACCTCCACGTCGGTGCCGTCGGAGAGCAGCGCGACCGGCACATGCCGCCGCCGTGACTCGGTCTCGTGGATCTCGCGGCGCCGGACGACCAGGTCACGGTGGTCGGCGCCGTGCCGGATCGCGGCCTCCACCTCGTCCAGGTCGAGGAACATGATGTCGTGCGGCGCGGCCAGCAGCCCGCGCCCGGTCAGGTCGGCGCCGATCAGCAGGAGCTGTTCCCGCACCGTCCGGAGGTGGTGCAGCCCGGCGAACTTGCCCGATTCCCGCAGGCCCATCAGCGCCCGGGCGCGGCGCAGGAAGAACACCGCCAGGCTGCCGCGCACCGGCCTGCGCCGCCGGGCGCGCCTGGTGAGATCCAGGAGGGTCACTTCCGCTTTTTCTGCGGTACGCGTGAACCGCGCATCCGGGGCCTGTGCGGGGTCGTCGACGCGCAGATAGTTGGCGATGGCGGCGAAGACACCCGTCGGGTCCTCGGCCCACCGGGGCACGCCGAGATCCGCCTCGGCGGGGCCACGGTGACCGTAAGTGGCCAGGAACGGCCCGAGCCCGATGTCGGGGAGGTCGCCGCCGAGGTGTAGCGCCGCGAGGGTGCCCGGTGGCGTGTGCAGCAGCAGGTCACGATGGGCGGAAGCGTCCCGGGCGAGCCGCCACAGGGCCAGGTCCATCTCCAGCGTCACGTTGTGCGGGAGGCCGCTGAGAACAGTGTGGATCTCGGCCGGTTCGGCGAGGCCCTTGAGGAGCACACCGGGCACGGAGGCGGAGAGCAGACCCGCGACGATCGGCCAGGTGATGTCGTCGGCGGCGGCGGGGGAGTCGTCCTGCCGTACGAAAGCCAGCCGTTGATCTGAGGTGTGCAGGTCCGGGGGAGCGGCGGCAGCGAGCCTGAGCTGCTCGGTGGCCGCCTGGAGCCGCCGGCGCGCCGCGTCCGGCCGGGCCAGCGCCCGGGTGATGCCGGACAGCGCGCGGACCGCGGTGCGCGCCGCCGAGGCGTCCTTCTGCGGCCGGCCACCGTCGCCGTCCCGCTGGTCAGGGCCGGTCTCCCGCGATGTGCCGTCGCCGTCCCGCGTCTTGCCGTCGGCCACCCGCGTCTTGCCGTCGGCCACCCGCGTCTTGCCGTCGGCCACCCGCGTCTTGCCGTCGCCCACCCGCGTCTTGCCGTCGCCAACCCGCGCTTTGCCGTCGCCCGCCCGCGCCTTGCCGTCGCCCCGCGGCTTGGTGGAGTCGGGGGTGAAGCGCGGGTCGGCCAGAACGTGTTCCATCGCCGCCTGGGCTCGCGGGCCGAAGTCGACCGCCATGAGCTTGACCAGGCGTTTCCGGGCGGTGCGGTGGCGGGCGAGGTCGGTGAGGTCGCCGTAGAGCCGCCCGCCGATGTCCACGATCTCGGCGCGCAGCCCGAGGGCGGCGGTCATGCCGGCGATCAGCTGCTTGAGCGAGGACATGCCCATCGGGGTGGCCGGCTGGAGCATGCCCTGGACGTGGCCGAACTCCAGGTAGACCCGGATGTCGTCGGTCGCGGGCGGCAGCGGGAACAGCGTGGTGATCGGCCGGGACTGGAGCAGCCAGAGCACGCCGTCGTGGTCGAAGGCCCACTCGATGTCCCGCGGTTCGCCGGCCGCCCGCTGGATCCGCTCGCCGGCGGCCTTCAGCTCGTCCAGCTGTTCCTGGTCGAGGCAGCCGCCCTGACCGGTTTCGCTCAGTCGATAATGATCGGCCGCCGCGGTGCCGTCGACGACTCCGGTGCCCAGCCCGGGCACCGCGTCGGCCAGCATCTCGGTGCGGCTGCCGGTGAGCGGGTCGGCGGTGAACAGAACGCCGGCCGCGGCCGGGTCGACCATGCGCTGCACGATGACGGCCATGCTCAGCTCGGTGTCGTGCCGGGCATGGGCCTCGCGGTAGGCGCGCGCCCGGTCCCCGTGCACCGATTCCCAGCACTTCGCGACCGCCGTCAGAATCTCGTCGACGCCTTCCACCCGCAGGAAGGTCTCGTGCTGTCCGGCGAAACTGGCGCCCGGAAGGTCCTCGGCGGTGGCGCTGGAACGGACCGCCACGGCGCCGCCGCCGATCGCCTCGTACGCAGCGGCGATCTGTTCCCGGGAGAGCACTCCGTCGCGGTGCGCCGTGGTGGTGATCACGAAGCCGGGCGGTACGCGCTCGCCGTGGCGGATCAGGGTGGCGAGGCCGGTCGCCTTGCCGCCGGCCAGGTCTGTCCGGTCGGCGTCCCGCAGAGGGATCACGAGCATCCCGGCCTCCCCATCATCGTTGCAATGCAAGTGTATTGGTTTCGAGCGTAGCCGGTGATCCGATACAACTGCAATGTCGTGGACCGGGCGGTGGCGCTGTCGGAGACCGGGCAGCCCTGACTGGCGGCGTGGACCTATGTTCGAAGAGGCGGCGAATGCCCCGGCAGAGCGGCCGGAAAAAGTGTCGTACCCCCGGGCTAGCGTCAGCGATGAGTTTCCGGGAGCCGGCCGGTCCACCGTTGGTAACGCCGTTCGAAGGAGGAGATCCCGATGACCACCATGCTTGCCGCGGCCCGCGCCGAGGCCCTCTTCACCAGCACCCTGTCCACCGGCAGCCGTCCCGCCGGTGACACCGTCGAGCAGCTGATCCGCGTCGCGGTGCGCTCGCACGGCGGCGTGCGGGGGTGCGCCGCCGACGTCGCCAGTGAGTATGGTGATCATCCCGATCTGGCCGTCCCGCGGATGCGGTGGGCGCTCGAGGTGGTCGACGGCTACTACGGCGGTCATCGGCGTCCGCTCGGCGCGTCGGCGCTCGTGGGCTGACCGGCCCACGCCGCCGGAGGACGGACCACCGCCCGGTCCGCCGAGCGCCCGCCCGTCCGACCGACCGCCCGCCCGCCCGGTCCGCCGTTCTCCCTGAAGGATGCACATGGTGCCGCTGAGATTTCTCAAGGGCGACGCGACCAGTCCCCAGGCCGCCGGGCCGAAGGTCATCGCGCACGTCTGCAACGATCTCGGCGGGTGGGGCAAGGGGTTCGTGCTCGCGGTGTCGCGGCGCTGGCCCGAGCCGGAGCGGGCGTTCCGGCAATGGCACCGGGGGCGGGCCGGCAACGACTTCGGGCTCGGCGCCACCCAGCTGGTGCAGGTGCGGCCGGACGTCTGGGTGGCCAACATGGTCGGTCAGCGCGGCATCCGGACGGCGCGGAGCACCGGGGTGCCGATCCGCTACGAGGCGGTCGGCAAGTGCCTGACGTCTCTCGCCGAGCATGCCGTGCGGTTGCGGGCGTCCGTCCACATGCCCCGGATCGGCTGTGGTCTGGCCGGCGGCAAGTGGGAGCGCATCGAGCCGCTGGTGGTGGAGGCGCTCTGCGCCCGGGACATTCCGACGGTCGTCTACGACCACGACTGACAACGGCGGCGCGCGCCGTGGAGCGAAGCTCCGGCGTGGCACGCGGCCGGGTGGGCAGTGCGAGCCGGCATCCTCGCCGTCGCGATGACCGGCACCGCGCGAGCCGGCATCCTCGCCGTCGCGATGACCGGCACCGCGCGAGCCGGCGTCCTCGCCGTCGCGATGACCGGCACCGCGCGAGCCGGCGTCCTCGCCGTCGCGATGACCGGCACCGCGCAAGCCGCCCAGGCCGGCGCCGGCAGCTACACCGAGACGCTCCCGGCCGGCGCCAAGCTACCCAGCGTGTGAAGTTGCGGTCCGATTCGAGCCGCAAGTCCCCACGCAGGGGGTGCCGGCATCAGAGGACCGCGCGGAACTCCGGCCACGTGCCCCAGAACCGCTCCACCTCTTCGATGATCGGCTGCATGCTCGACGCGACCTCCGGCGGCACCGGTGTGCCGTCGTCCCAGCGCGGCGAGTCGGGCAGGTAATACAGGCCGCCCCGGACGCCCGGTTCGACACCGAGCGTGAGCACGTGCCCGTCGAGCTCGAACTGTCTGGCGAAGCGGCCGTGACCGCGCAGGATGGCGCCCGAGTGGTGTTGCGCCTCCTGGCGGTGCAGCTCCTGGACCGTCATGGTGTCCTCCTCCATCGGCGGGGTGATGACCCCGGCACCAGTGGGTACGCCGCTGCGACGCCACTGGTTCACTTCGATATCGGGCTCATGAGGTCACGGAAAGTTGCGGGATGGCGTTCTGCCACCCGAAGGTGTGACCGCTTTGCCATGGTATGGTGTGCGACTTTCCGGGCTCAGGCGGACCGCGGTCTGGCAGTTCGCCGCCGCGCCGCCGGCGATCTGGCTGGTGCTGACGCTGGCCGGGGTGGGCGGCCTGGTGACGCTGGGGCGCGGCGGCAGGCAGTCGCTGGGGCGCGGCGGCAGGCAGTCGCTGGATCAGCGCTTCGAGCTGCGGGTGCAGCTCGTGGCGGACTTCGTCACGAGTTACGTCGCGGACCTGCTGGAACGGGAGCGGGTGCAGGCCGAGGCGTTCCTGACCGAGCCGGTGGTGGACGAGCGCGACTTCGTGCGCTCGGTCGGCGCGTTCGGTCACCCGGCCGCGGTGCTGCTCGACGACGAGGGACGCGGCCACCCCACCACCGGCCGTCGGGCACCGTCCCGTCCCGGCCGCCCGGGACACGGCACCCACGTTCAGGACCTGAGGTCCTAGACGGCGACGGCGGCGAGCCGTTCGCGGAAGTCGGCGGCCGGCATCGGCCGGGCGAAGTAGAAGCCCTGGGCCCGCTCGTAGCCCAGGCGGGTCAGGCGGTCCGCCTGCTCCGGGGTCTCCACCCCCTCGGCCACCGCCTGGAGGCCGAACGCGCGGGCCATCTGGGCCACCGCGTCCGCGATCGCCTCCGAGCCGCGGTCCGGCGCGAACGAGCGGTCCAGCTTGATCTGGTGCACCGGGCAGGCGGCGAGCAGGCTGAGCGTGGACGCGCCGGTGCCGAAGTCGTCCAGCGACAGCCGTACGCCCAGGTCCCGCAGATCCCGCAGGTTGTCGGTGGTCGCGCCGCCGCCGACGGCGACCGACTCGGTGATCTCCACGGTGAGCCGGTGCGCCGGGAGCCCGCTGTCGCGCAGCGCGTCCGCCACCACGTCCGGGAAACCGGCTTCGCGCAGCTGCCGGGCCGACACGTTCACCGACACGGTGGCCTTGCCCGGCCACGTCGCCGCCTCGCGGGTCGCGGCGCGCAACACCCAGGTGCCGAGCGGGACGATCAGGCCGGTCTGCTCGGCGGTGTCGATGAAGGCGCCCGGCCCGAGCAGGCCGTCGGTGGGGTGCTGCCAGCGGACCAGCGCCTCGGCGCCGGTGACCCGGCCGTCCGGCAGCCGCACCATCGGCTGGTAGAAGACCACCAGCTGGTCCTCCAGGATCGCGGTGTGCAGGGCGGCCGCCCGCCGGCTGCGTTCGGCGCCGCGCGCCTCCATGCCCGGCCGATACCGCTCGAAGCCGCCCTCGCCGCGCTCCTTCGCCTCGTACATCGCGATGTCCGCCTGGCGCAGCAGGTCACCGGCGTCGTCACCGCCGCGCCCGTCGACGACCCCGAAGCTGGCCCGCACGGTCATCGGCTCACCGTCGATCACGACCGGCTCGAGCAGGGCCGCCGCCATCCGGACGAGGACCTGGTCCACCTCCGCGCCGACGACGTCCTCGAAGAGGATCGCGAACTCGTCGCCCCCCAGCCGGGCGACCGTATCGGTGGGCCGCACACTGACCCGCATCCGCTCGGCCACGTGCACCAGCAGCGCGTCGCCGGTGGCGTGCCCCAGTGTGTCGTTGACAATCTTGAAGTCGTCCAGGTCGACCAGCACGATGCTGACCCGCTTGCCGGGACCGGCGGCGGTCACCGCGGCGGCGACCCGCTTGCCGAACAGCGCCCGGTTGGCCAGGCCGGTCAGCACGTCGTGACTGGCCTCGTAACTGAGCCGGTCCCGCACCTCACGGGTCTCGGTGATGTCCCGGGCGTTGCTGACGATGCCGCCCACGCTGGGTTCGTCCGTCAGGTTGGCGCTGATCACCTCGAGCCAGCGGTACGACCCGTCGGCGTGCCGCAGGCGCACCTGGTACGTCGCGGTGTTGCCGGGTGCGGCGGCCACCGCCGTGAGCCGCTCGGTCACCGCGGCCAGGTCGTCCGGGTGCGTCCGCAGGGCCATCTCGGTGCCGATCAGATCGTCCGGGCCGGTGCCCAGGATCCCGTGCGCGGCCGGGCTGACATAGGTCAGCGCGCCGAACGGCTCCGCGATGGTCACCATGTCGGTGGAGTTCTGCACCAGCAGCCGGAACCGGTTCTCCTGGACGCCGATCCGGGCGAGCAGGGCGTCGTTCTGCCGGAACGCGATCAGCTGGCGGATCACCACGAGCGCGGTCAGCGTCACCGCGACACCGTCGATCAGCATGCCGTCCCCGGTGCCCCAGATGTTGTGGTGCGCCACCATGGCGTCGACCGCCGCCACCGCCACGTACGGCATCAGGCTGTAGCCGCGCGGCTTGCGCCGCGACCGGGCGCCCGCGGCGGTCTCCACCACCTGCATCCGGGCGCCGACCGCCGCCGTGCACGCCGCCAGCGGCAGCACCAGCACCAGCAGGTCGCCGTCCGGCTGGTGCGGGTGCAGGAAGCTGATCGCCGAGCCGAGCCCGCCGATCAGCGCCGACGCGCCGATCCAGTAGAGCCCGTGCCGGGCGAACGAGTCGACGCCCGCGAGCACCACTTTGGCTGCCAGGTAGACCCCGTTGAAGCCGGCACCCATGATGACGGCCGCGGCGAGCACCCGGGGCACGGTGACCCGGCCGTCGGCGAACTGGGCGGACGCCGCGAAGTGCCAGATCAGCAGGCCGGCCGCCGAGGTCAGGGTGCCCAGGTCCAGCCAGACGGCCACCTTCGCCGCGCGGGCGCGGGCACTGAACGGCAAGCCGATCAGCGGCCAGGTGAGCACGACGCCGCCGACGACGTGCAGCACCACGGAGGCCGGCAGCAGCCGGCCACCCGCGCCCAGCTCGGAGAGGACGCGCAGCCCGGCGACGCCGACGAACAGCAGGATGCCGAAGGCACCTGTGCGCCAGTAGCGGCGCACAGCCGGTGCGGACGCCGGGTCGGACCGCACCCGCCGGCAGAGAACCAGGGTGGGCACGATGACCGCGATCACCAGCAGCCAGTCGATCGGCGCCGGCCACAGCCGCCCGGTGTACTCCTGCAGCAGGAACGCGGCGACATCGACAAACGTCAGGGCCGTGACGGCCTGAAACGCCCGATCAGCGAAGAGCGGCGGGCGGCCGGGCGTATCAGGCACACCCTTAATGTCGACTCCGGCCGGGCCGGGTTGAGTTGCCGGACGGGACAAAAGCAGCAGCGGGCGTACGGCCAGGACGGCCGCACGCCCGCTGCGCGGGTGGTCGCTGTCTAGTTCCCGCTGCCGTACGCCTGGATCGTCTCGATGATCCGGGGGCGCAACTCCGCCGCCCGGATGACCGCGTCGACCGAGCCCATCTCGACCGCCCGCTGGATGCTGTGCACGCGGTCGAACTCGGCGGCCACCTCGCCCAGCTTCTCGGTGCGCACCGAGGCGCGCAGCTCGTCGAGCTCCGCGGCCAGGGCGCCCCGGTCGGCGCCGGTCGCCGCCGCGACGCGTGCCTGCAGGGCCGTCACCCGCGGGTCGGCCGCCGTGCGCGCGTTCACCTCGCCGGTGAACACCACGGCCGCGGCCGGCGCGCCGCCCAGCACCGAGGCGAACGAGCCTTCGATGGCCAGGACGGTCATGTTCGGGTTCAGCGCCTTGGAGAAGACCACGAACGCGCCGCCGTGGTACCGGGAGATCACGCAGAACACGATCGGGCCCTGGAAGTTGACGATCGCCCGGCCGATCTCGGCGCCGTACTCCAGCTGGAGCTTGCGCATCGACTCCGGCGAGCCGTCGAAGCCGGAGAGGTTGGCCAGCACGACCAGCGGACGGTTGCCACTGGCCGCGTTGATCGCCCGGGCCGTCTTCTTCGACGACTGCGGGAACAGCGTGCCGGCGGTGTAGGTGTCCGGGCCGTCGGTGGGCGGGAAGCCGCGCCGGGACACCGACTTGGACTCGATGCCGAGCAGACAGACCGGGATGCCGCCCAGGTGCACGTCCTGCACCACGGCGGTGTCCGCGTCGGCCATGCCGGCCCAGCGCTCCAGCACCGGGTGGTCCTGGTCGGCGACGGCGCGCATCACTGTACGGATGTCGAACGGTTTCTTGCGGTCCGGGTTCGCGGTCGGTGAGAAGATCTCGCCGACCGTGGCGAAGTCGGTGCCCTCGGCCTGGTGCGGGAACGCCGAGACGTCCCGGTCGACCGGGTCGGTGGTGGTGGTCGGGCGCGGCCCGGCCTCACCGGGCACGACGTACGTGTGGTCGTAGTGCGACATCAGCACGTCACGGGCGGCCGTCAGGTTCGGCGCCCAGTACTGCGCCTGGCCGTTCGGGCCCATCACCCGGTCGTACCCGCCGATCCCGAAGTTGTCCTCGGCGGACACGCCGCCGGAGAAGTCCAGGGACTGCTTGCCGGTGAGAACCATGGCCGAGTCGGGGGTCATCACCAGGATGCCCTTGGTGTGCATGAGCATCGTGGCCTCGGCGTTCCAGTACGGCTGGGCGCCCACGTTGATGCCGGCCACCACGACGTTGATCTCGCCGCCCGCCTGGGTGAACTCGACGATCCGCTTGAGCGCGGCGGCCACCCAGTCCATGTTCTCGGTGCCGGACTCCATCGAGATCCGGGCGCCGGCGGAGAGCGCGTACCACTCCAGCGGCACCCGCATCCGCTCGGCCAGGTCGAGCGCGGCGATCACCCGGCGGCACTCCGCCTCGGCGAGCGCGCCCAGCGACTTGGTCGGGTCGCCGAGCAGCACGACCCGGACAATGCCCTCCGGGTTGCGCGCGGTCGGGGTGGTGACCACGCCGGCGACCAGCGCGGCGGAGTTGCGGCCCTTGGGCCGGTCCACCGGCACCAGCTCGTGGCTCTCGTTCAGGTCGTGCTCGGCGAAGTCGCCCAGCAGGCCGGTCAGCTCGTACGGGTACACCGTGTTGCGCGCGGCCGCCCGCAGCACCTTCTGCCGGTACCCGTCCAGCGGCTCGATCGGCTCGTCGGACGGCGCCTCGATGGTGAGCCGGGTGCCGCCGGTGACGTCGAACGTGATCCGTACCGCGATCTTGGTCAGCTCGCCGGTCTTGTGGTCCCGCCGCCGGGCGATGAACTGGATCTCCTCGAGGCCGGCGCCGGCCGTGGTCGGCGCGACCCGCCGGGCGATCATCTCCATCTCGGAGTGGCTCAGCCCGACCGCCGGCCACACGTAGAGCACGATCCGGTTGGTGTTGAACCGCTTGTCCGACGGCCGTTGCAGCTGCGCGCGCCGGATCGAGTCGAGGCAGGTGGCGATGGTGTCCTCGGTGGTCGGCAGCGCGACCAGGCGGCCGTCGTGCTCCCGCAGCTCGGTCAGGTCCCGCACCTGCGCGAACGCGACCAGGCGGTCGTCGGCCGGGTTCTCCCGGGCCACGCACTGGAACAGGTAGATCTCCTCGTCGGCCGACGGCAGCCGGGTGAGGTCGAACTTGCGCAGCCGCTCCAGCTGCATGCGCTGAGCGATGTACGGGTGCAGGCCGCGGATCAGCCGTTCCTCAGCCATCCCGGTGGTGGAGGGCCGGAACGTGAAGTGGTGGTGCATGACCGCGCCGCTGCGCCCGGCCACCGTGGTGGTGACCCGGCGGATCTGGGCGGGCAGCGGCCGTGCGGTGACCACCTCGAGCAGGGCGGCGGCCATCTCGCCCGGGTCGACCGGCTGGCCCTCCCAGGAGAGGTAGACGTCGGCGTCGACGGTGGTGTCCCCGGCGGCCAGCTCGGCGAGCCCGTCCAGGGCGCCGCGCAGCCCGTCGAAGCCGACCGCGGCCGAGACCAGGTGCGAGCCGTCCCGGTCGGCGATCACGAACGTGCAGCCCGCGGCCTCGGTGGAGCGGACACCGGTGATGCCCTTGTTGCCGTAGTAACGCCGGGTCAGGACCTCGAGCATCACCGAGTTGTCCAGGTTGTCGCGCAGCAGGCGCTGGCCGAGCAGCCGCACCAGGGGTTCGGTGCTGCGGACCATCTCGGCGATCCGCTCGTCGCGGTCGGCGGCGGCCGGGCTCTCGTCGAGGTGGCGCAGGTGCCGGCGGACGTCCGCGTACACCCGGGCCCGGTTGCGCCGCAGCAGCGGCTGGCCGAACCATGCGAACACCACGCCGCGGGCCAGGTCGGCGACCGCCGGGAAACGGACCTGGGTGGCCGCCACCAGGCGCTCCAGGGCCAGGCCGGCGGGCTCGCGCAGCGCCTCGTCCGGCGGCGGCTCGCGCAGCCAGGAGCGCAGCAGCGTGGCGATCAGCGTGGCGTCGGCGGCGGCGCGCTGCTGGGCCAGGAAGATCCGGAACACCGCGGCCTCAAGAGCGGGCGTACGCTCCAGCTCCGTCACACCGTAGTGGGCGAGGGCCTTGCCGAGCCTGGTCTGGAAGCTCTGCGGCAGGCCGGCCCGCTCCACGTCGAGGCTCTGCAGGTAGGTGTGGAAGTACTCGCGGGCACTGTAGGCGTGGGTGCTGCCGTCCTCGGCGGCCGGCCGGTTGCGGCTCAGCTCGGCCAGGTCGGCGAACACCTCGATCAGCGTCACCTCGCCGGCCAGCGGTCGCCGGCCCTCCGCGGCGGCGGCGTCGCGGGCGGTCAGGTAATCGCCGAGCACCCGCTTCTCGTCGTGCGGGTCGACGTCGAAGCCGAGCAGCAGGCCACGCAGGTCCTCCTGGCCGCGGGCGGCGCGCAGCGGCGCCGAGCCGGCCGGGGGAGCGGCGGGCAGGTCGATCTCGGCGGTGCCGGTCTCCGCCTCGGCCGCCGCGTCGTCGCCGCCCAGCGGCTCCAGGCGCAGCAGCGGGGCACCGGCGTCGACCTTGGCGCCGACCGAGACCACGCACTCCTTGAGCCGGGCGCGGAACGGCGCGCGCAGCACGGCTTCCATCTTCATGGCTTCCAGGACCAGGACCGGGGCGCCCGCCTCGACCTCGGCGCCCACCTCGAGCGGCGTGGCGACGACCAGCGCGGGCATCGGGGAGCGCAGCACGCCGCCCTCGTCGCGGCTGACCCGGTGCGTCACGCCGTCCACCTCGACCAGGTGGATGGCGCCGTGCGTGCCGGTCAGCAGCCGGTGCCGGGCGCCGTTCACGGTGATCCGGCCGCTGTGCTCGTCGAACCGCTCCAGCTCCACGTCGGCCGCGCGCACCTCGCCGCCGGCCTCGATGCCGACCCGGAACCGGTGCGGGGCGACCCGGGCGACACCCACCCGGTAGCTCGCGCCGCGCAGTTTCAGATCAAGCGGGCGGCCGCTCTCGTGCCGGACCTGGGGACGCCCGCCGAACGCGGTGGAGAGCAGGCGCTGCTGCTCGACGCGCTCCTCCTCCTCGTACCCCTCGATGGCGGCGGCGGCCAGCGCGACGGCGGAGTGCCGGTGCGACACCAGGCGGCCGGCCTGGCGGACCCGGTCGATCCAGCCGGTGTCGGCGCTGCCGTCGATCACCTCGGGCTGGTCCAGCAGATCCAGGATGAAGCTCTTGTTGGTGGCGCCACCCTCGATCACCACGGTGGTCTCGGTGACCGCCCGGCGCAGCCGGCTGAGCGCCTCGTCCCGGTCCTTACCGTGCGCGATGATCTTCGCGATCATCGAGTCGAAGTCGCCGGGGATGGTGTCACCCTCGCTGACCCCGGTGTCCACCCGGATGCCCGGGCCGGCCGGGAACTCCAGGCGGGCGATCCGCCCGGGTGAGGGGGCGAAGTCGCGGTCCGGGTCCTCGGCGTTGAGCCGGGCCTCGATGGCGTGCCCGCGCTCGACCGGGGGCGTGCCCACCAGCCGGCCGCCGGACGCCACGTGCAGCTGGGCCTTCACCAGGTCGAACCCGTTGGTCGACTCGGTGATCGGGTGCTCCACCTGGAGCCGGGTGTTGACCTCCAGGAAGGCGAGCAGGTCCTCGCCGGGGTGGTAGAGGAACTCGACGGTGGCAGCACCGCGGTAACCCACCGCGACCGCCAGGCGCTCCGCCGACGCGCGCAGCTCGGCCGCCCGCTCCGGCGGCAGGACCGGCGACGCCGACTCCTCGATCACCTTCTGGTTGCGCCGCTGCACCGAGCAGTCCCGCACGCCGATCGCCCACGCGGTGCCCGCGCCGTCGGCGATCACCTGCACCTCGACGTGCCGGGCGCCGGTCACCAGCCGCTCCAGGAACACCACGCCGCTGCCGAAGGCCCGCGCCGCCTCCTGGCTGGTCCGCTCGTACGCGTCGGTGAGCTGGTCGCGGTCGCGCACCAGGCGGATGCCGCGGCCGCCACCGCCGGCGGTGGCCTTGAGCATCAGCGGGTAGCCGATCCGGTCGGCCGCCTCCAGCGCGGCCTCCAGAGTCTCCACCGGGCCGCGGCTCCACGGCGCCACCGGGACGCCGACCTCCTCGGCGATCAGCTTCGCGCCGATCTTGTCACCCAGCTTGCGCATCGCGTCCGGGCTGGGTCCGACGAACGTGATGCCGATCCGCTCGCAGAGCTCGGCGAAGGCCGGGTCCTCGGCCACGAAGCCCCAGCCGACCCAGGCGGCGTCGGCGCCGGTCTCCACCAGCGCGTGCTCCAGGACCTTGAGGTCCAGGTACGGCCGGGCGGCTGCGGCACCCAGCTCGTACGCCCGGTCCGCCTCACGGACGAACGTGGCGGTCCGGTCCACGTCGGTGTGGAGCGCGACGGTCTCGATCGGCTGCCCGATCTCCGCGGCCAGCTCACGGACGGCGTGGATGAGCCGCATCGCGGCTTCACCACGGTTGACGATGGCGATACGACTGAACACCCGATCAAGCCCTTACCTCGGCAGAACCTACGCCAGGAGACTACAGCCGCCGCGCGTCGCCGAAGCCGCTCGACGGTACTCCGCAGTAACCTCCCACCTGCGCATTCCGGCGGATCGACGGAACGGAGGGGCCGGCCGTGCCCGAGCTGACCGGGAAGATCATCATCGCGCCGATGGCCGGTGGGCCGTCCACGCCCGCCCTGGTGACGGGCGCCGCCCGGGCCGGAGCGCTGGGATTTCTCGCGGCCGGGTACAAGAGCCCGGCAGCCGTCGAGTCCGAGATCCGGGCGACCATCGGCGTGCCGTTCGGCCTGAACATCTTCGTCCCGGTGCCCGCACCGGCCGACCCGCGGCCGATCGAGGAGTACCGGCGGCGGTTGGAACCCGAGGCGCGGCGGTACGGAGTCGACCTTCCCCCGCTGCGGCCGGCCGACGACGATCACTTCGCGGCCAAGGTCGAGCTGGCGGTCGCGTACGCGGTCCCGTACGTCAGTTTCACCTTCGGCGTGCCGGACCCGGCCGTCGTGCGCGCGCTGCGCGCCGCAGGGAGCACCGTCCTGATCACGGTGACCACCGGCGCCGAGGCCCGCCGGGCGGTGCTCGCCGAGCCGGACGTGCTGATCGCCCAGGCCGGCACGGCCGGTGGCCACTCCGCCACCTCGGAACCGCACGGCTATCGAGGTGACAGCGTTGCCGCGGACGTGCTCGCCGAGGTCCGGGCGGCGACCGATCTGCCGGTCGTGGCGGCGGGTGGCACCGCGTCGGTGGAGGACGTCGCCCGGTTGTGGGGTGCGGGCGCTGCCGCGGTCCAGGCCGGCACCGTGTTCCTGCTGGCCGACGAGGCCGGGACCCGGCCGGCCCAGCGCGCGGCGATGCAGTCCGGCGACCATCGCGAGACCGTGGTGACCAGGGCGTTCACCGGTCAGCCGGCGCGGGCGCTGCGGAACCGGTTCACCGACGCCTACGGGGACGCGCCGGTGGGCTATCCGGCCGTCCACCACCTGACCGCACCGCTGCGCGCGGCCGCGGCGGCGCGCAGGGACGCCGGCGGGCTCAACCTGTGGGCCGGCACGGGATTCGCGGCGGCCCGCCCCGCCCCCGTCGCCGACCTCCTCGCCTCCCTGACTCCCGTGTGAAGTTCGGGCGCGATCCGCACCCCAACTTCACACACACAAAGTCCCGCCCCGGTGTGGAACCAACCCGCGTGTGAAGTTCGGGTGCGGATCGAGCCGCAACTTCACACGGGGGGTTGGGGGCGGGAGTGGTGTGTGAAGTTGGGGTGCGGATCGAGCCGCAACTTCACACGGGGCGCTTTGCCGGGCGTACACCATTGTTTGTTTGGAGTCGGGGTTAACCGCGGGCATATTTCGGGCGGCTCGGAAATGAACTGCCCGGCCCGTTGACAAGTGTTACAGCGCCGTATGCAACCCTGTTCTCCCACTTGGTTCTACGGGGGATGAGATCGCATGCCGAAACGCGTGTTCCTGCACGTCGGCGCACCGAAAACGGGCAGCACCTTCGTGCAGAACGTGCTGTGGCACAACCGGGAGAAATTGCGTCGGGCCGGCATTCTGCTGCCCGCCACCCGGCCCGCGCACGACCAGGCGATGGCCGATCTGCGGCAGGCCTCCTGGCGTGACCCGGAGGCCACCTGGACCTGGGACCGGCTGGTCGGCGAGTTCACCCGCTGGCCCGGCGACGTGATCATCACGAACGAGGGTCTGGGTGGCGCGACCGCCGCCCAGGCAGCCCGGGCCGTACGCACCCTGTCCGCCGCCGCCGAGGTGCACGTCATCGTGGTTGGCCGTGACCTGGAACGTACTCTCCCGTCGATGTGGCAGGAGAACGTCCGGTCCCGCAGCGTCGGCGGGTTCGGCGCCTATCTCACCGCGATCCAGGAGGGCCGCAACGACGCGTTCTGGAACCACACCGCCAACCGCATGCTGTTCCGCTGGGGCGACCTGGTGCCCGCCGCGCACCGTCACCTGATCACCGTGCCGCCGCCCGGCTCACCGGAACTGCTGCTGTGGGAACGTTTCGCGAGCGTCGCCGGCATCCCCGCCGGCCTCTGCGAGATCGACGCGCCGTCGGCGAACCGGTCGCTCGGCGCGGCCGAGATCGAGCTGCTGCGCCGGTTGAACGCGGCGCTCGGCGATCGCTACCCGCATCGGATGCCCTACCGGCGGGTGGTGCTGCGGCACCTGGTCAACCCGGTGCTGAAGAACGGGCGCAACGAGCTGCGGTTCGGCGTCGGGCCGGACAAGGCCGACTGGGTCCTGGAGACGACCGAGGAGCGGATCAAGGAGCTGGCGGACTACCCGTGCCAGGTGGTGGGGGATCTCGACGAACTGCGGCCGGCCGGGATCGCCGCGGGCTTCGCGCCGGACGAGGTCACCGAGAAGCAGTTGCTGGACGTGGCGGTGGAGACCATCGTCGGGCTGCTCGGGCACACCGACTCGCTGGCCCGGCGCGCCGACCGGGACCTGGTCACCCGGGTCCGGCACCGCCTGCGCCGCCGATAGACACGCCGGCGGCTCTCTCGGCGGCCGCCACCTCGCGCGCGTCGCCCGGCAGTGCGGGGCCGATCAAGGCTGCGGATCCGGGGTCTTCACCGGCCGGGGCTCGTGCTGGACGAGCGGGCGGCGGGTGCGGATCCGCCGCGACGACCGGGCCGGGCGCGGCGGGCGGGCGTCCTTGTGCGGGAAGACCACCTTCTTGAAAGCCCACAGCCGGAACACCATGGCGATCACCGTGCCGATGATCATGCCGCTGACGAAGTCGGCCAGTTCCTGGACCGGGCGGGTGACCTCCGGGACCTGCAGCTGCAGCAGGTAGCGGGACACTCCGAGCGGGACCACGTTGAGCACGGTGGCGACGGCGCTGACGGCGAAGAACAGGGCGGCCTCGTGCCGCCGCTCCCGGCCGCCGCGGCTGCGGAAAGCCCATTCGCGATTCAGCACGTACGACAGGATGGTGCCGGCCACGGTGGCGAACGTGAGCGCGGTCACCGGCTTCTCGTGCAGCACGGTCAGCTTCAGCGCGTAGTTGATGACCGTCGTCGTCGTGAAGCACAAGCCTCCCACCAGGAGAAACTTGACTGCTTCATGATGCTTGCGGATCAGACGGCTCAGCCACATCGGGCGAAGCCTAGGGCATGCTCCTAGCAACGAGCTGTCCGTAAGGGCCCTCGTTCGATCACGATAAGGCCAATAATCGGTGGCGCCGCCCGGCCGGAGGCGGTAGAACTGGCCGCCTCACCACTGTGGAAAGGAGGGCTGACGCATGTGCCGCCTCGACACCGCGCTCATGTCCTCCGGGAAACTCGGCTGATCCGAGCCCGGAACCGGCGGGGCGCTCCACATCCCGGAGAAAGCCTTGACTCTGACTCTTCGCCCGATCACCGGGCCGGAGGAACTCGGCCTGTTCAACCGTTTCCCGTACATCCTCAACGACCAGATCGAGGGTGACCTCACCGCCGGGCGCCGCCGCCCGGAATGGCTGTGGGTCGCCCTGCGGGGCGACCGCCTGACGGCGCGTGCGGCCTGGTGGTCCCGGCCCGGCGACGCGCAGCCGGCCCTGATGGACGTCTTCGACGCCGAGAACGAAGCCGATGGGGTACGCCTGATGAAGGCGGCCGTGCCGATGCAGGACGGCGCACCTCCCGGCTACACCCGGTTCGTCCCGCCGGACTGGCGTGCCCACGACGCCCCCTGGCAGGACATCCTCGAAAAGGCCGGGGCCCGCGTGTTCGTCGAGCGGCTGCGCCTGGAGTGGCGCCCCGGCACCCCGTTGCGACAGCCCCGGGGCCGGCTGCGGTTCCGCCCACCGCGCGACGCCGACGAGCTCATCGACCTGATGACGGCGGTCCTCGAGAACACCCTCGACGCGCACAGCCGCAACGACCTGACCCGGATGACCGCCCGGCAGGCCGCCGAGAGCCAGTTTCGTGAGGAGTTGGGCCGTTACGCCAGCCCGCACGACTGGTGGCGGGTCGGCGTGCTGCCGGACGGGCGGGCCGCCGGCTTCGTCATCCCGGCGCACAACGGGTACAACCCGATCATCGCGTACATCGGGGTGGCACCCGGGCACCGTGGCCACGGCTACGTGGACGACCTGCTCACCGAGGGCACGAGGCTCCTCGCCGAGCAGGGCGTGCCGCGCGTCCGGGCCGCCACCGACGTCGGCAACCTGCCGATGGTGGCGGCGTTCGCCCGCGCCGGTTACGTCGCGTACGAGCACCAGATCGACATGACCTGGCGCTGACCCCGACAACGGCAGGCCGCGCGAAGTGCCCGGCCTGCCGTCACGACGGAGCACCGGCCGCGCTCGGACCGGTCCCGCCATTGACCCGGAGAGCCACCCTCCTGGATCGAGCGGGGCGGCGACGCGGCTGCAGCGGGCAGTGCGGCCGGTGTAAGTCGTCCTGCCGCGGGCAAAAGGCGTGGCGCGTCGCTGCCCTGGTCGAGCACACTCGCGATCATGCCGGCTTCATATCGTTGCGTTGCTGATCTGGTCTCCGCACGGGTGCGCGGAGACCGGGTCAAGTTCCTGTTCTTCTGGGGGCATCAGCCGGAGCGGGACGGCAGCGCGGGTGCCGGGTGCCTGAGCCAGTGGTGGTCGGCGCCGTTCACCGTCGGCGGGCTCGTCTTCGCGACCGCGGAGCATCACATGATGTGGCGCAAGGCCGTCCTGTTCGGCGACGACGCCATGGCTGAGCGCATCGTCGCCGCGCCGCATCCGCACGCGGCCAAGGCGCTCGGCGGCCGCGTGGCCGGCTTCGATCAGCAGGTCTGGGACGAGCACCGGTTCCGGATCGTGGTGGACGGCAACCTGGCCAAGTTCCGGCAGCACGCCGAGCTGCGCACGTTCCTGGTCGGCACCGGACGCCGGGTTCTCGTCGAGGCCAGCCCGATCGACCGGATCTGGGGCATCGGGCTGGCCCGGGACGACGCCGCAGCGTCCGACCCGGCTCGCTGGCGGGGGCTCAACCTGCTCGGGTTCGCGCTGATGCAGGTCCGTGACCTCCTCGACGACCACCGGAGCATCGACCTCGAGGAACGCTGAGTGCGGGAACCCGCGGCCGCGCCGGGTCGGTCGGTGGTTGTGTCAGGAGGCTCCGAGGACGTCGACGATGAAGCGGAGGGTGCCGGCCGGCTGGCCGCCGGTCGGGTTGTCGCCGTAGGCCAGGTCGGCCGGGATGTCGAGCTGGACGCGGCTGCCCACCTTGACGCCGAGCAGGCCCTGGTCCCAGCCCGGGATGACGTTGCCGGCGCCGATCGGGAAGCTGAACGCCTCCGAGCGGGTCCACGAGGAGTCGAACTCCTTGCCGTCGGCGTAGGTGACGCCGACGTAGTTCACGGTGACCGTCTGACCCGACTGGACCTCGGCGCCCGCGCCCTGGATCTGCGTCGTCGTCGTGAGTTCGGTGACGGCGCCGGTGCCCGCGCGGGCGGTCGGCTTCTTGCTCAGGGCCGGGTCGGCGCCCGGCGGAACCGGCGGGAACGCCGCCGCGCTCGCCTCGGCCGGGGTGGGGGCGGCCTCGGCGCTCGCGGTCGCAGCGGGCGGGTTCGGTTGCCCGGACGTGTTGCCGATCCAGACGGCCAGCCCGACGATGAGAGCCAGCACGACCGCGGCGGCCCCGCCGACGGTCAACGCCTGGCGGCGCCGCTGCCGCGCCTGGGCGCGCGCTTTGGTGGCCTTGGCCTCGGCCCGTTTCTCAGCCTTCGTCTTCAGCGGCTGGTTACCCGCGTTCTTACGCGGCGGACCGGCGGCGGCATTCTTGGCAGCCGCGTTACTGCGGCTCGTCACGGAGTCGGGCACCGTCCGACAATACGACACCGGGCTGGGAAGAACGGGCCTCCGGCCGAGTTGCCCGTCGATGGACGCGGGTCTTCGACGCGGCAACCAGTGCGGCTTTGTGTGTGAGCTGTGGAGATACTGTGCGAAGTCGGTGAAGCGGTATTTCGGCGGGCCTCGCCGGGTGATGGGATTCGCGCGGTGACAACAGCATCCCCCCGCGAAGGAGCGCCCTGTGAAATACGTTCTCGTCGTTCTGGCCGTCGCACTCGGCGTCGCCGCGTTCATCTACGGTGGAGCCGACGACTCGCCCGGACTTCAGCTTCTGGGCGCTGTTCTGGTTCTGGGATCGGCCGGTTTCGCGGTGGTGCGGGCGCGGCGGCGCACCTGAGGCGGGTGCCGGCCCGCGGTGCGGGAGGGCACAGCATGGCACAGATCCGGCAGGTCCTGTTCATCCAGGGCGCCGGCGCGGGAACGTACGACCAGTGGGACGACAAGCTGGTCGACAGCCTGCGACGCGAGCTCGGTGACGGCTTCGAGGTTCGGTACCCGCGCATGCCGGACGAGGACGAGCCGACGTACGCCGGGTGGAGCGCGGCGATCCGGCGGGAGCTTGCCTGCGTGGACGACGGTGTGGTCGTCGCCGGTCATTCGGTGGGCGGCACCATCCTGATCAGCGTGCTGGCCGAGCTGCCACCGGAGCGGCGGCTCGGCGGCATCGTGCTGATCGCCGCGCCGTTCGTCGGCCGGGGTGGGTGGCCCGGCGACGAGTTCGAGCTGCCGTCGGATCTCGGGCGGCGGCTGCCCCCGGGTGTGCCGGTTCACCTGTTCCACGGTGGGGCGGACGAGACCGCCCCACCGGCGCACGCCGACCTGTACGCGGGAGTCATCCCGCAGGCCGGCGTGCACCAGCTGCCGGGGCGCGACCATCAACTCGACGACGACCTGAGCCCGGTGGCGACGGTGATCAAGGGCGGGGTTTGAGCAGCGTGATGCGGTTGGCGCCCAGCTCGGTCACGTACAGGTTCCCGGTCGGCAGGTTCTGCGTGACGTCCAGTGGTTGACTGAAGCCGGTCAGCCCGGGGATGCCGGTGGTCCGGTTGCTCAGCGCGCCCGACGGCGCCACGTCGAAGGTCTGGATGTCCTGGCCCGACGAGTACCGCACGACCAGCAGCTTGCCGTCGAGCAGCCCGCCCCGATATTCCACGACACCGTTCGCGGAGGCGTGCAGGGCGGCGTCGTACGTGCCGGCCAGGTCGAAGTTCGGGTCGGGCTGGGTGCCCACCGGATAGGCCGGCACCTCGAACGGATTGGTCCCCGATGTCGGGTTGCCGCCGGCCAGCACCCATTCGCAGCGGGCCGGGTTCGGGTGGCCGTAGTAGCGGCCGGGGCGGACGTCGAAGACATAATCGGTCTCGGCAGTGGGGACGCTGGTCAGGGCGGGCACGGCCGGGCCGGTGTAGCCGCGCCGGGCGCAGGCGGCGGGCAGCGGGGCCGGCGTGGCGGGGGTGTTGCCGCCGGCCGCCGAGCCGTTGGTGGGCGCGTACAGGTGGCCGTTGCGGTGCCAGGTCAGGTCGAAGGCGTTGCGGACGCCGGTCGCGTACAGCGTCAGCGGCGCACCGGCCGCATAGGTGTCGTAGGCGCCGTCCTGCACGTTGAGCGGCAGCGTGGCGGGCAGCCGCGCCGGGTCGAGACGCAGGATCGCGGCGCTGAGCAGGCGCTCCGGCCGGTTGCCCCAGGTGGAGTCGGGCGCGCCCATCGCGTTGTTGGCGCCCTGACTGAAATAGATTGCGCCATCGGGGCCGAACGCCAGCGAGTTGGTCTCGTGGTCCTTCACCGAGCGCGGCAGGCCGACGACGACGGGGGTGTAGGCGCCGAGGTTCGCGCCGGTCAGCCGGCCGACCCGGCCGGACCAGTCGGGCACGTTCAGTGGGCCCACGTACTGATAGTTGTCGGTCACCCAGAGGATCGGCGCGGCGGCCGTGGACGCCGGGTCGAAGGCCATCCCGATGATGGTCCGGGCGGGTGCGCCCGGCAGGCTCAGGGCAACAGCGTTGTCCCGTACGGTCGTGATGATCGTCGGGGTGCCCAGAGTGCCGTCGGCGTTGATCGGGAATCGGAAGATCCGGCCGTCCAGGGTGCCGGCGTAGAGGCGGCCGTCCGGTCCGGTGAGCACCGTGGTGAACGGTGCGCCGGTGGCCACGCCGACGGTCTTGTCGAACGCGACCGGGCCGCCGGTCCCGCCGCCCGCACCGGTGGTGAAGACCATGGAGAACGGGGCGAAGGCCCGGCCGGTCACGTCCCGCACGCCGCTGGTCAACGTGAAGCGGTACGCGGTGTTCGCGGCGAGCGCGGCCGTGGGGGAGAGGTTCACGACGTCCCCGCCGCCGCTGGTGATGGTGGTGGCCGGGACGGCCGTGCCGTCGGCGAGACGGGTGAGCGTCACCGTGGCGGCGGTCAGCGACGACGCGGCGACCCCGCCGTTCGGCAGCACCAGGTCGGTGACCACACTGCCGGTCGTGGAGACGGCTGTCGCGCCGTTGGCGGGTGTGCTCACGCGTACCGCCGGAAGAATCCCCCAGGCGGGCACCGACGCGATGTCGATGTAGTCGAACTTGGTGTTGGTCCCGCCGGACGGCGTCAGGGTGAGCTTGCCGTCGGTGACCCGCACCGTGCGCGTCGCCGTCGCGTGCCGTGTCGCGGCGGTCGGCACGAAGCCGGCGATCGCGTTCTGGTCCTCGACGTTCGCCCAGTGCACGCTGTTCAGCGCGGTTCCGGCATCACCGACGGCGACGGTCACCGTGTAGACGCCGGCCGGCACGGCCGCCTCCCACGCACCCGGGGTGGGCACCCCGGCCGATCCGGCCGGCAGCTGCGCGTGCATCAGCGTCGCGAGACGCACATCGGCCTGTCCGGCCGCGGGGTTCCGGTTGCGGCCGTTGCCCACCAACGACACGGGGGTACGCTCGCCGAGATCCACCCAGCCATATCCCCTGGTGACGGTGTACGCGTCACCGGAGTCCCGCAGATAGCCGGTGGGCGGCGGCGTCGCCGCGTCGGAAAAGTTGACCTTCAAGCTGACCGCGGCGGGCGTTGCCGTGACCGTGTTCGTCTGGCCGGTCGTGTCCCTGACCTGATAGCTGTACGCCGTTCCGTTGGTGACCGCGGTGTCCAGATAGGAGGTGCGCGTGGACGTGGCCAGCGGCGTGCCGTTGCGCAGGACCTGGAAGTCGGCGGAGCTGCCGGTCCAGCTGAGCAGCACCTGGCCGTCCCCGGCGGTGGCGGTCAGCGCGGCCGGCGGCTCGTCGGTGACGCGGGCGATGTCGACGTAGTTCAGTTTCGTGTTCTGCCCGCCGACAGCGTCCACGGTCAGGCGGCCGTCGGTCACCGACACGGTGACGGTGGCCTGCCGGAATTCGGCGGCGGCGGCCGGAACGAAGGCGGTGATCGCGGCGGCGCCCTCGACCCGGACGGTGTGGCTGCTGTCGTAGGCGGGCTGGTCGCCCGCGGAGACGGTGACCTGATAGCGGCCGGCGGGGAGGGTGTGCTCCCAGGCGCCGGGGGTGGCGACGCCGTTGGTGCCGCCGGTGTCGCCGTACTGCAGATGGATCACGGTGTTGAGCCGGGCGTCGATGCCGGTGCGCGCCCGGTCGCGGGTGTTGGCGGTCAGGTTCAGCGGGGTGCGGTCGTCCTGGCGCACCCAGCCGTATCCGCGGGACGTGTCGAAGGCCGCGCCGGTGTCCGCGACGTAACCGGCGGGAGTGGTGGCGGAGGCAGGCTGAAAATTGACTTTGGCGACCGGGGTGACGGCGGCGTGGGCCGCGGTGGCCGGGATCAGTGAGGTCAGTGGCAGAAGAAGGACTACAGCGACTGTCCGAATGCGACGGAGCATGACGACAACGTCGCACACCGTGACAGTCATGGGGCTGTCAGATATCCGTCGGCCTAAATGGCCTGTTCAGGGGTGCCGGCCGCGGGTCAGCGGTGCGTGATCGGGATTTCGCGAAGTGGGTGTCCACCGTCGATGAAGAGGCGCGCAGCCGGGTGGGTGGCGGCGGCTATCCGGGCGAGCGCACGACGGCCCGCCTCCGGGTGCCGGCCGTCGAGGGCGCCGACCCGGATCGCGAAGACGAGGTCGAACGGTTGCTCCCCGGGGGCGAGGACGAAATCCTCCGCGGCGGACCGGCGGAAGCTCAGGCGGCCGGCGGTGATCGCGCTCCGGCCGGCCGCCGTGGCCTGCGCGATCGCGGTCGCGGAGCGGTCGATCGCGAGGATGTGGCCGGTGGTGAGGCGGGCGGCGACGGCCCGGGCCGCCGCGCCGGGCCCGCAGCCGATCTCGAGGACCCGCAGGTGCGGCTCCAGTGGCAGGGCGTCGACCACGGCGGCCAGGCGAGGGGAGAGCACGGGTGTACTCTACCGAAGTTGAACGTGTTCAACAAACGGGGAGGCGTCGTGTGGGCGTTGGTGAACGTGCTGGTCACTGTGGGGATGCTGGTCGTGGTGCCGGGTGGTTTGCGGCTGCTCGGGCTGGACCGGGCCGCCCGGTTCTGGCCGGTGGCGGCGGTGGCGGGAGCGGTCAGCCTGTGGCTGCCACGAGGCCCTTACGCGACCGGGTTGGCGATCGTTTACGGGCTCGCGGCGGGGCTGCTTTGCGCGTACGCCATGGGGGCGGTGAAACGCCGTGAGAGTGCGGTGATCACTCAGGCCGCGGTGATCACCGCGCTGGTCAGCCCGGGGATCGCAGCGAGTGCGCTGATCGCGGAACGGGCCGGCTTCCCGTTGTTCGGGTTCGAGATGGGGGTGCTGACGCTGACCGTGGCGCACTTCCACTTCGCGGGGTTCGCGGCGGCGCTGATCGCCGGGCTGCACCAGTGGGTGTCACCGGGCCGCTGGGCCGACACGGCGGCGCTGACCGTGCCGGCCGGGACGCTGCTGGTGCTGGTGGGCTATTTCGTGGGCGAGTTCGTGGAGCTGGCCGGCGCGGTCGTGCTCACCGCCGGCATGTGGATCGTGGCCAGGCTGACCTGGGGGCAGGCGCGGGCGAGCCGCGACCGGGTGACCGGGTGGCTGCTCGGGACGTCGGCGGTCGTCCTGGTGGCGTCGATGATCCTCGCGGTCAGCTGGGCGCTGGGCGAAGCGACCGGGATTCCGCACCCGTCACTGGGGTGGATGGCCGCCACACACGGGGTGGCGAACGCGCTCGGGTTCGCGGTGTGCGGCATCGTGGGCCTGCGCCGGGCCGGCGTGGCCCTGCCTCGCTGACGTCACCCGGGCCGGACACCGGGGGCGATGCCGTCCCTGTCCCGGCGGACCAGGCGCAGCGCCGCCCACCAGATGATCCCGGCGCAGGTCGCCACGGTGACGGCGAACCAGAAGACGCCGGCCCCGCCGTACCACGGTGCGACATGGTCCTCGACCATCGACCACGCGTCCGGGTCGCCGCCCCAGTTCGTGGTCACCGGGTTCAACAGGAACTCGCCCAGGAACAGCGTGGCGGCGACGACCGCCGTGACGATCGCCCGGACGAATGTCCCGGCACGCCCTTTGGCCAGCTGCTTGGCGGTGGGCATGAAAACCCCTGACAGCACCAGGTTGAGGAACGCGAAGAAGACCGCCATCATCCGGCCGGGCCCGTCGTAGTTGGAGACGAAGTACCGCCCTTGGCGGTCGCCTTCCGCGATCGCGGCATAGGCGGCGTCCGCCGTGTCGGACACGCCGGACCACCACAGCATGGGGCCGAGCAGGACTGTCCAACCGAGGAGCATCCATCGACCTGCGACCATCGCCGGAGTCTACGGAACGGGGCAGACGCGGCGGGGTCACGAGCCGCGGCGGTACGGTCGCGCCAATCTCGGCCCACTCCGCCGACGCCTCCTCATCCCGCGATGAGTCTCACCTGCGACCAGCGGATCCGTTCCATCTTCCGTCGCCGGTGAGGTCGGGCATCACGTCACTCGGCAGGCTGGTCGAAGTGGTGAACCACCAGCCGTGACCGGCGGCCCGCGAAGGCGCTCCTCGAATCTCTGCCGCAACGCGTGGACGATGGCGCCCCGGGCCGCCGGTCTAGCGTCCGACACGGTCGAGGTAGCGGTGCCGGACCGCGTCGAGCCGGTCGCCGGTTTGCTCGACCTGCCAGAAGCCCCAAGGATCGCGCGCCGACCCGACGACGTCCTGCATGGCCCTGCTGAGCGATGTCGCCGGTCCCGCTTCTGTATCGAGCGCGCCGTCTGGAAGAACGCGGGCGTAGTGCGTCTTGCCGCGCCTGCGGCCGATGAGGCGATCACCAGGGTTGATGAGGCCCGCCTCGACCAGATGGTGGAACCGGACACCGTAGTGGGTGCGCTTGGCCGGTGTGGCCGCCCCCGGAGGCGCTGACGTTGTCAGCCCGAGCTCGTCCAGGCTCCAGATCTTCTTCGCGACTTCGCGGTAGAAGTGCCCGCGAGCCTCGATGAACGGCTCTAGCGGAGTGCTCGCGTCGTAGGCGACCACGAGCGGGAACAGTCCTTTGTCGCGAAGGAATGTCTCCAGCACGGTGTTGCTGCGCCGGAAGAAGTCGGGGTTGAGCATCCCGGCCAGCCGGGTGTCCTTGCGGTACCGCACCAGTTTGTCTTCCAGGAGCATCCCGCCGTATTGGCCGTTCTCACGTCCTTCGAGCAGGAGTAGCGCGCCGATCGAACTGCGCAGGTAGCGGTATTGCCGGGCGTCCGGCATTTTGTGCGCATACGCCGACGCTGTGCTGGTGAACAGGTGTTCGATCTCGAAGTTCCGGGCCCGTTCCCTGCGGCGGAGGAAGCGTTCGGTGGGATCCGCCTCGCCGTTGGTGGCGCCCAGCTCGATCCACGCCGTCAGACGGGTCAGCACGTAGTGTGTAAATCTTCGGTGGGTGTCGTAGCGCAGGTCAGGGATGCGGTCCAGCCGAGCTGGCCAGTCGGCCGCGTACTCTCCGAGGGCGCTGTTCAGCTCGTCCGGCGTCTCGGTCCGCCGCACCCGGGGCATGACCGCCGCAACCAAGTCGTCGATTTGTTTCTGCTCGACCGGTTCATCGTCCAGGGTTTGCGTCACGTAGAACAGGTCGAGGAAGTTGGCCACCGTTCTGGCCTTCGACCTCCAGAGGTCCTTCTCGTCGCCCGGGCGTAAGGCGGCGACGGTCAGGTCGAACTGGTCGGCGATGCCGTTGAACGCGTTGTAGCGTACGGCCGACAGATCCCGGTTGAGCCGCGTGCGCGCGTCCAGGAGCTCGATGTAAAGCTTGTGGAACGGGTAGAGCACGTCGGTGAGGAGGCGGGCCCGGTCGCCGTTCTTCCGGTTGGGCCAGATGTCGTCCTCATGGATCCGGACCCATTCGAAGGTCGCGTCGTTCAGGCTCGGCCCCGGCAATCGGGCGACCTGCGGGAACCTGGCTCGCAGGACCGTCCTCAGATAGGCGAAGGCGGCACCCCGCTCGACCTTCTCCAAAGCCGTCACCATCGTGGTCCACATGCCCTCGAGGGCCCCGGGATCCTCGTCGGCATCACTGAGCAGGAAACGCTTGAGATGATCCATGGGCGAGAGTCGCAGCCCGGTGTCGTTGATCGACTGGTACATCTCTTCGGCGCGGACACGATCTCCGGCATCCATGACCACCAGCGAGACACGGTAGAGCAGCCATTCGGCAAAAAGAATCAGTACGTCACCGCGGAACTGCTCCTTGAAGTTCATTTCAATGATCTGATACGCCTCCCAGATTCGCCGGATCGCGGGAGAAGCGTTGCCGAGGTCGGGATTGCGCCCGTTCAGCAAGTCGTTGAAGCAGTCGTTGTACTCGTCGACACCGACCCGGAACGTTTTCTTGCCGAATCGATCGGTCATGACCAACGTGTGGAGCTGGGCGGCCTTGCTTGCCGCTTTCGGCAACGCAGCCAACTGCCGCTGTAGGTAGATCAGCATGAGCAAAAGGGTGATGATGCGCTGCTGACCGTCGACCAGGTACGCCTTGTTCTGTTCGGCGTGCACGATGTAGGGCCCAAGGAAGTACGGATCGTACAACCGCACGTCACCCGGGGAGTGTTCTTCGCTCCACTGATCCAAGAATTTGCGGGAAAGGTCAGTGGTCAGCCGGGTAACTTGCTGATCTCCCCAGACGTAGTCGCGCTGGTAGAAGTCCAGGAGGAACCACTTGGTACTGAACGCCGCCTCGATGCATTGATCACGAGCGCGGACCAGTTCCTTCGCGTCGCCTCTGTTCGGCTTACTTTTCCTGGCCATAGCGCAGCGATCAGACGGCTACGACGGCTTTGGTTGCCACGGTAGGCTCGCCTGCGCCGCGCCACAGGTAACCGGAACGAACGACCCGGACAGCGGTGCCAGGATTGGGTGGCTCCATCTCGGCCTCATGCGTATCCGGATCGAACGCGACGGTGTCGCCCGGTTCGGCGAGCCGCCGCAGTCGCTTCTGACTCACCTCTTCGGCCAAGAGCTCGACCACCTCATCGATGGTGCTTCCGCGTGCCTGTAGCACCTCGACCGCGACGGCCAGCTCGGCGACCAGCCTGGCCTGCTGAAATTGACGCTCTACCCATCCGCTATCGGTTGCGCCGGCCTGCTCGACGGCGTCCGCCACGTTCTGCACCCACGGCGCCGTAAGCCACTTCCGTCGCCTTGCGGTGACGCCTTTGGCAAGCAGATCCAGTGAGCTCTGTGCTGAGCGCCGTTCGGGCAACCACTCGTATTTGTTGCTCGCCATAGCGATCTGAGGGTGCAGCGTGATCACGCGCTGCACTCGAGTCCAGTATCGATCGACATCGTCCTTCTTGATGCCCGCGTCGATCAACGGCTGCTTGATGTCTCGGGCCCGGAGCGGCGTCGGCGAGGCGTGGATGATGTCGACAAACACAGAACCGGGATCTTTCCCGAATTGCCTGACGAGAGCTTCTGTCTCCACGGCCCACCGTTCCTCAGCCCGAGTCGCGTATTCCCGGATAATAATCATCCGGGAAGGAGGAAAGCTTGTCGCCTACGCGACAGATGCGATCCGTTCTGATCAATGCAACGCTGAGCTATGGAGGATCGGTGGCCCATTCCGAAATGGCCTCGTCGTGCCGTGCGACGGGCGAAGGGCCGCCGCAGAGGGGCAAGCGACAGAACGCCCGTCATCACCTTGCCCGTCCGTCGGTGATCTCTCATGTCCGCGGGACGGACCCTAGGGCTGGCCGACGAACTGATTCGACCGCGGAGAAGGAGCCGCTGTGGTCACCTGAGCGGCGCCGGCTGTGTTGTGGTGTGCCCGGAGCAGCGTCTACGGGCTGTCCCCGTCGACTTCGTCGAGGAGTTCTGCGGCCGGTCTCTACGGCGCGCGAGGAGCGGCGATCTTGCCGGACCCCGCCACGCCGGCACGGTGCGGTACGGTTCGACGGTGGGTGATCGCCTGAAGAGCAGAAAGCACCCGCCGAAGGTGAACGGGCACAGGTTCCACGGAGACCCGGATCGTTTCCCTTTGATGGCCGAGTTCATCGGCGAGCGCTTCGGCAACTCGGTCGAGTACGTTGCCGACGTGGCCGGCGGCCAGGGAATGCTGGCGCGGGAGCTGCGGAAGCGCTTCAACTACCGGGTGGAGGTCGTCGATCCGCGGGGGTGGACGCTGAAAGGCGTCGAAGCACGCGCCGTTCCGTACCTGGCGGAGGACGCCTCTTACTACGATCTCGTTGTTGGGCTTCACCCCGACCAGGCGTTACGCGAGGTCGTTCACTCGGCACTGAGCAGAGCAACCGTTGTCGTGCCTTGCTGCAACTTCTGGCGGGACGATCAACGACTCGGCCGGGATGCTTTGGCCGAGTCGATCGCGGAGTGGTTCAAGGGGAACCACGTGCGCTACGAGAGGGTCCGGTTCCCCTTCCGAGGGCCGCAAAATCTCGGGTTCGTGACAGCGCCCCCAGAAGGCGGCTGACGGGCCGGCAGCATTCGCGGCCTGAACCGATGGCCCGAGCGGATCCCGGGATCAGCGGCACTCCGTTCGGACCGGTTGTCACCATGCGTGCCGAGTCGGCCGAGATGGGGCCGGGGCCTCAGAAGGTCAGCACGATGCGGCCGGTCGCGGCGCCCGCGGCCTGCCGGTGCCAGGCCTCCGTGGCCTGCTCGAACGGCACCACCTCGTGGGCCACCGCCAGCCGGCCGGCGGCGGCCTGCCCGGCGACGTAGGTGATCGACTCGGCGCGCTGGTCGACAGTCAACGCGTTGTTCGTGTAGCCGAGGATCTGCAACGAGCCGCCGCGCAGGGTCGCCGAGTCGACGGTGGCGGTCGGGCCGGCTGAGCTGCCCAGGTTGACCAGGCGGCCGCCGGGGCGCAGGACCGCCAGAGCGGCCGCGGCGGGGACGCCGAAGACCGGGTCCACGACCAGGTCGACCGGGCCGTCCGCGGCCGCGCGCAGCCGGGCGGTCAGGGTGGGTGCGTCGTCGTCGGGTTCGAAGGCGATGGCGGCGGCGGCGCCGAGTTCGAGGGCGCGCGAGCGGGACTCGGCCGACCGGGCGACGGCGATGACGCGGCGGGCGCCGGCGAGCATGGCCAGCTGGACGGCTGCCTGGCCGACCACGCCGCCGGCGCCGAGCACGACGACCTGCTCACCGGCGGCGAGGGAGCCGGTGCGGGTGAGGGCGGAGTGCGCGGCGACGGCGGAAAGGCCCAGGGCCGCCAGACCGGCGAGCGGGGCCCGGGGCGGCAGCCGGACACAGTCCTTTTCCGGTACGGCCACGGCGGCGGCCATGCTGCCGTCCCCGGGGAGCATGCCGGCGGACGTGGCGAACCAGACGGGTGTGCCGTCGGGAAGATGGCCGACGCCCTGCACGCCGGGGATGTACGGGGTGGCCGGTGTGCCGAAATAGCTCGTGCCGGAGGCGCAGAGCAGGTCCAGCGGAGTGATCGGCGCGGCAGTGACCGTGACCAGTACCTGGCCGGCGCGGGCGAGGGGAACGCGGCGGGAGGTGACCGACGGCGGCTGCCCGCAGGCCTCGATGACGGCCGCGCGGATCATGTGGCGATGTCCGGGTAGGGCATGTCGAAGTGCAGCAGCCGGGCGCCGAACGCCTTCTGGTATTCCAGCGGCTCGTTGTTGTCGCGCTCGAACATGGCGATGAACAGCGTGAGCGTCAGGAACGGGTGCGCGCCGAGCGCGAAGAGCTTGACGTGATCGTGGCCGGCCAGCGCCTCGCGTTCCTCGTCGGTGAACCGCAGCCAGGTGCTGCTCTCGCCGGTGTGGCAGTTCAGCACCGCGTTGGCGCGTTCGGCCTCCCACCACGAGACCAGCTCGCGCGGCTCGGCGCGGTAGCGCTCCACCAGGTCGGGGTCCCGGTCCACCGTGTACAGGAACTTGTTCAGCAGGTATTTGCTCATGCCGGCGCTCCGTTCGGGTACCAGGTGAAGTAGGCCTCCATGGTGTGGAACAGGTCTAGGGTGTCCACGTGATCGGCTTTCGCGCCGGCGCCGGCCACGCCCATCATCAGCATGAAGTCCATGAAGCCGTGTGTGGCGTTGCCGGGGGAGTGCAGGCTGTCCAGGGTCACCTCGCGCAGGCAGTTGTCGAGGTCGCCGGTGGCGATCCACTCGACGGCCCGGCGGTCGAACTCCGGGTCGGGGCCGTGCGGGCCGAACTGGCGGGGGCCGCCGAGCTCCAGCGACAGGTGGCCGGTGCCGATGATCGCGACCCGCAGGTGCGACGGCCAGGACTCGACGATCTTCCGGATGGCCTCGCCGAGCTTGACGAAACGGGACGGCTGCGGCAGCGGCGGCGCGAAGATGTTGGTGTAGATCGGCACGATCGGCAGGTCGGCCTCGGGCCGCAGCGTGATGATCGGGCAGGTGATGCTGTGGTCGATCCGCAGCTCGTTGCTGAACGCCAGGTCGAAGCCCTCGTCGAGGCCGGCGCGCAGGACGTGCGCGGACAGGTCCTCCTGGCCCTTGAGCAGCATCCGCGGCAGGCCGAACTCGCGCTCCTCGTTGTACCAGTTGGCGTCGTAGAAGGGCGCCTTGCCGACCAGGAACTGCGGCATGTTGTCCAGCCAGAGCTGGTGGAAGTGGTCCGAGCCGACCATCACCAGCACGTCCGGGGCGGCCCGGGTCAGCGTCTCCCGGAACGCCAGGATCTTGCGGGTCCACTCGTCGGCGAACGGGGGCCGGTCCTCGCCGGTGGCGGTGCTGGCCCGGTAGTAGAACGGGTGGTGGGTGGAGGCGATGACCGCGACGATGGTGGCCATAGATCATCCTTACGGTTCGTAGACGGCGTTACGGTCGACGGTGAGATAGATGTCCATGCCGAGCGGGTGCTGCCGTTCCTCGGCGAGGTGGCCGAGCAGCCCGGCGGCACGGGCCAGGAGCGCGAAGCCGCGCAGCAGGTCGACGGGCAGGCCGAGGTCTGCCAGCGCGGCGCCGCAGACACCGGCGCCGTTGAGCGGGAGCCGGCGGCCCAGGACCGCCGGGTGCACCCGGCCGATGGCTTCGAAGAGCTGCAGGTGCGGCCCGTAACAGCCCTCCTCCTTGGCGATCCGGATGAGGACCGGGGTGCGGGGGTCCTCGACCTTGTGCACCGGGTGCCCGAGGCCGGGCACGAGACGTCGCTGCGTCTTCGCCGCGGTGAGTGCCTTGAGCGCGATGTCGTCATGGTCGTCGTGGTCGTCGGCGGTGGCCAGGGTCTCGGCGAGGAAGCGGCCGCAGTCCTCGGTCACCCCGAGGAACCGGGAGCCGCCGCCGAGCAGGCCGGCGGCCAGGGCGCCCTGCAGTGCCTCCGGGGCCGACAGATATGTCAGGCGGGCCGCGATCGCGGTCGGCGTGAACCCGTGATCGGCGAGCGCGACCAGCACCGCCTCGAACACCCGGGTCTGACCGGGAGTGGGCCGGCGCCGGGCCACCAGCCAGAAGGCGAGCTCGCCGAAGCCGACCTTGCCCATCAGGTCACCGGCCAGATCGTGCCCCAGCAGCGAGATGGTGGTGGCGTCGGACGTGCCGAGGCCGGTCGGGAAGCTCAGGTGTTGCTCAGCCACGCGCGGATCTCCTCGCCGTGCTCGTCGAGCCCGGGCGGCGGCAACTCGTACCGTGCGGGGGTCTCGGAGAAGGTGATGGGGTTGCGGACGGCGGGCACGCCGCCCGTCTCGACCACGGGCTCGAGGCCCAGCTCGCCGGCGAACGCCACCCCGCCGTCGATGGTGTTGATCGGCGCGCACGGCACGCCCGCCGCGATCAGATCGCGGAACCACTCGTCACGCGTGCGTTTCGCCAGGCGTTCCACCAGGAGCGGCCGGAGCTGCTCCCGGTTGGCGGTCCGGTCCTGGTTGCGGCCGAACCGGGGGTCCTCGGGCAGCTCGGGCAGATCGAGCACCTGACACAGCTTGCGGAACTGGCCGTCGTTGCCGGCGATCACGATCAGTTCGCCGTCGGCGACGGGCAGCGGCTCGTACGGGAAGAGGCTGGGGTGCGCGTTGCCCATCCGGAACGGCACCGAGCCGCCGGCCACGAACCCGCTGGAGTGGTTGACCAGCCCGGACAGCGCCGAGGACAGCAGGTTGACCTCGATCCGCTGGCCGCGGCCGGTCTCGTCGCGGTGGTGCAGGGCGGCCAGGATGCCGATGTCGGCGTGCATGCCGGTCATCACGTCGAAGACCGAGATGCCCGCCCGGAACGGCGAGCCGTCCGGGTCGCCGGTGAGGCTCATCAGCCCGGAGATCGCCTGGACCATCAGGTCGTACCCCGGCAGTCCGGCGCCCGCACCGGAGCCGAAGCCGGTGATGCTCGCATAGATCACCCGCTGGTTGGCCGCGGACACCGTCGCGTAGTCGAGGCCGAACCGGGCCAGGCCGCCGGGCTTGAAGTTCTCGATCAGCACGTCGGCGCGGCGGGCCAGCTCCTGCGCGGCGGCCCGGTCGGTCTCGTCGCGCAGGTCCAGGGCGATCGAGCGCTTGTTGCGGTTGATGCCCAGGTAGTACGTCGAGACGCCGTCGCGGACCGGTGGCATCCAGGTGCGGGTGTCGTCGCCGGACGGGCCCTCCACCTTGATCACCTGAGCGCCGAGGTCGGCCAGGAGCATCGTGGCGTAGGGCCCGGCGAGGATCCGGGAGAAGTCCGCCACGAGCAGGCCGTCGAGTGGCCCCTTGTGCTGCCTCATCGTCACCGCCCGTTCTGCGGACACGTGTCCGCCCGCTCAGCTTGGTGGCCTGAGCGCGGACTGTCAATGGAGGATTGACAGTAATCGTGACCGGGACCACACTGACGCCACCTCGCTGTCCGTGCAGCGGACAAGCGTCCGAGAGGGGGAGTCGATGAGCGTGAACGATCGGCCGGTGGTGCTGCGCAACGGCCTGGTTCTCACCATGGACGACTCGCACACGGTGCTTCCGGGCGCCGATGTGCTGGTGGTCGGCGGCCGGATCGCGGAGGTGGGGCACCGTCTCACCGCGCCCGGTGACGCCGTGGAGATCGATGCGACCGGTGGCGTGATCATGCCTGGCATGATCGACACGCACCGGCACATGTGGCAGACCGCGATGCGGGGGTACGGCGCCGACTGGACCCTCACCCAGTACTTCGTCTGGTACTACCTCGAGTCCGGCCGGCACTTCCGGCCCGAGGACGTGCACGCCGGCAACCTGCTGTCGGCGATCGAGGCGATCGACGCCGGTGTCACCACCAGCGTCGACTGGTCGCACGGGCTGCAGAGCGCGGACCACGCCGACGCGGCGGCCGACGCCCTGGAGGCGGTGCCGGGGCGGTTCGTCCTGGCGTACGGCAACATTCAGCAGGGCCCGTGGGAGTGGGCCACCTCGGGCGCGTTCCGCGACTTCCATCGGCGGCGCGTCGACGGCGGGCGGCTGGCCGGGTTCCAGATGGCGTTCGACGTGACCGGTGACCCGGCGTTCCCGGAGAAGGCGGCCTTCGAGGTCGCCCGCGAGCTGGGCGTGCAGGTCACCACCCACGCCGGCGTCTGGGGCGCCACCAATGACGACGGCATCCGCCTGATGTACGACAACGGGTTCATGACCCCGGGCACCGTCTACGTCCACGCCGCCACGCTGGCCGCGGACTCGTACCACCGGATCGCCGCCACCGGTGGCTCGGTGTCGGTCTCCACCGAGAGCGAACAGAGCGCCGGGCAGGGATACCCGCCCACCTGGCAGCTGCGCAACCACGGCATCGGGGTCTCGCTGTCGATGGACACCAGCGTCTGGTGGAGCGGCGACCTGTTCTCCGCGATGCGCAGCACGCTCAGCGCCGACCGGGTGCGTGAGCACATGGAGGCGCACAGCAAGCAGGAGACGGTCACCCACCACCACCTGCGGGCCGAGCACGTCGTCGACTGGGCCACCCGTGGCGGGGCCAGGGCCCTCGGCATGGACTCCGCGGTGGGCGCGCTCACGCCGGGGCGGCAGGCCGACGTCGTGCTGATCAAGAACGACGCCTCACCGGCGATGTTCCCGGTCCTGAACCCCTACGGTCACGTGGTCTACCAGGCGCAGCGCGGCGACGTGCACACGGTGCTGGTCGGTGGCCGCGTGGTGAAACAGGACGGCAAGCTGGTCGGCGTCGATCTGGCGGCGGCCCGGGCCAAGGTCGCCGCGACCGTCGACCACCTGCGCGAGACGCTGGGCGAGGACGCCTGGCAGCGGGGGATGAACCCGGACATCCCGGAGAAGAGTGCGATGGAGAACCCGTACCAGTACTCCGACTACGACGCCGGATCGGCGCAGTGGAAGCATTGACGCCATGACCGACATCGGAAGGAGCGCGGCTCCCGACTTCATCGAGGCGCTCGCCCGCGGCCTCGACGTCCTGCGCTCCTTCCGGGCGGGCACCCCGGCGATGACGCTCAGCGAGATCGCCACGCTGACCGGGCTGGCGCGGCCCACCGTGCGGCGGATCCTGATCACGCTGGAGCAGTTGAAGTACGTGCGCGCCGACGGGCGCGGTTACGCGCTCACGCCACGGGTGCTGGAGCTCGGTATGGCGTACGTGCACTCGCTGAGCATGTGGCAGGTGGCGCAGCCCCATCTGGAGAAACTGGTCGCGCAGACCAACGAGTCCTCGTCGATGGCGCAGCTCGACGGCAGCGACATCGTCTATGTGGCGCGGGTGGCCGTACCGAAGATCGTGACGCTCGGGGTGACCATCGGCACCCGTTTCCCGGCCCCGCCCACCTCGATGGGCAAGGTCCTGCTGGCGGCCCTGCCTCCGGCCGCCGTGCCGGAGGTGCTCGCCGAGGCCGGCCGGTCCGGCATCACGCCGCGCTGGCAGCCCTCGGCCGCCGAGCTGGACAGCGCGTTGCGTGAGGTGCGCGCGAAAGGCTGGGCGCTGGCCGACCAGGACCTCGCGCCGGGCATCCGGTCGGTGGCCACCGGGGTCCGCGACGGCGACGGCCGGGTGGTCGCCGCGGTGAACGTGACGGTGCACGCGGCGGAGACGTCGGTCGAGACACTGATCGAGGACCATCTGCCGTTGTTGCTGCGGACGGCGGCCGACATCAGCCACGACTGGTCACTGATCGCCGCCATTCCGGCGGTCACCGTCTGAGGGAAGACCGCTGACCGGCGCGGGGCGCGCCGGTCAGGCAGTCAGGCGGTCAGGCAGTCAGGCGGTCAGGCAGTCAGGCTGTCAGGCAGTCAGGCGGTCAGGCAGTCGGGCAGTCAGTCAGCCGGGCCGCAGATCACGTCGTCCATCAGCTGCAGCGAGCGCCGCTCCACGGCGACGGTCGCCTCATCGTCGGCGAGCTGGGTGCTCAGCGACAGGACCGCCACCCGGTCGCCCCGCGGGCTCACGCCGTTCTTGGTGCTCATGCCCGGCACGTCGCCGCCGTGCGACCAGTACCCGCCGCACCGGTTCGGGATGAACATGACGCCTAGGCCGTACCGCGCGCCGGGAATGTATTCCTGCATGGTTTCGGCGAGCACGGTCTGCCGCATCTGCGCCATCTCCCGGGGTGCGAGCAGTTTGCCCTGCTGCAGAGCCTGCCAGAAGCGCGCCAGGTCGGTGGGCGTGGTGACCAGGTTGCCGGCCGCTCCCGCGCCGGTGACGTTCCACCGGGTGGTGTCGGTGAGCGGGCCGCCCGGCGCCCACTGCTGGTACGCCTTGGCGTGCGGCCGCGGCAGCGACGTCCGGTCCCCGGGTGACGAGGTGTCCCGCAGGCCGAGCGGGCGCAGGATCCGGTCGCGCACCTCGGTGTCCCACGGCCGGCCGGTGGCCGCCTCGATGATCATCCCGGCGAGCATGTAGTTGGTGTTCGAGTAGTCCCAGCGGGCGCCCGGCGCGAAGACCGGCTCGTGCTTCATCGCGAGGGCGACCATCTCCTCGGGTTCGACATGGTCGTACCGGTGCGCGAGGAACCCTTCGTAGGAGCTGAGCGCCGGGAAGTCGTTGGTGTAGTTGTAGATCCCGCTGGTGTGCTGGAGGAGCTGCCGGATCGTGATCCGGCGGCCGTCGTTGCCGTTGCCGCTGACCAGTCCGGGCAACCACCGGTCGACGGTGTCGTCGAGCGACAGTTTCCGCTCGCCGGCCAGCTGGAGGACGACCACCGCCACGAACGTCTTCGTGTTGCTGCCCATCCGGAAGAATCCGTTGGCCGGCACCGGGGTGCCGCGTTCCAGGTCACCGACCCCGGCCCGGGCCTGGGTGGTGACGCCGCCGGTCCGGGCCAGCCCTTGCACGCCGGTGATGCCGAGCCGGTGCAGGTCGCCGACCGCCGTCCGCAGCGTTCCGTGGTTGTTCGGGCCCGCCGCGACAGGCGCCGCACCGCCCGCCACCATTCCTACCGCCATCGCCGTCGCCAGTCCCCATCGACCGAGGTTGCGTCGCATGCCGTGCCCTCCTGGATGTCGGTTTCGGATCGGTTCTCACCATATGAAGCCCTTCGATGCGATCCCATCCCGCTGCCACCCCGAACGGGGTAGGGCTGGCCCCACCCCGGTTGACGGCCAAGGTCATGATGGCGCCGTGAACAACGGTGAACCCATCGTCTGGTACGCGCGAACCGACGACCCGAACTACGCGTGGCGGGAGGGCGGGCAGTGGATCGCCGTCTCGCTGATCCCGGCCGGCCTGATCTTCGCCGGCTCGGCCCTGATCGGCGAGTTGCTGGCCGTGGCGTTCTGGCTGTCGCTGCTGCTTCCGCTGGCCGCCGCCGGATACGCAGCGTGGATCATCCTCATGGACCGGCGGGCCGTCGTGGAGCTCCGGCTGGCCGGCGGCGAGTTCACGCTGCTCCGGAGCGACCGCAGCACCTCGACCCACCCCGCACGCGAGGTCGAGCGCATCGAGGTGACCCGCGTTCGGTACGTCGGCGGGTCCACCCCGCCCTGGTCCAAGATGCGGCTGCGCGTCGGCGGGCGGGTCGAGCGGACCCGCCCCGGCGACGACCTCTCCACCGAGCTGTCGCGGGCGATCACGACCGCCGAGGTGGACCTGAAGCAGGTCGTGAAGACCCGCGAGGAGTGACCGGTACGGCGCGCCCGGCTCCCTCCCGCGGGGGAGGAGGCCGGCGCGGGGGAGGGATCCCGGCCGGGTCCCGGTCCGCGATGATCGATCGATGAGCCTGATATCGGTGATGCGCGACCTGCGCCGGGTGCGCCGCGGCGGCCCGGGACTGGTCGCCGAACGACAGCGCACCCGTCTGGCCGGCCTGGTCGCGCGGGCCAGGGCCGGCTCGCCGTACTACCGGCGGCTGTACCACGGCCTGCCGGAGCGGATCACCGACGTGACGATGCTGCCGGTCACCGGCAAGGCCGCGTTGATGCGGGAGTACGACGACTGGGCCACCGACCGCGCGGTGACGCTGGCCGGGGTGCGCGCGTTCGTCGCCGACCCGGAGCGGGCGGGCACCCTGCACCGGGGCCGGTACCAGGTCGTGACCACCTCCGGCACCAGCGGTGAGCGCGGCGTGTTCGTGCAGGACGAGCGGACGTACGAGGTGCTCTCGGCGATCACCGTGGCCCGGGCGAGCGGCGCCTGGCTGTCCGGGCGTGACTATCTGTCGATGCTGCGCCGGGGCAACCGGGTGGCCGCGGTCTGGGCCACCGGCGGACACTTCGCCGGCTGGTCGACCGCGCGCCGGCTCATCCGGGAACGCCCGCTGCGCGAGCGCAGCATCCGGGTGCTGTCGGTGCACCTGCCGCTCGACGAGTTGGTGCGGGCCGTCGGCGATTTCCGCCCGACGATCCTCAACGGGTATGCCAGCGCCGTGGCGTTGCTGGCCCGGGAGCAGCGGGCCGGGCGCCTCGACATCGACCCGCTCCTGGTGATCACCTCGGCCGAGGGCCTGTCGCCGCCGGAGCGCACCCGGATCCGGGAGACGTTCGGGGCCACGGTGCGCGACCAGTACGCGTGCTCGGAGTTCATGGGGCTGGCGCACGGGTGCGCGCTCGACTGGCTGCACGTCAACGCGGACTGGGCGATCCTGGAACCGGTCGACGAGCGTTTCCGCCCGGTGCCGCCCGGACAGCCCGCACATACCGTGCTGCTCACCAACCTGGCGAATCAGGTGCAACCCATCATTCGGTACGACCTCGGCGACAGCGTCACCACGCGCCCTGACCCGTGCCCGTGCGGCAACCCGCTGCCCGCGATCCGCGTCCAGGGCCGGGCCTCCGAGGTGGTCTCCCTGCGGCGCGCCGACGGGCAGACCGTCGAGCTGCCGCCGCTCGCGCTCGGCACGGCTGTCGACCGGATCGGCGGGGTCCGGATGTTCCAGATCATCCGGACGGACCCGCGCCGGCTCGCGGTCCGGCTGCTCACCGACGGGCAGCCCGAGCAGGTGTGGGACGAGGTGCGGCGGTCCCTGCGCGGCGTGCTGGACGGTCAGGGCCTCGGCGACGTGGTGGTGGACCGTGACCCCGAGCCGCCCCGGCGCTCCGCCGGCGGCAAGTTCCGCACGGTCGTGGTGCGGTGAGGCGCCATGTCGACATGCCCGCGGGCCGGGGCGGGTCAGGCCGGCCGGATGAGCGTGCGATAGTCCCAGCCGCGCAGCGGGCCCGCGGTCAGCGAGCCGTCGGCGCGGGGCACCCGCAGCGGCTCGCCGTCGCGGGTGAACGAGACCGAGCCCACGTCCGAGCGGGCGGTCAGCGTGCAGACGACCTGCGCGTAACCGAGCACCTCGTCGGTGCGGGCGGTGCCGTCGTCGGACTCGGTTACCTCGACGGAGACGTCGTTCTCGCTCAGCGGGACGGTCACGGCCAGCGACACGCCGGTCAGGGCCGTGGACAGGCCCAGCGCCTGCTCCTCGGGGGTCGGGCCGGCCACCAGGTCGTCCACCTGCTGTTGCGCGGTGGGCACCGAGCCGGCCCGGCGCACGGTCTGGGTGAGACGCCCGTCCCGGATGAGGCAGAGCACCTGGGCGACCTCACCCTCCGGGCCGGCCGTCGACGGCGCGGTCGGGCGGGTGTTGAGCGGTGGGCGGGGCAACTCGACCGGATGCGGCTCGCTCTGGGCCGGGACCCCGCACGCGGCGAGGGCCAGGGCCGGCGCGAGGGCTACGGCGAGTGCTCTGGCGCGTACCCCCGTCATGATGAACTTCCCGGCAGCTCCACCCGGAAGCGTGCCCCACCGCCCGGCCGGTCCTGGACTGTCGCCCGCCCGTCGTGGGCGGCGGCGTGCTCGGCGACGATGGCCAGGCCGAGCCCGGTCCCGTCGCCGGCGCCGCGCGCGCCGGCCGCCTTGCCCCGGACGAACCGGTCGAAGATCGTCGGCCGATCCTTCTCGGCCACCCCGGGCCCGGCGTCGTCCACCTCCAGGAAGCAGCCGCCGCCCCCGCCGAGCGCACCGAGCCGGACCGCGATCGGCCCGCCGCCGTACCGGACAGCGTTGTCGAGGAGGTTGCCGAGCGTCTGCTCGACGCGCCGGCGGTCCACCCGCCACCGCTGCGGGGTGCCAGGCTCGATCTCGACGAGACCGTCCGGCAGGTCGCGGGACCGGCAGACGGCCCGGGCCAGTTCGGCCGCGTCGACCGGCTCACGGTGCACCGGCTGGTCACTGCGGGCCAGCTCGAGCAGGTCCTCGACCAGGCTGCGGAAGCGGGCCACCTCGGCGGCGATCAGCGTGACAGCGGCCGCGGACCGGTCGTCCAGGCCGTCGCGGCGCCGCTCCATCACGCTGACCGCGGCCTCCAGGGTCTGCAGCGGCGACCGCAGCTCGTGGCTGACGTCGGCGGCGAACCGGCGGTCCCGCTCCAGGCGCCGGGCCAGCCGGTCGGCCATGTTGTTGAACGCCTGCGACAGCGGCGCCAGGTCGGGTTCGGTGTCGGGGTCGAGGCGGGTGCCCAGGTCGCCGCCGGCGATGCCGCGGGCCGCCACCGCCACCCGGGCGAGCGGGCGAAGGGCGTGCCGGGTGACGTACCAGCCGACGGCGGCGCCACCGGCCGCGACCATGATCGCCACCGCGGTCAGGACCAGCGCCAGCAGTTGCAGGGTCCGGTCCAGCTCGCGCAGCGAGACGACCTCGTAGAGGGTGGCCGAATCGGCCAGCGGGATGCCGACCACCAGGGCCGGCTCCCGGTCCCGGCGGATTCGCTGCGTGCCTGCCGCCCCGCTCGCGGTGAGCTCCTGCAGCTCCGCGGGCACCGCCGACTCGCCGCCCTCCTCAGCGGTCCGCGAGAACCACTGCCCGTCCCTGTGCAGCAGCACGTAGCGTTCCGGTCCGGTGTCCAGGGACTGCAGCGCGTCGGCCGCGGTCACGCTCGCGTTGATCACCGCGCCGTCGAAGTAGGCGGTGCGCACCGCCGTGCGCTCCCGCTCGGCGAACAGCGTGCCGCGGATCAGCTCGTAGGACACCAGGCTGACCAGTGCCGAGAGCAGCAGCGCGCCGACCGCGAAGGCGGCGCTGACCCGGGCGCGCAGGCCGATGGGTCTCATGCCTGGAGCTTGTAGCCCAGGCCGCGGACCGTCACCAGGTGCTCCGGGCTGCTGTTGTCCTTCTCGATCTTGTGGCGGAGCCGGCCGACGTGCACGTCGACCACCCGCTCGTCGCCGAACTCGTAACCCCACACCCGCTGCAGCAACTGCTGGCGGGAGAGCACCTGGCCGGCGTGCTCGGCCAGCTCGCACAGCAGGCGGAACTCGGTGCGGGTGACGGCGACCGCGGCGCCGTCGACGCGTACCTCCCCGGCCTCCGGCCTGATCTCCAGATCACCGAAGGTGAGCGACGTGATGGCCGGCGCCGAGGCCACCCGGGCCCGGCGCCGCAGCGCCCGCAGTCGCGCCGCCAGCTCCTTGACCGCCACCGGCTTGACCACGTAGTCGTCGGCGCCGGCCTCGAGCGCGGCCACGATGTCGTGGGTGTCGTCCCGCGCGCTGACCACGATGATCGGCACCTCGTCGTCGCGGCGCAACTGACGGATGCACTCGTAGCCGTCCATCCCCGGCAGCATCAGGTCCACCAGCACGGTGTCGGTGCGCAACCGGCGCTGCTCGGCCAGGCCCTCCTCGGCGGTGGCGACCGCGTACGCGGTGTAGCCCTCGTCCTCCAGGGCCATCGTCAGGGAGAGGCGGATCCGGTCGTCGTCCTCGATCAGCAGTACGGCCGTCATAAGAGGGAAGTCTGACGCGTCACCGGCCGGACGACGACTTTGTCACGGAACTGTCATGGCCCGGAGCCGGGTTCTTGTGATTGCCCGGCTTTCCTGGGGATTCGTCGTTCGACAACGGAGTGGCTCATGACAACGGGCAGCCTCGCCGCCGGGATCGCCGCCGGCCTGATCGTCGCCCTCGCCGGCCAGGCGCTGGTGTGCCGGCGGCGGGGCGTGCCGTTCTGGCTGTCGCTGGCCGTCGGTGTCGGCGCCGCTCTGCTCGCCACGATCATGGCCCGGCTGGCCGACCCCGGCCGGGCCGGCCTCACCCCGGCCGACGTGGTGCTGCAGATCGTTTTCGCCGGGACCGCGGTCGGCGTCGTGGCGGTCACCGCCGGGCGGACGAGGGAGTTGCGATGAACCTGTTCGTGCTGCGTGAGGATGCCGGCGTCGTCGTGGTGGAGCCCTTCGACGACCTGCGCGAGGATGTCGCCGAGGTGCTGCGCCCGGCGCTGATGACAGCCGCCGCGGCGGGCCGGCACGTGGTGGTGGACCTGCACGCCGTGCACACCATCGACCCGGCCGGGCTGAGCCTGCTGGTGCGCGCCCACCGCGAGGCTCGCCAGCACGGCGGCACGCTGTCGCTGGCGGCGCCGTCCCGCTTCGTCCGCACCGTGCTGCACACGATGCGCCTCGACGGCGTCTTCCCGATCGTCGGCGAGACGCTCCTCGAGGACCGCGCCGATCCCGCGGCCTGACCACGCCGGCCGGGCCCCGGGCCGGCGATGGGTCGGCCGCCGCGGGTGCCACCCACCCGCCCCGGCGGCCGATACGGGGCCGGGCCGCCGTTCGCCCCGCGGCGGCCCGGCCCTCACCTTCCTCGCCGGTCTCGTGTTCGGTACTGGCGCCGATAGGTTTGTTGTGGAAACCTATTGGCATGACAACTGAACCGATGTCCGCGGCCGGTGAACCCCACCGGCTGCTCTCCGACGTGCGCGCCCTCGCCCACCGCGTGCGTCTCGACCAGCGGATGACCTGGGCAGCCCTGCTCGTGCTCGGCGTCACGACCCTCGTCGCCATCCCGTTCGACTGGTTCGGCATGTGGGTGAACTGCCTGCCCGACGGTGGTTGCCAGTTCTCGCGGCGGGGGATGCTCTACTACTGGCCGGTGGCGATGCCGCTGGCGTACGCCGTCATCGCCTTCCTCCATGTGCGGGCCGCCCGGGCGCGGGGGGTGGGTGCGCGGGTGATGCCGTACGCGCTCACCGGCGCCGTGACGACCGTCGTGTTCCCGGCCGCGTGGCTGGCGGTGTACCTCTATTTCCGCAGCCACCCGTACCCGGACGGGCCCCTTCCGTACTGGTATTTCGTGCTGGACCGCCTGGTCATGCCGTGGGGCATGATCGGAGTGACGTTGCTGGTGCTGGTCTGGCTCGAGCGCAACGTCGCGCTGCTGGCGTTCACCGCCGGCTACCTCGCGCTGGTGCTGCTGGTGCTGCCGATGAACTTCGGTTACGGCCTGCCCCAGATCCGGCTCGGCATGGCGGTACCCCAGCTCATCGCCGGCATCGTGCTGCTGCTGGGCGCGGCGGGCTTCGCGCGCGCCGACCGACGTCGCCGGCGCACGCCATGACCGACGCTCCCGAACCGGACGCCGCCCACCCCGCCCTCGGGCTTGACGACGTGGTGCACCAGCGGGTGCGACTCGGCATCCTCACCATCGCGCACGAGGCGCGCCGCGTCGAGTTCGGTTATCTGCGCACCCAGCTGGAGCTGACCGCGGGCAACCTCTCCAAGCATCTCAGCGTGCTGGAGGAGAACGGCCTGATCGAGGTGGAGAAGGGCTACGAGGGCCGGCGCGGCCGCACGTGGATCACCCTGACCGCCCTCGGCGCCACCGCGCTGGCCGAGGAGATCGGCCGGCTCAAACAGCTCATCGCCCGGATGGAGACCGGCGGCCCGCTGCCCGGCCCCCAACCCGCGTGACGGCGGCCCGACAACCTGTGTGTTGATTTGGGGCTCGATTCGAGCCCTGAATTCACACAGTGGTTGAGGGCGAGTGGGCGGCTCCGGCCTCTTCAGGGTGGCACCCGGACCGCGCGAGCTGGGGTGATCACTTAGGATCGCCGGAATGCGGGCTGGCGCGGGCGACGACGGGACGGCGTTCCCGCCCGCCCTGCCGCTGCGCGCGATGACCGCCGGTGAGGTGCTCGACGCGGCCGCCTCGCTGCTGCGGGAGCGGGCCGTGCCCCTGCTGTGCACGGCCGCGGTGCTCGCGGCGGGGGAGCAGGCGCTGCTCGCCGTGATGCGGGCGCAGGCCGGGCTGACCGCGCCGACGTACCTGCCGAGCTGGGACGACGACATCGGGCCCTGGTGGCTGATCGTCGCCACCGGCGTCACCGTCGAGACGGTGGTCATCGCGCTGCTCGGGGCCTATGCGGGCGCCGCCGTCGGGCCCTCCCTGCTCGGCCGCCGGGTCTCGGACAAGGCACTGTGGGCGCGGACCCGGCCCGGACCCGTCCTGATCGTGGTGGCGATCCTGGGCGCGCTCTCGTGGCCGGCCGCGCTGTTCGGGTTCGCCCCCTGGCTGTTCCTCTACGGACTGTGTGGTCTGGCCGTCCCGGTGCTGACCCTGGACCGGGTGCGCGGCCCGTTCCGCGCGCTGGCCCGCTCGTCGGCGCTGGCGGCCCGCGACGGCGGGCGGGCGTTCTGGATCCGGCTGCTCGGCTACTTCGTCTGGTTCGCGATCCGGCTCGCGCTCGGGGTCGGCTGGATCGCGGTGGCGACGACGTTCACCCGAGCGGTCAGCGGCGACTGGGTGGCGTGGGCGGTGCCGGTCGCGTGGGCCCTCGCGAACACCGTGGCGTACGCGGCGCTGGCCTGCCTGGACGCGGTGCTGCTGGTGGAGACGAGGATCCGCACCGAAGGGCTGGACATCGCGATCAACCGCAGCCGCAGCCGGGGCGAGGACGAGACGGCCGCGCTGGTGGCGCCCCGGTGAGAGGGTACGACGAGTGGGTGGCGTCCGTCCTGGACGTGGTGCCGCCACGGGTCCTGCTGCTGGTGCTGTTCGGCGTCACCTTGCTGACGTCGGTGCTCTGGTACTCGTACCCCGCCTGGTTGACGATTCCGAAGCTCGTCGCGCGTCGCATGCGCAACCTGCGCCTGCGCCTGCGGCTGCCTCGATGGCGGCGCCGCCGACGCGCACCGCGAGCGCCGCGGGCCGCCCGGCCGGCCTGGAACTGGCGCCGCCTGCTCACCTGGCTGCTGTTCTGGCGGCGCGCGCGGAAGCAGGCCGCGCCGAAGCAGCCGTCCGCCGGGCCGCAACCGGTCGTCGACACCCCGGCGGCCGCGGCACCGCCCGACCTGACGCTGGCCGACCGGCTGGCCGCCGAGGGCCGCTACGCGGAAGCGATCCGCCAGCGGCTGCGCGACACCGTGGCCGACCTGACCCGCGCCGGAGTCGTCCAGCCGCAGCCCGGCTGGACGGCCGCCGAACTCAGCGCGGTCGCCGCGGCCAACCGGCCACCGCTGGGACCGGCCCTGGACGGCGCCACCGATCTGTTCTCGCAGATCTGGTACGGTCGGCTCGCCGCCCGCGCGGACGAGGACGAACGGATGCGCCGGCTCACCGGTGAGGTGCGCTCGGCGCTGGGAGCGACGCGATGAGGCGCCGGACGCGTGCCGTCCTGCCGTTCCTGGTGCTGCTCACCCTGGTCGGCGGCACCCTGATCGTGCACGCGGTGGAACAGCCCGACCCGGCGGACCCGGCGTACCTGTCGCCGGTCAGCACCGCGGACATCGGCGGCGCCGCGCTCGCCGGGATGCTCCGGGAACGCGGCGTCGAGGTGGACCGGCGCACCACGACCGCCGAGGCGCTCGCCGCCGCCCAGGACGCGGTCACGCCGGTCACCGTCTTCATCCCCACCCCGGGGTACGCGCACCTGGACACCCTGACGAGCAGCACCGACGTGCCGGCCGGGACACGGCTGGTGCTGGTCGGCGCGGACGGGCAGATCCTGGAGTCCCGCGGCTGGCCGGCCGACGTCCGGCGGACCCGCTGGGCGGCCGCGCCCGCCGACCCGGCCTGCGCCGAACCGGTCGCCGCCGGTCGTGCGGCGGTGCTGCGCCACGAGTACACCACCGAGGCCGGGACGCTCTGCTACGGCGGCGGGGTGCTGCGCTTCACGCAGGACGGATATCACGTCACGCTCGCGGGCGCGGCCGACCCGTTCCGCAACGACCGGATCGGGGAGCACACCAACGCCTCGCTGGCGGTCGCGTTGCTGGCCGAGAACCGCCGGGTGGTGTGGCTCGACCTGCATGCGCGCGACGTGCCACCGCGGCCGTCCGTGGTGCCGGAACCACGGGCCACCACCGAGCCCACCCGGGACCCGCAGGCGCCGCCGGACGCCGAGGAGACGGGCTATCCCGACGACGCCTTTCCGCCCGAGCGCGACCAGGCGCCGCCCGAGGCGCCGACGCAGGAGCAACCCGGGCAGGAGGGGGAGGAGGCCGGCCAGTCGCTGCGGGACAGCCCACTCGCCCAGGCCTTCCCGCCGGCGCTCTGGGCGACCGCGCTGCTGATCCTGCTCGTCGCGATCGCGTTCGCCGCGGCCGCGGCCCGGCGGCTCGGCAGCCCGGTCACCGAGCCGTTGCCGTCCCGGGTGCCGGCCCACGAGACGATGCTCGGCCACGGCCGGCTCTACCAGCGGGCCCGGGCCCGAAGCCGGTCGCTGGCCATCCTGCGCGAAGCGGCCCGACGCCGCATCACCGAACATCTCGGCCTGCCCGCCGACGCCGGTGCCGACCGGATCGCCGCCTCCGCCGGTCTGCCCGCCGAGTACGTTCAGCAGGTCCTCGAGGGCGGGAAGCCCCGATTCGACGAGGACCTGGTGGCCGCCGCCCGGTCGCTGCAGGACCTCGAAGACGCCGTCATCCACCGCCCGCTCGAAGGAGAAACCCCGTGACGTCCGAACACGAACAGGCCCGGCTCGCGCTGAGCCGCCTGCGCACCGAGGTCGGCAAGGCCGTCGTCGGGCAGGACGCGGTCGTCGGCGGCGTGGTCGTGGCGCTGCTCTGCGGCGGGCACGTGCTCCTCGAAGGCGTGCCGGGCGTGGCCAAGACGCTGATGGTCCGGGCCGTGGCGGCGGCGCTGAACCTGGACACGAAACGGGTGCAGTTCACCCCCGACCTGATGCCCGGCGACGTCACCGGCTCCCTCGTCTACGACGCCCGCACCGCGGCGTTCAACTTCCGGGCCGGACCGGTCTTCACCAACCTGCTGCTCGCCGACGAGATCAACCGGACGCCGCCGAAGACCCAGGCGGCCCTGCTCGAAGCGATGGAGGAACGCCAGGTCAGCGTCGACGGCACACCCCGGCCGCTGCCGCAGCCGTTCCTGGTGGCGGCCACCCAGAACCCGATCGAGTACGAAGGGACGTACCCGCTGCCGGAGGCGCAGCTGGACCGGTTCCTGATCAAGCTGTCGGTGCCGCTGCCGGAACGCGACGACGAGCTCGACGTGCTGCGGGCGCACCACCACGGGTTCGACCCGCGCGACCTGAAAGCGGCCGGTGTGACCCCGGTGGCCGGGCCGGCCGAACTCGCCGCCGGGCGGGCGGCGGTGCAGCGGATCGGGGTGGCGGAGCCGGTGCTCGCCTACATCGTGGACCTGTGCCGGGCCACCCGGAACACCCCGGCCCTGGAGCTGGGTGCCTCGCCACGCGGCGCGACCGCCCTGCTCGCCGTCTCCAAGGCGTACGCCTGGCTGAGCGGCCGGGACTATGTCATCCCGGACGACGTCAAGGCGTACGCCGTACCGGTCCTGCGGCACCGGGTGCGGCTGCGCGCCGACGCCGAACTGGACGGTGTGACCGTCGAGGCCACCCTGGCCGGCGTGCTCGCCACCGTCCCGGCGCCGCGCTGACATGGTCACCCGGCGCTTCGCCGTCCTGCTCGCGGCCGGCATCCCGGTGCCGGCCCTGCTGCCCTGGCCGTGGCCGGGCCTGCTCGGCGTGGTCGTCGTCGCGGTCCTGGTCGCCCTCGCCGACGCGGCCGTCGCGGGACCGCTGACCGGCGTGCGCCTGCGCCGCGACGGTGACCGCACAGTCTGGCTCGGCGGCACCGCGACCGTGACACTGATCGTTACCAACACCGGCCCCCGGGCGCTGCGCCTGCGGCTGCGGGACAGCTGGGTGCCGTCGGCGGGGGCGGGCCCGGCCCAGCACGACGTCACGCTGGAGAGCGGGTCGTCGGCTGCCCTGACCAGCACCCTGCGCCCCGTCCGGCACGGCGACCGGCCCGCCGTCCGCGTGACGGTGCGGTCGTACGGGCCGCTCGGGATCGCGTACCGGCAGCGGCGCCGCGGCTGGAACGACAACCTCACGCCGCCGTGGACACTGCGGGTGCTGCCACGCTTCCCGTCCCGGCGGATCCTGCCGGAGAAACTCGCCCGGATGCGCGTCATCGACGGCTCGGTGGTGGCCCGCGGCCGTGGCCACGGAACCGAGTTCGACGTGCTGCGCGAATATGTCATCGGCGACGACGTGCGCTCCATCGACTGGCGGGCCAGCGCCCGGCACAACGACGTGGTGGTACGCACCTGGCGGCCCGAACGCGACCGCCGGCTCGTGTGCGTGCTGGACACCGGGCGCACCTCGGCCGTCCGGATCGGCGACGCGCCCCGCCTGGACGCCGCGATCGACGCCGCGCTGCTGCTCGCCGTGCTCGCCGCCCGTGCCGACGACCGGGTCGACCTGCTCGCCATGGACAGCACGGTCCGCGCCCGCATCGAGGGCGGCGGCCACCGCACCAAGGTGGCCCGCCTCATCGAGGCGATGTCGGCGCTGGAGGCCGCCCCGGCCGAGACCGACTACGCGATGCTCGGCCGGGACCTGCTGCGCCGGGATCGGAAACGGTCCCTGGTCGTCATCTTCACCGCCCTGGAGCCGGCGCCGATGATCGAGGGCCTGTTGCCGCTGCTACCCCGCCTGACGGCGCGGCACAAGATCATAGTCGCGGGGGTACGGGACCCGGCCGTGTCCCGCCTGTCCCGCATCCCCGAGTCTGCCACCGCGGCGGACGTGCACGTGGCCGCGGCGGCCGAACGGGTCCTGACCGAACGTGATCGGGTCCGCGAGGTGCTGGGGCGGTTCGGGGCCACCGTTGTGGACGCTGAGGTGGGGGCGTTCGCGGGCCGGGTCGCGGACGTCTACCTGCTCCTCAAGGCCACCGGCCGCCTCTGACCCCCGCGCTGCCCTCCCCGGGACCGCACCCTCGCGCCTGCAGCCACCCCTCGTCCCTTCAGCCGCCCTCGCGCCTCCGGCTCTCGCTCCGCCTCCAGCCCCCACCTCGCGGCTCCGGCCGGCAACCACGCATGATCCCGACCCGGGATCCTGCGTGAGTGCCAGGTCAGGCAGCGGTCAGTGGGCGGGGAGGTGGGCGCCCGGCAGCGGCTCGGTACGGCGGATCAGGAGTGACAGCGCGACCGCCACCAGCGACACCACCCCGCCCAGGACGAACGCCGCCTGCACACCGTCTGCGGTGGCCGACAGCGTGTCCGCCCCTTCGGCCACGCGGGCCGTGGTCGTCTTGGACAGCACCGTGATGAACAGCGCCGTACCCGCCGCGCCGCCCAGCTGCTGCAACGTCCCGAGGATCGCGCTGCCGTGCCCGTACAACTCGGACGGCAGGGCGCCGAGGGCCGACGCCATCAGCGGCGTGATCAGCGTGGCCAGCCCGGCGGTCAGCAGCATGTGGAAGAGGACGACCAGCGGCAGCGGCGTGCCCGGCCCCGCCGTCGAGAGCAGCCACAGCGACGCGCTCATCGCCACCGTTCCGGGCAGCACGAGCGGGCGCGGGCCGAACCGGTCATAGAGGCGCCCGACGATCGGCGACATCACGCCCATCGCCACGCCGCCGGGCAGGACCAGCAAGCCGGCTTCGAGGGTGCCGGTGCCGTGCACGTTCTGCAGATAGATCGGGAGCAGGATCAGCGCCCCGAACAGCCCGACGAAGCCGGTCACGAGCACCAGCAGGCTGATCGTGAAGGAGCGGTGGGCGAACACCCGCAGGTCCATCAGCGGACCGCGGGCGTCGCCTTCGCGACTGGCGAGCTGCGGGGAGGGGTCGGTAGCAAGTTGCCGCGGAGCGTCGGTTGCGAGCTGCGGGGAGCTGTCGGTAGCAAGCTGGGGGGAGCGGTCGGTTGCCCGCTGCAGGGAGCGCTGCCGCCACACGAACAGGGTCAGCGCGACGAGACCGCCGGCGATCGGGATCCACGGGGCGACGGGGGCGTGGCCGGCCGCTTCGCCAAGGCTGGACAGGCCGTAGATGAGGCCGCCGAACCCGGCCGCGGAGAGCAGCAGGGACAGCACGTCCAGGTGGGCGCGCCGGGTGGTGGTGATGTTGCGCACCTTCACGGCGCCCAGCGCGAGCGTGACCAGGGCGATCGGCAGGACCACGAGGAACAGCCAGCGCCAGCTCAGCCGGGACAGCACCAGCCCGGAGACGGTCGGGCCGATCGCGGGGGCCACCGAGATGACGATCGAGATGACGCCCATGATCCGGCCGCGGGCGTGTGCCGGGACCAGGTTCATCGCGGTGGTCATGACCAGCGGCATCATCACGCCGGTGCCGACGGCCTGCACGACCCGGCCGAGCAGGAGCAGCTCGAAGCCGGGCGCGGCCGCGGCGACGGCGGTGCCGAGGCTGAACAGGCCCATCGCGGCGACGAAGATCTGTCGTACCGTGAAACGCTCCATGATGAAGCCGGTCGCCGGGATGACCACGGCCATCACCAGCAGGAAGCCGGTGGTGAGCCACTGACCGGTGGCCGCGGAGATCTGCAGGTCGGCCATCAGCCGGGGCAGCGCGAGCGACATCACGGTCTCGTTGAGGATCACCACGAAGGCGGAGAAGACCAACAGGCCGATGAGGGTACGGTCGGCGGCGCTCAGCTCCGGCCGGTGCGGCTCGGGGCCGCTCGTGTCCGGCGGCGTGACGGTCTCTGGTGCGGTGGTCAAGAAGCTTCCCCTGTCGGACGGCTGCGATCCGCCGGTGTCGGCGGGCGGTCAGGTCCGGCAGCCGCGTACGGCTGCCGGACCTGACGCGGCGCAGGCTGCCCAGCATAGGTCGGCCGGCTCCGGCGCCCGGGCGCCGAGCGGGAGGCGGACGGGCGCCCGCGGCCCGGAACGGGAGACGGACGGGCGCCCGCGGCCCGGAGCGGGGACGCGGACGTGCGCCCGATCCCGATCATTCGGCCGGGCGGAACCGGGACGGGCGCTAGATCCCGAGCACCTCGGCCAGCTGCCGCCACTGGGCGCGAGGCAGCTCGCCCGGCATCCCGCCCTCGGTCAGCACCTGCACGGCGACGTGATCAGCCCCGGCGGTGAGGTGGGCGCCGATACCCGCGCGGATCCGGTCGGCGTCGCCCCAGACCACGGCCTGGTCGATGAAGCGGTCGCTGCCCTCGCCGGCCAGGTCCGGTTCGCTCAGGTCGTACCGCTGCAGCTGTCGTGTGTAGTTGGGCAGGGAGAGGTAGAGCTTGAGCGCCCGGCGGCCGGCCCGGCGGGCCGCGGCGGGATCGGTGCCGAGGAAGATCTTCTGCTCCGGGGCGAGCAGGGGGCCGTCCCCCAGGATCCGGCGGGCGTCGGCGGTGTGGGCGGGCGGCATCAAGTACGGCAGGGCGCCGGCGGTGAGTTCGGCGGCGGCTTCCAGCGTCTTCGGCCCGAGGGCGGCGATCATGCGCTCGCCGGCGGGCACGTCCGCGAGCGGGCCGGTCAGGAATTCGCGCAACCGGGTCAGCGGCTTGGTGTAGGACTGGCCCTGTGACTCGGCGGTGGGCGCGTGGCCGGAGCCGACACCGAGGTAGAACCGGTTCGGGAACCGCTCCCGGATCCGGGCGTGCGAGGCGGCCAGCGTGTCGCCGTCACTGGTCCAGATGTCCACGATGCTGGTGCCGACCACGAGCGTGTCGGTGGCTGCGAGCACCGCCTCGGCGAGGTGGAGGTCGTCGCGGGGGCTGCCGCCGATCCACAGTGTCCCGTACCCGAGGTTCTGGATCTCCCGTGCGGCGTCGGCGATCGTGTCCGGGTCTTCCGGCCAGATCTGCCCGGGAACCCACAGTCCATACCGTCCCAAATCGTTCATGGACCGATCCTGCCTCAGCTGCTCGCGCCGGCGCCACCTGAAGAGCCCCGCGCGTCCGCCCGGCTCCCCTGCACCAGCGCGTAGAGCAGGAACAGCACCCACACGGTGGCGCCGACGGCGATCCGTGCCCAGGCCGGGACCGGCGCCGGCGTGACGTACGCCTCCACCACCCCCGCGACCAGCAGCGCCGCCGTGAGACCGACAGCGATCAGCATGCCGCTGCGCGCCCGGTCCGCGAGGGCCTGCCGGCGTGTCCGCGACGGCCCGGGCGCGATCCACGCCCAGCCGATCCGCAGTCCCGCCCCGGCCCCGACGAAGACGCAGGTCAGCTCCAGCAGGCCGTGCGGCGTCAGATAGGTGAGGAAGGTGTCGCCGGCGCCCGCCGAGATCATCACTCCACCGGTCAGGCCCACGTTGAACATGTTGACGCCGAGCAGGTAGACCACCGGCAGGATGAGCACCCCCGCGGCGATGCACTGCGCGGTCAACAGCGCGTTGTTCGTCCACACCTGAGCGGCGAAGTTCTGTGCCTGGAACTCGCTGTAGTACCCGACGAAGTCCTGCTGGACGAGCTGCTCGCGCTGCGCCGTGGAGAGGAACAAAGCGGCGACCGAGGGGTTCTCGGCGATGTAGAGAGCCAGCGCGGTGGCCAGCGCCACCAGCAGCAGACCCAGGGTGATCCACCAGTGGCGGGCCCGGTACAGCTCGGCGGGCAGGCCGTCGGTCAGGAAGTGCCCCACCGACCGCCACGAGAACCGGCTGCCGCGGGTGATCGCCGCGCGGCCCGCGAGCAGCTGGCGGGACAGGTCGGCGACCACCACCGGGTCGGGCACCCGGCTGCGGATCACCGACAGGTGGGTGGTGGCGCGCTGATAGAGCACCACGAGCTCGTCGGCCTCGTCCGCGGAGAGGCGCCGGCGCCGCGCCAGCTCCTCCATCCGGTCCCATTCACCGGCGCGCTCCAGGACGTACGCGTCGAGATCCACGGCGGCAGCCTATCCGCCGATGTCCGGCCGGTGACGATCGTGTTCACTGGGCGGGTGAGTGTGCTGACCAACGCGGAGGCCGTGGAGATCGATCTGCGGCCGGCCCGGCTCGGCTCCCGCGCGCTCGCCCTGCTCTTCGACATCATCGGCCAGCTCGTGCTGGGCGGTCTGCTGTTCGCGCTCTCCGCGGTGGTGCTGGCGTCGCTGCCCGGCGATCTGATCGACGACGCGTTCCTGTCGACGTGGTGGCGGGTCGCGCTGATCACGGTGGTGCTGCTCTACCCGACGGTGATCGAGACCCTCACCAACGGCCGCAGCATCGGCAAGCTCATCGTCGGGCTGCGGGTGATCCGCGAGGACGGCGGCCCGATCCGGCTGCGGCACGCGTTCACCCGGGCGCTGGTCGGCCTGGCGGTGGAGTGGCCGGGGCTGCTGCTGCCGCTGGTCACCTGGGTGGTCAGCCTCGGCACGATGCTCTCGTCGAGCCGGGGCCGCAGGCTCGGCGACCTGGCCGCCGGCACCCTGGTCGTGCACGTGCGCCGCCCGGTGCCGTGGCAGTCGGTCCCGCCGATGCCGCTGCACCTGTCCGAGTGGGCAGGCGTCGCCGACCTCTCCGCGATCGGTGACGACCTGGCGCTGTCGGTGCGGCAGTTCCTGGCCCGCGAGCACCGGATCCGCCAACCGCACCGGGACCGGATCGGCACCGAGCTGGCCACCGAGGTGGCCGCCCGGGTCAGCCCACCGCCGCCGCCCGGCACCCAGCCGTGGTTCCTGCTGATCGCGGTGATCGCCGAACGGCGGCGGCGGGCCGAGGCGCAGGTGGGCACCGCCCGGTCGCTGACCGACCGGATGCTGCCGGGATTCGGCCGGTTCCCTCATTGAGCGATCAGGCCACGACGGCCGCCGTCGAGAGGCTCGGCCCGCCTTCTTCGCCGCCCGGGACGCGCTGACCACGCTCGACGGGATGGAACGGGACCAGGCTGCGGCGAGCGCGCAGGAGGCCGAGGACACCTGTCAGAGCTCCCGCAACCTGCTGATCACCGTGCTCGTCCTGGGCGTGGCCGTCTCCCTCGCGGCCGGCGTCTACGTCGCCCGCTCGATCGGCCACGCCTTCGCCGGGGTGGTCGGCGTGCTGCGCCGCGTCGAGCAGGACGATCTCACCGCGACCGCCGAAGTCCGCTCCGGCGACGAGCTCGGTCAGCTGGGCACCACGCTCAACGCGACCACCAGCCGGCTGCGCGACATCGTCGGCGGCCGGCGACGTCGCCCAGACGGTGTCCGGCGTCGCGGAGGTCGCGGCCACGACGGCCGAGGGTGCCCGGACCACCCGGGTGGCCGCGGACGAGCTGACCCGCCGGGCGGCGGACCTCACCGACATCGTGGGAGGCTTCCGGCATTGACCTCGGTCCCGCTTTCCGGCAACCGTTTCGGTACGCGACTCGCCGCCATCGCCGATTCCACATCGTCCCGCCGGCACCACGCGATCTGCTGCCCACCCGAGGCCGCAGCGCGGCCGCCGGGCTGAAGCGGTGGTCACTGTGTGAAGTTCGGGCCCCGTGGTGGGCGCAACTTCACACGCTGGGCGGGCGGGTGTGTGAAGTTCGGGTCGCTATGTGGGCGCAACTTCACACACTGGGGGGTGGTTGCGGGTTGCGGTGGTGAGGGCGGCCGCGGAGCGGAGGGCGACGGTCAGCCAGGCGGCGGTCAGGCCGGTGTAGATGACCACCGCGGCCACCTGGAACAGGACGGCGCCGGTCTGGGTCGCCAGGGCCGACGTACCGGTGACGCAGGTGCCGACCGGGAACGTGAACGACCACCAGGCCGGGGTGAACGGCAGGTGGTCGCGCGCGGCGCGCACGGTCAGGGCGGCGGCCAGGCAGGCCCAGAGCAGAGCGAAGCCCCACAGGGGTACGCCCAGGACGACACCGAACGCGGCGAAGGCCCTGGCCTGGCCGGCGGGCAGGGTGTGTTCCGCCGCGGCGCCGAGCAGGTTCGCCGCGGTGATCGACTGGCCGATCGGGCCCAGCACGATCCACAGTGTCGGGACGGTCGCCGCCGGTCCGGCCGTCCCGACGGCCAGCCGCTGCCAGATCAGCGTGATCACCAGGAGCGCCGCGATCAGGCTCAGCCCGAACATCGCGTAGCAGGCGAACAGCAGCGTGAGCCGCGGCTGCCCGGCCGGGGTGTGCGGCACGAGCAGCGCCCCGCCGGCCGCGGACACCATCGGCGGGACCACCGGCACCAGCCAGCCACCCGACGGGATGCCGCCGGTGTGCCGGGTGAACCGCAGACAGGTAACGGCCACCGCGCATACCAGCCCGGCCACCGTCCCGGCCGTCCACAGCACCCAGGCCGCCGCGACCGCCGCCCGGGGCCCGAGGCCCACGTGGGCGAGCAGGTCCGGCCCGAGCAGGAGCGCCCCGGTGCCGACCGTCATCAGCGCCATCGCCGGCGCGCCGTAGAAGTCCGCGGTCGCCGGGTCCCGATGGTGTCCGCGGGCGACGTGCGGGTGGCGCCGCCACTGCAGCACGGCAGCGGTGAGGAGTACCGCGAGCAGCGCGGCGGCGAGCAGCCACACCACGGTGGCAAAAGGGCGCAGCCCGGCCACCGGAGAAAACACAGCGGCGGGGCGCAGCCCGCCGACCGGAAGGGACACGGCGGCGATCGCGACGATGCCGGTGCCCATCACGGCGGCGAACCAGTTGGGGGCCAGGGAGTAGCTCACGGTCACCACCTTCCGCCGGTCGCCGGCGATCCGGTAGCGGCCCCGTTCTTGTGGAGTCACAAGGCGCCTTTGTGACCGCGTACGATCAAAGCTTGTGACCCTGAGCCCGCGCATGCCGGACCTCGCCGCCCTGGAGATCCTCCTCGCAGTGGCCCGGACCGGAAGTCTCAGCGCCGCCGGCCGCGAGGCCGGGCTCACCCAGCAGGCGGTCTCCGCGCGGCTCGCCGCGCTCGAGGCCCGCACCGGCGTCCGGCTCGCCGCGCGCACCCCGCGCGGCACCCGCCTCACCCCGCAGGGCGTCGTCGTGGCCCAGTGGGCCGACCGGCTGCTGCACCTGGCCGCCGAGGTCGACGCCGGGCTCGCCGCGCTGCGCGACGAGGGCCGCAGCACGCTGCGGGTCAGCGCCAGCCTCACGGTGGCCGAGCACCTGCTGCCCGGCTGGCTGGTCAGCCTGCACGCCCAGGCGGCACGGCGCGGCGAGACGCCGATCCGGGTGGTGCTCACCGCGACCAACAGCGATCAGGTGATCGACCACGTCCGGGACGGCGCGGCCGGCCTGGGCTTCATCGAGGGGCCGACCGTGCCGCCCGGCGTGCGCAGCCGGGTGGTCGGCCGCGACGACCTCGTGCTGGTGGTGCCGCCGGGCCATCCGTGGGCGCGGCCGGCCGGTGTGCGGGCCGCGGTGCTGGCCGAGACGGCGCTGGTGACGCGCGAGGAGGGCTCAGGGACCCGTGACTTCCTGACCGCCGCGCTGCACACCACCGGCTTCACCCAGGCGGCGCCGGCCCTGGAACTGTCCACAGCGGCGGCTGTCCGGGCGGCGGTCCTCGCCGGCGCGGCGCCCGCGGTGGTGAGCCGCCTCGCGGTCGGCGACGACCTGCGGTCCGGACGGCTGCGCGAGGTGCCGCTGACCGACCTGGACCTGCGACGCGAGCTGCGGGCCATCTGGACCGGCCCGCGCACCCCACCGGCCGGCGCGGTCCGGGCCCTGCTCAGCCACATCGTCACGGCCTGACCGTCCGGCTGTGTGAAGTTCGGGTGCACCCGTGGGCGCAACTTCACACACAGGATCGGCGGCCGGGAGCGGGCGGGCGGTCGCGGTGTGGGCAGGGGACCGGCCGTGGGTCGTACGACGTGGGCCCGGCGCCTGTCGCCAGGCGCCGGGTGAGCGTGGGTCAGCGCTTGCCGATCTGGGTGGGGCGGACGTGGAAGACCACCCGGTCGGCGGCGTCCTTCGGGGCGTCGGTGCCGAAGGGCGCCTGGTAGCGCTTGGCCAGCTCGACGTAGAACGCGCCGGTCGGGTCCGGCTCGATGCGCTCGACGACGCCGCGGATCTCGATGTAGCGGTACGGGTCGGCGGGGTCGATGATCGACACCGCGACGGCCGGGTTGGCCTGGATGTTGCGGAACTTGCGCCGGAAGTTCGTGTGCGTGAACTTCAGGAACTCGCCGTCCCAGGCGTACCACATCGGGTTGTTCTGCGGGGTGCCGTCCTCCCGGACGGTCGCGAGGTCGGCGAAGAGCGGCCGCTCGAGGAGGTCTCGCAGCTCGTCGGGGATGAGCCCGGTCATCTTTTCTCCCATCGGATTCCTAGGTTGCCGCTCCACCCTATTTCGTGTTGCCCCGGCGGCGATCAGTGCCTACCGTCGGCACCGTGACGGGGGACCTTTTCGACGCCGCGGCCATGTATGACGACGACTATCTGCACTTCTTCGCGGCGGCGGGTCCGTCGTCGGCACCGACGCACGGGCCGGCGGTGCCCGGGATGGTGGACGGTGCGCCCGACCTGGTCTGGCGGCTGCTGGACCTCGCGCCCGGGATGAGCGTGCTCGATCTGGGCTGTGGCCACGGCGCGCTGGCCAACGCGCTCGCCGCCCGCGGGTGCCGGGTGACCGGGCTGGACTCGTCGGAGGTGTTCCTGACCCGGGCGCGCGCGTCCGGTGACGCCGAGTTCGTCGGCGGGGACATGCGGTCGCTGCCCGCGGCGTGGACCGGGCGCTTCGATCGGGTGGTCAACTGGTCGACGGCGTTCGGCTATTTCGACGACGTGGTGAACAGGCGGGTGCTCGACGAGATCGTGCGGGTGCTGCGGCCGGGCGGGCGGCTGGCGATGGACCTCGACAACATGATCGGGTTCCTCCGCAGTTACACGCCGTCGCGCATCACTGCCCGGCGCGACGACGGCGACATGCTGGTGGACAGCCACGTGCTCGACGCGCTGACCGGCCGTTTCGAGGTGACCCGCACGGTGATCAGGGACGGGCGGGCGCGGCAGCTGACGTTCGTGAAGCGGCTGTTCGGCTTCCCGGAGATCCGCGACTGGTGCCGGGCCGCCGGGTTCGCGACGGTCGCCGGGCACGGGGAGGACGGCGAGCCGCTCACGGCCGGCCACCGCCGGATGATCGTGGTCGCTGCTGATCCGCGCCCTCCATCCGGTCCAGGCGCAGGTCCCGTTCCAGCTCGGTGATGAGCTCGCGCAGGTCGTCCAGGCGCTGACTGACCATGATGCGGTCGATCTCGTCGGGCACGCCGTCGTGGTCCTCGTCCTTGCCGAGCGCCTCGGTCATCTCCAGGCGGCGGGCCTCCTCCATCGAGTTCACGATGACCGCGATCAGGATGTTGAGCAGCAGGTTCACCGTGATCAGGACGTAGTGGACGAGGGTCCACCGCGACCGCTCCATGCCGCCCGTGCCGTACACGTAGAGCGTCACCAGCGCGAGCGCGAGGAAGCCGCCGACGCCGGGCAGGCTGCGCAGCAGCGCCGTGACGATGGTGCGCAGGCCGGGGAGAGGCGCACCAGCCGCAGCACCCGGGCGATCCGGATGACCCGCAGCGCCGGTGAGTCGCCGTGCAGGCCGGGCCAGAACGCTGGGGACTCGGTGATTCGCTGACACGTTCAGGCTGGCGCGCGCACCGCGTCAGCCTACGGGCCTTGTCCTGCAACCTTTGGTTGCGCTAATGTCATGTGCAACCAAAGGTTGCAGGAGGAGTCATGGAGTACGGCGCCATCGAGCGGGAGATCTACATCGACGCGTCACCCGACGTCGTCTTCGCAGTGGTCAGCAAGCCGGAGCACGTGGCGCAGTGGTGGCCCGACGAGGCTTCCTACGACGTCGCGCCCGGAGCCGGCGGGACCATCTCGTTCGGCGACACGGTCGAGTCGTTCGCCGTCGTCGACGTGCGGCCGCCCGACCTGTTCTCGTTCCGGTGGACCCACCCGGCCGGGTCGGTCGCCGCCGCGGGCAACTCGCTGCTGGTCACGTTCGAGCTGAGCGCGAAGGACGGCGGCACGCTGCTGCGGATGACCGAGACCGGGTTCCGGGAGATGGGCTGGGAGGTCGCGGTCCTCGAGGAGCAGTTCCACGCGCACGAGCAGGGGTGGTCGTTCTTCCTGCCGCGCCTCGCGCCTTACGTCGCAACTTTGGGCGTACGACCCGTCGCGCGGTCGTGAGCAGCGATTTCTCGTCGGTGGACGATCAGCTCTGGTCGGCGATCGGGGACCCGACCCGCCGCCGGATGCTCGACCTGCTGCTCACCGACGGCGGCGGCACGGCCACCACGTTGAGTCACCGCATGACGGTCACCCGGCAGGCGGTCGCCAAGCACCTCGCCGTCCTCGACCGGGCCGGCCTGGTCCGGTCGGCGCCGGCCGGCCGGGAGCGCCGCTTCCAGGTCGACGATGTCCAGCTCGCCCGGGCGGCTGCCCAACTGGCCTCGGTCGGCACCGCGTGGGACGCCCGACTGCAGCGCATCAAGCGGATCGCCGAGGCGATCCAGAAAACCCAGGAGGAGAAGTAATGCCGGACATTCTTCATCGCGTCGGGATCAAGGACGCCTCGCCCGAGCGCGTCTTCGAGGCACTGACCACCGTCGACGGCCTGTCGGGGTGGTGGACCGAGGAGACCCGTCTCGTCGACGGGGTGCTGCAGTTCCGCTTCAAGGCGGGCGGATTCGACATGGAGATCGAACGGGAGCGGCCGGCCTCGCAAGTCCGGTGGCGCGTGGTCGACGGGCCGCCCGAGTGGGTCGGCACCACGATCCACTGGGATCTGCGCCAGGACGGCGATTACACCATCGTGCTGTTCAAGCACGAGGGGTGGCGCGAGCCGGTCGAGTTCATGCACCACTGCTCGACGAAGTGGGGCCAGTTCCTGATGAGCCTGAAGAGGCGCGTGGAGACGGGCTCGGGGGAGCCGGCTCCGCGCGACGTGCGCATCGACGACTGGAACTGAGGATCGCGTCGGCGGCCTGCCGCACGGTCAGCCCGTCGGTGTCCACCCGCACGTCGCCGAGCCGATCCCGGTCGAAGGCCGCGGCATCCGCCGCGGCCTTCGCGGCGATCCCGGCCAGGTACGCCGTGGAGCGCCCGGCGAGTGGGTCGCCCGGCTCCGCCCAGCTGCCGCCCCGGCCGCGCAGCAGGACGCGGCGCCGCAGCTCCGCGGGGGAGGCGTGCAGCCGGCAGACCGTCACCGTGGCCGCGGGCAGGGCGCGCCGGTAGGTCTCGATCGCCGCCTGGTCGTCGGCCGGGCCGACGACGGTGAGGCGTGGCGCGCCGGCCGCACGGAAGGCGCTCCACATGCGCGCGAGGATGCCGGCCCGCATCGGGTGGCCGCCGGGGAAGAAGCCGATCTGGTCGAGGTCGACGAAGGCCCCGGGCAGGGACTGCAGGAACGCCGCGTGGCCGGCGGCCGACCTGCCGGCGCCGGTGGGCCCGCACACCCAGAGCACCGGCCCGTCGGCCGGGGGCCGGTGCGGTGCCGGTGCGCCCGGATCGCGCCGGTCGGCCCAGCCCTCGGTCTGCTCCCGGACCCGGGCGACGACCTCGGCCACCGAGAGACCGCTGGTGTCGAGACCACGGCTGTCGGCCTCGGCCGCCCGCAGCGCCCCGGCGATGAAGTCCTCGGCGGCGTTGCGGGCGACGAGTCGCTCGCGCAGCACCGCGCGGTCGGCGCGCAGCCGGCAGACCGTCACCGTGGCGTTCGGCAGCAGGTCGGCGTGCACGCCCCGCTCCGGGTCGTCGACGCCCGACACGATCACGGCCCGCGCCCCGGCCGCCGCGTGCCCCGCCACCACGGCGCTGAGGTTCTCGGCCGCGATCCGGAAACGGCCGGGATCGCCGGCCGGCTCCGGGAAGCACATGTTCAGCTGGTCGATGTCGACGAAGCCGGTGCCGGGCAGCTGCTGGTGAAGCGCCCAGGCGACGGTGGTCTTGCCGGCACCCGGCATGCCGCACACCCACAGCACGGGTGTCCGCTCGGTCGTCACGCCCGGATTCTTCCGGTGCGCCCGGCGGCTGTCGACCGGGTTGGCGGGCGGTCCGTACGCTCGCCCCGTGGCGGAGCGCAAGATCGACCTGACGGTGGTGCGGTGGTACGAGCGCGCGAAGGCGTCCCCGGACATCGCCGCGCGATGGCTGGCGGCGGCCGAGGAGCATCTGCCGGAGGCGTTGCCGCGGCGGTTCGGCGCTCACGAACCGTTGCCGGGCCGCCTGGACCGGGACGGCACCGATGGGTTCCGGGCGGCGTTCGGCGAGACCGAGGGACTGTTCTTCCTGGCCGGATCCGGGCCGGTGCATCACGCGTCGATCGCCGCCCGCCGGCCGCGCACCCATGGGCCGACTGCCGCGCACTCGCTCTCGGTCGAGCTGCCGCCGGACGATGAACGGTTGCGGGGGTTCGTGCTGGCGCTCACCCATCCGGCCACCATCTATGCGTCAGTCTCGACGTCGGGCGGGTCGGTGCTGGACGGTGAGACGGTCTACGGGCCGGCCGAGCGACCGGAGGAGCCTTTTCTGGCGCCGCTCGGGGAGTGGCTGGGATTGCCGCCGGCGCCGCCGGTGTGGTGCTGGTTCGGTCCGGCTTATGCGCGGTTGACGCGGCGGGAGCCGCTGTGGGCAGGCGGACCGTGGGTGGAGGAGAGGCTGTGGGCCCGGCTGGGGGAGACGGATCCGGTCCGGCGGCCGGCTGAGCGGATGCCGCGTGGGCTGCGCCGTTCCACGGTGCGGATGTTGTGGGGTTCGGTGCGCCGAGCTTGAACTGACTGTGCGTGGGCACAATATTGCTGTGCGTGGATATGTGCTTGTCGGTGGGTGGCCTGCGTCCGGGAAGACGACGGTGGCGCGAGGGCTCGCCGAGGAGCTGGGCTTCGCCTATCTGTCCAAGGATGAGATCAAGGAAGCCCTGATGGACGCGCTCGGGGCGCCGGCCAGTGTGGAGCGGTCACGGCGGCTCGGGGTGGCAGCGGTACATGCGGTGCTGCGGGCGGCCCGGGGGTGTCCGGCAGCGGTCGTCGACAGCACCTGGTTTCCCTATGCGCTGCCTCTGGTGCGGAGTCTGGACGGTCCGTTCGTGGAGATCCGGTGCCGGGCCGAGCTGGATCTGGCGCGCGAGCGCTATCACCGGCGGGTGCGCGACGAACGGCATCTCGACCGGCGGCGGAGTGAGGACGAGCTGTGGGGCGATGAGATGCCGCCGCTGGGGGTGGGGCCGGTGCTCGATGTCGACACGATGCAGCCGATGGATGTGAACGAGCTGGCGAGGAAGGTTCGGGAAGCGCTCTCTCAGTTCCGGAACTTCGCCGGCTGACCGGCCCTGAGCTGCGATTTTCCGGAACCGGTGCCGAAACCGGTTCCGGGAGGCATTGACACTCCTGAGCTGCCCGACAACAGTGTCGGCAAGAGAGCGCTTTCACAGGTTGTTCCCCACCTGGAAACAGCTTCGACACATCGAGGAGCCCCGTCCCCATGATCACTCCTGTCCGGAAACGGCCACGCTTCGGCCGTACCAGAAAGGTCGCCCTGAGCGCGGCCCTCGCCGGCCTGATGGCCGGCTTCTTCACCATGACCACCACCCCGGCCGCGGCCGCCGAGGTCCTGGTGTCCCAGGGCAAGGCGGCGACGGCCTCGTCCACCGAGGCCGCCGGCGCCTACCAGGCCGGCGAAGCGGTCGACGGCAACGCCGGAACCCGCTGGTCCAGCGCGTTCGCCGCGTCGCAGTGGTTCCAGGTCGACCTCGGCGCCCCGACCGCGGTCAGCCGGATCGCGATCAACTGGGAGGCCGCGTACGCGCGAGGCTTCACCATCCAGTTCTCCACGAACGGCAGCACGTTCACGCAGGCGTACGCCACCACGACCGGCACCGGCGGGCAGCAGAGCATCACCGTCGCCGGCACCGCGCGGTACGTGCGGATCAACCTGACGCAGCGGGCGCTGGAGGCGTACGGCTACTCGTTCTGGGAGTTCCAGGTCTACTCCGGCGACGGTGGCCCCACCACCCCGCCCACCACGCCGCCGCCCGCCGGATCGACGCGGCTGCTCTCCTACGGCAAGCCGGCGCAGGCCTCGACGTGGCAGAACGACGTCAACTGCAACCCGTGCAGCCCGGACAAGGCGTTCGACAACGACCCGGCCAGCCGCTGGGCGACCAGCTCCACCAACGGGTGGGTGGACCCGGGCTGGATCTCGGTCGACCTGGGCGCCACCGCCCAGATCAGCCAGGTCGTGCTGCAGTGGGACCCAGCCTACGCCCGCAGCTACGAGATCCAGGTGTCCGCGGACAACGCGAACTGGACCCGCATCTACGGCACCACCACCGGTGACGGCCTGAAGGACGTCATCAACGCCACCGGCACCGGCCGCTACGTCCGGATGTACGGCACCGCCCGCAGCAGCGCCTACGGGTACTCGCTGTGGGAGTTCAGTGTCTACGGCACCGGCGGCAGCCCGACCGCCCCGCCCGCGCAGCCCGCCGACCCGGTGTTCCCCGCCACCCGGCTGGTCTTCGCCGACGAGTTCAACGGCGCCGCCGGCAGCAAGCCGGACGGCTCGAAGTGGACCATGGACCCGGGCGTCCCGCAGAACGGCGAGATCCAGTACTACACGCCGAACAGTGAGAACGCCGCCATGAACGGCTCCGGCTCGCTGGTCATCGAGGCCCGCCGGCAGGACTACCAGGGCCGGCAGTACACCTCGCACCGGATGAACACCAGCAACAAGTTCAGCGTGCAGTACGGCCGGATCGAGGCCCGGGTCAAGGTGCCGAAGGGCAACGGGCTGTGGCCGGCGTTCTGGCTGATGGGTGACGACTTCCTCACCGGGCGCCCGTGGCCGTACAACGGCGAGATCGACATCATGGAGGTGCTCGGGCGCAATGTGAACGAGGCGTACTCGACGCTGCACGCCCCGGCGTACAACGGCGCCGGCGGGTACGGCCAGAAGTACGCGACGGTGGACCTGTCCCAGGACTACCACGTCTGGGCGGCCGAGTGGGACAGCAAGGGCATCCGGTTCTTCCTGGACGGCCGGCAGGTCTTCAACGCCGACAAGGCCACCGTGGAGAACACCCGCGGTCCGTGGATCTTCGACCACAAGTTCTACCTGATCCTCAACCTGGCCGTCGGTGGGGACTTCCCCGGCCCGATCGACGCCACCACCCCGTTCCCGAGCCAGATGCTGGTGGACTACGTCCGCGTCTACCAGTGACTGAACGCCAGGGTGTCCGGCCGCGACACCCTGGCTCCGTCCTCCCCGTCCCCCCACTCAGCCATGGCAGAATCCGGCCATGGCTGAGTGGATCTATTTTCTGCACCCGCCGCGCAGCGACTTCGCGGCGACCATGACCGAGGCCGAGCAGGCGGTGTGGGGAAGCCACTTCGCCCGCCTGCAACGGCTGATGGCCGACGGCGTCCTGATCATGGCCGGTCCGACGCTGGGCGAGACCAACACCGGCGTGGCGATCATCGAGGCGCCGGACGAGGCCGCGGCCCGGCAGATCATGGAAGAGGACCCCGCTGTCGCCAGCGGCATCGCCACCGGTGAGCTTCGGCCGTTCCAGGTGGCCCTGCTGCGCGGGCGCGACTGAGATGGCCATCGCGCGTTTCCCGAGTGTCGTCCTGGACTGCCCGGACCCGCAGGCGCTCGCCCGCTTCTACGGCGCGATGCTGGACTGGACGGTCGAGGGCGACGATGACTGGGCGGACGTCCGGGCCGACTACGGGCAGTGCCTCTCCTTCCAGCGTGTCGACCCGTACACGCCGCCGGCCTGGCCCGGTCAGGACGCGCCGCAGCAGATGCACCTGGACGCCGTGGTGGACGACCTGGACGCGGCGGAGGCGGCGGTGCTGGAGCTGGGCGCCACCCGGCACCCGCATCAGCCGGGGAAGCAGTTCCGGGTGCTGCTCGACCCGGCCGGGCACCCGTTCTGTCTCTGCCTGGGCTGAGGCCGGACGGTCACTTCAGGATCCACTCGGCGGCGGGCGTCCCGTGCCGCAGCGGGACCCGAGGGAGACTCAACTCCCGCCGGCCAGCTCGGCGATCCGGATCCAGGCCGGTGACATCGCGCTCGTGGTGAGGGCGGCCAGCCGGGCGGCCACCGGATCCGCCGGCGGCGCCGCCTCGGTCCCGGCGGCCCGGCCTGCGAACCACCGCCGGGCGCGCGCGGCCAGCGCGGGCAGCCGAGGGTCGTCGGCCGGCCAGTCGAAGGCGGCGTCGTAAGCCGCGTACATCGCCCGGAACTCCGGGTCGGCCATCGCCTCCAGCTTGTCGGTGGCCCAGGCAGCCGCCGCGTCCGGGGCCACCGCCTGGAGCAGGATCCACAGGTCGCGTTCCAGCCGGACGACCCGCTCGCTGATCCCGGCGTCGCGGAGCAGGCCGAGGTAGCGGGCCACCTCCGCCGACACGAACAACCGGTCGCCGCCGTCGAGCTGCGCGATGCGCTGCCGGGTGCGGCGCAACTCCTCGGCCCGCTTCCGCAGGCCGCTGTCGATCTCCTCGATGGCCGCGGCGAACTGCTCCGGGCCGGCCGCCAGCAGCTCCCGGATCCGGGCCAGCGGCACGCCCGCCTCGGCCAACGTGCGGATCTTGACGAGCTGGACGGCGTGATCGGCGGTGTACCGCCGGTAGCCGGCGGCGTCGCGCGCCGGCTCGGGCAGCAGGCCCCGCTCGTGATAGACCCGGACCGCCTTGACGGTGACCCCGGCGTAACCGGCGAGCCGGCCGATCGTCAGCAGGTGCCGCCGCCCGGCCGGATCCTCCGTCATGGCACGCATCGTGTCAGACCGCGGCGCGCCGGGTGAGCCGGCCGCCGGAGCACCGGAAGGCCCCGCCGTCCGGGTACGACACCAGGTAGTGCGGGGACAGCCCGTCCAGTGGCACCCCGGCCGGGGCGAACAGGCCCTCGCCGACCGGGACGTACCGCGTCGGCGGGACGGCGAAGGGCCCGCCGACGAAGCCGGTGAAGATCTTCTCCTGCGACGGGTCGGCCGGCTCGTAGGTGACCTGCTCCTCCAGCTCGCCGCCGACCACGCGGACGTCGATGCGGAGCTGATCGGAGCGGAAGGTTCCGGAGAACGGTGTGAGGTCGATCGTTGCGGGCCGGTAGGAGGGGCTCGGCGCGCCCGCGAGCTCGTCGGCGATCTCGTCGTGCAGGGCGAGGACCCGGGCGTCGTTGCCGTACGCCGCGTAGACCAGATCCTGCGACGGGATGACGACCAGCACGGCGACGCCCCCCGGGGAGGCGCCGGTCATGGTCAGCACCCGGGTGCCGGCCACTTCCCGGATCAGCCAGCCGAGACCGACCGCGGAGGTGTTCGGCGAGGTGGCTTCGTGCGTCACGGTGCGCATCAGCGCGATCGACTCCGGCGACAGCACCCCGGCGCCCTCGCCGAGGTGGAGCCGGCCGAAGGCGAGCAGGTCATCGACGGTGCCGATCGCGGTGCCACCGGCCGGTCCCCAGGTGCGCGGCAGCGTGAACATGCCGGTCGGGCGGACCTCGCCGGTGACCGGGTCGGGGAAGTGGCCGATCGCGGTGGACCGCAGGATCGCCTGCTCGGCGGAGGTGCACGCGCCGGTCATCCCGGCCGCCGCGAAGATGTCGGTCGCCAGCAGCTCGTCGTACGGCCGGGCGGTCACCACCTCGAGAAGGCGCCCGGCGACGATCATGCCGCCGTTCGAGTAGCTGACGCGCGAGCCCGGCTCGAACAGGGCGCCGCACTCCCGGCCCAGCCGCTCGACATAGGTCGCCAGCGCGCCCGGGCCGCACGCGTCCGGGAAGAACAGGTCGGCGTCGATGCCGCTGCTGCAGTCGATCAGGTGCCGGACCCGGATCTTCTCGGCCGCGCCCGGCGTGGCCAGCTGGAACTCCGGCAGATAGCTGACGACCGGGGCGTCGAGGTCCAGCGCGCCCCGCTCGACCTCCCGCAGGACCAGTGCGGTCGTCATGATTTTGGTGATCGAGCCGAACAGGAACCCGGTGTCCGCGCCCATCGGCGCCCCGGTCGCGACGTTGGCGACGCCGTGCGCGACGACGGCCTGCTCCCCGCGGTGGTGGATCCCGGCGACGACGCCGGGGACGCCGGTGGTCGCGCAGAAGGCGGCGGTCCGCTCGCTGATGTGAGTGATCGTGTCCATGCCGAAATTCTCGAACCTTGCCCCAGGGGCAAGGTCAAGCGATCGGAGAGAATTGCCGGATGTACGACCTCGGAGACGGCCGCGGCCCGGCCGGCGCGATCCGGTGAGCCGTCGCTACAACTGCCGCTGCGGCAAGAAACGCTACCGCGACGAGCGGGCCGCGCTCGCCGCCGCGGCCACCGACCAGGAGGCGTACGGCGAGGCGGTCACCGTCTACCGCTGCCCGGGCGGGCTGGCCTGGCACCTGACCTCGCACGGGTTCACGCCGCAGGCGCTGCGGTCGGTGGGCCGGCGGCTGGCGTTCGACCTGGTGGAGCAGGGTCAGGTCGAGCTGGCGGAGTTCGGGGCGCGGGCCTACCGGTCGGATCCGCGCAGGTGGGGACGGGTGGAGCGGTGCGCCGCGCGGATGACAGGGCTGGGGCTGGCCCGGTGGGAGACGTCCGGGCGCCTCGCGGCGATCGACCTGCCGGGGCTGCGGCGGGTGGTCCAGGTGGGTCTGGATGCGTACACCGCGGAGAAGGACCCGGCAGCTCCGCCCGGCGGTCGCCCCGCGGGCCCGGGCGGCACCCAGGCCGCGTCGTAGCTACGGGAGCGGTTGTAGGTCGTACCGAACCGTGGGGATTCGGGGTTTGAATCGCGCCCGAAATCACCACGGTCAGGGGGTGGGGAGGTGGGCGCGTTCGCCCTGGGGGCCGAAGAGGGTGAGCAGCTCGGCGGGCCGGCCGTCGGCGCTGCCGAGCCAGTGCGGCGTGCGGGTGTCGAACTCGGCCGCCTCACCGGGGCCGAGTTCGAACTCCTGCTCGCCGAGGACGAACCGGACCCGTCCGTCGAGGACGTAGAACCACTCGTACCCGTCGTGCACCTGGAGCTTGCGAGTGGCCGGGCGCCCGGCCGGTGGATAGATCACCTTGTACGCCTGGACGCCACCGGGCCGCCTGGTCAGCGGGATCACCGTGAACCCGGACCGGCGCACCGGCCGCAGGTGGATCCGCGGGTCGCCGACGGGCGGAGCGGCGACCAGGTCGTCGAGGGGTACGCCGTGGGCCCGGGCCAGCGGCAGCAGCTGCTCCAGCGTCGGCCGCAGCTTGCCGGTCTCCAGCCGGGACAGGGTGCTGGCGGTGAGACCGGTCTCGGCGGCCAGCGCGCCGAGCGTGGCGCCACGCGCCCGGCGCAGGGCGCGCAGGCGCGGCCCGACTCCGGCGAGGACGTCCTGCTCGGTGGTGGCCATCACCCCATGATGCAGATCCGCAATACTTCTTGCAAATTCGGAACGGTGCGGTCGATGCTGGCCCGGTGACAGACGAACTCGGGACCCTGGTGGGATTCCTGAACCACCTGCGGGCGGCCGTCGCGGAGAAGGTCGCCGACGTGCCGGAACCGCAGGTGCGCACGCCCGGCGTGGCCTCGGGAACCAACCTCCTGGGGCTGGTGAAGCATCTGGCGGCGGTCGAGCGGTTCTACTTCCTCGCGGTGCCGATCACGAACCTGCGGCGCACCCTGCGGCCGGTCGCCCGGGAGAGCCGCGACGGCCTGCTCGCCGACTACCGGGAGGCGGTCACCGCGGCGAACGAAGTCGTCGAGACCTGGACCGACCTGACCCTGCCGGCGCCACGCCCGCCCGGCCGCGGCCCGGCACCGGCACGCCGGTGGGTGCTGGTCCACATGATCGAGGAGACCGGACGGCACGCCGGCCACGCCGACATCCTGCGCGAGCAGATCGACGGCTGGACCGGGCGCTGAGTCACCGGCCGCACGCTCCGCACGCGCGACGGGTCCGCAGGTGGTAGTCGGTGGACGCCGCGATCAGGCCCAGACCCCAGACGCAGTACGCCGACAGCGCCGCCACCAGGAAGGTGTCGGAGAACTGGCTGACCGGCTCGGTTGTCGCCAGCTGCACGAAGCCCATGCCGAAATAAGCGACCATCCCGACGCCGAGACCGAAGCCCGGAACCAGCAGCAGCAGGCGCGGGATCGTCCGGCCGCCGAGCAGCGGCACCCACGCCGGCCAGATCTGTCCCCACCGGTGCACCAGTGCCATCGGCAGCAGCACCCCGGCCAGCAGCATCCCGATCTCCAATCCGAGTATCGGGGCGTCCTGCGGCACCAGGCCGAAGCCCACCACGTACTGCGCGGTGAACCGGGCGGTCAGGCCGGCCACCGCCGTGTACGCGGCCCACCGTGCCCACCGGGCCGGCTCGATGCGCGGCCGGGCCTGCGCCCCGGTGCGGCAGCAGGACGCGCAGTCACCGCGGGTGCGCCGCTGGTAGGCGGCGATGGTCAGGCCGAGCAGGACCGCGCCGCCGACACAGGCCAGGCGGCTGGCGAAGGCGACCGGGTCGAAGTGCGGGCCGGGGCTGAGCAGCAGGAGGCCGACGAGCTCCGGAAGCAGGATGCAGGCCGCCGCGACCAGCGTCCCGGCCGACGTCCAGGCCGCGGCGGCCAGCACCGGGCGCCAGGTCGTCGTCCGGTGCACGGCGACCGCCATCACGCCGGCCGTGGCGCACAGCAGGACGGTCCACCAGCCGGTGAAGACGATGAGGTCGGAACCGTACGGCCCGGTGGGCGGCTCGCCGATGGCCCAGGCCACCCGGAGGCCGCCGTAGGCGACGGTCCAGGCGAGGACGGCCCACAGCAGGCGGCGGTCGGTGGTCCGAGGGTTCGATGTTGTCGGCAGCATGAGGTCAGCGTGGCCGGGCGGCCTCCCGGCCGGTTCCCCCGGCGAGGTGGACCGCTTCCCTCCCGCGAGGGAGTGCGGTGACCCGGGTTCACCCTGCGATGACACGCTCCCACGTCTCGGCGACGAGGTCGTGGCCCCAGCTCCGCTGCGGACGCGACTCGCGGAGGGTGAAGCCGGCCGCCTGGTAGAGGCGGCGCGCGGCGACCTGCTCGTCGGTGGTCCAGAGGACGACCTTGCGGTAACCGGTCCGCGCCGCGAAGGTGAGGCACTGCTCGACCAGGCGACTGCCGAGGCCGTGGCCGCGGGCCTCCGGGGTGACCAGGAGGACGCGCAGGCGGGCGGCGCCGGGCTCGTCGTCGGCGATCAGCATGACGCAGCCGGCGCGGACGCCGTCCACCTCGGCGATCCAGAACGCCTCGCGGGCCCGGTCGTGGCCGGTGGCGAAGTCGCCGATGATGCCCGCGACCAGGGCCTCGAACTCGCTGGTGTAGCCGAACTGCCGGTGGTAGATCTCGCCGTGCGCCATCACCGCCCAGCCGAGGTCGCCGGGCCGGTCGGCGCGGCGCACCGTGACCTCCGCTGTCCGCGTCATCGTGACCTCCGCCCACTGAAACGACCGTTTCAGTAACGGTAAGCTACTCCGCATGTCGTCCGCACGCCAGACCGAGCTTCTCGAAGCCGCCTACCGGTACGCGCTGGACAACGGCCTGGCGGACCTGTCGCTGCGGCCTCTGGCGGCCGCGATCGGCTCCAGCCCGCGCGTGCTGATCTTCCTGTTCGGCAGCAAGGACGGCCTGGTCCGGGCGCTGCTGGCCCGGGCGCGCGCGGACGAGCTGGCGTTCCTCGGCGGCGTCGGGGCGGCCGCCGGGCTGGCCGGCACCGCCGAGCGGGTCTGGGACTGGCTCACCACCGACGAGGTGCGGCCGCTGCTCAAACTCTGGGTCGAGGCGTACGCGCGATCGGTGATCGAGCCGGACGGGCCGTGGGCCGGCTTCGCCGCGGACACCGTTCGTGACTGGCTGGCGGTGCTGTCCGCCGCCGGGCCGTCCAGCCCGGAGCGGTTGACCGCCGTCCTGGCGCTGCTCCGCGGCGCGCTGCTCGACCTCCTGGCGACCGGCGACGAACGGCGGATCACCGCGGCGGTGCGGCACCAGCTCCGCGCTCTCGATTGATATCCGCCGATTCGCCCGGCGTTCACCGCGCGCTTCTCCGGTGGACAGCCTGACCCGGCTATCTGGAACCTCACCACATCTTGGAGGTTTCATGGACCGGCGATCACTGCTGCGCGCCACTGTGGCCGGCGCGGGCGGGCTGGCACTGCCGTTCACCGCCTGGTCGGCGGCGTACGCCGCACCGGCGCAGAACGCGGCCGGCCCGTACGGCCCGCTGCAGTCCGCCGACGCGAACGGCATCCAGCTCCCGGCCGGGTTCACCAGCAAGGTGATCGCCCGGTCGCGGCAGGTCGTGCCGGGCACGTCGTACGTCTGGCACGACGCGCCGGACGGTGGCGCGGTGATCCCGAACGGCAGCGGCTGGATCTACGTGTCGAACTCGGAGGTCTCCTCGTCGGCGGGTGGCGGCGCCTCCCGCATCCTCTTCGACGCCAACGGCAACGTCACCGGCGCGTCGCGGATCCTCGCCGGCACCAACCAGAACTGCGCGGGCGGCAAGACGCCGTGGAACACCTGGCTGTCCTGCGAGGAGATCTCGCTCGGGCGGGTGTGGGAGACGTACCCGCTGGGCGGGACCGCGGTGGTGCGTCCGGCGATGGGACGCTTCAAGCACGAGGCGGCGGCGGCCGACCCGGTCCGGAAGGTCATCTACCTGACCGAGGACGAGTCGGACGGGCGGTTCTACCGGTTCGTGCCGACCACCTGGGGCAACCTGTCGGCGGGCACGCTGCAGGTCCTCCGGGCGGGGACCGGCACCTCCGGCTCGTTCACCTGGCAGAACGTGCCCGACCCGGACGGCTCGCCGACGGCCACCCGGTACCAGGTGTCCGGGTCGAAGTCGTTCAACGGCGGCGAGGGATGCCACTACGCCAACGACACCGTGTGGTTCACCACCAAGGGCGACAACCGGGTGTGGCAGGTCAACCTGACGACGAACACCTATGAGCTGGCGTACGACGACAGCCTGGTCAGCCCGGGAACGGCGCCGCTGACCGGGGTGGACAACGTGACCAGCTCGACGTTCGGTGACCTCTATGTGGCCGAGGACGGCGGCAACATGGAGATCTGCCTGATCAGCCCGGACGACAAGATCTCGGTGTTCCTGCGGGTCACCGGCCACGGCGCGTCCGAGCTCACCGGGCCGGCGTTCACCCCGGCGGGCAACCGCCTGTACTTCTCGTCGCAGCGCGGGACGTCGGGCTCGTCGTCCGGCGGCATCACGTACTGCGTGACCGGTCCGTTCCGGACCTGATCCTCTCAGCGGGCCGGCACCAGCACCGTCTTCCCGGTGCGGGTGCCGGCCTCGGCCTCCCGGTGCACGTCCGCCAGGTCGGTGAGCGGGCGCCGCGCCGCGACGTCGACCCGCACCGCGCCCTTGTCGACCAGCTCGACCAGGGCGGTCAGGTCGGCGGTGTCGTTGCGGACGATGAAGTGCACCCCGACCGGGACGGTCGCCGACACCAGGATCCCGCCGGGCCGCAGCAGCTCGCTTGCCGGCGGCTCGGCGGGGATCAGGTGCAGTACGGCGTCAACCGGCTCGATCGTGTCCGGGTTGACCTCGTGCGCCCCCGCTGTCAGCGCCGCCTCGGCGTTGCGCGGGCTCGCCACGGCGATCACGTGCGCCCCCGCGTGCCGGGCCAGCTGGATCGCGTAACGACCGATGGCGCCCACCCCGTTGATCAGCACGCGCTGCCCCTCCCGCACCTGTGCGTGCTCGCGGACGGCCTGCCAGGCAGTTACCCCCGCGATCGGGAGGGCCGCGGCGTCGGCGAGGGGCACGTTCTCCGGGGCGCGGACCAGCACGCCGGCAGGCGCCACCACCAGCTCGGCGGCCGCTCCGCCGTCGAGACGGCCGATCACCCGGTCACCCACGGCGACGGCGCGCACGTCACGGCCCGTCCCGGTCACCCTTCCGGCAAGATCCCAGCCCATGGTGTACGGGAGGACGACGTCCGCGATCGACCGGAGCATCCCCCGGCGCAACCCGATCTCGGACGGGTTGAACGACGTCGCGGCCACCTCGACGAGCACCTCGCCGGGACCCGGAACCGGGCTGTCGATCTCGTCGGCCCGGATCACGGTCGGGTCGCCGTACCCATGCATGCGCATCGCTCTCATGGCCGCCACCGTAAGCAGACCGCGCAGGACGATGAATGCTTCAGGGTCTTCGTTATCGCAGTCATCGTCTCGTACGCTCGCCGCATGGACGTGCTCAGCGACGTGCTCGCCGTGATGCGCACCGGCCGGGCCCGGTCCGCGCTGGTGGGATGGCAGGCGCCGTGGGCCCAGGAGTTCGCGGCGGTGCCCGGCTCGGCCGGCTTCCACGTGGTGCTGCGCGGCTCCTGCGTGCTGACGCGGCCCGGCGCCGAGCCGCTGACCATGGGCGCGGGCGACATCGTGTTCCGCGCGCACGGTGACGGGCACGTCCTCGCCGACACCGCCACCACCCGGCCGGTCGCCCCGGCGTGCGGCCCCACCGCAGTGACGGAGCAGTTCGCGGTGGCCGGCGCCGACCTCGGAACGGTCACCCTCTGCGGCGCGTACGAGCTGGACCCGGACCTGGTGCACCCGCTGATCCGGGGCCTGCCCGACCTGATCCACGTCCCCGCCGACCACGGGCGCCACCGGCACCTCCGGACCACCGTCGACCTGCTCGCCGCCGAGCTGACCACCCCCGGCGCGGGCACCTCGGCGCTGATCCCGGCCCTGCTGGACACGCTGCTCGTCTATCTGCTGCGCAGCTGGATCACCGGCGCCCACCCGGCCGGCTGGGCGGCCGCGCTCGCCGACCCGGTCGTCGGCACGGCGTTGCAGGCCATGCACCGCGACCCGGCTGCCGGTTGGAGCGTGGCCGGTCTCGCCGCCGAGGCCGGCCTGTCCCGCGCGCCGTTCGCCCGGCGCTTCACCGAGGTGCTCGGCGAGCCGCCGATGACCTATCTGACCTGGTGGCGGATGACGGTCGCGGCCGGCCTGCTCCGGCGCACCGACCTGCCGCTGGGCGGGGTCGCGGGGCGGGTGGGGTACGGCTCGGAGTTCGCCTTCGCCGCCGCCTTCAAACGGCGGTTCGGCGTGGCGCCGGGCCGCTACCGCCGGCAGTCAGCCCGCTGACGGGCCCGGTGCGCCGCCGCTCGCTGCCGTCGCGCCCGGCTACCGCGGGCTGGCCGGTGACGGCGCGGGTGGGGCTGGGGACTACCGTCGGCGGGCTGACCGGTATCGGTCGGCCGGACGACGGGACGCCACCGTCGGTGACTGCCCGCCGAGCCGGGCCGTCGTTATGCTGCTGCCTGATGGGGGATGTCGAGATGACCGGTGGCACGTCGCCGGTCGCGCCGCGGTTCCAGATCCTCGGCCCGGTGCGCGCCTTCCGCGGCGCCGAGCCCGTGGACATCGGGCCGGTCAAGCAGCAGGCACTCCTCGCCCTCCTGGTGCTGGAGGCCGGCCGGCCCGTGCCGATGACACACATCGTCGCGGCCCTCTGGAACGGCGATCCGCCCGAGAACGGCGTCGACATCGTGCAGCGCTATGTGGGTGGCCTGCGCCGGGCCCTCGACCCGGGACGGACATCGCTGATCGCGCTGGCCGACGGCGGATATGTGCTCCGGGCCGGTGCGGAGGCCGTCGACGTCGGCGTCTTCCGGGCCGCGGTGGCCCGGGCACACACCGCACACCGCAACGGCGACGCGGAAGCGGTGGACACCCAGGTGCGGCAGGCGCTCGGCCTCTGGCATGACGAGCCGCTCGCCGGCCTGACCGGCCCCGTGTTCGATGCGGCCCGCGCCCGGCTCCGACTGGAACGCGCCACCGTGGCGAAACTTCTGGGGCATGCCGCGCGCTTCCCCACGGCAGCGCCCGGGTCATCGCACTTCCCGGCGGCGGCGACCGGGTCATCCCGAGGCCCGGCGCCGGCGACCGGGTCGGCGCGGGTGCCGGCGACAGCCACCGGATCGGCGTCCGCCTCATGGTCCGCCGCTGCGGAAAGGCCTGTCGACGAGAACCCCGCGGCTGCGGGACCCGCCTATGCCGAGCCGGTCGATCCCTGGGTAGGGCACGACCTGTTCCCGCCCGATCCGAGATCCATGACCTGATCCCAGTGTGTGAAGTTGCGGTGCGCATCGAACCGGAACTTCACACGCTTGATGACCTGAACTCAGTGTGTGAAGTTGGGGTCGGAATCGGACCGGAACTTCACACGGTGGGTTGTGGGGTGGTGGTGAGGACGTGGGTCAGGAGAGTGGCCAGGGCGGACGGGTCGACCGGGGTGGTGAGGGCTCCTTCATGCTGGTGCAGGGCCTGGCGGACGGCCAGGAGCGTCGGGTCTTCGGCCAGGGCCCAGTGCGCGGCGGCCGACTTGGAGGAGTGGACGTTCTCCACGGCGAAGCGCCATATCCGGCAGGCGGTCAGGGTCATGAAGGCGGCGTGCTCGGTGTCGTCGGTGCGGGTCTGCCAGGTGGTCAGCCAGTGCCGGCCGCGGGCCACCAGCCACGGCGCGGGGATCGGGGCGAGCACGTCGTGCGGGTCGGCGCCGAGGAGGGCGCGGCCGTCCCGGGCCGTGGAGAGTTCAGCCGGTAGGTCGGGGGCGGCCGGTACGCGGTGCTCGACCTCGAAGTCGATGGTGGACCGGTCGTAACGGCCCAGGTGGAGCTCGAGGGCGGGCGCCGGGGTGGGGGAGTGGGCCGTCCGGGCGGTGACCACGTCCAGGTCCAGGCCGGACGCGGTGCCGAGGTCGGCGGTGCGGGCCAGGTGTTCGAGGGCCTGCGCGCGGGCGTCGAGGAGGTCGTCGCCGACGATGACCAGCAGGTCGATGTCGCTGCGGCCGGGACGGAAGTCGCCGGTGGTGAGGGAGCCGTGCAGCACCACGGAGCGCACGGTGTCACCGAGCACGGCGGCGCACGAGCGGGCGATGCGCCCGGCGGCGGCCAGGGCGGGCCGGGCGCGTTCGGAATCGGACCCGGCGGGCTGGGTGCTCATGAGGCAGTTGTAGCAGCGCCGGCGCGTTCGTAGTGGGCCCAGATGCTGCCGTCGGCGCCGACGGTGACGTCGACGGTTCGCAGCGGGGTGGGTGGGGCGCCGAGGGCGAGTGGGGGGCCGTCCGCGACGGACGGGGTGTCGAGGCCGCCGACCAGCGCCGGCACCGTGATGATGTGCAGTTCGTCGATCAGGCCGGCACGTAGCAGGGCGCCGTTGAGGGTGCCGCCGGCCTGGGAGACGACGCAGGTGGCGTGCAACCGGGTGCGGAGTCCGGCCAGCGCGGCGGGGAGCGCCACCCGGGCGGAGCCGGCCATCAGGTAGGGGATGTTCTCGCGGCGCAGGTGGGCCAGGTAGGGCAACGGCGTGCTGGCGCACACCAGCACCAGCAGGCGGGTGTCGCCGTCCTGTTTGTGCGTCCAGGGGATCCGGCCGCGGCTGTCCACCACGACGAACCATCTCGGGCTGTGCTCCGGCACGAAGTCCTGGCGCAGGCCGGCGGCCGGAAGGTCGGCGGGCGGCAGGGGCAGCGGGCCGGCTTCGTCGGCGACGAAGGTGCCGCTGCCCTCGAGGACCACGGTGGGGTGGTGCCGTTCCTCGATCGACGCGGTGCGGCGGGCCAGGAGGTCCGGCACGTCCGGGGGCCACGCCGCACGCCACCGGGCGCCGGTGTTCGCGTCGAGGAGCCGCTCGGTGCGGTTGAGCGACACCCGGCCGTCGGCTGTCGCCAGGACCGAGACGATCACCCGGGGTCGCGGGGTGTGCTGATCCGTGGTCATGGCGAAACGGTAGTGGGGACGCGTCGGGTTTCGTCAGTGTGCCGGACCACCGATCTCCGTCCGGCGGGCGCGGCACAGGCCGGTGTGGCAGCCGGGCCGCGGTGTGGCCACGGAAGCTGTCGGACAGGTCGTATCAAATGATCTTGATTTAGAAGCGACCGGCGCGCCGGGCGGCGTGGATCACCGGGTCGGTCTCGTCGTCGAACTGGCCGATCACCTGCTCCAGCAGGTCCTCCAGGGTGATCAGGCCGGTGACGCCGCCGGGGCCGGCGACGAGCGCGAGATGGCTGCGGCGCTGGCGCATGGTGAAGATCGCGTCGACGACGCTGGTGGTGGCGGTCAGCGTGACGGGCGCGGTCATCAGGCTGCGCGCGGTGGCGGGCTGGTCGCGGCTGGTCGCGCGGGCGGCGTCGCGGACATGGACGACGCCGGAGACGGCACCGTCGGGCTCGAGCACCGGAAGCCGGCTGCGGCCGGTGGCGGTGCTGCGCAGTTCGACGGTACGGGCATCGGCGTCCGCGTCCACCGAGACGATCCGTTCCGTCGGCACCATGACCTGCTGCACCGTCGTCGACTGGATCCGCAGCATCGCGGTGAGCAGCTCGTGCTCGGCGTCGGCGATGGTCCCGTGCTCCTTGGAGGTCTCCAGCAGCATCCGCAGCTGCTCGGCGTTGTGCACCTGGGCCAGCTCGTCCTGTGGGGTCACCTTGACCGCCCGCAGGCAGGCGTTGGCCAGGCCGTTGAGCGCGGCGAGGACCGGGCGGAACACCGTGGTGAAACCGACGAACGGGATGGCCAGCAGCTGCGCGGAGGTCTCCGGGTGGCTGATCGCCCACGACTTCGGGGCCATCTCGCCGACCACCACGTGCAGGAAACCGACCAGGGCGACGGCCAGGACGAAAGCCACCACGTACGCGGCGCCGGCCGGCAGGCCCACCGCGGTGAAGACGGGTTCGAGCAGGTGGGCGACGGTCGGCTTGGCCAGCGCGCCCAGGCCGAGCGTGCACAGCGTGATGCCCAGCTGCGCGCCGGCCAGCATCATCGACAGGCTGCGGGTGCCGGAGAGGGCGGCGCGGGCGCCCCGGGAACCGTCGGCGGCGGCCTGTTCGAGGCGGTGCCGTTTCGCGGCGACCAGGGCGAACTCGGCGGCCACGAAGAACGCGTTGAGCGCCAGCAGCAGCAGCGAGATCAGCAGCGACCAGGAGGTGCTCATGCGGACAGCTCCTGATCATGGATGACGGTGAGCGCGATGCGGCCCGGCACGTGCCGGTGGATGGAACGCACGGTCAGCCGGGCGATGCCCTGCGGCAGTGGACTGCCGTCCTCGCCGACCAGCGCGGGCAGCTCGACGTCGATCCGCTCGTCGACCGCGGGCAGATGGCCGAGACGGGCCAGGATCAGGCCGGAGACGGTGTCGTACATGTCGTCGCCGGGCAGCCGCACCCCGGTCACCTCGGCGATCTCGTCGACCCGCGCCCGGCCCGGCACCAGCCAGCCGCCGTCGCCGTCACGGTCGATGCCGGGCTCCGGCAGGTCGTCCTCGTCGCGGATGTCGCCGACCAGCTCCTCGGCCACGTCCTCGAGGGTGATGATGCCGGCGAAGCCGCCGTACTCGTCGACCACGATCGCCATCTGCCGGTGCGCGGACTTCAGCCGGTCCAGCACCTCGGGGAGGCGGGCCGACTCGGGCACCGCGACCGGCTCGGTGGCGAGGTCCCGGACCGGGGTGGTGTGCCGGTCGGCCGGGTCGAGGGTGACCACGTCGGCGATGGCCACCACGCCCACCACGTCGTCCAGGCCGTCGTCGGTCACCGGGAACCGGGAGTGGCCGGTGTCCAGCAGATCCACCACCCGCGCGGCGGGCTCGTCCGCGTTGATCGTGGTGACGTCCACCCGGGGACGCATGGTCTCGGCGGCGGTACGCGTCCGGAAGTCCAGCCCGTGGTCGAGCAGCAGGGCCGCCCGTGGGTCCAGAGCGCCCTGCGTGCCGGAGTTCTCGATGATGCGGTCCAGGTCCTCGGCGGTGGCGCCCTGCGGAAGCTCCTCCACCGGCTCGATCCCGACGGCCCGCAGCAGCCGGTTGGCGGTCGCGTCGAACAGCCGGATCAGCGGTCCCGCCACGGTGAGGTACACGATCGTGGAACGGGACAGCGCCTTCGCCAGGGTCTCCGGTTTCGCGATGGCCAGGTTCTTCGGGGCCAGCTCGCCCAGCACCATCTGCACCACCGTGGCGAACAGCAGGGCGAACACCATCGAGACGGAGGTGGTGACCGCCCCCGGCAGGCCGGTCGCGCCGAGCAGCTCGGCGGTGCCCTTGCCGAGGAACGGCTCGGAGACGTACCCGGCGAGCAGCGCGGTCACGGTGATGCCGACCTGCGCACCGGAGAGGACGAAGGACAGCCGCTGGGTGACCGTGAGGGCGCGCGCCGCGGCGGGGTCGCCCTGGTCGGCCATCGCCTTCAGCTGCTCCCGGTCGACAGCGACGTAGGCGAACTCCTGCGCGACGAAGTAGCCGGTGGCAGCGGTGAGCAAGACGATGCTGAGAATGCCGATGGTGATCAACACGGGTGGTACGTACCGCCTCCGGCCAGGTCATCGGGCATGTACCGCAAATTAGCACGGGTCGGCTGGACGGACGCTGTGGCTGAGGGAGGTGGTCGTCACTGTGCCGGTGAGGGAGCGGATGCCGGCAAGTTCGTCGCGGAGCAGGGCGTGGCGGAACTGGTAAGTGGCACCGGACTGGCGGAACACGCCTCTGCTGCAGGCGTCCTGAAGGAACGCGGCGACCCGCCACGGGAGTCGGCCGGTGAGTGGCAACCACAACCGGGCGACGAGCAGCCATTGGACCCACGCTGTCCGCACGGCGACGAGAGGCGTGAGGAGCATCCCGGTCGCGATGGCGAGAAGGGCCGTCGGCAACTGGTCCGTCGATGGCGCCGTGACGGCGAAGACGATGATCGGCGAGCCGAGCGCGGTCGCTGCGATCTTTGTCATCGAGTGGCGGCGATCGGCGGTGAGTGAATGGAGAACGGTCGGTGTGGACGGTATGTCCATCGGAGCGCTGAGGCTCCGCACCAAACCCCAGGCGACGCCGCCGACAAGGGCGAACGGAGCCGAGAGGCCGAAACCGATCAGGGCGAAGAACGCACCGGCCGAGGCCGCTTCGGCCAGGTTGCGCCCTACGTCGAGCGGTGTGGCGGTGCCGATCAGCATGATGCCCACCAGCGAGACGACCGACGCGATGGCCGCGAGGATCAGGAGGGCCTGACCCACAGTCGTTGCGATGTTGCGGAAGACACCTCGGAGACCGAGCGCCGTGTTCGCCGGCACCGGGGCCTTCCGGCGCAGTCTCAGACCGGCGCCCGCAGCGATGGAGGCGACGGCGACGGTCCACCAGCGGAGGGATTCGGGTTCGAATGCCGCCGGTGCCAGCACCAGCGCGAGAAGCAGCGCCGCGAAGGCGGTGAAGCCCAGCGACCAAGCCGGTCTGTTCACCGCGTCGCGCAGGGACCACCAGGCCAGCTCGTAGGTATCGGTCCGCACCAGGTGGCGCGCCAGGAAGGTGTGCCATCGCAGCGCCCGGCCGGCGGGCCATCGACTGTCCGGCTGGTTGTAGACGGCAGGTACATATGCGGTGAGCAGGTGTCGCTCCAGCGCCGGCGGATCGGGAAACCGGTGCCGATCGAGTAGTTCGGCCGGGTCACCGTCGGCGTAGACCGAGCGGGCCAAATAGATCATCAGCGGCTTGCCCAGCGTCTCGCGCAGCGGGGCGTCGTAGCTCAGAGCGTCGACGATGCCGGTCCAGAGGCCACCCGCGCCGTCGAGGGCCGGACGCGTGGTGGTGCGAGGCAAATATGCGGCGATGTCCTCGATCGTCAGGTCGTCGACCGCGATGATCGCCGCGCCGGTCAGGACATCGGAGTCCTCCACCGCCGCCCGGAACTCGGCGGGGCGGGTGGCCAGGATCAGCGGTGTGCCGCTGTGCCGGTTCAGTTCGCGCAGGGCCGGGCCGCGCAAGCGGGGGCTCATCTCGTCGAAGCCGTCGAGCACGAACAGGACCCGCCCGGTCCGCACGAGTTCGGCGGCCGTGTCCGCGAAGCGCGGGTGGTCGGGCCGGATCTGCCCGGCCAGCCAGTCGTCGAACGTGACGGTGACCGGGTTCCACGTCGCCATGGTGACGATCACCGGCACCCGCTCGCCGGTGGAGGGTGCGGCGGCCAGTTCGGCGACCAGGCGCATCAGCAGGACGGACTTGCCGGAGCCCGCCTTGCCCACGACGACGAGGCGGCCGGAGGGAATCCTCCGGTACAGGCTGCCGATCTCGTCGAACCGGCCACCGAGTTCGAGGTCACCGCCCTCGGCCCCGACCGGCTGCCGCAGGATGTTGGCGAGGTGATCGGAGAGGTTGCTGGAAGCGGCCCGCCAGGTCGTCGGCAGCGGAACCGGGTCGTCGACCTGCCGATTCCCCCACTCCCGCCGCATCCGGCCGGCGACTGCCCGGGCGAGGCCGGCAGCCGCCTCGTCGAGGTCGGACTCGGTCGGGGTGGTGGCCGGTGGGCGCCGTAACTGGAGCACGAGGGCGATGGCGAACAGGAGCCCGGTGACCGTCCAGATGACGGGGCGCCACCAGGCAGCCGACGGCTCGATCGAATTGGTCGCCAGGTTGCCGGTCAGGGCGAGCGCGAAAGCCACACAGGCGGTGAGGGTCGGTGCGAGACGTCGGCGCACGTCACCTCCGAAGGCCCGGGTGTCCAGTATCGACGCCTGTGGTGTCCCTGCAACTCCCCGAAAGGGGTGGTCGTCGGAGAGTTGAATAGTTAAAAGTCGATCTTGGCTACCACCGCGTGGAGTACGGTGTCCGCCCTCTGAAACGATCCAGATTTAACGGCATCGAACCGTTGACCCCGTCGATGTGACGGGGCACACTGCCAGGAAAGCGCTTTCCTCCTCTGGTCGGCGCGCCCACCCGCTGACGTGCGAAGGAGGGTTCCGTGAGCGCCCTCGGCGAGCTTCACCACCTTCGACGATCGAAGGCCGGCCCGAAACCGCGCGACAACAAGGCCGCCTTCCTCTTCCTGGCGCCCTGGTTCGCCGGGCTGGTGCTGATCACCGCGGGACCGATCGCGGCGTCGTTCCTGCTCGGGTTCACCGACTACAACCTGATCCAGCCGCCGGAGTTCAACGGCCTGGAGAACTGGTCGCGGATGGTCTCCGACGAGCGGCTGCACCAGGCCCTCGGCGTCACCTTCAAGTACGTCTTCATCTCGGTGCCGCTCCAGCTGGCCGCCGCGCTCGGCCTGGCGATGCTGCTCGACCGGGGGCTGCGCGGGCTGGCGTTCTACCGGTCGGCGTTCTATCTGCCCTCGCTGCTGGGCTCCAGCGTCGCGATCGCGGTGCTGTGGCGGCAGATCTTCGGCGCCGACGGCCTGATCAACCAGGCGCTCGCGCTGGCCGGGGTGGAGGGCCGTGGCTGGATCTCCGACCCGGGCACGGCGCTGGGCACGCTGATCGTGCTCAACGTGTGGACGTTCGGCGCCCCGATGATCATTTTCCTGGCCGGGCTGCGGCAGATCCCAGCGATGTATTACGAGGCCGCGCAGGTCGACGGCGCCGGGCGGTGGACGCAGTTCGCCAGGATCACGGTCCCGCTGCTGAGCCCGATCATCTTCTTCAACCTGGTGTTGCAGATCATCCACGCGTTCCAGTCGTTCACCCAGGCGTTCGTGGTCTCCGGGGGCAGCGGCGGCCCGTCCGACTCCACCCTGTTCTACACGCTCTACCTCTATCAACGGGGCTTCAACAACTTCGACATGGGCTATGCCTCGGCGCTGGCCTGGCTGTTGTTGCTGATCATCGCAGCGTTCACCGCGGTCAACTTCTGGGCCGCCAAGCGATGGGTCTTCTACGATGACTGACCTGCACGAGCGCGTCGCCCCGGTGCGTGTCGCCGACGACCCACCGCCCCGGCGCGGTGGCCTTCCCGCCCCGGTCCGCTCCGTCCTCAAGCACAGCGGGCTGCTGCTGCTCACGATCGTGATGCTGTACCCCGTACTCTGGATGATCGTCAGCTCGCTGCGACCCAACAATGCGATCTTCCGGTCGCCGGGTCTGGTGCTGTCCGACCTGGAACTGCAGAACTACGGCCAGGGCTGGGACGCGCTGTCGAGCCCGTTCGGCCACTTCCTGACGAACTCGGCGATCGTCGTCATCGGCTGCATCATCGGCAACCTGGTCTCCTGCTCGATGGCGGCGTACGCCTTCGCGAGGCTCGAGTTCACCGGCAAGCGACTGTGGTTCGCGATCATGCTGGGCACGATCATGCTGCCGATCCACGTGCTGATCGTGCCGCAGTACATCATGTTCTCCAACCTCGGCTGGGTGAACACGTTCCTGCCGCTGATCGTCCCGAAGCTGCTGGCCACCGACGCGTTCTTCGTCTTCCTGATGGTCCAGTTCATCCGCGGCCTGCCCAAGGAGCTCGACGAGGCGGCCCGGATCGACGGGGCCGGGCATCCCCGGATCTTCCTGCGGGTGATCCTGCCGCTGATGCTGCCGGCCCTGGCCACCACGACGATCTTCACGTTCATCTGGACCTGGAACGACTTCTTCTCGCAGCTGATCTACCTGACCGACCCGGACATGTACACCGTTCCGGTCGCCCTGCGCTCGTTCGTCGACTCCACCGTGTCCACCAGCTGGGGATCGATGTTCGCGATGAGCGTGGTCTCGCTGCTGCCGATCTTCCTCGCCTTCCTGATCGGCCAGCGCTACCTGATCAAAGGCATCGCCACCACCGGCATCAAATAATCCCCGGAAGGATCCCCCATGCCATACACCCGACGGTCCCTTCTCTCCCTCGGTCTCGGTCTCGGTGCGGCGGCCGGCCTCGCCGCGTGCGGCGGCAGCGGCGGCGACGCGTCCGGTGACATCTCCCAGGACGCGGTCAAGCTGCGGTTCACCTGGTGGGGCTCGGACGCGCGGCACAAGCGGACCCAGCAGGTGATCGACATGTTCACCAAGAAACACCCGAACATCACCGTCTCCGGCGAGTTCAAGGAGTGGAACGGCTACTGGGACAGCCTGGCCACCACGGTTGCCGCGAACGACGCCCCGGACATCATCCAGATGGACGAGCTGTACCTGGCGTCGTACGCCGAGCGGGGCGCCCTGCTCGACCTCGGCACCGCGGAGAAGCACCTCAAGACCACCGGCATCGACCCGGCCGCGCTGGACACCGGCAAGGTCGACGGCAAGCAGTTCGCCATCCCGACCGGTCTCGCCGCGTACTCCATCGTGGTGAACACCGACCTCCTCGCCCAGTACAAGATTCCGGTCCCGGACGACTCGACCTGGACCTGGGACGACCTGAAGCGGATCGGCGCCGAGGTCTCCAAGGCCTCCGGCGGCAAGGTCACCGGCGTGCAGTCGTGGGGCTTCGACTCCGGCGGCGTCAACATCTGGGCCCGCCAGGCCGGCGCCTCGCTGTACGACGCGGACGGCAAGGTGGCCATCCCGCCGGAGGTGCTCGCCTCGTACTGGCAGTACCTGCTGGACCTGGCCAAGCAGGGCATCGCCCCGGCGCCGTCGGTCACCGTCGAGCGCGCCGGCGCGCCGCTGGACCAGTCCGGCACCGCCACCAACACCTCGGCGTTCGGCACCTGGTGGAACACCCAGCTCACCTCGCTGTCGGCCGCGTCCGGCCAGAACCTCAAGCTGCTCAAGCTCCCCGGCAACGGGCAGCCGGGCGCGGCGACCGCGCCCTACTACAAGCCGTCGATGTTCTGGTCCGTCTCCGCGCGCTCGGAGCACCCGGCCGAGGCCGCGCTCTTCGTCGACTACCTGCTCAACACCACCGAGGCCGGCGACGTGCTGCTGACCGACCGGGGTGTGCCGTCCAACACCACGGTCCGCGCCGCGATCACGCCGAAGCTGGAGGCCACCGACAAGGCAGCCGCGGACTACCTGACCACCATCAAGGTCGGCGAGTCGCCGCGGGTCACCCCGAACGGCGCCAGCGGGATCGAGGCGATCCTGAAGCGCCACACCGAGGAGGTCCTGTTCGAGCGGCAGACCCCGCAGGTCGCCGCGCAGGGCTTCATCAAGGAGCTCCAGGCGGAGATCGATGCCGCATGAGATCGCCCCTGATCGCGGCGGCCGCTGCCGTCCTGGTGCTCGGTGTCCCCGGCGCCGCCCCCGCACACGGCAAGCCCGGCATCAAGCTGGAACGCCTGGACCGGGGCCTGGTGGCCGCGTCCACCAGTGAAGGTGTCTTCCTCAGCTGGCGCCTGCTCAAGACCGAGGTCAGCGGCGCCTCAGCGACCGGGCTGACCGGCCGTAACTTCGCCGTCCACCGCGACGGCAAGCGCATCGCCACGGTCACCGACAGCACGAACTACCTGGACCGGGACGGTACGGCGACGTCGCGGTACCGGGTGGGGGACGCGACCGCCACCCCGTGGGCGGCCGGGCACACCGAGCTGCCGCTGCAGAAGCCCGCGGACGGGGTGACGCCGAAGGGCGAGACCTACACGTACGCGGCGAACGACATGAGCGTCGGCGACGTGGACGGTGACGGCCGGTACGAATACATCGTCAAGTGGGACCCGTCGAACTCCAAGGACGTGTCCCAGGTCGGGTACACGGGGCCGGTCTACGTCGACACCTACCGGGCGGACGGCACCCTGCTGCACCGCATCGACCTGGGGGTGAACGTCCGGGCCGGCGCGCACTACACCCAGTTCCTGGTCTACGACTTCGACGGCGACGGCCGCTCGGAGATGATGATGAAGACCGCCCCGGGCACGAAGAGCATCCGCAACGGCCGGGAGCACCACATCAGGAACGGCTTCCAGAAGGACGCCGACTTCCGGATGAGCGCGGCCGACTACTACGAGCACGTCGTCGAGATGTTCCTCGGCTGGCACGCGCACCCGGAGGTGCGCGCGGGACGCTGGCCCGCCACCCTGGAGCAGGCCTTCGGCATCGCGCCCACCTATCGATATCCGTTGTCGCGGGCCGACGCCGAGGCGCTCACCGACTACTTCATGGACGTCTACGCGCCGTCCCGCAGCGCCCGCAACAACCTGCGCGCGTTCGAGGGCTTCATCGTCGACGGCCCGGAGTGGCTGACCGTCTTCGACGGCGCCACCGGCCGGGAACTGCAGACCGTCGACTACAAGCCGGGCCGGCACGACGACGGCCTGATGTGGGGCGACTACGCCATGGCCCGCATCGAGCCCGGCAACCGGGTGGACCGGTTCCTCGCCGGCGTCGCCTATCTGGACGGCCGGCGGCCCTCCGCGGTCTTCGCCCGCGGGTACTACACCCGTTCCACGCTGGTCGCCTATCACTGGGACGGGCGCCGGCTGCGGGAGAACTGGTTCGTGGACAGCGGCTGGACCCCGATGACCAACCCGTTCAACGACTCGCCGCACGGCCGCGACGGCACGTCCGCCGAGTTCGGCACCCTGACCACGCAGGGCTTCCACTCGCTCAGCGCGGCCGACGTCGACCTCGACGGCAAGCAGGAGATCGTCTACGGCGCCGCCACCATCGACCACGACGGCAGCCTGCTCTACTCCTCGTTCGGCAAGCTCCCGGACACCGGCGCGGACGCCCGCCTGGGCCACGGCGACGCCATGCACGTCACCGACATCGACCCGGACCGCCCCGGCCTGGAGATCTTCACGGTGCACGAGGGCGGGACCTCCGCGCCCTACGGCATGGCGATGCGCGGCGCGGCCCGCGGCGACGTCCTCTTCGGCACGTACTCCGGGCGGGACACCGGGCGCGGCATGATCGGTGACGTGCTGCCCGAGGTGCGCGGCATCGAATCGTGGGCCAGCATGCCCGGCGGCTCCGAGGCGCTCGGCCTGCACAGCGCCAAGGGCCAGATCCTGACCACCACCATCCCGGGTACGAACCAGAGCATCCGCTGGGCGGGCGACCTCACCACCCAGATCGTCAACGGAACCGGCGACGTCACCCCGACGATCGACGACTGGCGGCGCGGCACGTTGCTGACCGCCGAGGGCACCCGCACCAACAACGGGACCAAGGGCAACCCGAGCCTGGTCGCCGACGTGCTCGGCGACTGGCGTGAGGAGCTGCTGGTCCGGACGGCGGACAGCTCGGCGATCCGGATCCACCTGAGCACCGAGGTGACCGGCCACAAGCTGTACACGCTGATGCACGAACCTCAGTACCGGGTGGAGGTGGCGCGCCAGCAGACCACCTACAACCAGCCGTCGTACCCGAGCTTCTACCTGGCCTCGGACACCGACTGGCGACGGGTGCCCCGCTGACGCAGCGCGCTGACGGCCCGTGCCACCGCCGCAACCAGAGCGACGGCGGCGCGGGCCGCAAGCGTCAACCCGAGGACCGACCAGGGTACGACGATCGGCGCCGGCGCGACCTTCATCGCGACCCCGATGTTGAGCAGGCTGAGCGCCGTGACGAGCAGGCCGAGGACCGCGCCGGCCGCTGAGTGACCAGAGTGAAAGCCACAGAGTGCGATGGAGCAGTGCCCGCCTTCCGTACTCGCCTGGCCGCCCGCATCGCGTGGAAGCAGGCGTGCCCAGTGCCTCCACTCGCCGTGCCGACTGACCACCAGCGGCGTGCTTGGCGGCCGACGGCCGCTGCGCATACTGCTGGGTGACGTCGAAGCGCGTCCATCGGCGCCGCGGTGACCGTCGGGGAAGCCTCGGTGGCCAAGCACATCCGCAACATCCTCCAGAAACTCGGCCTGGGGCCGGCCGCTGCCCTCCTGGCGTCACGTTCCCCCGGCTGATCCGTTAGCCAGATGGGGAGACGCCTGCTAGGAGCCTGCATTTGCTGCCACCGCACCGCCCGGGCCCGGCCCTGCGGGTCGCCGCGCTGCCCCGGCGCGGCCTGTTCGCGCTGGGCGGGGCCGCGCTCGCCGTCGCGCTTGCCCCGGTCCGCGCCGCGGCGTCGGTGAGCGGGGCGCCGATGCGGGCCGACCCGTTCACGCTCGGTGTCGCCTCCGGGGATCCGCTGCCGGACGGTGTGGTCATCTGGACGCGGCTGGCGCCGGAGCCGTACGCCCCCGCGGGTGGCATGTCGTTCGCGAGCCGGCCGGTCCGCTGGCAGGTCGCCGAGGACGACGGTTTCCGCAAGGTGGTCCGGTACGGGACGGCGACCGCCCGTGCCGAGTACGGGCATTCCGTGCACGTCGACGTGGGCGGGCTGCGGCCGGGACGGGACTACTTCTACCGGTTCCGCTGCGGGGCGCACGTCAGCCCGGCCGGGCGGACCCGCACGGCGCCCGCCCGGAAGGCCTCGCCGCGCCGGCTGCGGTTCGCGGTCGCGTCGTGCCAGTCCTACACCGGTGGCTGGTTCACCGCCTATCGGCACCTGGCCGAGGAGGACCTGGACGTCGTCTTCTTCCTCGGCGACTACATGTACGAAGGCGCCGTCGACAGCCTGGGCGGCGACCGCCTCGACCCGCGTCTGCGCCTGCCCGAGACGTTCATGCTGGCCACCGACACGCTGGACCTCTACCGGATGCGGTACGCGCTCTACCACGCCGACCCGGATCTGCAGGCCGCACACGCGGCGGCGCCGTGGGTGGCGACCTGGGACGACCACGAGGTGCAGGACAACTACGCCGCCGGGGTGCCGCGTTTCGACATCAGCGCCGGGGACTTCCTGGTGCAGCGGGCCAACGCCTACCGCGCGTACTGGGAGAACCTGCCGTTGCGCCGCCCGCAGCGGCCGTCCGGCGCGGGTATGCGGCTGCACCGGCGGCTGCGGTTCGGCGATCTGGCCACCGCGCACGTGCTGGACACCCGGCAGTACCGCAGCGACCAGGGGTGCGGCGACGGCGTCAAACCGGACTGCCCGGACCGGGCCGACCCGTCCCGGACCCTGCTCGGCGCCGGGCAGCGCAGCTGGCTGCTGGACGGCATGACCGGCGGCGGCACCCGCTGGAATCTGCTGGCGCAGCAGATCATGTTGGCCGAGTGCCGGTACGGCCCGGCGGGCGACCGCTTCGACATGGACAAGTGGGACGGTTACCTGGCCGACCGCGACGCCGTGCTGGCCGCCGCCGCCCGGGTTCCCGGCACCGTGGCGCTGACCGGTGACATCCACTTCAACTACGCCAACGACCTGCGCGCCGACTTCCGCCGCCCGGAGTCGCCGGCGATCGGCGTGGAGCTGGTCGGCACGTCGATCTCCAGCGGCGGGGACGGCTCGGAGACCACCCCGAACCTGGACCGGCAGCGGGCGGTCAACCCGCACCTGCGGTTCACGAACGCGCAGCGCGGCTATCTGCGGTGCGAGCTGACCCGCGATCAGATGCGTGCCGATTTCCGGGTGCTGCCGCACATCACCCGGCCGGGCGCGCCGATCGGCACCTGTGCCTCGTTCGTCTCCGACCGCCGCCGTCCCGGATTGGCTCCCGTCTGATGCGCCGCTTCGCCGCTGCCGCCGCGCTGCTGCTGATCACTGCCCCGGCTCCGGCTCCGGCCCGCCTCTCGGTCACCCCGGCGAAGCTGGCCATCACCACCGGTCAGTGCAACGGCGGGGACCTGCGGGTGCAGCTGCGCAACCCGCATCGGAAGCCGATCTACGCCAGGGCCGTGCTGAAGGGCGGGCACGGGCTGCACATGCCTCGGCGGCTGATCGAGACGTGGTTGCCGCCCGGACATGCCGGCACCGTCCCGGTGACGGTCAGCGCCGCGACCGCCGGCGATTACACCGTCCGCGTCACGAGCGGCGACGACCGCCTGTCGATTCCGGTCACCGTTACCTCACCCGTACCATCGCTGGATCTTGTTCGGACCGCCTCCCGGGTGACCGCCTCGTCGGCCCGGGCCGGGCTCCTGGCGTGCGGGGCCGTCGACGGCGACGCCGACCCGGCGCGCTGGTGGAAGGGCACCGGCTGGGCCGACGCGACCGGCCGGGAATGGCCCGACTGGTTCGCCATCGCCTGGGACGAGCCGCAACGGATCGCCGCGGTGGATCTGGTCACCGTGGACTCCGCCGAGTTCCCGGTGGGCGGATTCGGCCTGCGCGACTGGGACGTGCAGGTCCGGGCCGGCGCCGGCTGGGAGACGGTGGCCGAGGTGCGCGGCAACACCAGGACCACGGTGCGCAGCACCTTCCCACCGCGGCGCACCACCGAGGTACGGATCATGACCTACGCTGCCAACGGTACGAACGACTGGTCCCGCATCGTCGAAATCAGCGTCCATCCGGAGGTTCCCGATGAGTTACCCGCCGCCGCTCCACCACGGTGACAGGGGCGAGATCAACGCCCGTTACCGGCCGGCCGGGACCGAGCCGGAGCTGGTCTATCCGAACGGCACCCGGGTCCATTACCTCTCCTCGGGCCCGTCCACCGGCGGGCTGTTCGGCCTTTACCGGTGGGAGTGCGGCCCGGGCGTGACCGGGCCCGACCCGCATTTCCATCAGACCATGACCGAGTCGTTCTACATCCTCGGCGGACAGATGCGCATCTACAACGGGGTGGAGTGGCTCACCTGCGATCCGGGCGACTACGTGCACGTCCCGGCGGGCGGCGTCCACGGGTTCAAGAACGAGTCCGGTGAGCCGGCGTCGATGCTGCTGCACTTCTCACCCGGCGCGCCCCGCGAAGGCTATTTCGAGGGCCTGGTCCGGATCGCCGAGATGAGCGAGGAGGAGCGGCGGGAGTTCTACCTGGAGCACGACAACCACTGGGTCTGATCGTTCCCCGGTCACCGGCGGCGGGACGCCCACCAGCCCAGCGCCGCGATGAAACCGGCCACCGTCCAGGCGCTCGCGGCCAGCGCGAACACCGCCCCGAGCAGCAGCGCCAGGCCGAGACGCAGCCCCGGCCGGGTGGTCAGCGTCAGGCCGGTCGCCACCCCGAGCAGCGCCCCGCCGATCATGTCGAGCGGCGGGGCCTGCTGCAGGACGGTGCCGGCCGTCGCCATCACGATCGGCTCGGCCGGCAGCCGGGCCGCCTTTCCCTTGTGCGCGGCCTTTCCGGCCCACCAGGCGGCGAGCGCGGCGACAGCCACGGCGAGGGCCAGGCTTTCCCACCGCAGCGGTACGCGCACCGCGCTCACGAAGGTGTGCGCCAGCAGGACGAGCGAACAGGCGACAAGAACGCCCACCACAGACCGCCGCTTCCGGGGGCTCCGCACGGTCGGGGGCCGGACGGCGCCGGCGACGAGGGCGTGCGGGTCGCGGACCGTCACCGTGGGCCGCAGCCCGGCGGCGGTCAGTCCCGCCCGCAGGCCGGGCAGCGCGTTGTCCGCACCGACCAGCACCACCGCCACGACCTCGGCCGGGTCCACGCCCGCGTCGGTGAGCACCTGTTTGGCCGCCTCACCCAGCCGGGTCAGATGGGGTGCGCCGGCCGCGGCGAGGTCGGCGCGGGCGAGGGTCACCGGGGGCTCGGAGTCCGGGAGCGTGACCGGGGCGCGCTGTTCGACGGTGAGCGTGACCCGCGCCTGCTGGATCTGCCAGGCCACGCGCCAGTCGTCGAGAGCCGCGGCCGGGTCGGTGCCGGGCGCCACCCGTTCCGCCGCCAGCTGGATCAGGGCCTCGTCGATCGCGGGGAACTCCGGATCTCGCACCGCTGTCGAGGCCAGCTGCTGGTAGTCGTCGTCCACGTCCACGACAGTCAGCTCCGGAGCGGCGTCCCCGGAGGTGCACACGACCACACAGGTCCGCCGCCGATCGGCCGGCCCGGGCGTGCCGGCACCGGTCCCGCTGATCTCATCACCGCCGGTTTCCTGGCGAGCGCTCGCCGGGCGCGCGAGGGCGGCGGCTGCGGCGGCAGTGGTGACGACGGCGGGCCGCGGCAGGCCGGCGCGGGCCGCGGCCTGGTGCAAGCGGTCCAGGGCGCCGACCCCCCAGGCCTGGGCCGTGATCACGGTGAGCGCGGTGACCTCGGCGCCCGCCTGGGCAGCCGCCGTCCGGGCGACGTGGGCGAGCACCTCGGCCACCGCGGCGACCGGGTCGAACCGCGCGTTCGGGGCGGGGGTGCCGGTGCGCAGCAGCGTCATCGGATCAGGGCGGTAGCCCTCCGGGTTCCGCACGCTGGCCTCCAGCGCCGGCACACCGATGGTGATCACGCGGGTCTCGGGGTCGAGGAACACCCCGCTGGGCAACTGCGGTTCGCCCGCGAACACGACCGGCCGGACACTGCCGCCCGACTCGTACACGGCGGTGGTCCACCAAGCGGAGATGTCGACAGCAACATGAAGATCCCCGACTGGCATGCCCGGAAGTGTCCCAAAGGGACGGTTGGCGTCTGATTGCGACCGGGATCTTCTTCGCATAGTGACAGATCGATGCTTGGCAGTGGCCGTGCCGATCTCGGGAGGGTAGGGGTCGATCCGGGCATATCGCGATCCGCCCGGCCCGGGCGGCGCCGGGGCCCGAGCGCAGTATCTAGAGTTTGGCTGTGACACAGCCACGGATTTCCCGGCGGGCGCAGGCCATGGCGCCGTTCTACGCGATGGAGGTCGCCAAGCACGCGGCCATGCTGGAGGCCGGCGGGCACCGGGTGGTGCGGCTGAACATCGGCGAGCCGGACTTCGGGGCCACACCGGTGGTGCGCGAGGCCATGCGGGAGGCGATGGACGGGCGCCCGATGGCATACACGGCGGCGCTGGGGCTGCCCGCGCTGCGGGACGCCATCGCCGGGTTCTACGCCGAGGAGCACGGGGTCGAGGTGAGCCCGGCGCGGGTCGTGGTCACCGCCGGGGCGTCGGCCGCGTTGCTGCTGGCCGCGGCGGCGCTGGTCGACCCGGGCGACGAGGTGATCATCGGCGACCCGTCGTACCCGTGCAACCGGCAGATCATGGAAAGTTTCGGGGCGCGGGTGCGGCTGGCCCCGACCACCGCCGCGATGCGGTTCCAGCTCGATGCGCGGGCGGTGCGGGAACACTGGTCGGCGCGGACCGCCGGGGTCATGATCGCGACGCCGTCCAATCCGACGGGTACGTCGATCGAGGCGTCCGAGCTGGCCGGGATCTGCGCGCTGGCGGCCTCGCGTGGCGCGTGGCGGCTGGTCGACGAGATCTATCTGAACCTGGGCGACCGGGACGCGCGGGGCCGGGCGCCGCAGACGGCACTGGCCGTCGACCCGGACGCTGTGGTGATCAACAGCTTCTCCAAGTACTTCGGCATGACGGGGTGGCGGCTCGGCTGGTGCGTGCTGCCGGCCTCGCTGGTGGGCGCGGTCGAGCGGCTGGCGCAGAACTACTTCATCTGCCCGTCGGTGCCGGCCCAGAACGCGGCGCTGGCCTGCTTCACGCCACCGGCGCGAGCGGTGTGCGAACAGCGGCGACTGGAGTTCGTGAGCCGGCGGGCGCTGGTGCTGGAGGGCCTGGCGCGGATCGGGCTGCCGGTGCCGGCGGTGCCCGACGGGGCGTTCTACGTGTACTTCGACGTGCGCGGGACCGGGCTGTCGTCGTGGGACTTCTGTGAGCGGGCGCTGCAGGAGGCGCACGTGGCGCTGACTCCGGGGCGGGACTTCGGGCAGTGCAGCGCGGAGAGTCATGTGCGCTTGTCGTACACGGCTTCGGTGGAGGACCTGCGGGAGGGGCTCAGCCGGCTCGGGCGCTTCGTGGCCGGGCTCGGCACCTCCTGAGCCGATCTTCGCTCTTCGGCCCTCCGGGTCAGGCGGGTCAGGCCGGCTGCCAGGCGGGGTCGCGGCCGATGAAGCCGAGCAGGCGGGTCTGCGGGTCGGCGCCGGCGGGGACGGGGACGCGCGGGCCGTACTGCCCGGAGCCGCGCATCAGCTCCTCCATCGGCTCCATGCCGGCCAGCAGCTCCGCGCACGCGTCCTGGTCCAGGCGGTCGTCCTGGCCGGTGGCGCGGGCCAGGTCCCAGGTGTGCATGAAGACGTCCGTGGTGTAGAAGCGGTCGATCGCCTGGTCGAGCGGCAGATCGCCGATGTGCGGGTTGGCGAGCGTGCGCCGCGCGGTGGCCGGGTCGTCGAGCAGGGCCTGCACGGCGTCGTTGTGCACGTGCCAGGCCCGGGCCGGATCCTCGTCGGCGCCCGGGCCCCGGGGCAGGGTGACGTCGGCGCCGGAGGCCAGGAAGCCGGGCAGCCACTCGACGAGATGGCGCACCACGTCGCGGGCGGCCCACCCGTCGACCGGGGCGGGGGAGTCCCACTTCTCGGTGCCGTCGACGCGGGCCGAGAAGGTGGCGGCGATGCTGCGGTGCCGCTCCGCGGGGGTCAGGGCCATGGGTTCGCCTTCCTGCGCTTTCAACCGGATCGTTGAAACGAACGTTAGCGGGACGGCGCCCCGGGGTCAAGCGACTCCGGACTCCCCGTCAGCGGAGCACGCGGTAGGTGATGTGGGTGGCCGGCGCGGCGGGGCGGGACCGGATCTGCTCCAGCCGCAGGGCGGGGACACCGTCGAACAGCCGCCGGCCGGCTCCGAGTGTCACCGGGGCGACGGTCAGGGTCAGCTCGTCGACCAGGCCCGCCGCCAGGTACTGGTTGAGCGTCGCGGCGCCGCCGGCGATGGCGATCCGGCCCCCGGCGGTGGCCTTGCTCGCCTGGTCCAGCGCGTCATGGATGCCCGTGGTGACGAAATGGAAGGTGGTGCCACCCGCCATCGGCAGGTCCTCCCGGGCATGATGAGTCAGGACGAAGACCGGCTTGTGGTACGGCGGCTCGGGGCCCCACCATCCGGTCCAGGACAGGTCCCACTCGCTGCGGATCGGGCCGAACATGTTGCGGCCCATGATGAACGCGTCGGCGTCGACGATCTCGTCGCGGATCGCCGCGTTCTCGTCGGGCGTCTCGAACATCCACCGGTGCAGCTCGTCGACCGGGCCGTCGCCGAACGGCTTGTCGGCGCTGAGGTTCGGGCCGGCGACGAAGCCGTCGGCGGAGACCGAGATGTAGGCGTTGACGAAGGCCATGACCGGGTTCCTCCCAGCTGAACCGGTTGCTTTCTGCTACTGGTTGGCACCGTAGTCAAGACCAGTTGTAAGCTGCAAGTGGTTTGGAGGAGGAATTCATGGACGATCACCGGTCCGGGTGCCCGATCAACCTGTCGCTGGAGGTGTTCGGGGACAAGTGGTCGTTGCTGATCATCCGGGACATGATGTTCGGCAACCGGCGCCACTTCCGGGCGCTGCTGAACGGCTCGGACGAGGGTATCGCCTCCAACATCCTGGCCGACCGGCTGCAGCGGCTCACCGCGCTCGGGATGATCTCGTCGGCGTCGGACCCGGGACACAAACAGCGGGTCCTGCTGAGCCTGACCGAGCCGGCCATCCAGCTGGTGCCGGTGCTGGCGCAGCTGGGGGCGTGGGGGCGCCGGCACCTGCCGGTCACGCCCGAGCTGTCGATCCGGGCCGAGCTGCTGGAGCAGGGCGGGCCGCAGCTGTGGGCGCGGTTCATGGACGAGCTGCGGGAGCTGCATCTGGGGGTGCCGCAACCGGCCGGGACGCCGTCGGTGCTGGCCGAACTGACGACGGCCTACCTCGCCGTCGCCGCCGGTTCACGCGCGGAATTGTCGGACCCCGGCCGTAGTCTCTCGGCATGATCGAGAGCATCAGCCCGTTCTCCACCCGCGACGAGTTCGACCAGGCGGTGGAGGAGGCGCGCCGGGCCGCGCAGGTCTATTACGACACCGGTGACGCGGTGCTGACCGACGCCGACTACGACGTCCTGGCGGACCGGATCGCGGCCAGCGTCACCGCCCATCCCGACTGGGACGACCGGGGGATCACCACGGCGGTCGCGGCCGGCGCCTCGGCGGGTGGCGACGTGCGGCACCCGACGCCGATGCTGTCCCTCGACAAGATCAAGACCCCGGAGGAGCTGGCGGCGTTCGTCGCCACACTCGGCGGCGACGGCTGTCTGGTCGAGGTGAAACTGGACGGCCTGGCCATCCGCGCCGAATACGCCGGCGGCCGTCTCCAGCTCGCCGCGCTGCGCGGCGACGGCGCCACCGGTGAGGACGTGACCACCCAGGTGCGCCGCGGAGTCGCCGGGCTGCCGGCCGAGCTGCCCGCACCGTGGAGCGGCGAGGTGCGCGGCGAGGTCTACATGACCGTCGGTGACTTCGAGGCGGCCAGTGCCAACCGGGTGGCAGCCGGCGGCAAGGCGTTCGTGAATTCGCGCGGAGCGGTCGCGGGGGCGATCCGGGCGATCGACCGGAACTACGAGGCGCCGATGACGTTCGCGGTCTACGAGATCAGCGGCACGTTCGGCAGCCACCTCGCGGCCATGGAGTCGGCTGCCGAGCTGGGCTTCCGGCCGGCTTCCTCACTGGTGGCCGAGGCCGCCGGCGAGCGGTTCACGGTGGCCGAGGTGACCGGTGCCGTCGAGACCGTCGGAGCCCGGCGCGCCGGCCTCGACTTCCCGATCGACGGCGCGGTGATCAAGGCCAACCAGGAGAGCACCCGCCGCCGGCTGGGGCTGGCCAGCCGCACGCCGTACTGGGCGGTGGCGTTCAAATACCCGCCGGACACCGCTTCCACGGTGCTGCGCGACATCGAGGTGCGGGTCGGGCGCACCGGGCGGATCAGCCTGCGCGCCCTCATCGATCCGGTCATGGTCGGCGGCACCACGGTCACCAAGGCGACGCTGCACAATCCGGCGTGGGTCCACGAACAGGGCCTGGCGATCGGGCAGACCGTGGCGGTGTGGCGGGCCGGCGACGTGATCCCCCGGGTGACCTCGCCGATCGGGGAGCAGCCGCACGGGCTGACCCCGTGGGCGGCTCCGGAGCAGTGCCCGCAGTGCGGCGAGCCGTGGGACAAGTCGTCGCTGCTGTGGCGCTGTCACACGGCGTCGTGCGCGGCGGCGAACGCCTTGGCGTACTGGTGCAGCCGGGACGCGCTCGACGTGGACGGCGCGGGCGACGCGTTCTGCGACGTGCTGGTCGAGCAGGGGATCGCGCGCACCGTCGCGGACCTCTACGACCTGACCGCCGACGGGATCGCCGAGCTGGCGGTCGGCCGGACGGCCGCCGGCGGGACGGTGACGCTCGGGCGGTCCAACGCCGAGCGCATCATCGCAGGGCTGGAGGCGAGCAAGCAGCAGCCCTTCAACCGGGTGGTGACCGGCCTCGGCATCCGGATGACCGGGCGCAGCGTGGGCCGATGGCTGGCGGCCCGCTTCAAGACCATGGACGCGCTGCGGGCCGCGACCGTCGAGGAGATCGCCGAGATCGACAAGATGGGCCTGATCAAGGCGCAGCACGTGGTGGACGGCCTGGCCGCGATGAGCCCGGTGATCGACCGGCTGACCGCCCACGGGCTGACGATGAGCGTGGCCGACGACGGCGGCGAGAAGCCGTTGGCCGGGAAGACCTACGTGGTGTCGGGGTCCGTGCCGGGCTACACGAGGACCACGGTCAGCGAACGGATCGAGGCGCTCGGCGGGTCGGCCAGCAGCAGCGTGTCGGCCAGAACCACGGCGCTGGTGACTGCGGAGACGACCACGAGCAAGGCCAAGAAGGCGGCGCAGCTGGGGATTCCGGTCATCGATCCGGAGGAGTTCGCCCGGATGCTGGCCTGACCTCCTTCCCGCGGCCTCCGCCTCACGGCCTCGGGCTTCCCGGTGGCCTCCGCCTCACGGCCTCGGGCTTCCCGGTGGCCTCCGCCTCACGGCCTCGGGCTTCCCGGTGGCCTCCCCTGCCACCGGCTTCCCGGCCCCGGCTCTTTGCTGCGGGTCGGCGCCAGACCGCGGCCGGTCCTTCGGGGGGGACTGTGCCAGGAGCGGTGTTTCAGGCCCGACACGCCGGGCTGTGGTCCGGCGAGATGGGCACCGTGAGTGATGACATCGAAAGTTGTGAGTCCACGGAAG